>JBBRNO010000040.1:0-46934 GCA_038230275.1 Bryobacterales bacterium
AGCAGCGTCCGCCCAGCATCGATTGCCAACGCAGTGGTCCCAGTCTCCTGCATCACGGGAATCGTGTCTAATCCAATTACAGGCACATCGAACAACAGATGGTGCCGGCCATTGGAAACTTTGATCAACCGCAGAGGCTTTCCGTTGCACAAACTAGCCGCGCGCCGCAGCATGGCATCGGTGCCTTCCATGGCTTCTAAAGCCACACAGGCGCGGTCGGCAATAGCCACGCTTTGGCCGATATCGAGGCTGGCCAGGGCACTGGCCACACGACGCCCGTAAGCGATGTCCTTCTCCTCGTCACCGGTGGGTTTGCGTTTCGTGAGCACGCCGCGCCCAGCGACCAGAGGCTTTAAGAGCCTTGTGGAATCGCCGAGTTGGATGCCTTCATCGGCCAACACTTTGGCAACCGCGCCGATCAATGCCGCCGTGTTCTTGCCTCTCAACGCTGCCAGAAGCTTGACCAGGCGCAAATCCGGTACGATGGACGAAAAAATTTTGGCATGCTTCACCTGGCCGGCCATAATGACTTCGGTGATGCCTTCGGCCTTCAGAATCTCGATGAGTTTACTGAGCTGGCCGAGGGAGATCCAATGACACTTCCACGCCAGGGGCTCAATCTCTCGGGAAGCCTCTTCTTCGATACCGATAGCTACTACCTGATGCCCGAGCGTGCGCGCTGTTTCCAGGGCCAATAGCGGGAACCGGCCATTGCCCGCAATCAGCCCGTACTTCACTTGATGACCCCGCGCTGGGAGGAAAGCAGGAACGCGATCAACTCTTCCAGTTCCGGGCTAGCCGGCACTTCCGCGCGGATGCGTTCCAGGGCTTGGGTAGTATTCAACTTTGCGCGAGTCAATAGCCGGAATGCGGTTTGCAAACCGTCGATGACCGGGATGTCAAATCCGCGGCGCTCCAAACCGGTGCGGTTCGCGCCAAAAACCTTGATCTCCCGCGGATTCACAGTGGTGGAAAACGGCAGAACGTCCTGCGTCACCACGCTGTAACCGCCGATCATCGAATGGCGTCCGATGCGGCAGAATTGATGCACGCCGCTAAAGGCGCCGATCACAGCCCAATCGCCTACAAGAACGTGCCCCGCCAGGGTTACACCGTTGGCCAGCACCGTATGGCTGCCCAACTGAACGTCGTGCGCCACATGGGTATAGGCCATCAGCAGATTATCGTCGCCCAGGCGCGTAACCATGCCGCCGCCGGTGGTGCCGCGATGGATGGTGACGAATTCGCGGATCTTGTTTCGGTCGCCAATGTGCGTTTCCGAACGCTCCCCAGCGTACTTCAGATCCTGCGGCGCGACACCGACCGTGGAATAGGGGAAGAACACGTTCTCAGCTCCGATGGAGGTGATGCCTTCGACGAATACGTTTGCCATGAGGCGAGTGCCCGCGCCAATTTGCACATCGTCGCCGATGACACAAAACGGACCAATCTCCGCGGACTCTGCGATGCGCGCCCCCGGGTGGATGATCGCAGTGGGGTGAATCGGCATGGGAGGGAGCCCTATTTCAAGGGGCGGGAGCCCGATCGGAAAGAGTGCACATGAGATCGGCTTCCGCCACAACAACGCCTTCGACGGTAGCGACGGCGTGAATCTTCGCCACGCTGGGCTTCAGCTTCAGAAAGACTACTTCGATGCGCAACTGGTCGCCGGGAACCACTGGCTTGCGGAAGCGGGCCTGCTCAATCATGGCCAGGAACACCAGCTTCTCAGCGCGGTTCTGGATGCGATTGAGCACCAATACCCCGGCCGTCTGCGCCATGGCCTCGACTATCAATACCCCGGGCATCACCGGGAAGCCTGGGAAGTGGCCGGTGAAGTGAGGCTCGTTCATGGTTACGTTTTTAATCGCCACCACACGCATGTCTTCCAATTCGAGAATGCGATCGATCAGAAGAAAGGGATAGCGGTGGGGAAGCAGGTCTTGGATGGCCTGTATATCCAGAATGGGCATGCCGTGCGGCTATTATAACAGGGGATGGATCAATTACTTAGCTACGCCCGGCAGAAACAGAAGGACATTATCGCGTTGACCCGCGAGCTGGTGGAATGCGAGTCGCCGAGCGATTCGCCAGAGGCCATCCGCCGGTTGGTCGACCTGTTCGCGGACCGAGTGGCGGACATTGCGGATTGCAAACGAATGACGGGAGGGCATCTGCAGTGCACGTTCCGCCTGCCCGGCAAGAAGAAGGGCGGCCAAGTGATGGCGCTGGGACATTCCGATACGGTTTACCCGCTGGGCACGCTGGCAAAGATGCCTTTCCGGCAGAGCCAGGGGCGGCTGTGGGGTCCGGGCGTACTGGATATGAAGGCGGGGATCGTCTTCTTCGTGTTTGCCATGCGGGCGCTGCGCGATTTGGACATTCCGGTGAGCCGAAAGGTAATGTTGCAGCTCAATTCCGATGAAGAAGTGGGGAGCGATTCTTCACGCCCCCTTACGGAGAAAGAGGCGTTGCGAAGCGCGGCAGTGCTGGTGCTGGAGCCGGGACAGGGCATGAACGGGATGCTGAAGACCGCGCGCAAAGGTGTTGGCGACTACCTTGTTACGGTGACAGGAAAGGCCGCACACGCCGGCGTGGACTTTGCAAACGGTGCTAGCGCCATCCTGGAACTGGCCCGGCAGATCGAAAAGATTTCGTCGTTTACTCAACAGGAGCGCGGCATCACTGTAAATCCGGGCGTGATTGCGGGCGGTACGCGGACGAATGTGATTGCAGCCGAGGCGCATGTGGAAGTGGATATCCGCATTGCGCGGATGAAAGATGGCGGCGGTTTGGACAAGAAGTTCCGGTCTTTGAAAGCGGTGGACAAACGCTGCACGGTCACGGTCACCGGTGGTTTGAATCGCCCGCCGATGGAGCGCACCGCAGGCGTCGCCGCACTGTTCCAAAAAGCGAAGGCATTGGGACGGGAGTTAGGTGTTGATCTGCAGGAATCCAGCACAGGCGGAGGGTCGGACGGCAATTTCACAGCGGCGCTGGGCATTCCGACACTGGACGGATTGGGCGGGGTTGGGGAAGGCGCGCATGCGCCGAGTGAGAGCATCCTCATTGATCGGATTGCGGACCGGACTGCGCTGTTGGCGAAGCTGGTGCTGGCGATATAGGATCCGGGCCCGGCCCGGTGCCGCAGGCTACCCGAAGGTAAATAGCTCGCTGCTCCCGCGCCGGTTAACATGAAAGAGTAGGCTCGGGAAGCCTTAATCCTGGCGTTTGGGGCAAAGCTTTATAAGCGCTAGATTAAGAACATTCTCGTGAAACGATGTTTGGGTGCGCTGTGGTGTAAACGGCTCCCTCGCGGCGAAAGGCTCCGTAGAATCATGCCCTAACCGAGTGGCTCGCCGTAAGTAAGCGGTATCCCGGTTACCACGAACAGCCAAGAGTCCCGATATGCGATTTGTGGTACGTAATCCAGCACCGACGGGGCAACTTCCCATCCCTTCGGCCGGCATTTGACCGGCGGCGAATCGTAATCAGACCGCCGGGGGCGTCATCAGGCCTCTATAGGTAGCAGTGATCTCATTTTCACCGTTCGCGGCACCAGTTGGTATCAGGATATTGAACTGGTGTAGCCCCGGACTAATGACTCCCGCAAACTGGACGGCCGCCGGAGCACCAACACTTTATCGAGATAAGCCTCGAACCGGTCGCGGCTCAAGACCGAGGTTCTTCCTTCTGTTTGGGAAACCGCTTCAAGTTGACGCCGCATCTCAATTTTCTGGCGGACTTTGTCCGCCAACGCGGCCGGAACATCGCCTTCGGGCATACCGCCGGACCGCGCTTTGCAGTATATTTTCTAGGAGGAACATGACGAACATGAATCGACGAGCTTTCCTGCAGGTCACTAGCGCCGCTCTTGCCACACAGGTTTTTGGAGCCGAGCCATCCCGATACAAGATCGGCTACACCACCAACACCGTGGGCGGATGGGAGAAGGATGTGTTCCAGTCCTTCCGGGACGCGCACGATGTTGGCTACCACTACGTCGAAACATTTATGCACTACTTTGTCGAGCTTGATTTATACAACAAGCCGAAGGAAGTGCAGAAGCGGATGGATGACATCGGAGTGCAATTTGTCACCATATCCAATGGCGCGCCGATGGAAACACGCTTTGAGGATCCGTCCAAACACGCGCAGCTTTACGAAGACCACATCAAGCTGGTCCGGTTTATCAAGAACTTCGGCTGCGACCATTTGAAGATCAACCTGGGACGGCGCAGCCCGGAAGGCACCAGCGAGGAAGACTTGAAGCACATGGCCACCGCCTGTCAGGAGTTGGGACGGCGCATCCATGGCGAAGGCATCCGCTTCGGTGTGCATGCCCACATGTGGAGCCAGTTTGAGAACCGGCATGAGATCGATTTTGTGATGAACAACACCGATCCGAAGTACGTTGGTTTTGTCCTCGACACCGGTCATATCACCATGGCTGGGATGGATCCTATCGAACTTGCCAAGAAGCTTGGGACTCGTGTGGTTGAGTTCCATATCAAAGACACCAAGCCGGAGAATCGCGGCGGCGCTAAAACTCGACTGGCAAAGATGGAAGGCATGACGGACCCATGTTTCTTCCCGTTGGGCAGCGGTGGCGTAGATTTCGTCCGGCTCAAGGAATTCCTGGATTCCATCCAGTGGAAGGGCTTCCTCACGGTGGAACTGGACACTTCGCCGTTTCGTTCGCCGAAGGAAAGCGCGGCCATCACCAAAAAGTACATCGAGAATACTTTGAAGCTTACGGTTTGAGCGCCGGGTATCAAAAAATCTATTTCGGATCCGGGCAGCCCGGGTAGCGTAGTGCGGCCACCTCTGCTTGTTTAGCTCCAGTGAGGGTGACCACGAACATGCGGTCAAATCCAGTTTTGTCGTCGATTGGCGTCACCTTGCCCGCGCCCAGACGGCTGATAATCGACGGCGCCGAATTCGAGTGGCCCACTACCAGAACCGTCCCGGCCGCCGGTTCAGAACGCAGTTTCGCCACCAGGGTAGCCTCATCTTGCGACGACTTGTCGTAGGGCTGGATGCCGAGTGTTTTCGCCAGCGGTTGGGCGGTCTGTTTGGTGCGGATGAACCTGGTGGTATAGATCTGCTTCACACCGGAATCGGCGAGCATGCTTGCAAGCACTTCGGCACGGCACTGCCCTGGTTTGCTTAGGGGCGCATCGTCACCTGAAACGTCCGCTTTTTCCGCGTGACGGATCCAAATGATAGTTCGCGCGGCATCTGCCGCCCAGGTAAGATTTGAGACCGCCGGCAGCATCCAACAGAGGGGTACCGGAGTCCGGAACATTTCTCGATTTTCGCCCTGGCGTCAGCGGCGTACCGTAATCAGGTCGCCTGGGGGCGTGACAAGGCCACCATAGGTGGCGGTGATCGCATTGTCGCCATTCGCGGCCCCATTCGGAATTACAACGTTGAATTGGTAGAGGCCTGGGCTAATGACTCCGGCAAACAGAACCGCCGCGGGCTCTCCGCCGATGGTTATCGAAGGCGGCGTGGATAGCGCTCCCGATTGTGTAGACGATCCGTCAATGAGTGAGGTGGCGGGCAAGCCGAAACCTACCGTGTACATCACGATGGTCTCGTTCGGTTGAGCGGGTGTGGAGAGGCCGGGGTATAGTGCCGGGGGCCCAACCAAGCTTCCATCGGCGTGGGTGGCCACCGCATATTTTCCGCCGCCAAACAAGAGGAACGAGGGGGCAACGGCGCGGGCAGTCACGTTGTAGGGTTCGCTGGTTGTGGCGCCGCTGGTAACCTTAATCTGCACCGGGCCCATTGTGGCATCGAGCGGAGTCAGCACGTTGATCTGGTCACTCTTACAGACCGCACTGGTTGCGGCGCTGCAATAGAAGTAGACGTACGCCGGCTTTCCATTCACGGTCACGCTGACCCCGTTCAGTTGAGTTGGCATTCTGCCGGAGGCGAACTCGGGCGCGTTGCTCCAGATGACCCCTTCCGGCGGAGTGCCCGTGGGTGCAAGGTTGATTCCCTTGATTTCGATAAATGTATTCTGAGCGATATCCGGCCCCGCGCCAGCGGTGTTGACCGAAGTAATCGCGGGCGACGACGCCACATTGGATGCCGTCGCATTCACCGTCTGCAGCAGCGGAGTGGCGGACCCCGCTATGTAGTTATCGTCTCCGTTGAAGTTCACCTGAATCTGGTGCGCCCCTTGCGCCAGACCGGTGACACGCAGGGACGCGGAACCGGCGCTGAGTGCACTAGTTCCCAAAACTGCACCGCCGTCCAGAAACTGGATTGTTCCGGCAGGCGATATGCCGGGAATCAGGGCAATCGCGGTGACAGTGAAGTTGACCGGCTGGCCTACTGCCGAGGGGTTGACGGACGAAGACACGGTGAAGGCCGCCGGTGCCTTGGCTACGCTGACGCTAATGTCAGGCGATGCGCTTCCGTTGAACGCGGAGTCGCCGGAATAGACAGCGGTGAGATTACGAGCGCCTGCCAGAAGCGACGAAACTGTGAATTGCGCGGTGGCGCCGCTCAACGTTGCCGTCGCAATCACCGCCCCTCCGGCCAGAAGTTGAACCGGGCCGGAGGGCTGCGGACCGGATGGCGACGTACTGTTTACCATTGCCGTAAGAGTGAGGGGCTGCCCGAATACGGAAGTGTTCGACGATGTCGTCAGCAAAGTGGAGGTAGAGGTTTTGGCTTGTGCCGTGACGGTCTGCGTCAGAACCTGGGACACGCTTGCCGTCAGATTCGAGTCCCCTGCGTAGGCGGCTGTAATATTATGCGCGCCGGCCGTCAGGGTAGCGAGACTGAAGAAGGCGCTGCCGGTGGAATCCAGGGACGCGGACCCCAACTGGGCACTGCCGTCCAGAAACTGGACCGACCCCGACCCGATTCCATTGGAGACGTTCGCGATGAAAGTTATCAGCTGTCCCAATGCAGAAGGATTTGGCGAAGATGCGAGTGAGACTGTGCTTGACGCTTTTCCGACATTCAGTGGAGCGTTGCCTGAGACGCTTCCGTTGAAGGTGCTGTCGCCCGCGTAGACCGCCGTCAGCGAGTGGGAACCCACGAGGAGCGAATTGACAGAGAATTGCGCGGTGCTTCCGGAAAGGCCCGCCGTGGCCACCGCATTCCCGCCATCCAACAATTGGACGCTGCCGGTAGGTTGAGATGCCGATTGAGTAGCGGCATTGACGATTGCCGTAACAATGACGGGTTGTCCGAATACGGACGAAGCCGGCGCCGCCAGAGTTGTGCTGGTAGAAATTTTTGACGGCGAGAGAACGGTTTGCATCAGTACGGATGAGGTAGCCGCACTTAAGAAGTTGAGGCCGGCAAAAGTAGCGGTGATGCTGTGCGTGCCCGGAGCGAGTGCCGCGGTGGAGAAGGTGGCGGAGCCGGCAGCGTCCGTTGTTCCCGATCCCAAGTTGACGGCGCCATCAAAAAATTGCACGATGGCGGCAATCGGCGGTGGAATCCCAGGCGACTGACCGCCCACAGCCGCAACAAACACGACCGTCTCTGCCGGCTGCGACGGGTTGGGAGTGGACGACAAGGTGACGCGGGTGGGTGCCCTGCCAGCCGTCACCGTCAGCGGAGCCGATGTGCTTTCGCCGTAGCTCCTACTCCCGGCATACGTCGCCACAATGCTGTGGGCGCCTGGAGACAAGGCTAAACTGACGATGGCAGTGCCGGCTGTTAGGGTGGATGCCGGTTGTGCTGAGCCGTCCACCGTGAGCACGACTACTTCGGGTGCGAAAACTTCCGGGTTTGGAGTTACCGTCACGGTAACGTTGGTGAGCTGGCCATACTGCGGCGTTGTTGTCGAAGCCGACAATGTGGTAACCGTTGGCGGCTTCGTGATGATTTGGGTGAAGGCCGGAGACGTGCTTGCGCCGTACGTGGAATTTCCGCTGTAGACGGCCGTGATGCTATGGGTGCCGACGCCCAATTGGACACCGCTGAACGTTGCCTTGCCGCCAGTGAGTGTCTTTGTAGAAAGAGAAGTCGCGCCGTCCTTGAATGTAACTGTCCCCGTGGCCGCGAGCGGTGCTACGTTGGCGCTAAAGGTGAGGGGTTGGCCAAACGCTACCGAGGCGGCTGAAGTGGCCGCGGTGATCGTGGTGGTGGTGAGCGGAGGATTTACAGGTAGCGTGAGCGTGGATGAGCTGCCGTCAAAATTGGAGTCGCCGCTATACGTCGCCGTTAGCATCATAGTGCCTGTAAACGCGAATATGACTGGGGTGGAAGTAAGCAACGCGGCTGGTTTGCTTATCAGTATGGAAGAGCCGTTCAAGAGCGTTAACGTTCCGGTGGGTAATCCCGCGCCAGGGGCGGTTACCGATAAGTTGGCGACCAAGTTTACGGAGGAATCCTCCGTGGCGGGGTTCGGCGAGGCAACGAGGGAGAGCGACGTTTTCGCCTTGACGATCGTCAACTGGTAGGGAGCGGACGTGCTTGTGGCGAATGGGGGGGCTCCGTTATATGTCCCGGTAATACTGTGCGTACCGGGCGTCAAGGACGAAACCGCAAGTGTTGCACTTCCCTCTTTCACCAGCGCCGTATCGAGTGTGGTTGTTCCATCTTTGAACTGCACGTTGCCGGTAGCCGTGTCCGGGAGAACCTTCGCAACGAGATTTACGGTTTGGCCATAGAAGGCGGAATTCGGCGCGCCGGTCACGCTGGTGGTAGTTGCGAGAAGCGCCGGGGCGGTCACGTTGATGGTGATCGATGCCCTGCTGCCCTTGAAGTTCTGGTCTCCGTTGGAGGAGGCGGTGATCACGTGCGGGCCTAACGAAAGTGAGCTGGTAGAGACCAACACCTGCCGGACTGAGTTGGTGAGCGTGCCAATCACAAGATCGGCCGAGCCGTCCAAAATTTTGATATCGCCCAGCGGCACGCCGGCGCCGGGCGCGACAGGCTGGACACTGGCTGTAAAGGTAATTGGCTGACCCTGCGGCACCGAGTTCGCGGAGGCAACCACACTGGTGGTGGTGGATGCCTGGTTGACAATCAGAGTGACCGCCGAAGACGTGCTCGCCGGGCGGGTGGAATCCCCGCCGTAGGCCGCAGTGATGCTGTGCGCGCCAACCGGCAGGGACTTTGCCAAAGTTGCCACTCCTGCCACCAAGGCCGCGGTGCCGAGCGTTGTTGTACCCTCGTTGAACGTGATGCTGCCGGTTGCCGCCGATGGTGACACTGTCGCGGTCAGGCTCACATTTTGCCCGAAGACAGCGGAGCTGGGGGAAAGGCTGAGGACGGTTGAGGTCGACGTAATTGGCGCTGCGTTTACGGTGAGCGTCAGGGGCTTGGCGCTGCCGACGAAATTGGTGTTACCGGGATAAACGAAATTCAGAAAGTTTGTCCCAAGAGCAAATGAGTTGCCGACAAAACTAACCTGCCCCGCGGCATTCAGCGGTTTGGTGTCTAAAAGAATGACGCCGTTGAAGAGGCTAACCGAACCAACCGGTGTTGCGGCTCCCGAAGGAACCGTGTCGACGTTGGCAGTGATGGTTAAAGGCGCTCCCGCCGTTACTGGGTTCACGGACGCGGCAACAGTCAGTACGGTTGGGATCTTCAGAACCGTCTGGACGATTGGATTAGAAACGCTCGGGAAGTAAACGGAAGACCCTCCGTAGCTGGCCGTAACAATGTGGGAGCCGGCCGCCAGACCGACTGAAAAATTCCATCTCCCTTGGAACAAAGTCCCCGAGCCAATTTCAGTAGGGCCATCGCTGAGGGTGATCACCCCGGTGGCATTTGCGGGAGTTATCTCCGCTGTGTAACTCACAGGCTGACCGTAGGGTAAGGGAAGCGCGAAATTAATGCCCAGGATGACCACGGCTGGGAGGCGTGGATCCGGGAGTGTGATCATGTTGGGAAGAGTGGTCTGGGCCTGGCGGTCCGTGCCGGTTGCGGTCAGATAATAGAGGACACCGGGAACGGGAATGCCTGTTGAATAGTTCCCGGTAGAGATGGCCCCCGCAGCGTCGGCAACAACGGTCAATTCGATATCCGGCTCATGACCAACGACATCGTGAAGCAGTAGATGGATGTCGTCACCCGGCCGCCAGCCAGTGCCCTTGATTATTGCGGATTCTCCAAACGGATCACTGCGTATCGTTGGGAATTGCAGCGCCTCGGCGTCCGCCCGCTGACCCGATACGTTGCTTCCGCCTGCCACGACCAGCATCCCTTTGCGCCCCATTGTTCCCCCGAATGCGCCCGTCCGAGCCGCGGATAAACTAGCGGAAGGGGAGAACGATTCAGTCCACGGCGTGTAGAGTTCCGAAGCCGTCAGGTTTGGCGAGCCCGGCGACGTTCCGCCCACGATCAGAACCTGATTGTTGTCAGGGAGCAGAAATGCAAGATGGCCAGCGCGAGCCTTGGTCATCGGCGCGGATTGAAGAAACGATTGAAGATTGGGATCGAATATCTCCGTGGTTGCGGACGCGCTGCCGCCAACCACCAGTACTCTGCCATCAAGCAGAGTCGTCGCGCTGTGTTCCGCCCTGGCTGCAGTCAGCCGCGCGGCAGGAGTCACCTGCCCGGTTTGGGCGTCGTAAATATCGGTGGTGTCCATGACCTCGGAGCCATCCGACCCTCCCGTGATGAGGACTCTATTGTTCGGTAAAGCCGCTGCCGCATGCTGCGTTCTGGGCGCGGAAAGTTTTGCCGTCACCGGAGAGAAAGCGTTTGTGGCGGGGTCGAAGATTTCGAGTGTCCGCGACACAACCCCGGAGTGTTGACCGCCGGCGACAAGCACCCGGCCGTCCGAAAGCAGAGTGGCGGTGTGTTCCGAGCGCGCTTCCGCCATCATTCCCACGCTGGTCCATTCGTTGTTTGCCGGGTTGTATGCCTCAGCCATGGCCAGCGAAACACCGCCGCCGATTCCGCCCATCACCAGGGTGCGTCCGTCTGGAAGAGTGACGCACGTGTGGTGGCTGCGAGGACGAGACATAGAGGCCACCGCCGCGAACGTAACATCAGGATTTAGAAGTTCGACCGTATCCAGATCGGCTTTCTTGTTCGTACCACCACTGATCAGTAGCCGGCCGTCGTGCAGTAGGGCCGAGCAAGCACCCGAACGAGCGGAGGTCATCACGCCAGCCGGGGTCCACCTTCGGATGGCGGATAACGCCTGCGCGCAAGCCGGGGGATGCGGTACTGCTGCCAGCAACACCGCCAAGCGAGCCAAGAGTGTAACTGTCAGCCTTCCGCGCCAGATCATCGGATATCCTTAAGGTAGCTCTATCACATACCACACTCGGACTGTCAGGCGCAAACCATACGGAATCGAAGAATTCGTGGAGTCAAATGCACGATTCCGGGGACCCGCTTGCTGTGCAATTATCCCGCCATGCGGAGTGGCGGTGCAGCTGCCTCCGGCTCAGCGCTCTATTGGTGATAACCGCTGCGAGTCTCGTGGCGGCCGACAGCCCGGCGAAGAAAGACACCGCGAATTCTTCATCGAGCGCGAGAGTGTCCGATAAAGGAGTGTTCCGCGCCATTTGTGGCTCCTGCCATCCGGTCGGCCTGATCAATGATTTCCGCGCGGAATCCGAGTGGCGGGCGACAGTTGACCAGATGGTGGCGATCGGCGCGAAGTGCTCTTGGCAAACTTGGACCCAATAGCAATTGCGTCTTGCATACTTGGCCGCATTCTACTTTACCAAGGTCTTCGACTGTCTATACCCTACATGCGACAATGACATGAGATGGTAATAGACGGCATCTATTACGCTCTGGGCCTTGGCACAGGAGCGGCGGTAATCGCTTGGCTTGCAGGTCCGCTGTGGGGCATCCCCCTAGTCGTGCTGGCCGCTTTCTGCCTCTACTTCTTCCGCGATCCGGACCGTGAAATCCCGCAGGGACCGGTTGCCGTCTCTCCCGCCGACGGCAAGGTGGTGGCCATCAAACAGGAATCGCCGACCGCTACCCGTATCAGCATCTTTCTGAATATCTTCGACGTCCACGTGAACCGCTCGCCCATTGCTGGCCGCATTATCGATATTCAATACCGGAAGGGTGAATTCCTGGTTGCAAGCAAGGAAGAGGCATCCACAATTAACGAACAAAACATCGTCACGCTGCAAGGCGAAGGTACTCGAGTTGTCTTCAAACAAATCGCCGGCCTGATTGCCCGGCGCATCGTTTTTGACAAGAAGATCAACCAACCGCTGGCTGCCGGCGAACGAGTAGGCATGATCAAATTCGGATCTCGCGTGGATCTCATTCTGGGACCTGAGTGGGTGATTACCGCGATCCCCGGCCAGCGTGTGCAAGCCGGTGCCAGCATCCTGGCAGTACGCACCGAAGATTAACCGATGGCTAAGCTCAATTTCAGTATGATGCCGCCGCGTTCGGCAGACCGGCGCCCGAACCGTGCTGCCTACGCTCTACCGACGCTGTTCACGGCTGGAAATATCTTTCTGGGATTCATGGCCATCCTGAAAGCCTTTGAAGGGGCGATTGCCGCGAAAACCGGATTGGGGTTGGGAGCGAATGTTCATTTTGAAATCGCCGCCAAAATGATTGGGGCCGCGGTGGTGCTGGACGGACTGGACGGCCGCATCGCCCGCATGACAAATACGGTCAGCGATTTTGGCCGCGAGATGGATTCGCTGGCCGACGCCATCACGTTCGGACTGGCACCGGCCATTCTGGCTTTCACCTGGGGCCTTTACTTCGTCAGCAGTCCGCTGCCGTTTCTACGCGAACACCTGATCCGCGGCGGCTACTTCGTTTCCTTTCTGTTCCTGTTGTGCGGTGTGGCGCGGCTGGCACGGTTCAACGTGCAAACCAACCCCATCCCCAAGAACCCCGGCCGGCCGGACCGCAAGTATTTCGTGGGCCTGCCGATTCCCGCGGCGGCCGGTATGGTGGTGGCAGTCACTTATGCGTCTGACAGCGTCCCGCTGCAGTGGTGGGGCTGGTCCATCGCTTGGATGGCGCTGCTTTCGCTGCTTTCCTTCCTGATGGTCTGCACCTGGCGCTACTACAGCTTTAAAGACTTAAACCTGCTTCGCCCGCGGTCTCCGCTCACCATCATCCTGTTCAGCAGTTTTATCTATTTGGTCTGGGCTTACTCGCAGGCAACGCTGCTTGGTATCGCGGTGCTTTACGTGGGCAGCGGCATCGTCACACGGTTTGCTGGAATCGCACGGCGCCTGCTGCGGCCGGCGGAACCGAAGGTTTCCTGAATTCATGCATAATCACGATGTTTGTATCGTTGGCGGCGAATCCCTGCTAGGCCGGGAACTTCGCGACCAACTGACTGAGACGAAGTTCCCTGCTCGAGTGAAGCTCATCGGCGCGGATGAGGAAGGCGCGAAAGTCTTAAGCATCCAGGACGGCGAGCCAGTGGTGATTACAGAGTTGGACGCCGATGTTTTGGAGCGGTCCCAAGTGGTGTTCCTGGCCGGATCTCCGCTCTCTGGCCGCAAGGCCTTGAACCTGGTGTTGGAAGCAACATCGAAGCCGGTAATCATCGACCTGACCGGGTCTCTGGAAGATCAACCCAACGCGCGATTACGCGCTCCCATCCTGGAAGCGGAGGATTACGTTGCACCTGCCGATGCTATCCATGTGATTGCTCATCCGGCGGCCACGGTGCTGGCGCAGATCTTCCGGCGAATCCACCGGCACCATCCCATCGTTCATTCGGTTGTGCAGATTTTCGAGCCGGCCAGCGAGCGGGGTTACGCAGGTCTCACCGAATTGCAGAAGCAGACAGCCAGCTTGCTTGCGTTCAAGACGCTGCCTAAGGAGATCTTCGACGCGCAACTCAGCTTCAACATGCTGCCGCGGTATGGTTCGGATGCGCCAGTGCAATTGGAAGATATCGAGCATCGCATCGACCGCCACCTGGCCACTCTTTCGCATGACACGCCGCTGCCGTCGGTCCGGTTGTCGCAGGCGCCTGTATTCCATGGCTACAGCTTCTCCATTTGGACCGAGTTTGAGAATAACCCGGGCTCCGTGGCTATCTCTGAAACTCTTGCCTCCGCGCAAATCGAAGTGCGCGGCGCGGACCTGGAACCGCCTACCAACGTTGGTTCGGTAGGACAATCCGGCGTCACCGTTGGTTTGGTAGAGACGGACCGCAACCATCCGAAAGCGATCTGGATGTGGGCGGTTGCCGACAATTTCCGCGTCACGGTGGACTGCGCTCTGGAAGTCGCCCGTCAACTGCTATGAAATACCTGATGCTCGCGTTTGTCTTCGTTGTGGTGAACGGATGCGGCTATCACGTTTCAGGCCACGCCGACTTACTGCCGGCAACCATCAAGACCATCGCGATTCCGGCGGTTAGCAACCTCACAAATCGGTATAAGCTCTCAGACCGGCTGGCCTCAACGCTGACCCGTGAGTTTATCAGCCGCAGCCGGTATCGGATCGTCACCGACCCCAATCAGGCAGACGCGGTGCTGAGGGCTGCGGTGATTAACTATTATTCCTATCCGGTGGTGTCCGATCAAAAGATCGGGCGCGCCAATTCCGTACAGTTGAGCGCCATCCTGCAGATCAATTTGACCGAGCGGACCACCGGCAAAGTGCTGTACACGCAACCGAGGATGGAAGTGCGCCAGCGGTATGAGATCAGCGTGGATCAGCTGCAGTATTTTGAAGAAAGCGATATCGCGCTGGACCGCTTGAGCCGGGAAGTAGCCAAGTCGGTTGTGAGTGCGATTCTGGAAGCTTTCTAGCCGATGACACCCGACGAATTCCTGCGGTCGATTCAGAAGCAGCCGCCGGCCCCCGCCTACCTGTTTCTGGGGCAGGAAGCGTGGTATCGGGAACAGTGCCGCAAAGCATTGATCGAGCGGGCACTGCCGCCGGAAGACCGCGAGAATGGTTTCACGCGTTACGACTTGGACGAGACTGACCTCAGCGTTGTTATAGACGACGCGCGGTCGTTTTCGCTGTTTGCGGCGAATCGCGTGATCTGGGTGAGTTCCGCGGAAGGCGTGTTGCCCCGTACCCGTTCCGCGGCTAGCGATTCCGATGATGCCGAAGAGGGCGGCGGGAAATCCGACGGAGCGTCATTGGGCGCTTATCTGAAGAATCCCGTACCGGGCACGGTTCTGGTTTTTGAATGCTCCCGCTATGATTTCGAAGGCGACGATAAGACGAAACTAGCGCGAGTGCAGAAGTTTTTCGCGGCGATTCCGGCGCAGGTGGAATGCCAGCGCTTCACCGCCGCAGCCGCCAAGAAGCTGGCACTGACGCAGGCCAAGCGCACCGGACTGCAGATCGGAGAGGACGAAATCGACCTGCTGATTGAGATTCTCGGCTCTGACGCTTCGCGCATCGCCACTGAGATTGAGAAGCTGTCTTTGTATGCGGGCACGGAACGCCGTGTCACTGGCGAGGACGTGGTGAGTCTGGTGCCTAATGGCCGCGCGACCACGATTTTTGCGCTGGTAGCGGCGATAGGCCGGGGCGACCGTGCCGGATCACTGGAGGCGCTGGATATTCTGGTTCGCGACGGTGAGTATCTTCCGCTATCGCTTACGTTTCTGGCGACACAGTTTCGCTTGGCATTGGTTGCCAAAGAAGCCGGCCTGACCAATGCGGGGATGATTCAATCGCACTTCACGAAGCTGGGAACACCGATGTGGCGATCACGCGCCGAGCAGGTGCAACAGACGGTTGCAGCTTTCCCGGCGGCAAAGATTCGGAAGGCGATTCAGAAGATCTTTGAAACCGATCGGGCGTTGAGAGACACTCGTCCCGACGACCGGACGGTGATGGAGCAGTTTGTGCTGGGACTAACCTGAGCTTAGTCTGAAACGCTTAGGCTGCGGCGAGCGACTTCAATCGCAGCGTCATACGGGACTTGTAGCGCGCTGCCGTGTTCTTTTTGATAATGCCCCATTTGGCAGCACGGTCGACCAGCGAGAATGTTGCGGGAAGAGCTGCGGTGGCGCCTTTCGCGTCTTTACCCGCGATCAAACGCCGGAACGAACGAATCTGGTGGCGCACGCGCGACTTCCGAAGCCGGTTGATTTCGGTCTTGTGTTCTGTCTGCCGGACCCGCTTTTGTGCGGAAACATGATTTGCCATCTACTTGTTAAAAACCTGACCTTCGCAAAGTATTGCTCATTAGCAGGATACCGCATTGGAACCGCCACCGCAAATGCCCTGCTTGCCTTGCGATATTAGCGAGAACCAGATGATTAATGGTTAGCGAATACAATATCCACCGGTGAGCTCAATGCGTTGCCCACACGAACACGAAGGGGCCACTTTCCATTGAGACCGCTAGGGGTCTTCACGTTGACCTGTAAGACACCGGCGACCAGCCCAGGCGCCGAGCCGGAATATTGTATTTCGCCCTGAATCACTATTGGGCTATTCCCGAATTCGGCGCGGACTGCCAGAACCTGCTTCGAGGCACCCGGCGTGACTCCCCCACTAATACCCGCCGGAACCGTCTGACCTCCACCCGCTGCATAAATCACGATAATGGAACCCTGTGGCGCGGGATTCGATTCTGAGTTGACGCTACCGTCCTGATTCAGGATGACACCTTGCCCTGTGCCACTGCCGTCCGTGGTGAACACCGCGGGAGTTGCCGCTGTCACCGCGATCAGTACAGGGTTTGATTTCACTGTTTTATATTCCACCTGAACCTCTGTTCGCGTCTTATCAGCAACTTCATAGGGGACTACCGCGCTTGCCTGGGAAGCACTGACGTAGATCAGAGGAGCGGCGACGCCGTCGAATAGAATTCGCGTGTCCGCCAAAATAGTGGCCACCTTTCCCGATGAGTCCAGCTGCAATGTCGTCAATGCACTCGGTCCGATGGGAGAGCCATACACTGTGACGATTTCCCCTGGTGAAACGGGGCCACCTCTGTAATTGGCGGCGTTCACCACTGCGTGAAGCGAGACCTGCGGGGACGGCGGATAAACGAACTTCGTGACGAATGCGTCGCGGGTTCCGCTGAGGCGGTTTTGAAAGGCGCCCTGCGTGGTGATGAAGGTAGCTGCTTCCGTAAAACCCACAATGTAGGCAGCTCCGGTAGAATCAAGCGCAACAGCGTTTCCACGATCCAGCAGAATACCCCCGACGAATGTGGAATCGAGCACGGTGGATCCTGTGGGATCCAGTTTGGTCAAATAGCCGTCTGTGCTGCCAAAATAGAGCTGGCGGGGACGTATCAACGGAAAATCAGGCGAATCGGTGGAACCGGTGATGAATAGGTTCCCGGCTGAATCCACGGCGCTGAAATATCCAGTTTCGTTATTGGATCCACCAAGCAGAGTGGAATACAGAATGGCTCCAGCCGGGTCCAGCTTGATCGCAAATGCGTCAGAATCCGTTCCGGCGGGTACACGGAACGCCTTTTGGTAGGCGGCGGGCGTTGTGACGAAGTTTCTGGAAGCTGTGGTCCCGGTGACGTAGGCGTTTCCGGAACGGTCCAGCACTACCCAATCCCCCTCGTCGGCGCGATTGCCACCAATTAGTGTGGAATACACCAGCGCGGTCCCGGCTGGGTTTAAGCGGGTGACAAAGCCGTCGCCCTGGCCACCATAAGCTCGCTGATTTGCTCCGGAAGTCGTGGGGTAATCGGTGGAACTGGTGTATCCCGTCACCACAACGGAACCTGAATCATCGACGGCGATGCCTAGCCCGTCATCGTCCCCTTTGCCCCCGAGGTACGTGGAGTAGACGAGGGCCGTTCCCGTGGGATTCACTTTAGATACGTAAACATCTTCCCCACCCGCGTATGTCGACTGGAGCGCGCCGTCCGTTTTTGGGAAGTCGGCGGAGGTGGTGCTACCCGTGACATAGGCGTTGCCCGCCGCGTCTGACACGATGCCATTTGCGTAATCATCGCCGGTTCCGCCCAGGTATGTGGCGTAGACCAGCGCCGAACCTGCAGGATTGAGTTTGGCGACAAACCCATCGTACTCAGTAGGGCCGCCGCGAAAGGCAAATTGCGCCGCTCCTGGCGTCACTGGAAAATCGGGAGAAGATGTATACCCCGTCAGAAAAACATTTCCCGTGGTATCGATGGCCAGCGCCGTGACGGTGCTGACCTTCGACCCGCCAAGATAGGTGTAGTACAGGAGCGCCGTACCGGCTGCGTTCAGCTTGGCGACGAAGCCGGTGGTGGTCCCGGTCTTGACCGTTTGTAGGGCACCCGTGGTACCGGGGAAATCGATCGAGGTCGCCGATCCGCCGACGTACGCGTTTCCTGCACTATCGACGGCCACCGTGATGGCTGACTCCATGCCAGTGCCCCCCAGTAAGGTCGAATAGCCGTAAAGAGGGTCGATGATAACCGGCCGGCTATGATCGTACTGCCCGAGTTCGAAGCCAGCTTCGTGGTGTTTGCGAAATACAAATCTTGCTTCCACAGACTGCTTGCGGTCACCAATCAGCTGATAGCTGACCGGCTTGTGCTGGCGAACATCTCCGCCTGGAAGCGAAAGCAGCAAATCACCGCCGGCATCAATCTTCATGGAATCGATTCCGGGAAATGCCAGCCGGATCGCGCGGGGGTCCGCACCGGGCGAGACCACCAAATCATATTCCAACTGCCGAAGGCGGCCATAGTAAATGGCGTCAATTCCCGGGTACACATCGCGATATCGCACCTTCTGATAACTGGTGATCGATTGCTTCCACTGGGAGGATTGGCTGCCGGTTAGATAGTTGGTCTTACCCGGCTGCGGCGAGACGCCTTCCATTTTTGGATTGAGCTTCGCACCGGCGAATTGCATGCGAAGGACACTTTCCTTGGACGGGAATGTGAGGACCATCTCGTTAGGCGTCAGGAACAGCGCGGAACCAGCGCCGCGTGCGAGGAACTTCACTACGGAATCCGTTTGGCCTTGATTCGCCTCAAAAACAAGAGGCAAATTACCGTATTCGGCTCGGACCGTCGCCGGGACTGCCGCTAGACACGGGAGTGCCATGGTCGTGCATATCAAGAAAGTCAACCGCACCGAAGAGTTCAATTAAACACCGCCAGGCCATTCGACCTACTATCTAAGCTGGCCCGATCCTAACACTTGGTCCCCCGATATCCTACGAAATCTGGTACTTATTCGTTGCTGAGTGATTAATTGGTACTCAGAGCTGGATCTCTAAGGCGGAGCGAGTCTCTTGTCTAGGATATGCGTCTAGGCGCTGGGCCTTGTCTCTGCGCGAGCGATCCCGTAACCAGAGAAGACCTTAACGCTTTTGGTCTACGTCGCTTTTCGGCCACACCGGACTTGCCAATTCGATTCGCCAAATAGGCCCGCCATCGAAAAGCGGTCCTTCCGATTTCAGAAAGCTCGGTGCCTTGCCACCCATCATCCAGACGCGGGTATCGGGCGGCTGCTTGCCGATGACGGGTGCAATCACTCCGCCAAGCCCACCGATATCGACCTTAATTACGTAGCGCGTTGCTTTGTGGGTGGAACCGGCAATGGAAAACGAGTCTTCCCCTTCGGGCGTGATAACGAGCTTAACGAGCCGCGGCTTGGGTGTGGTTGCCAAAATGGAAACTGTGGTCTTCGGCATCTTCGGGTCAATGTCGTTGAGCAGTACTGTGACAAGACCGTTCGCGACGTCGTCCGGCAACTTCTTCCGTTCGGTGATGGTTTTCTCCTTGCCTTCGTCGGTGTATCGAACGGTAGTTTCTCCAGTCGAGTTGTTCAGGGAGAGGTCCATGGGTTGTTTGAAGGCAGGCCCTTTCTGAATTAGTCGATAGTTGAGCAGCCGGAATGTGCGGCGCTGCGAGAAGACAGTTGTCTCCTGATGCCGCGAGCCGTCTTTGAAATGGAAGACAAGCTCGTTGGTCACCTTGATGCCATCAGCTACCTGTGTCACATCCCCTGTAGCCAGGATGCTGCCTTCCAGCGATCGCAGCACGAGGAACCCGTGAAAAAGTCCCTCTGCGTAATGAACTGACACCAATTCTGCCACGGCTGCAGTTTGTTGAAATATGGCAGCAAAGGAGATGAAGATCAAAGTGAGTGCGCTGCAGCGCTTTCGGAACCTCATAAGATCCTCAGGAGTCGGTCTCTAGATTCGCCGGTTTCCCACTACGAGCCAAACGATAAGCACTATTAAAAGCAACCCGCCGATGCCTCCGCCCACCTGAGGGCCACCGTAATAGTAGCCGCCTCCGCCACCGAACACTATCAGCAGAATCAAGATGATCAACACGATATTCATTTAGTCTCCCTTGGAGTGGCTCGGCCTACGGTCTGGTTCAGGTGACCGTTCTCATTGACCAACTCCCATCGCATTGGTTGACTACTATGCGGATTTTTGGTTTCAAGGAACCAGCGATACGATTCAATGCCAAGCGGTATGAGTCGCCAAAGTTACTCGATCTTGATAGTAAAGGGCATCAGCCGCATCATGCCCCCGCGCGCCCAAGCCTTGTAGTCCAACCCGCCGAGTAGCGAACGGATCTTCGCGTCGACTCCGGTGTCGTTGGACGACTTCACCCACTGTTCAAAGATGGTGCGCTTTCCAGGGTAGGGCACTAGGCGGATCTTCTCGCCGTCACCGATATTCGCCCTTTTCTTCACCATTTCAATCGCCTTATCGAGGCCGCCCAGCTCATCGATCAAGCCGTTATTTTTCGCCTGCGAACCCAACCAAACACGTCCTTGCGCCAGCGGTTCCAGCTCCGCGTACTTCTTCTTGCGTGCTTCCGCGGCTTTGGAAACGAAGCCTTCGTAAAACTCGTCGAGGGACTCGCGGAGTTTCTGCTTACCGGCGTCGGTTAACGGGTGGTAGTCGGAATCGAGGTCGGCGTTCTTTCCGCGCAGCATGATCTCCTTCGATACTCCAAGCTTGTCGTAGAGACCACGAAGATTCAGCTTTCCATAAACGATTCCGATGGAACCAGTATAAGTATTGGGGTAGGCGATGATGGGGTCTCCAGTCATGGCCACGTAATATCCGCCGGACGCTGCCAGATCCGACATGGAAATCACCATTGGCTTTTTCTTGCTCAACAGTTTCACTTCGCGGAGCATCTCGTCGGAGGCGATCGCATCACCGCCGGGCGAATCCACGCGCAGAATCACACCCTGAACTTCCGGGTCCTCCGCCACCTTGCGTAATAGTTTAATAAAGGGTCCGGAAACGAACCCTTCCTCCGTGCCGACGCCGCTGCTTCCTTCCCCCCTGCTAATAGTTCCGTCGCCGACGAGTAACGCGATCTTCTTCTTACCTTCGACGCCGAGGGAAACTCCGGAGATCTTCGCGTAGTCGTAGTGCGACAACTTTTTCAGCTCCTTCTGCTTGAGCCGGTCTTTCATCTCGCCGTACATTTCGTCTTCGAACAGCAGCGCATCTACTAATCCGTGCTTGAGCGCTTGTTTGGCGGTATAAGGGCCATCGTCCAGAACGGCGCGCATCTGTTCTGGGGTCTGCTTGCGGGCGGTGGCAAAGGTTTCAATGAGATGGCCGTATAGGCTATCTAGGATGGAGTCCATTACCTCGCGGGTAGCCGGGCTCGCCTCGGTCTGAGTAAACATGTCGCCGAAGTCTTTATATTTCCCGACGTGATAGACCTCCACGTTCACCCCCAGCTTGTCCAGCGAGCCCTTGAAGAAGGTCAATTCGGCGCGCAGACCCTTCATATCCAGCATGTCTTCCGGAGCCATATAGACCCGATCGGCCGCGGTGGAAAGATAGTATTCGCGGGTCTTGGGATACTTGAGATAGGCAATGAGCGGCTTGCCCGATTTCTTGAACTGCAGCAAGTCGCCGTGGAGTTCCTGCAGTTTGCCCCAGCCCGCGTCCACGCCTTCCGGTATCAGGACCACAGCCTTGATGCGCGAATCGGCGGCGGCGTTGCGCAGCATCGACCAAACGTCCCGCACGGTAACCCGCGTTGGTTCGGAAAAGAACGGAATCGGAATCTCGACCGCGGGTTTCTCTGGAATCTCACCGCGCAACTTGATGACAAGGGTGGAACCATCGGAGACAGTCGGCTGCCGATCTCCGAATCGCGCGAGCGAGAAAACCAAAATCAATACCGTTAGACCAGCCAACAGCAGGCCGGCGACAAGACCGATCAGGAACTTTTTCATAGTTGTATCCGAATGCCGGTTCGCTCTCAGGCGACAGGGAGGCCCGAATCGGCCTCCCCTTCAGGATATGCCGTCTGCCTTCACCATATTGATCCGCACCATTGAGATGCTTGCCCGCGAAAGGAGTTTCAAACGACGGGGCTGCCCTCTATTGGCGGTACGCCATCGCTATCACGCGAAGGTGACGCCCAGACCGGCGCCTACGTTCAGGATATGCCGTTTGCCTTCCTCATATTGATCAGCGCCTTTGAGATGCTCCAGCAGTAAAGGAGTTTCCACCGGCATTTTCGCCAATTCGCTCAGGTAGGCCCGGTAGTCCACTTCACCGCGCCCCGGAACCACCTCGGCGAAGTGCAGATTGTAGCCATCCGCCACCCAAGCCAGGTCTTTGGCGTGGCAGGAAAGCACCCAGGGCCCGAGTTTTTGGAAGCATTCCCGAATGTAAGCCGCATTGTTGTAGAACCTTTCCGGCGAGTCGATCCCATTGCAGACATCCAGGTGAACGCCAAAAGCCTTGCGATCTACGGCTTTGATCAGTTGGAGATAGCCGTCCAACCCCCGCGGTTGCAGCCCCACCTGCATCTCGATACTGAATTTCGTCCGCGTGGGTTTGATGGCGTCAATCACGTTGCGGCAGTTTTCGACGGTTGCATCGAAGGCATCTTGCGTGTAGTTCTTGGGGTGCAACCCATACCAGGCGGACGGATTGTACGATCCGGCGATGTCTACGCAACAGCGGGCGGCAACTGCTTCGGCCAGCGCCAGCCGGCTGGTCACATATTTTAGGTTGGTGAGCCGTTTTTCGGAATCAGGGTCTAGCAGGTTCACCCATGCTCCCACTTCCGCAATCACTACGTCCTGGCCGGCAAACGCCTTAACGATGGCACGAATGCGATCTTTATCGTCGACGGTGGCTTTTGGACAGGTAGCGGCGCTATAGCCGAGGCTTCGGTGCGCACGCGCGAGTTCTTCAGGGTCGTCTGATTCGAGAAAAATCGGCCCGCCCAGCCGGATGCGCCTTCCAGCGCCATGAAGAAGCGGCGCGCTGGCCAGAGCGGTCAAGAATGTTCTACGGGTTGGTTCCACTTTAGATCAGTTCCGCTAAAGCTAGACTACACTAACCGCGAAGCTGTGGTTCCGCAGTCACGGGAACTAGACCAAATTTGGGATTTTGATGATCTTCTTCTGGATGGCGTACTGCACCAACTGCGCCTTGTTGTGGATATCCAGTTTCCGCATGAGATTGAACTTGTGAGCTTCAATCGTCTTCACGCTTAAGGTGAGATCGCAGGCAATTTCCTTGACCGAATTGCCTTCAGCCAGCATCTTGAGCACTTCGCGCTCGCGTGTGGTGAGCGTGGCGAAGCGGGGAAGCCGGTTCGCGGATTTGATGCGGGAGCGGAAATCGTCCACCAGTTGCGAAAGCATACGCGGGCTGAGATAACTTCCACCGCGGCAGATGTCGCGAACCGCGGCGACCAGTTGCGCCGCCGGACTATCTTTGAGCACATACCCGCTGGCACCCACCTCCATGCCTTCCACCAGGTAATCTTCATCATCGTACATCGTGAGAAATAGTACTTTAGTTTCCGGACGGTTTTTCTTAATCTGACGGGTTGCTTCGAAACTGCTCAGACCTGGCATGCCTATGTCCATCAGGACCACATCGGGGCGAACTTCGCCGCATTTATCGACGGCATCGCCGCCATTGGCAGCCTCGCCAACGACTTCCATATCGGTTTCCACCGAAAGCAGGGTTCTGATTCCCTGGCGGAACAGTGTATGGTCGTCCGCCAACATGATCCGAATCTTTGACATATGTTGCGCCAGCGCTCTCCTGCCAGGGCGTACCCTTAGCTAATTCGTACTATATTACCTTAGTTTACCAATTCCCGTCGACGCGGATGGGTAGCTGGATTACGACTTCCGTTCCCTTCGCCTCGGACCCAACTCTCTTCCTACCAGGCAGATAGCGGCTACGTAACTTAAATTTTCCACCCAACAGAGCAACCCGTTCCCGTATTCCCGTGAGACCAAAAGAGTCTTTCTTGGCCAGGGCCGCTTCCACCTCGAACCCGATTCCGTCGTCTAACACATGTAGACTTAGTATTTCATCGGCTGAAGAGACGGAAATGTTTACATTAGAAGCGCGGGAATGTTTGCTGATGTTGTTGCAGCACTCCTGGATAATCCTATAGACCACCATTTCCAGCTTCGGCGGAAGAGCAGTAATCCTAGTGACATCCAGATGGGTCTGACATTTGAAGCTAGCTTCGAGACGCTTCAACAACTGTCGCAGTGCAGATTCCAGACCGAACTGTTCCAGGATGACCGGACTAAGGTCCGCGATGAGGCGTCTCATCTCCAAAATCGTCTTTTCCGTCAGATCGCGGGCTTCTGCCAGCTTAATCCGCCACTCGTCGGCGGACGGCGGCAGGGACATCTCGATCATCTCGATCATCAACCGAATACAGACTAGGGATTGACCGGCTTCGTCGTGCAGCTCGCGGCTGATGCGCCGCCGCTCCATCTCTTCCACTTGGAGCATGTGATCGGCCAGATTGCGTATTTGCTGCTCGCGAAAAGCCAGATCCTCCACCAGACGCATCTTTTGAGCGGCCATCAGGCATCGCTCCGCTGCTGCCGCCAGTAGGCCTTGATCTCGCGGCAGCCAGTCCTTCTGCTGGTGAAAACCGAACTGCATGACGCCAGCCAGTTCCCCCTTCTCCATCAGCGGGAAGGTCCAGCAACAGTCATACCTCGTCCGCCATCCGGGATCGAGCAGGGATTTGGCTTGCTGAGTCTTGGTTATGGTCCGTGGCTGGCCGAGTTGCCGCGAGAGGGTTACTGAATTCGGCACGGCCAATACAGCTTCCTTAGAAACTCCCGTGGCGCTACTGGCGCGCAGTTGCCAGACGGCTGGATCTTTCTTCAGCAGGAATAAGTGCCCGGCGTCTGCCTGGCAAACGTCAGTTACCGCTTCCAGAAATCGGCGGAATAACACATCGACATTCTGCGCTTCCAGTTCGATGCGGAAGATCCGATGCAGCGCCTGAGTTTCCGCCTCGCGCACGTGATAGTACGCTTCATTCAGCGCCAGGATGACGCAAAATTGCAACTGCTCGCGAACCCAACCAAAGCCCACGAGCGTCTCGGGTGAAAGCGTGTCCAGATGCGGCTGCAGCAGGTGATCGTACTCCTGCAGCGCTCTCATCACCTCGGACGGCGGCAAATTCAGCTTCGCCAGCCACTTTCCAGCGCTGCTAACCGATTCAAAGAACTGCACCCCCCGCCCGCCTGCCTGGTACGCTCGTGCGGCCGCGCCGGAGGTGATAAGAGACAATCCCTGGATCTGCTGTTTAGGGTAGCCGAGTTCATGCAGGCGGCGAACAAATTTCGTGTCGATTTCACGGGCGAAAGGTTGAATCACCGAGGAGAGACGCTCCAGATGACCTTCGAGCTGTTCATTCAAAATCGAGGCGGAACCTTTGTGTCGCGGGTGTTCCACACTCATTCCTTTGCGCCCCGGCGGCGCAGCAACCCAGCTGTCTCCTTTTGTTCATTTACCAGCGCGGCGCGCAGCGGTGTCTGGCCCGCCTTATTCTTGAGATTCAATTCCGCTCCGTGATCCATAAGGACTGTGAGAACTTCGGTTCGTCCCCAGGAAGCTGCATGGTGCAATGGTGTTGCTCCCGTCTCCACATCAATCGCGTTCACATCGGCGCCGCGTTCCAGTAGCAGCGTCACCACGGGCTGGCTGCCCGCCAGCGCCGCGTCATGCAAAGCCGTTCCGCCCGCGGCATTTCTGGAATTTACCTTCGCTCCGCCGGCAAGCAACGCGGCCACAATATCGCGATAGCCCTTCAGCGCGGCGTCGTGCAGCAGGGTGGATCCGTTCGGGGTTACGGCGTTTGCGCCGGCGCCTTTTTCCAGAAGCAGGGTTACCATATCGGTCTGGCCGCGCATCACGGCATCCAGCAACTGCCGCAGGACCGGCGCCTGGCCGGTAGCCAGCTTCGATTTTTCCAGCAACAGGCTGACGACGGGTCCATGGCGGTAGCGAAGGGCTTCGTCCAAAGCAGTGGAGCCGTTGTTATCGCGTGCAGTCACATCAGCGCCGTGGGCAATTAGCAGGGCGGCAATTTCACAATGTCCTTTCACGGCGGATTCGTGCAGCGGAGTGACGCCGGTGTTCGGATTGTGGACGTTTGCTTCCGCGCCATGTTTTAAAAGAATAGACGCAACTTCGAGTTGACCTTTCCACGCCGCTTCATCCAGCGGAGTGGAACCGGACGAATCACGGGCATTCACGTCGGCGCCCTTGGCGATTAGTAGCCGCACCACCTCTCCGTATCCGCGATTGGCGGCAAGGTGAAGCGCGGCAGGGCCCACTCTGGAGCCGCGCAGCAGGAACATCTCCACCACGTCCCGATGATTGGTGATCACCGCGTAATCCAGCGGAGTGGAGCCGGATTCCAAGTGCCGCGCATTGGGGTCTGCGCCTTTGTCCAGCAAGTACTGAACGATGGCGAGATCCCCGGCCCACGCTGCATCATGGAGAGGCGTGCCGCCGAGGGAATCGCGCTCAGCAACGGACGCTCCAGCGGCCAGCAGGGCTTTCACGCGCTCCAGATCACCTGCACGGGCGGCCACGTTGAGCTCACCCGGAAATGCGGGGCACACGAAAGCTGCGAGTAACAAGCACATTAGCGCGGCGCGCATGCCCCTAGCGTATCAACTCTCTGGATCGGCGCGCTTCCGGAAGTTTCCTACGGCGAACTGGACATCCGCTATTTGGATAGATGAATGAGCGGGAAATCAATCGAGAAACCGAGCTGCGCTCCGGCCAGCGGGCTTCCCACATACCGGCCGCCGAGCGCTGCGAAGGTGAGGAGGTAGCCTTTTCGGAGTTCGTAGCTTCCTCCGCCCAGGAATTGCAATTGGCTCCGGCCGAGATCGAAGTTGCGGGAGATGGCGCCGTAACATTCGACGCCCAGGCTCAGGCGCTCGTTGAACTGTTTGACTACCGAGGTACCGCCCGTATAAACGCGCCCGCGCGTCTGCAATCCCAACAGGCCGGTGCTGTTGTTGCCGGCGAAAATGATTCCCAAGTTGGCTGTGATCTTCGTGCGGCTGGAGATACTCTTCTGGGCCATCATGTTTAACGCGTAGTCCACCAGTCCGGAGCCTAATTGTTTATTGGAATCGCCAGTCGGAAATTCGAAGTACATACTCGCGCCCAGCGCCGGCATTCGCGAAGCTGGACTCTCCTTATGGAAATTCCATTTCACACCGAGATCGGCATCTCCAACACCATTCAATTTGCTGGGGAGTGCAAGCTTAGATCGGAAAATCGAGATATACGGACTATCGAAATCGAGCTCGACTGAGTCCGTCACACCGAAATTCAACTTCATGTTTGTGGTGTTTTGCCGGAGACTCGGGTATAGGTCGCGCTGTAGCGCGTCGAACTCATTGAAAAGCTCGAAGTGAAACTGACCTTTCGGTGAAGTGCTTGTGTCGTCTGTATAGAACGGAGACTGCGCGGCCAGCGGCCAGGCGATCAATAGAACGGCTGACGCCGGGCGCATCATTTATTTGGCCTTGGATTTGGGTGGGGATTGCAACAACTGCTCCACCTGCACAATCAGAGCCTTGCTTTCCATTTCCGCCGGATTGCCGTCAGCGCCTGCCTGCAGGCGGATCATGCCTTCGCGATCCACCAGGAACAACTGCGGAAAGCGAACGACAGGATTATCAGGGAGAATTTTCACGTAGGAAGCGGTTACCTGGCCGCAATCGAACAGGATTGCCGACGTGATGTTATGTGCGCCAATGTAACGGGCCACGGTAGTCTGGTTTTCCGGAGGGTTGACGATGCTAACAACCGCAACCCTATCTCCGAATTTCGCCTTCACTTCTTCCAGGGCTTTGGAAAGTTGCATGCACGCGGGGCAACTGGTCTGGATGAAATCGACGAAGACCACTTGACCGCGATAGTCCATCAAATCGTGCTGCTGCAGTTTGATATCCGGTAGGGAAAAGCCTGGAGCGCGCCGAGGGGTTTGGGCGTGCATCAGGCAGGCAGCAAAGAGTAGTAACAGCCACTTCATAAAGACTCCTTCTGATTCGCCAGTGCCCTTAGCGATTCGCTGTAAGGCGCGCGCGCGACGCCTCGTTCGGTTATGATTCCCGCGACGTAACGGTTCGGCGTGACGTCGAACGCCGGATTCTGCACGGCGATTCCCTCCGGTGCCACAGGCACTCCGAATATGTGAGTTACCTCATGCGCCGCGCGCTGTTCGATGGGGATTTCCTCTCCCGAGGCGAGCGTAAGATCCAGGGTAGAGATGGGTGCGGCCACATAGAACGGAACGTTATTCTCCTTGGCCAGGACCGCCACGGAGTAGGTGCCGATTTTGTTCGCGACGTCACCGTTGGAGGCGATGCGGTCCGCTCCTACGACAACGCAACCGATTCGCCCGGATTTCAAAAAGTGCCCAGCCATATTATCGGTAATCAGCGTGGCTGGGATACCATCCTGATCCAGCTCCCAGACGGTGAGCCGCGAGCCCTGCAGAAACGGGCGTGTCTCATCGGCGAAGACATCGATCTTTTTTCCGGCGCTGATAGCGGCTCGGATCACACCCAGGGCGGTGCCGTATCCGGCAGTTGCCAGCGCCCCGGCATTGCAATGAGTAAGTACGGTTTTGCCATCCGGCACCAGGTCCGCGCCGTGGCGGCCGATGGCTTCGCAAATAGCGATGTCGTCGACGCGAATTTGCTTGGCTTCGCGGATGAGCCGGGCGCGGATAACCTCAATGGGTTCCGCTTCGATTTCCGCGTACAGCTTCTTCATGCGGTCGATGGCCCAGAAGAGATTCACCGCCGTGGGGCGAGTTGCGGCCAGCGTTTCACAGATGATGGGGAACTGGATGGCCAGGTCAGCCGAAGCCGTTCCTTGCACGCCTATGGCGACGCCCATGGCGGCCGCCACTCCAATGGCGGGTGCGCCGCGAATCACCATGGAACGAATGGCCTCGGCCACCTGGACATAATCCGTACAAGTGACAAAGATTTGCTCGCGTGGAAGCCGTGTCTGGTCGATCATAACCACGCCGGCATCCGTCCACTGAATGGTTTCTACCATCGTCTAAAAATACTCCCCCTTCGAAAATATAAAGCCCGCCATGAATGTGGCGTTGTAACCGGCATGCATCACGGCCGGAATTCCAGTGGAGCCGGTCTTATAGCGAGCCCAACCGAACGTACAGCCCACGCCGCTAAGCAACACCAAATGCTGCCAGGACCAGTGATACTGCGGTCCGTGCAGCAGTGCGAATGGAACCGCCGTCAATATTATGCCAGCCGCCGCACCCAGGCTCCGAACCAACACCGGCAGCAGGAAGCCGCGAAAGGCAAGCTCCTCGCAGAATGGCCCCAGGGTGGTGGCGAAGAACGTAACCGCGATGATCGAGGTCCGGTCTTTCATCAGGTCCAGCAGCGTGGAATCGGTCTGCGGTGTGCGCAACAGGAAGCCAATCACAGCCACCACGATGGCCAGACCCAGGCCGAGAGAGAGAGAAGGAAGAACAACTCCCGCGTCCAAATTCCATTTCATAGACGGCCAGAGCGGCCTGCCGTAGCGCGTGCGAAACAAAACCACCAGGCATCCGAACCAGAAGGCATATCCCAGAAATTGGCCTGCTAGAAGTTCCAGCGCCTTGCCGGAACGAAGCGCGGGGGCCGCTGCCAGAATGCCTTTGACCACACCGATGCCGAGAAGGAAACAGGGCAGCGCCAGACAGATGAAAACGGCGACATCCTGATAATCCCAGAAGGGCAGCTCGGCCTGTTCCGCCGTCTGTTCCGCGGGGTTCACGAATCGCACTCAATCAAAGCAGCAGCCAGCAGCGGAATCATGATTTCGTGATGCCCGGTGATGCTGTAGCCCTTGCCGCCGGCCCCGGTGTGCGGACGCTCAACTACATTGGCGCGCGGCCGGTAGTGCTGTAGAAAATCGAAATTCACGGTAGTGAAATTTGCCAGTGGATTGCCCAGATTACGCACCACCGAAACGGCTTTCAGAAACACTTCAGGCAACACGACGGCCGAACCCACATTGATGTACACTCCGCCCGAATCCATCTCCTTCACCAGAGAACAGAAGAGGCGGAAATCCCGCAGGCTGCCTTCGCCAAGGGACGCTCCATCGGCGCGTGGATGAGTATGCGGAGTGTCCGTACCGATGGCGATATGCACGGTGACGGGCACCAGCGCCTTATAGGCCTCGTGCAGAAGGCTTTGGCGCACGAAAGCTGCTTTGCCGATGCGTTCCAGGCGCCGGCCGACAGCCTCTCCTACGCCCAGCAGATGGCGATTGCCTTCCGTTACGGCAACGTTGAATTCCCGCCCGGTTTCTTCCGCGGAACCAAAACTGCCGTCGGGTAGCACAGCTTCCACATCTTCACTGGTCTGCCCGGCGATGGCGATTTCGAAATCGTGGATTGCGGCTGCTCCGTTCATGGCGAAAGCGGTGGCGAAGCCGCGCTCCATCAGATCAATGAGAACGGGCGCGAGACCGCATTTAATGACATGACCGCCGATGCCCCAGATAACGGGTTTTCCGGCGGCTTTGGCGCTGAGGATGGCCTCGGCTACGGATCGAAACGAATCGGCGGCCAGCAAGCGCGGCAATGAGTCCACAAACTGGATCACACTGTCACCCTTGGTATACGGGCGCGCAAAATGATCGACGCGCACCTTGCCGCCTCTCGCCTGAATGGGCACAGTCTTCAGCCCGGATACGTCGAGCGGCCTTGTCTTGTATTTGCTCATGCCACTTTTCCGCTGCGCATTATTTTCGCCAGAGCCTGCGCCGTGTAACTTCGTTTATTCCGGATGACCTGCTCCGGCGTTCCACACACCACCAATTGCCCGCCCTTTTCGCCGCCCTCCGGACCCAAATCGATAATCCAGTCGGCGGTTTTCATCACATCCAAGTGATGCTCAATGACAATTACGGTATTGCCTAGTTCGACCAGTTGATTAAGCACATCCAGCAGCTTTCGAACATCATCGAAGTGCAATCCGGTGGTAGGTTCGTCCAGAATGTAGACGGTGCGTCCGGTTTGCCGTTTGCTTAGTTCCCGGGCGAGCTTGATACGCTGGGCTTCGCCGCCGGAAAGCGTGGTGGAAGACTGGCCCAGATGGAGATAGCCCAGCCCCACGTCATTCAGCGTTTTGATTTTCGCGTAGATCAGCGGGATGTTTTCAATCAATGGCAGCGCCTCTTCCACGGTGGTTCCCAGCAGATCCGCAATGGAGTGATTCTTGTATTTCACCTGAAGCGTTTCCTGGTTGTAGCGCTTGCCGCGGCACACGTCACAGGTGACGTACACATCGGGCAGGAAATTCATCTCGATACGTTTCAAACCGTCGCCCTGGCAAGCTTCACAGCGGCCGCCCTTCACATTGAAGCTGAAGCGGCCGGCCTTGTAACCGCGTTCGCGTGATTCGGGCAGCATCGCGTAGAGATCGCGGATCGGCGTAAAAACGCCGGTGTAGGTGGCAGGGTTAGATCGTGGCGTGCGGCCGATGGGGGCCTGGTCGATCTCCACCACTTTATCGATATGTTGCAAGCCGGTGATGGATCCGTGCAGGCCCGGCATGGCGCGGGAATCGTAGACATGCTTGGCGAGGGCGCGGTAAAGAATGTCGTTCACCAGCGTGGATTTGCCGCTTCCCGAAACACCGGTCACTACGATGAGAGTGCCCAGCGGAAACTCCACATCAATGTCCTTCAAGTTGTGCTCGGTGGCGCCCTTCACGGTAAGCTTCTTGCCGCTTCCCACACGGCGCTTGCCCGGCCGTTCGATGGAGAGCTTTCCCGAGAGATATTGCCCGGTGAGCGATTCGGAGCAACGCTCGATGTCCGCTGGAGTGCCGGATGCGATGAGCGCACCGCCAAGCCGTCCGGCGCCGGGGCCCAGATCAATCACATGATCGGCCCGCAGAATGGTCTCGGCATCGTGCTCCACCACCAAAACGGTGTTGCCTAAGTCGCGCAGCGCCGCCAGCGTTGCCAGCAACTTCTCGTTATCGCGCGGGTGAAGTCCGATGGAGGGTTCATCCAGCACATAGAGCACTCCGCGGAGCTTGGAACCGATCTGCGTCGCCAGCCGAATCCGTTGCGCTTCGCCGCCTGAAAGTGTAGCCGAACCGCGCTCCAGGCTTAAATAGTCCAGTCCGACTGCGGTGAGATATTCCATGCGGTGCCGGATCTCTTCGACAATCCGCGCCGCAATCTTCTGTTCCCGTTCGTTCAACTTCCACTCGGCGACCGTGGGCAATGCACGCGCGATCGGCATGGAGGTGATGTCTGCAATGGTTGAGCCTTTCACGCCCACCGCCAGACTGCTGGGACGCAGCCGCTTTCCCAGGCATGCGGTGCATTGCGAAGGCGTCATATATTCCATAAGCCAATCGCGATAGCCTTCGCTCGCTTCGGCGAACGTGACATCCAGGATTTTGAGGATGCCGGGAAAACCGGGCCCGCCATTGATCAGCAGCGCCTGCGTCTTCTTCGGCAGTTGCTCAAAGGGCAGAGTCAAATCAAGCAGCTGCCGCGCCGCCGCTTGCCCCAGCTTGTCAAGCATGGCGGTGGAGCTACCGCCGGGTCCAATTGCGCCCTCCAGCAATGGCTTCGATGGGTCGACTATGACCTTCAGTGGATCGAAATTCCATTTACTGCCAAGCCCCGCGCAGACCTCGCACGCACCGTACGGGCTGTTGAAGGAAAACGATCGCGGCTCCAGCGCCTGCACGCTTTTGCCGCATTGTGGACAAGCGTTCTTCTGGGAATAGAGTTTCTCTTCGCCATTCACTACCGCCACGATCACCAGTCCATCGGCCAGTTTCGCGGCGGTGGCGATCGAGGCCTCCAGGCGCTTCTCGATACCCGGCTTGAGCAGCAGACGGTCCACTACCACTTCGATGTCGTGATTCTTGCGCCGGTCCAGCGGCGGAATGTCTTCATCCAGGGCGAAGAGAATCCCGTCAATGCGCGCGCGGACAAAACCCTGGCGGACCAGCTTTTCGAAGTCCTTCTTGAATTCGCCCTTGCGCCCGCGCACAATGGGCGCCAGGATCATGATGCGCTCGTCCTGTTTGAGGGCCAGCACCTGTTGCAGAATCTGCTCCGTGGATTGGCGCTGAATCTCATGGCCGCAATCGGGGCAGCGCTGAATCCCAATGGAGGCGTAGAGCAGGCGCAGATAGTCGTAGATCTCCGTGATGGTGCCGACGGTGGAACGCGGACTGCGGCTAGTGGTTTTTTGCTCGATGGAGATGGCCGGGCTGAGGCCATCGATGGAATCGACTTCCGGCCGCTCCATCTGGTCTAGAAACTGCCTCGCGTACGGCGAAAGGGTCTCTACGTAGCGGCGCTGACCTTCGGCATAAATCGTATCGAAGGCAAGCGAGGATTTGCCCGAGCCGCTGAGTCCGGTGATGACGGTGAAGGTGTTGCGCGGGATCTCAACATCTATGTTCTTGAGATTGTGTTGCCGCGCCCCATGCACGGTGATGCTTTTGAGCATTAGGAGGAATCTTCATTTTCGCAGATCTTTTTACCAAGTAGCTGAATCGCCCTGCTTCCGTGCGATACTCGCTCCTGAATAGGACTTCGCGGCCATGAATGGAGACGACTTTCGCCGGATTGCCCTCAGCCTGGAAGGCGCGGAAGAGAAGTCCCATATGGGATCGCCCGACTTCCGCGTGGGCGGCAGGATTTTCGCGACTCTGGCATCGCAGAGCCTGGGTTACGGAAACCTGATGCTGACCCCGGAGCAGCAGGCGGCGTTCGTGGAAGAACTTCCCGAAGTCTTCGTCCCCATTGCGGGCGGATGGGGGCGAATGGGCATGACCCACATCCGTCTGGCGAATGCGCCCGAAGATGTGTTGACCGGCGCGTTGCGCACCGCCTGGAGCTTGCGCGTGGCGAAAAATTCGAAGACTCGCGGCAAGAAATCCGCTTAGGGCCGCGGACCATAGTGCGGCGGTGGCTGGCCGGCTTCCAAAGCGCCGAGATCAGGCGCCTGGCCGCTGAAGCCATCCGTGACATTCGGCAGGACTACACCGCGATCGATTGCCGCTGAGCCAGGCTTGAGACTGAAATTGAAGTCTGCCGCCTTGTACAACTTTTGGACGTTCTTGAGATCTTTCGCGTTCAGCCGGGGAACGTTGACGAAGACGTCGTAGTCCACTGCGACACTGTGCTGGTCCTGATGCGTCGCCGCGGTGTATTCGGCCAGAGTGGCGAACCGGCGTACTTCCAGGGATGGATTGGGTGCCTGCCCTGCTCCAGGGATTCCGGGGACTGCGCGCAGTAAACCGCTATAATCCGCCTGAATATTCGACGGCGGCGAGTTCCATTGGAACGAAAAGGCTGCTCCTGGATTCGTACGAAAACCGTTGTAATCCGAAGTGCTGTAGTTCGTGTTTGTATTGACGCTGAAAATCGCCGGGGCGGAATTCTCGCCAAGCATCAAGTTGTTCCGCCAGTGCACGTTCGCCGAAGAGCCAGCCGACGTCTCCGTCAGAATCGTGTTGTTGTAGAACAGTACTCCCGCGGCGCCATTTGTCATTCTGGTGGACCCGCCGGGCGCATGATAGGCGATGTTGCGAATCCAATAGACCGGCCCTCCAATGGCGGGTTGATTGCAGAATGGGTGAGATGCGGAATTCACCATCATGTTTCGCATGACCCGAACGTTGTGCATGCTGCCGTCAATCTCAAAGGCATTGTCGTGGAAGTTGGTCATGTAGTTGTTGTAGAAATCGATGGCGACCGGCCGTCTGTCCCAGAATTCTTTCGCCGGGTAATGCGGACCATCAATGGCATGAGAGCCGTCCGGGTTTCCGTAGGTCTCGATGTCGATGCCGTCGTGGAAATCGGCGACGTAGTTGTAGGCGACCACATGACCAGGTCCGTAAAGCCTGACGGCCGTGTACGATGCGAGGGTCGGCGGGAATTTCTGGCCGTCAACACCATCGAATTGCGCCCAAAAAGCGCCTTGCCATCCGAAGAGATGTTTGGAATCATCGCGGCCCATGAAATAGCTATCCGCGATGTAGAAATCGCTGGAGCCGGCATAATTGGTGAAAACGCCGAAGCCGACGTTTTCAAAGCGGCACTTCTTTACAGTGAGGCCTTTGGACCCGGCGATGAACTGTGTGCCCGCCCAAATGGCGATATCGGTATTGCGAATGGTCACGCCCTCAAAGTAGTTGTAGCTGGCGGCCTTGACATTGAAGAGATTGAAATTGCCGTTGCCATCGAAGATTACCTCGCCATCTCCCGCGCCCTTGATGACGATGGGCTTATCAGGAGTGCCGTTCGCGGTTAGATAGTAGGTGCCCTCATAGGGAGTCGTCGCGTTGATAGAACGGTCGCCAGTGTAATATTCCGCGTGATATTTGTAGAGCCCGGCGTGCACCAGAATGGTGTCGCCCGGCTTGACTCGAGGGCGGCCGGCGGTGACGGTGTCTCCGCCGCCGCAGTAATAGTTATAAGCGCACATGACCGCGTCGAAAGCGGGTTCCATCTTTGTACCCTTGAAGCCCGAGGGATAGACGTGAAATACCCGCCCGCCGGCATAAGGCTTCGGCTCGGGACGAGTCCGTACGGTCACCGTTTTACTGTTTTTCCCCACCACGCCGTCGGGATCAGAGATCACAAACCGGGCCTCATACGCGGTGTCAGGTTCCAGATCCAGAATGCTGCCGGCGAACATGTTCGGAGAGATTACATCGAATACTCCTTGCGGTTGGAAGATCCGTTCACCGTGCAGGCGCAGCAGCGGCATCCCGGGCTTCCATTGGGTCTCGCCCTGTTTGCGGTAGGACACCTCCACTTGCGCGTTGCGATTGTCGTCACCTTGAATGAGCCATTCGAAGCCCAAGTTGATGAGCGTGGGATGATCGATGATCAATTCACCAGGCTGCACTTTGTTCCCGCTGTCGGCAGCCGAAATGCGGTCGAGGAAGGTGAATGGGGCGGCTAGTAGGAGAGCGGCAAGGCAAAGCGTCGACCGCAGTTTTGTGATTGTCATTCCATCCTTAGAAATCGTTAGATTACTTGTTATCACAGAACGCTGGTGGTTGGGGGCGCGCTCCATTCTGCGGTATACATGAGCACGAGGTGCCATGAGTATCGATCTACTGCTTGATGTAGTTTACTCGACGAGCCAGGATTCCTGGACCGAACGAAATTCGGTAGCGTTCGATGCGCTTTTCGGTGGCGCGACCGGTCGCTATCCCAAGGCGGCGCGGGATACAGTCATGCTTCGCGCCCCGAAGATAAGCCTGGATTCCGGCGTTCCGTTCGCCGCCTACATTCATCCTTCGAATCCACTCTCCGGACCTTACAGCGGGCTGTCATTTGTGATCTTTCCTGTTTCCGATGGACCGGCGCTAGTGGCGCTTGTGACCGGAACCCAAGGGCTCACACCCGATGAGGCGATTCTGGGGCGACCCGGACACGCTCGCAAAGTCCAGGCGATTTGTTCGTGGCTCAATCGAGAATACGGCAAGGGAGACGTGATTGCATGGGCCAAGCACGACCCTACACGCACCGAACTGTTGGTACCGAAGAGCGTTCGGGAAATTCCGGCATCCGTATACAAAGACGTGTTTGACAGATACGGCAAGGAGATCTATGGGGTCTATTTTCCTTCGAAAGACCACGCCGCCACTGCTACCGCATTAAAGGCTTTTCTAGATCTTCTTTTTGAAGAGCGTGGTCACCGGCCGATGGCCGGGAGTCAGGCGGACTCCGAGTCGATCCAGCAAGGGTGGTTCGAACACCTGATGCCCGGCGTCGAGCCCAAACAGGTGCAAGAGCTACTAGATTACAGGCGATACGTAATCGTCCAGGGACCGCCAGGTACTGGCAAAACGAAGATGGCGGTTGATCTTCTGAAGACGCAATACGCCGGTTTTGGCCGCAGCATTCAGTTCCATCCCAATACCACCTACGAAAACTTCATCGGGGGCTTGGCACCAGTACAGTCCGACGGTGAAATGGGTTTGCGGTTCAGTCCGTCAGCGGGTTTCTTAATGGAGGCCGCGCGGGCAGCCTCCGAGAATCCCTCCCGAAATTATCTTCTGCATATTGACGAGATCAATCGTGCCGATCTTGGCAAGGTCCTGGGAGAAGCGATTTTCTTACTGGAATCCGCATCCACTGACGACAGAAGAATCGATTTGGCGTACGATTTTGGTTTACCGTTCCACCGCACCCTTCGTCTCCCTAAGAACTTGCACATCCTGGGGACGATGAACAGCGCGGATCGAAGTATCGCCATTGTTGACGTTGCGGTCCGCAGGCGATTTGCTTTCGTTTCTCTGTGGCCTCGTATGAGTGTCGTGGAGCAGCACGGTTGCAAGCTAATGCAGGATCAGTTCAAGGATCTTATCTCCATCTTTATTGAACATGCTTCTGACGACGCGTTCTCGCTGGTGCCGGGACACTCGTACTTTTTGGAATCCAATGTTGACAGAGCGAGAGAGAGCCTGAAGGTGAATCTTGCTTCGCTGTTAGAGGAATATTTGGCACAAGGTTACGTCAGTGGTTTCGCCGAACCGATCCGCAGTTTTCTTCAAAGGCTGCGTAGTCTGTGAAGGGTCGCGGTTCGTCGACTCCGCAGCGAAAGTCCGTGCCCCTCGTTGCTCCGCTACGAGCTGACGAGGTTTGCCTGGAATTGCAGGATTACTCTGTCGTCAAGCGATCCGCGGTGGAATTCTTCAAATTGAAGAATGCGCGCGATCCACAGGCGCAGGCGGCGCGATTGGCTGAACAGTTTACAAAGCAAAACCGTGCGCTCGCAGCCGTCCTTGACGTACAGATTGACCGCGAGTACGACGGCAACGAAGTCAGACTAATTATCTATAGCGGTGGACGGGTGGGTGCAATTCCGCTCTACTCCCCAACAACGGCCCGCCCCGACTATGGCTTGGTCGTCCAACCGCGATTTCCGTGGTCCGGGATCGGTCCGATGTTGAGTGAGATGGGTTGGCGCGTCAGCCCGACGCCGCTTCGGCTACCGCTGCTACGGCGATCCGAACGCCGCGTGCCTGTATGGGTGCTGGCCCTCATGATTCTGGTTCGGTTGAGAGGACTGCTCGATTCCATCCAACGCCGCTTTGAAATTACCAGAGAGTCGTGCATTGCTCCCCGCGGTGCCGTGCAGTGGAATGAATATGCAACAAGAAGCCTGGCCTTTGGAAAAGTTCTTTCGATACCGTGTAGATTTCCTGATCTTCGCGACGACCGATTGCTCAAGGGCGCCGTCCGCTACAGCGTGGAACGGCAACTGCGGGCACTGGAATCGCAGCGGGAACACGGGGCTTTTGTTCACCGGCTTATTGAAGCTGGCCAGGAATTACTGTGTCGAGTTCAAGATGTGCCGGTTCACATTCCGTCCTCGACGACGCTTGGTGCCTGGCTCCACCGGCCAATGCGAACGGAGCATTTCGTGGACGGTCTGCAAGCAATCGAGTGGACGGTGGATGAGCGGGGGCTCGCGGGGTTGAGTGACCTGGAGGGAATTCCTTGGACGATGCCCATGGATCAATTCTTTGAGGCATGGGTAGAAACCGTCTTCACTTGCGTGGTCCGGCGCACCGGGGGACAGATGAGAGTGGGGCGAAAGCGGGAGACGACGCACCCGATTAACTGGGATCCATCGTACCTGGGTTCACAGAAGTCCCTAGTCCCGGATTTGATGCTGGAGTGGGATACCACTACGGTCATCGTTGACGCGAAGTACAAGCGGCATTGGGAGGAGCTTCAACTCAAGTCCTGGTCACGCTTAGAAGAGGAGTTGCGCGAACAGCACCGACATGACTTGCTGCAGGTCTTGGCCTACGCTAATCTTGCCCGAACATCTTTGGTGATTGCCTGTCTGGTCTATCCTTGCTCCGCTGCCACCTGGCATTCGTTGTGCGAACGTGGACGACTGATGCATAAGGCGCAAATTACGGTTGGCTCAAAATCGCTTCGTTTGTGGCTTACCGCCATACCCATGTCCAACGCCGTTGAAGAAGTCTCGGCTCCTCTGGCGGCCGACATTCAGTCGGCGTTGCGCGAGGCTAACGCGCCAAGCTAATCGCCCGCGCCGGACAAGACTCCACCGCCTCTTCCACCAACTCGACATCCGCGTCCGAAACCTCAAGCGTGTATTCATATCCTTGCGGGACGCCGGCTTCATCCATCACCTCCGCCAACCCCTCCTCATTGATATGAAAAATCTTCGGCGCGATCCCGGAGCAATTTGCCGCGGTGATGCACAGTGACGGATCGATCCTTATCGTAATTTTCTGCATACTACCCAACTCCTTCCGCTAACATTGCACCCCAGTTGAAACCTGCCCCAAACGTGGCGAAACACACCGGCAGGCCGGGCCGGAAACCAACGCTCTGCCACCATTCGGCGGCCGCGATCAGCATTGATGCCGATGACGTATTTCCGTAGCGCCGGATGTTGGAATAAAACTTTTCTTCAGCCACGCCAAGCGCCTTCGCCACGCGCACAATCAGATTCTGATTCGCCTGATGCATTAGGAAAATATCGATTTCTTTGGCCTTGCGTCCGTTTTTTGTCAAAATGCTTTCAATCGCCCTCGGGATCTTACGGGACGCCTGCAGGATAACGGTCCGCCCGTTCATCTCCAGCGGCAGGTCGAACGGCAGGCGCAAGTCTTCGGAGAAAGCTCCATCGGATTCGATTACCGAGTCAATGATGCGCGCCGGACCGTCGTCGGGAGTGATGAGACAAGCCCCTGCCCCATCCCCAAACAGAATGGCAACCCCGCGCTCCATCGGCTCCCGAAGAATCACGCTTGACATTTTCTCGGCGCCGATCACCAATATCTTTCCGTAGGTGGAGGCCAGCTTTGATGCCAACACCATCCCAAAAAGCGAACCGGCGCTCGCCATCGGGATGTCCAGACAGGGAATGGAATGCAAACCCAACTTGCTGGCCACCATCACCGCAGGGCCGGGAAATCGCCGCTCGGCGGAACTGCTGGCCAGTAGAATCATGCCCAGCTCCGTAGGCTTGATGTTCGCGCGGCCAAGGCAATCCTCGGCAGCGCGTGTGGCTAGGTCCACCACCGTTTCCTCATCGGCAAAGCGGCGCTGCTCAATGCCGGATACGTTCACGATCCAATCGGCATCGCAGCCCACCTTCGCACCCATCTCCTCGTTGCTCACTATGCGGGATGGGAGATATGCCCCGAATTGTTTGATGAAGGCCACGTGTCTAAGAATGAGTCTCCAGATAACTCTCGATGCGCTCAATAGAATCGAATTTTCGCGGATTCAGATCCGAGTCGGGAATCTTGATGCCGAACGCGGCCTCAATCGCCGTCACCATGTCAGGCAGCGCGAATGAATCCAGCAACCCGGATTCAAACAGAGACTCGTCCGGCGCCGGATTGGCGTCTGGTTTCGACACCTGCCGGATGATTTCCAGGAGTTTCGCTCTTCTATTCATTCGATGTAGTTTACTGCTCCCTTGCTTTTAGAAAAATCGCGTATTGGTCCATGAAATCCCGGAACATTGCCTCGGCGATCAACCGGTAGCCTGCCGCAGTAAAATGGACGTGATCAAACTGGGCGAGGCCGGCTACGGCCCATTCGTGCATCGTACCTTTACCTCCCAATTTACCGCGTAGATCCAAGAAAGCGCATCCGGTGGCAAAAGCAGCCTCCCTTTCCGCCTTCACAATGCGATCCACGGCATCGTATGGAACCCACTTGCCCTTGGATCGGACGAAGCGGTCGGGCGGCCCTATCAGCAAGATCGACGCGGCCGGCGCGGCCTGGCGAAAACGGGAGATCACCTCGATCAACAAATCGCGATAACTGTCCGCCGTCAGATGCGGGTTTCCGGCTTCGTTCGTTCCATATGCCAAAACAATCAGTGCGGGGTTACGGTCGGCAATGTTGCTTGCGGTGATGGCCGCATCCCAATTCAAAACCATGGATGCCTGCGCGCCGTTGATACCCAATGTTTCGTAAGTCAAGCCTTCCGCGCTGCCGGTAACCCATCCGAAGAGACGAACCGGCGCATGGTCACGCGTGCGAAGAGTGTAATAGTGCGGACCAGGCTGCACATCGCGCCTGTAATAGCCCGGGGTCAGTTCGCCATCCGTGGAGATTGTCTCCAGCAGAATATCCTCGTCGGAGAGTTCCAGCACCCCGCCGCCGGGCTGCTGCAGGTAATTAAGCTGCAGCAGCGGGCCGTCCGCTTTCAGTGCGACGGTTTCGCCTGCCCGTGTGGTGGAAATACTCACGCCGGCAAGCCCGTACATTCCATCGCCTTCGCGGCTGAAGAGTCCGTCGCTGTGCCAAAAGCGCGATCCAAAGCTGCGCACATCCATGCGGCGGTAGCTATTCCAGGGCCGTCCCGCGTGTGAGAATCCGGCCCCGCCATTTCCAAACTTGCCCTGAAACAGATCACGGAGGCGTCCTGTCCATTCATCGGCGGCAGTGTGTGAATCGCCGTAATGCAGAATGGAGACGCGCCCTTTGCGGTACAGCTGCTCAAAGAAGGGCACCAACGCCGCGGCGTTCTCATAAGTCACTGGACTGTTCTGAAGTCGCTCGGTTACCCTGTCCAGAGCCGCGTAGCGTGCTTTGGTGCTGATGGCGGGTGCCGCGGGCTTCGTGGCTTTCTTCTTTCGCTTTTTGGCTTTGGAAATAACCGCAAGAAGAGGCGCTGCCCCGGCCAGCATCGATAGAAAGAGGCGTCGCTTCAACGGGTGGCCGCCGCCTTCGCTTTCTCTCGCATCGCTGCGGCGGAAGCAAGACGCTCCTGCATTCTGCGCAGCTTGTACTTGTTGTATCCGTTCGTCAATGCGCGATACAGCAGATTGCCCACCAGCTTTGCGCCCCCTGGCATGGGATGGATGAAATCGGCGCTCACCAGCCGGTGCTCGGCGTTATACCAGCGCCCCATCGTTCCAGGGCCGCCCATTGCTTGAAAGGTGTTGAAAAATCCGCAGCCGGTCTCCGAGGCAATCTGTTGTTGTAGATTCACCAGCCGCACCAGCGCAGGTACGGAAGCAATTTCGCCAGTCGACGTACGCTGGCCCCGATCCATCGGACTCATCACCAGGATAGAAGTATCCGGTAACGCGGAATGGATGCGGCGAATCACTTCACGAAGCTCGTTGGTGTAGGATGTGTCCACAAAAGAAGCGTATACGCTTTCATTGGTGCCGTAGTTGACGATGATCAAGTCGGGCTTGTAGTGCTTCAACTGTTCAGACCAATGCTGTTCCTGAAACATCCGCGAAAGGATGGCAACGTACGCTCCGTTCACGCCCAGGCTGTTGTAAACAATTCCCGGACCGGGCTTGGTAAAGTGAGCGCCAAACAGGCGGGGGCTTCCGCTGCGCACGCGAAGCTCGAACCGATTGGATTCCGGCGGCAATGGAAACGACGCAAAGCCAGAAAGAACTTGCGGGTAATTTGTATCGATATCGCCCAGCAGTTTCCCTCCCGCGAGCATTTCGAAAATTCCACCGCCGGGTTCATGAAGGTATGAGATTTCCACCTGCGTATATCCGGAATCGCGGGCCGTCAGTCTGGTGGACGATCCCGGTGAACCGCGGAATACCACTCCACCCAAACCGAACAGTCCGTTGCGGACTTCACTCTGATTGGCGGGCGTGATCTGCCAGCCGGAGTTGTCAATTTCAAATCCGCGATGCCCATACCAGGCCCATGGCTTGCCCACCAATACGTAGCCATGGCCAGCGTCTCCAAACTGCTTCTGTAACAGAACGCGCAGGTCGGCGGTGATCAGATCGGCGGTCGTCGGGGAATCGCCATAGTGCAGAATCTTTGTGATCGCGCCATCGTTGCGCAGTTCCGTTTGAAATAACGATTCGTAAAAATGATCCAGGCTGGCGCCCGGGTCCCTCAGCGGATAGATGGAATCGCTGTGGAGGGGCGTATCCGGATTCAGGCGCGCCTGTTCCGCCTCCCCCTCCGACGGAGTATCTTTGCCATGAAAGTCCAAAACGGAACCGAGCTCTTTCCAATCCACAATCTTGAAGTTCGCCAATGGAGGAATCAAATCCGGCAACGCCGCAATGGCCACAAAGGCAGCGATGGTGATTGATGTCTTCAGTGGCAGCCAGGTCATTGGAATCAGAACTTCGTGTAGATGAACGGTGCGGAGCCGGTGGTGGCCACATACTGAATGGCAAGCACCAGCAACGCCAGGGCGGCTGCTTGCACTATGGCGGGCGAAGCGGTGTACGTCTTCATACTGAGTTCGTAGATCTTCCTGGGCGCGAAATGAAACACCACTCCCAGGAACAGGATCAGTGCGAAGGATGCGGAAATGTTAGCCGTTGAAAAACTAAGCGAGGCGATCCGTTCCAGAATGGCCACTGCCGCGGGAAAGTTTGGAGCGCGGAAGAAGACCCACGCGAAACAGACAAAGTGTACGGTAATGAAAATCCGCAACAACCGCGCGGCGGGATTCGGCGATGGCTTTGCATTCTTACGGAACACCTGGAACGCACGCTGCAAAGCGAGGGCGACGCCGTGCAACAGCCCCCAAGTGGCGAAATTCCAACTTGCGCCGTGCCACAACCCGCCCAGCAACATGGTGATCACCAGATTGCTATAGGTGAAGATCTTCCATTTCGACCGCAGCCCCGGCAGTGAAAAGTAGAGGTAGTCCCGCAACCAGGACGAGAGCGAAATGTGCCAGCGCCGCCAGAAGTCGGCTATATTTTCAGATTCGTAGGGACGGTTGAAGTTCACCGGGAGCCTCAGGCCCAACAGCAGAGCCGACCCGATGGCGATATCCGAATATCCCGAAAAATCGTAATAGAGCTGGATAGCATAGCCATAGACGCCGATCAGCACCTCGAAACCCGAATACAGCTTCGGCAGATCGAAAACCCGATTCACCAGATTGTCGGCAAGGTAGTCCGCGATGAGCAACTTCTTGATCAAGCCCAGCCCGATAAGGAACAGCGCCCGTCCGCCGTCGGCTGCCAGCAGTCCCTTGTCTTTCTTCTCGAACTGCGAGATCAGCGACGCGGGACGCGTAATGGGGCCGGCGAGTATCGTTGGAAAGAACGAAACGGCCGACAAGTACGCCAGGATGCTGGACGTTGCTTTCGCGTCTTTCCGGTACACATCAATCGTGTAACTCAACGCCTGAAAGGTATAGAAGGAGATGCCAAGCGGAAACACCCAAGTCCAATCGGACTGCACCAGCGGCATGTACTTGAACGTGGCCAGGATGCCTAGATTCAGGACAATGCTGAGCGACACCAGCAAGCGGCGCCAACCCTGGCTCTGGATTTTCTGCATTCCCAGCGCCAGCAGAAAGTCGATTGTGGATGCGGCGGGAATGAGCGCCAGGTAGAAGAGATCGAACTTCAGGTAGAAGAGGTAATTGGCGAATAACAGCACGGCCAGTGACAAGGCACGGACACGCGCCAGCGGCCAGTAGAGAAAGAAGATCGCTGTCAGGAATACGAAGTATGTCGGGGAGAAAAGCAGCATGCAGCCAGTTCGGGTGGAATTCTTCAATATAGCGGATGCGGGGTGAGTACGGAGCGAAAATTCGCGGTGGCGATTTGTTAAAAATACCTAAGACTTGCCGGGATGACCGATTCGGCGGCCAATTTCCGCAAGTCTACAAGTGGAGGAGTTCCGTGTTTAAATTCTTTTTGACTTCCGTGCTTGTCGCAACTGAGGCCCTTGCCGCCACCGAACCTGTGACGGACGAAGCGCTGCGCACGCAAGTGTTGGCTGCCGCTTTTCCAGGTATGGAGGTATCTCTTGTGCCCGGCAAGACGATTAATGCCACTTGGCGGCCGAAAAATTTAAAGAAGAACGCCCTGACGTTTCCGGACGCGATGGCGCACGAGAAGGTCTATACCGTGACCGGCAAGCCGGCGAATGAGGCGGAGCGGTGTGCCGCCCAGGGCGCCGGTAACAGGCGGGAAGTTCGCCTGCGGTTGTATATGTGGCCTGGCGCGCAGACGCCTGGCGCCGATTGGCTCGCCATCGTGCAATACGGTTTCGCCGGCGTTTCTCCGAATGCGCAGTGCCTTTCCCTCCCCCTGCTGCTGCATCTTTCGCGATCTGGCGCCGCATGGAAAGTGAAAGAGCAGCGGATTCTGGATTCCCATGGCCATACCAGTCTGCAGGAGATTCGCCTAGTCGATCTGACCGGAGACGGCCGGGACGAATTGGTGGTGGAATCCGATACGCGCGAGGACGAGGCGGAATCAAGCGAAATTTACATCTTCGATCTGACCCAGGGGCGCTTCGATGAGCGGCTCAATATGGCGTCGCGGATGTCCGCGTCGGTGATGGATCAGGAGCAGTATTTGCAGGTCCTGGACGTTCCACGATCACTGAAAGAGCAAGGGAAGCAGTTCTGTTTCGAGAAGACCATTTATGCCGAAGAGGGCAAGTGGTTCGCCGCGACTCACGTAAGCAAGATCTGCTATCCACGCGGCAGAGGCGTCGAACCGGCGGGCGGCAAGAAGTAGATTACAACAATCGTTGGCCTGCCGCGCGGGTATCATACCCGCCCAGGCCTTCCAGTTCCCGGCGAAAGCTGGTTCGTCCCAAGGTATCCAGCAGCGCTTGCACCCCCGGAAGGTCCAAATGCTGGCGGCGCACAGCGAGGTCGTACCGTTCGCTGATGAGCGGAATAAATCCCAGGCCGAACACCCGCGCGGCCGCACGCGTCGCAATGCAGCAATCGGCAGTGCCGGACCTGACTTGCCACGCCGCCGGCAGATGTCCTTGTACGGTCCGGTCGTAACCTCGGACGCTTGTCCCGCTAATGCTCAGCGCCTTCAATCGGGTATCCAGCAGATGCCGGGTTCCAGCTCCTTCTTCCCTATTTACGATCTGGACGTCCGCTCGCGCGAAGTCCCCAATCTCTCTAATTGATTTCGGGTTGCCGGCCGCGGTCACTATTCCCTCCTCCCAGATGGCAAATGAGATCACGGCCACGGAATTCTTCGGAAAGAGGCGGCCAATTTCGGGGATGTTCGATTCGCCGCTTTCCTCATCCCGCAGGTGAGTGCCAGCTACATGGACCACTCCCTCTTTCAGCAGCGCCAGCGCTTGGGAACTATTCCGATGCGCCAGAACCAGCTCGACGCCGGCAGCCTGAACGTGACGCGCCAGAACGGAGATGCCAGGGTCGCAACCCGCAATCAATATCCGGTTGCCGAACTGTGCGTCTGCGTGAAAAACCTGGACCTTCGCCTTTCCTGCCGCCGCCGGGCTGGCCGTCACCACGGCATCACTAGCCGGGAAGTACCAAGGCAAAGGCGAAGGCGGAGAGGCCATCAATCTCTTGTCCACCTGGCAGAGCTGAACGGGTTCCCCTGGTTGCGGCTTTCCCGAACCAGGCAGAAGCATCACCGGTTCTACCCGAAGCTCTGCCTCCAGAGGCTCCGCCGGCAAAGTGAACAACTCCTCAACCGTAGCTTCCAGCACCCGCGCCAGCTTCAGTGCCACAGCCGTGTTCGGCACATAACTGCCCGCTTCCATGGCGTAAATGGTCTGACGGCTGACATCTACTAGTTCGGCCAGCCGGGCGGCGGAAAGTCCACGCTTCTGGCGAATGCCCGCAAGGTTGTTTTCAATACCAGTCATTGTGATAATGTCTTAAATGCAAGACATAGTCTGTTTATCACTACATCCATAATGATGCCGACTCCTACACTAACATGGGCAATGCTGGTTTTTATGCTGTCCCTTTCGGTTGCTTTCGGCCAAGTGGGACGAGCGGAGTTGTTCGGCACGGTTCGGGATTC
>JBBRNO010000041.1:0-46495 GCA_038230275.1 Bryobacterales bacterium
AATCCATTGCTGGAGCGCGTCAAGTTTCTTTCCATCCTGGGATCGAACCTCGAAGAATTCTTTATGGTCCGGGTGGCAGGGTTATTGGCGCAACTCGACGCCGGAACGGTAGAGGTGGGTCCGGACCGCATGAGTCCGCGCGCGCAGCTAGTGGCGATCCGGCGCGAAGTTAAGAAGCTGTTGAGCGAAGCGCACACCTGCCTTCGCGACGATATCCTGCCCGCCCTGGCAGACGAAGGAATTGAAATTCTGGAGTATTCCCGGCTCACGCCAAAGCAGCTGACCACCGTGAACCGGTATTTCGAAAACACCGTCTTTCCCGTCCTCACCCCTCTTGCGTTCGATCCGGGCCGCCCCTTCCCACATATCTCGAATCTCAGTTTGAATCTTGCGGTCCTGATCAGGGATCCGCGCGGAACCGACCGTTTCGCGCGAGTGAAGGTGCCGGACTCCCTGCCGGCCCTTGTGACGGTCCGGGAGTCTAGCCGGACAGCTCGAACGCACGGCAGAAGCCCAAAGCGAGCCGGTTTCGTCTGGCTGGAGCAAGTGATTGCGGCAAACCTTCAATCCCTGTTCCCTGGAATGCGCGTGCTGGAAGCTCATCCATTTCATGTGACCAGGGACGCCGATATCGCCATCAAGGAACTGGAGGCCGAGGACCTTCTGGAAAGCATTGAAGAAGGAGTGCGGCAGCGCCGGTTCGGCGATGTGGTCCGGTTAAGCGTTACCGATGAGATGCCAGATCACATTCTGGAGATCCTGCAAAATAACCTGGAGGTGGAAAATTCGGCGGTGTACCGTTTTCGCGGTCCGTTGTCTTTGAAGCGCCTGATGGCGTTATACGATTTGGGCAGGCCGGAGTTGAAGGATCTGGCGATTGTGCCCGCGATTCCGAAAACGCTGACGCCGTCGGCGGAAGATGAAGATATTTTTGCGCTGATGCGGAGAAACGATATCCTGCTTCACCATCCGTTCGATTCCTTTCAGCCGGTGGTGGATTTCCTGCGCAAAGCGGCCCACGATCCGAATGTACTTGCCATCAAGATGGTGCTCTATCGTGTAGGCCGCAACTCGCCGGTGGTGAGCGCTTTACTCGAAGCCATGGAAAATGGGAAGCAAGTGGCGGTGCTGGTGGAATTGAAAGCCCGGTTTGATGAGGAAAGCAACATCGAGTGGGCAAGGGCTCTGGAAAAAGAAGGCGTACACGTCGTCTACGGATTGCTGGGATTGAAGATTCACTGCAAGGTGGCGATGGTGGTGCGGCGCGAGAGCAACAGCATACAGCGCTACGTCCACCTGGCGACAGGAAACTACAACGCGGTGACCGCTCATACGTACACCGACATCGGCCTGTTTACGTGCGACGAACGGATTGCGGAAGACGTCAGCGATCTATTTAACTATCTAACGGGATACTCGGCGAAGGCGGACTATAACGAACTTCTCGTCGCGCCAGTGAATCTGCGCGAGCGGTTTGAGGCGCTGATCGAGCGGGAAATCGAGCATCAGAAGCGGGGTGAGACCGGACATCTCATTTTTAAAATGAATTCCCTGGTGGACGCGCCAATAATTCGCGCGCTGTATCGTGCATCGCAAGCGGGCGTGAAGGTGCAACTGCTGGTTCGCGGCAGTTGTTGCCTGCGCGCTGGAGTTACCGAAATCAGCCACAACATTGAAGTGATCAGCATTGTGGGCCGATTCCTGGAGCACAGCCGCATCTACTATTTCCGGAACGGCGGTGAGGAAGAAGTGTATTTGGGCAGCGCGGATCTGATGCCGAGGAATTTGAACCGGCGGGTGGAGGTATTATTCCCGCTGAAGGACGCCGCGTTGATCCGGCGGGTTCGGGATCGCATTCTGACAGCCTACCTGGCGGACACGGCGAAAGCGAGGCGGATGCAGCCGGATGGATCCTACGTGCGCGACCGCAACCGCGCCAAAACTGCCGTGAGTAGCCAGGATGTTTTGTTGATCAAGCATTTGAATGCGGGATCGGGTTAGTTGGTGCGGCCGCGGAACAAGAAGATCAATTCAATAATCAGAATAGCGACTACCATGAATTCCAGCACAAACGCACGAGCCTGATGGAATTCATTCACCATGGAGTGGTAGAGTTCCCCGGCGGTGCGAAGTTTTTCGTCCACCAGATTGCGGTAGTCGGTGACACCAATTTTTTCGGCGGCAACGCGATAGGCCCGAGCGTAAAACATATCGCTTAAGAATTTAATGGAATTGTCCACCCGTTCGGTCAATTCGGTAACGTCCAGACGGATGGTATTCAACTCATTCGCTTCGCCAGCCAGTCCCCAGCGGTGAAATAGCTTATTCTTGCGTTCAATCTGCCGGTAGACGTTCGCCAGCACGCGGGTAAGTGCGGCGTCATAGTACCGAAATTCCAGCAACTGGGTATTTGCATACTCCAACAGCTCGATCGCCGGTGCGGCGCCTTCCGGGGTTTCGTAAACCAGCGCGGCGGTCCAGCCGGCCACCAGAAGATCGGTAGGGTAATACGACATGCTGGAGTGAAGCACCTCCTGCCGCTCGCCCGGAGAGAGAGTAGAGAGTTCACCGCGCACAATCTGGGCAATGCTGCCGCCGTGGTTTTCCAGAAGGTCCTTCGCTGAAGCTGGTTGACCGTCAGCATCCGTCAAGCCGTGAAGGTGCACAATGAAGTACTCTTCGCTCAGCCATTCCGTATGCGGTTTGATAAGCGCCTGCCGGACGGTGCCGGCCCGCTGGCGCACCAGGGCCGCAGCTCGCCTGTCAATGTCGGGTTCATTGATCCAGCGGCTGGAAAGTCGAATCAGGGATTCCCAATCGCCATCCACTTTCAGCTCCAGCAGAACGCTGATCACGCCATAGTCGAAGAACTTGATCTGGCCAGCCAGAAGTTCACCGGTTTCCAGCAGCGCCATTTCGATGGGTTGGACAACGGGCGGGCGTTCAAACCGGACGTAATCTGGCGTAGGGTGCTTGAAGCTGAGTCCGCGGCCAGCTTTGGGAATTCCCAGAATACGGTGGACTTGATCGAGGTCGATTTCCTCGGACACATCGAAAAGAACCAGCACCCAGAACGAGGTCTGCATGGAAGAGATGGTGGGCGGTCAGGGACTCGAACCCCGGACCCCTTCGGTGTAAACGAAGTGCTCTAACCAACTGAGCTAACCGCCCAACGCGATCTTTTGATTCTACCTTACCGGGCCGGTGGCGTCACTTTAAGACTTTCCAGGGCCTCGAAATCTCCCGAAAGATTTGTAAGCGAACATATACCTTGACTCCGCCGCCAAGCGTCGATATACTCAACCTCGTCTGGACCGAAGTAGCGATCAGTACTGAGCGGTGGTCTGCCCCTCGTTTCGAGTGGATCTCCGATTCGATATTCCGTTCGTGGGCTGTGTGTCCAGATAGGGGCTTGTATGCGACTGCTGGAATCGGATTGCAATCCAATTGGACCTCAACATCGCCTATTTTCACCCTTCGTGACCGATTCCTCAGTCTATTTTCGCGTATCTAGTAGGCGCGGGTTCCTGATGCAGGAACCAACCAACCGCTCAAAGTTTCAATCAGACACAGTTCCAGTAATGGAAAAAGGATATCTCAATGGCAAGAGCTAGCACACAGCATAAGCTTGATCGTGTCCGTCCTCCCCGCGTCCACGTTACCTACGACGTAGAAATTGGCGACGCGATTGAATTGAAAGAGCTCCCCTTCGTCATGGGCGTGCTCGGCGATTTTACAGGACAACCGGAGCAGCCGCTGCCGCGACTGCGCGACCGGAAGTTTACCGAAGTAAACCCGGATAACTTCGACAGCGTCCTGGAAGGCATGAAACCGCACCTCGCCTTCAGCGTGGAAAACAAACTGTCGGAAGACTCGAATGCTCCGAATTTGAAGGTGGATCTGCACTTCAAGACCCTGGAAGATTTCGAGCCGGAACAAGTGGCGCGGCAAGTGAAGCCGCTGCGTGAGATGCTTGAACTTCGCACCCGACTGGCTGATTTGCGTGGAAGCCTGCAGGGGAACGACAAGCTGGAAGCGTTGTTGCTGGACGCTGTCGGCAACACCGAGAAGCTGAACAAACTGAAGAGCGAGTTCGCCAGCGAAGCAGGCGCAAAGCCGGAGGGAAGCACACATGAGTGAGGCACAAAAAGCAACCGCCGGGGCAACTGAAACCACTACTGTGCAAGGGGCCGGGCTCCTCGACCAGATTGTAGATGAAGGTCGAGTATCCAGAGATCCAGCACAGCGAGAGCGCGGCCGGGATTTGGTAAAGGAGTTCGTCGCGCAAGTTCTTGACGGCTCCATGACCATTTCGAAGGACGCCGAGGCGATGATCAATGCGCGTATTGCGCAAATCGACCACCTTCTATCCATTCAGCTGAACGAAATACTTCACCATGAAGCATTTCAGAAGCTGGAAGGCAGCTGGCGCGGACTGCGTCATCTGATGGACCAGAGCGAAACCAGCGCCGGGTTGAAGATCAAGGTTCTGAACGTTTCGAAGAGAGATTTGCTGCGTGATTTGCAGCGGGCATCGGAATTCGATCAAAGCGCACTGTTCAAGAAGGTATACGAAGAAGAGTTTGGCATCTTCGGTGGTGCTCCGTTCGCCAATTTGATCGGCGATTACGAGTTTGGCAGATTGCCGGAAGACATCGAACTGCTGGAACGCATCGCGCAGGTTGCGGCTTCGGCTCACGCGCCGTTCCTATCGGCGGCGAAGTCCGACTTCTTCAATCTGGACAGTTTTGCCAGCCTGGATGCGCCCCGCGATTTGGGCAAGATCTTCGATACCACCGAGTATGCGAAGTGGAAATCGTTCCGGCAAAGCGAAGATTCGCGGTATGTGGGTCTGTGCCTGCCTCGCACTTTGGCGCGCCTGCCTTACGGCAAGGACACCAAGCCGGTGGATGGATTCGCGTATGAAGAGAACGTGGACGGTTCGGATGCGGGCAAGTACCTCTGGAGCAATGCCGCGTACTCGTTGGGCACACGCCTGACGAATGCGTTTGCATTGTATGGATGGTGCGCCGCAATCCGGGGCGTGGAAGGCGGCGGATTGGTGGAAGGGCTTCCGGTTCACAATTTTTACACCGATGAAGGTGATGTGACGATGAAGTGCCCGACCGAAGTGCCAATCACGGATCGCCGGGAGAAAGAGCTTGCCGATCTCGGGTTCATTCCACTGGTGCATTGCAAAGACACGGACTACGCCGCGTTCTTCAGCGTTCAATCTTGCCAGAAGGCCAAGCTTTACGATAAGGACGCTGCGAATGCGAATGCGCGGCTCTCCACGCAGCTTCCCTATATCATGGCGGTTTCGCGATTTGCCCACTACTTAAAGGCGATGATGCGCGACAAACTGGGAAGCTTTATGTCCCGGACGGATTGTGAACGTTGGTTAAACCAATGGATCATGAATTACGTAACACCAGATGACACCGCTTCTACTTCAGTTAAGGCCTCTCATCCGTTGAGAGAAGCGAGGATTGAAGTGAGCGAGGTGCCTGGCAAGCCGGGCGTTTATCGTGCGGTTGCGTTCTTAAAACCGCACTTCCAGCTTGACGAGCTTTCAGTCTCGCTGCGGTTGGTAGCGGAACTGCCGCCTTCGACGCGAGGCTAGGTTTAGAAGGCGCCGGCTTCGAGGGCCGGCGTCTTTACTGATTTTCGATAAAGAGAGAAAAGGAGAGGAAATTAAATGGCTTTGTTTGATGCATTTCTGAAAATTGACGGGATTGAGGGCGAGAGCGCGGACCACAAGCACAAGGGCGAGATCGATATTAGCTCGTTCAGCTGGGGCGCCTCGAACGGAGGAACGTTCTCCACCGGCGGCGGCGGCGGCGCGGGCAAAGTGAACATGCAGGATTTCCACTTTACGATGCCGATCAACAAGTCGTCCGTAAAGCTCTTTCTGGCGTGCTCCGGCGGCGATCACATCAAATCCGCGGTTCTCACCTGCCGCAAGGCTGGTAAGGATCAGCAGGAATTCTATAAGGTCACCTTCACCGACCTCTTGGTTTCTTCGTATCAATCCGGCGCGGGCGGCGGCGAAACTCTGCCGACCGATTCCATCTCGCTGAACTTTGCGAAAGTGGAGAAGGAATACAAGGAACAGAAATCCGACGGTACGCTGGGCGGCGCAATCAAGGCCGGCTGGGATCTTAAGCTCAACAAGAAAGTCTAGTTACCGGCAGCATATAATTACCTACGAAAATGACGGCCAAACAGCTTTTCCAGGCCGGCCAACTACGGGAAGCAGTGCAGGCGCTGAATGCCGAGGTTAGGGACAATCCAACCGACGCTCAGCGCCGCACTTTTCTTTTCGAGTTGCTTTGTTTCGCCGGCGAATATGATCGAGCAGAAAAACAATTGAACGTGCTTGCTCAATCGAACAAACAGGCTGAGCTAGGCGCGGTTCTCTACTATTCCGCGTTACACGCGATGCGAACGCGGCAAGAGCTTTTTGACAAACAGGATTTTCCGCGTGCGGGCGGTACCGACGTCGATTACGCCGGCACGTTGAACGGCAAGCCGTTCGAATGGATTGTGGACGCCGATCCCCGGATAGGTCCGCGGTTGGAGTTGTTTGCCGCGGGCGCCTATATCTGGATTCCGTTCGAACACATCATCTCCATAGAGTTGCAAGCACCGCAGCGACTGCGCGATCTGTTGTGGGCTCCAGCGCTGGTTCGAACCGGACCTGCATTTAAGGAGAAGGAGCTGGGCGAAGTGCTGATTCCCGTGGTGTACCCTTCTTCTTCCAAGCATGAAGACGACGCGGTGCGATTGGGCCGTGCCACCACATGGACGCAGGAAGACGGCGGTGATCCAATTCCGCTGGGCCAGAAAACTTTCCTGGTGGACGGCGAAGAGTTCCCACTGCTGGAGATCCGAAAGATCGAGTTCAAGACCGCAGATGAGCAGGTCTGACGCAGATGCCTCTTCGGGACGACGCTCTTACACCAATCCCCGGGCCTAATCCGAGCGGGGAGAATCTCAAGTACAATCCGGTTTACGACAAGATTAAAGAGGCACGGCGTCAAGACGACGACGCGCCTCAGGGTGAGTGGCAGCGAGAGCGGAAAATTGCCGATTTTGCGCTGGTGCTCAAGCTTGCCGGGGATGCACTGGCCACCAAGTCAAAGGACCTGCAACTGGCCGCGTGGATCACCGAGGCGCTTGCCAACCGCGAAGGCTTTGCCGGACTTCACGATGGCCTAAAGCTGATCCAGGGGCTGATAGAAAATTTCTGGGATACGCTTTATCCGGAACTCGAAGACGGCGAAAGTGAGCTTCGAGCGGCGCCACTGGATTGGATTGGGCTTCGGCTGGACGAAGTTGTCCGGCGTACAGCGCTTTCAAAGAGCGGACACGGTTATTTTAAGTACAAGGAATCTCGCGTAGTCGGCTACGAAGAACAGGCGAACGAGAGCCAGAGCCGGGCTGAGGCGCGCGCGGCGGCCATTGCGGAAGGCAAGATGGCTCCGGAGGATTTCGACAAAGACTTCGACGCTACTTCGCGCGAGTTTTATGTCAAAGCCGTCGCCGATCTGGATGCGAATCTGGAGCGTCTGGATGAGTTGACTCCGATTTGCGAAGAGAAGTTCGGAGAATTCGCTCCTTCGTTTAGTAAGCTGCGCACCGCCCTGGAAGAAGTTCGCCATACGGCGAACAGCCTGCTTTCCAAGAAATCAGCGGGGATGGCCGCGGCGGAGCCGGCCGCGGAAGCAGAACCGGAGGCGGAACCGGAAGCCGCCCAGTGGTCTGCGCCAAGCTCTTCGTATGCTACACCCGCGCCGCGGCCGGTAGCCAGAAAGGTTACCAGCGCCGAGCCGGTGGACCGGGAGGACGCGGTTTCGCGAGTGGTCGCGGTGGCCGCCTATTTACGCCGCGAAGATCCGTACAGCCCTGCTCCCTTTTTGCTGTTGCGCGGGCTGCGATGGGGCGAACTGCGCGCAGCCGGGGCTATGCTGGATGCGAGTGTTCTTGATTCGCCACCCACCGACACACGGCAAACACTAAAGCGATTAGCGAACGAGGGCTCCTGGACGGAACTTCTGGAAGCCGCGGAAATCGCCATGGGCAATCCGTCCGGGCGGGGCTGGCTGGACCTGCAGCGTCACGTCGTTCGCGCTTGCGAGGAACTAGGCAGTTTCTACGACTCCATCGCAACTGCGGTTAAATCGGAATTGCGCGCTTTGCTAGGGGACTACCCCGATTTCACGTCGGCCGCTCTGAATGACGATACGCCAGCCGCGAACAGCGAGACACAGGCGTGGCTCAAGACAATTCAACCGGAGGCACTGGAGCGGGCCACTGCCGAATACACACCGCCGCCCGCGCCCGCCTATGAGCAAGAGCCTTCAGAGGAGTTGGGAACACCGGATATCGATTCCTTCGTGTTGGCGATGAACGCTGCGAAAGCGGGCCGCGGCCAGGAAGCCATCGAGATCCTCAGTGCTGAGATCTCGCATCAGAATTCCGGGCGCGGAAAGTTTCAGCGCAGAATGCAGCTCTCTCAGCTTTGTATGACTATCGGCCATGACGCGATTTCCAAATCGATCCTGGAAGAGCTTGTGCAGATGATCGACCGCCATCAACTGGAGCAGTGGGAATCCCCCGAACTGGTGGCACATGCTTTGTCAATGTTGTATGGTTGCATGCAAAAGCTAAACGGAGACCCGGTGGAGAAGCAAAAACTTTACGCCCGGATATGCCGGCTCGATCCCATGCAGGCGCTGGCTCATACAAGATAATCATGGCCCGCGCCGATGCAGATTCCGTAGTAACTCTATCCGTTCTCGACCGGCTGCTGGACGATGAACCGGCTAACCGCAACGAAGCGGCGCTTTCCCGATCGCAATCGGTGCGCCAGCTGAAGGCCGCGGTGCGCCGCGACCTGGAATGGCTGTTGAACACGCGCCGGATTGCCGACGACATTCTGGAGAATTACCCGGACCTTACCAAATCCGTCTACGGCTTCGGGCTTCCGGATTTCACTTCTTTCAGCTTTGCCAATGTGAAGGACCGGGCGAAGCTGCTGCGAGCGCTGGAGAGCGCCATCCGCAATTTTGAACCGAGACTGACTGCGGTGAGAGTGGTTCCCCTTGAAACTTCCAGCGAGAGCGGTTCGAAGAAACTGCTTCGATTCCAGATTGAAGGACTACTCAAGATGGCGCCCGCGCCGGAGCGGGTTTCCTTCGACACAGTGCTGCAGTTGACCACAGGCGAATACCAGGTAAAGGGAGACGCCGGTGCGTGACGAGTTACTGCTCTATTACAACAACGAGCTGACGTACCTCCGCCAGTTGGGGGCGGAATTTGGCGATAAATATCCCAAGATTGCCTCGCGGCTGGTTTTAGAGCCCGACAAATGCGACGATCCGCACGTGGAGCGGCTGCTGGAATCGTTCGCCTTTCTGGCCGCCCGCGTCCACCTCAAAATCGACGACGAATTTCCGGAGATCACCGAGGCTCTCTTAAGTATTCTGTATCCGCATTACATCCGGCCGATTCCTTCCACGTCCATCGTGCAACTGCACCTGGACCCGGAGCAAGGCAAGGCCTCCACCGGGATGAAGGTAAAGCGGGAGTCGGTGCTCTATTCCAAACCAATTGGTGGCGTACCGTGCAAATTCCGTACCTGCTACGACACCACGCTGTGGCCGCTGGCGGTTTCGGCGGCCGAATGGAAAACACCGGACCGGCTGGTGCCGCCGTTGCGGGCCCCGGAAGCGGCGGCCGCGTTGCGCTTGGAATTGCAGTGTTTTCCCGACGTGGAGTTTGGAAAGTTGGGAATGTCGTCACTGCGGTTCTACTTGAACGGCGAAAGCAACCTGGTGAATACGCTGTACGAAATGCTCTGCTGCAATTGCATGCAGATCTGGATTCGCGACCCAACACCGCGCTCTCGCATCCGGCCGGTGATGCTACCGGCTTCCGCCTTGCGGCCGATCGGGTTTGAAGAAGAGGACGGGGTTTTACCGTATCCTCGCCGGTCCTTTGTAGGATACCGGCTGCTGCAGGAATACTTCACCTTTCCGGAGAAGTTCTTTTTCATGGATCTAACCGGCCTTGATGAGGTTTGGAAGGCTGGCTTCAAGGATCGTGCCGAAATAGTGTTCCTAATGTCCGCCTACGATCAGAACCAGCGTAAACAGGTGTTGGAAGTGGGCGTGGGCGCCAAGACGTTCAAACTAGGCTGCACTCCCATTGTCAATCTATTTCAACAGACCGCTGAGCCGATTCTGCTGGATCAGCGCAAGTTCGAATATCCCATAATTCCCGACGTCCGGCGGCCGAACGCGACTGAGATTTTTTCCGTCGACGAAGTGGTGAGCATCAATCCTGAAACGCGGGAAACGATGCGATTTGAACCCTTCTATTCATATCGCCACGCAGCGATCCGTGAAAACAGGCAGACCTTTTGGATGGCGAAGCGCCGCGCCTCCACTCGAAAGAACGACGACGGGACGGAAATGTATATGTCTCTGGTGGATCTTTCGTCCCGGCCAATCCATCCCGACACCGATACTTTGACGATCCGAACCACTTGCACCAATCGCGATTTGCCCAGCCGGCTTCCGTTTGGGAACGAGGCCGGAGACTTTGAATTGGAAGCGGTGACCGGAATCAAGCGAATTGTGGCGCTGATGAAGCCGACCGGAACACTGCGGCCGCCAGTGGGCAGAAGTGTGTTGTGGCGGCTGATCTCGCACCTTTCGTTGAACTATCTTTCCCTGGTGGAGGAAGGCCGCGACGCGCTGCAGGAAATACTGAAACTCTACAATTTCAGCGACTCGCAGTATTCGGCCAAACAAGTGGATGGCATTGTCGAATTGAAGAGCAAGAAGCATTTCGCGCGCGTGGTTTCCGAGAACGGCATCACGTTCGCGCGGGGAACCCGCGTCGATATACAGTTCGATGAAGAACAATTTGTCGGCGGCGGCGTATTTCTTTTCGCCAGTGTGCTGGAACGATTTCTTGCGCTATACGTTACCCTGAACAGCTTCAGCCAACTAGTCGCTACCACCAAGCAGCGGAAGGAGGTAATGAAGGAATGGCCCCCCAGAGCGGGACAGAAGATACTTCTCTAGCTGTCTCTCCGGGAAAGTTTGAGCGCCTGGAGAGGGCACTACGGAATGATATCTGGACGTTCGATTTCTTTCAGGCGGTACGCCTGCTGGAAAGGCTGCGTCCGGACCGCGATGCCGTTGGCACTTTCAGGCCGCCTTCCGGGGAAGTTGTTCGTTTCGGCGCAAACACGGCCATTTCGTTTCCGGCCAGCCGGATCCAGGCGTTGCAGTGGAGCGATAGTTCGGCGCCATTCATGGTTGTAAATTTCATGGGACTCACCGGCCCCATGGGCGTGTTGCCGCTCTACTACTCCGAACTTCTGCGCGAAAGAATCCGCGTGAAGGACCATACTCTAAAGAACTTTTTCGACCTTTTCAATCACCGGATGATCTCGCTGTTCTATCAGGCGTGGGAAAAATACCGGTTTCAGGTTGCCTATGAGCGAGGCGACCGCGACCGCTTCTCCCATCATCTGCTGGACCTGGTCGGTCTGGGCACCACCGGCCTGGGCAACCGGCAGGCTGTTTCAGACGATTCTCTTATCTTTTATTGCGGGCTTCTTTCCTTGCATACGAGGTCGGCTTCGGCGCTGCGCAACATCCTGATAGATTACTTTGAAGTGCCGGTGGAAGTGGAGCAGTTTGTAGGTGCCTGGTACGCGCTGGACCCCGACAATCAATGTTTGTTCGGCTCCGCGGACAGCTTTTCAGAGCAGCTTGGAGTGGGCGCGGTTGCGGGCGATGAGATTTGGGATCAGCAGTCCGGACTCCGGCTGACACTGGGTCCACTCTCGCTGCATCAGTATCTGGACTTCCTGCCGAACGGTTCCGCCTACGCTCCGTTACAGGCCCTGGCGAAATTTTTTGTGGGCAACCAGTTGGAAATTGAAATTCAATTAGTATTGAAGCGTGAGGAAGTGCCGCCCTGTGAACTGGACGATGACGAGGTGTTTGCCGGCGAGAAAGTATTACCCCAGTTGGGCTGGGTGACCTGGGCAAAATCCGCGCCGATGCGGAGAGACCCGGGCGATACGATCCTAAAAATCTGAACAGCAAGGAAGCGAGGAAACGGCGATGGGACTGAACCTGAAATCACTGATTGGAAAATTGAATGACACCGCGCGCGGCGCGCTCGAAGGGGCGGCGGGACTCTGCCTGTCGCGCACACACTACGACATTGAGATTGAGCACGTGCTGATGAAGCTGCTGGATGTGCAGGATTGCGATGCGACGCGGATCTTCCGCCAGTTCGGCATCGATACTTCGAAGCTTTCCAAGGAACTCACCAGAAGTCTGGACAAGTTGAAATCCGGGAATGCGCGCACGCCCGCCATCAGCCCGTCGGTTTTGAAAATGATGACCGAAGCCTGGACGGTGGGCTCCATCGACTTCAACGCGCCGCGTGTCCGCACCGGTCATTTCATCCTGGCCCTTCTGACGAACGATGAACTGTCGCGTATCATGCGCGACGTCAGCAAAGAGCTGCAGAAAATACCGGCGGAGTCGCTGCGAAAAGACTTCTTCGCCATCGTTGCCATGTCGCAGGAATCGGAGCAGACTGACGATGCCGACGAGGCTTCTGAGGCCAGCGGCATGCCCGCTGCCCCGCGCGCGGCCGGCGGCAAGACACCGAACCTGGATTCTTACACCATCAACCTTACGGAGAACGCGAAGAAGGGAAAGATCGATCCGGTGTTGGGACGCGATTTCGAGATCCGTCAAGTGGTGGATATTCTCACACGGCGCCGGCAAAACAATCCCATATTGACGGGCGAAGCTGGTGTAGGCAAAACCGCGGTGGTGGAAGGGTTGGCGATGCGGATTGTGAACGGCGACGTTCCTCCGGTGCTGCAGAAAGTGCAACTCCGTACGTTGGATCTGGCGCTGTTGCAGGCGGGGGCGGGCGTCAAGGGGGAGTTCGAAAACAGGCTGAAGGGCTTGATTGAAGAAGTAAAGTCGTCGCCCATCCCCATCATCCTGTTTATCGATGAAGCGCATACCATGATCGGCGCCGGCGGACAGGCCGGCCAGAACGATGCCGCCAATCTGTTGAAGCCGGCACTGGCGCGCGGCGAACTGCGCACTATCGCCGCCACCACCTGGTCTGAGTACAAGAAGTTCTTCGAAAAAGATGCTGCGCTGGCACGGCGTTTCCAGGTAGTGAAAGTGGAAGAGCCCACCGAAGTGCAATGCATGGTAATGCTGCGCGGTATTGTGTCGGCGCTGGAAAAACATCACGGCGTGCGCATTCTTGATGAGGGCGTGGGCGCGGCCGTGCGTCTCTCCCATCGCTATCTGGCAGGCCGGCAGCTTCCGGATAAGGCAGTCAGCATTTTGGATACGGCGTGCGCCCGCTTGGCTCTGGGCCAGAACTCCATACCAGCTTCATTGGAAGAAGCAACCCGGCGCATTGACGATCTTGCCGTTCAGGAGCGGGTACTTTCACGCGAAGCGGCCGTCGGTGTGGATCATTCTGAACGGCTCCAGCTTATTGCCAAAGAGAAGGCCGAGACCGAACAACTGTTGGCCGATTTGAAAGTTCGTTTTGACAAAGAACGCGAATTGGTAACGAAGATCCGCGAGCTGCGGGGCAAACTGGAAGACACGGTGAAGACTGCTACCGCAACCGGAGCCGCTACTGTTACGGATGCCGCGCCTGCGGCGGCAGCAGCTTCGGCGGGCGCCGGTGCGGCACCTGCGATTGAGCCTGCAAGCGCACCTGCCAGTGAACCTGCTACTGTTCCCGCTGCCGAACCGGTTGTGGCGGCGGCTGCGTCAGTTGCAACCGAAGCGCTGCGTGCGGAACTCATCGGGCTCAACGCGGAACTCGACAAACTGCAAGGCGAAGTGCCGTTGATGCGCGTCTGCGTCGATGCTCACATTGTCGGCGATGTGCTCTCGGCCTGGACCGGTATTCCAGTGGGCAATATGTTGAAGGACGAGATTGCCACTGTGCTTGCGCTGGAAAAACACCTGGGTTCGCGGGTCATCGGGCAGGATCATGCGCTGGAGGCAATCAGCCAGCGCATTCGCACATCGAAGGCGAATTTGGAAGATCCACACAAGCCGATCGGCGTATTCATGCTGGTGGGACCCAGCGGCGTGGGTAAGACAGAAACTGCTCTGGCGCTGTCCGATCTGTTCTATGGCGGCGAGAAGAATTTGATCGCCATTAACATGTCGGAGTTCCAGGAAGCGCACACGGTTTCCACTTTGAAGGGCTCGCCTCCCGGCTACGTCGGCTACGGTGAAGGCGGTGTGTTGACTGAGGCCGTGCGGCGGCGTCCGTATTCCGTGGTGCTGTTGGATGAATGCGAGAAAGCTCATCCCGACGTCCTGGAACTTTTCTTCCAGGTGTTTGATAAGGGCAGTATGGAAGACGGCGAAGGACGCGAAATCGACTTCAAGAATACAATCATCATTCTGACCTCGAACGCGGCTACCGATACGATGATGAAGCTGGTGGCCGATCCGGAGACCATGCCGAGTCCGGCGGGAATTATCACCGCCATGAAGCCCGAGTTGAACAAGATTTTCAAGCCGGCCTTCCTTGGGCGCATGGTCCTCATTCCATACTTCCCGGTGCGCGATGAAACGTTGAAGACCATCATCAAGCTGAAGCTGCGTAAGATTCAGAAGCGGATCGCCGAGAACCACAAAATCGAACTCAACTATGATCCGCAACTGGTGGAAGAGGTTGCCAAGCGTTGCACGGAAGTGGAGAGCGGCGCTAGAAACGTGGACAACATTCTGACCAACACGCTGCTGCCGGAGATCTCAAAAACCTTACTGGGCCAGTTGGCCGAAGGTGTGAAACCGGCTTCGATCCACGTCAGCATTGGCGAAGACGGTTCGTTCGTATATGCGTGACAGCCGGCTGCAGCCGTTGATTGCCGGAGGGGCAAATGGGGGGTAAGACCGGCCACGGAACGCATCCCAGGACCCCTCCGCAGATCTTAGGCGTGCCACAGGCGTTCAAGGACAATCTCAAGGATTTCCAGAACGTTACCTACCGCACCGATCTGCCGGTGGTGCTGCACGTCACGTTGTTCAAGGTTGTCTTCGTCAAGGATGCGGATGTGCCGCTGACGGCTTGGATCTCGAAAGCGGAAAGTGTCTTGGCGCAGCATAACTTTTCACTCAGTATCCATCCTGACAACGAAATTCCGATACCGCTGCCATTCAATGGCGGAAAGCTGAATCTGGGAACGGATATTGCGGAGTTGCGGGCAGTGGCGCATCGCACGTTTCAGGATTCAGCCGCGCCGCCCCGGCTACCGATTATCATTTGCGAATTTTCAAATGCCCTGCGCCAGGGCACCGCCGGGGAAACCCAGATCAACCGGGCGAATCCCCCCGATGGCCGGGTGGTGCTTGCCGATGACACAACCTGGCTGCCCTTTGTGCTGCTGCCTTCCGGAGATCCGGTGGCCGATAACGCAACCATGGTGCACGAGATTATGCACGCCTGCATGCTGGGGCATAATACCGCGGCCGGCGACAATCTCAATATTCTGGACGATACGAAAAATATTGACCGGTCCCTGTTCAGCCGTGGCAGAATCAACAAGTTTCAAATTAGAGAGATGGCGAAAGCCTACTTCGCGTTACCTAAAGTGGTGGTTAAGTAAAGTAGTGAAGTGAGGAAGGTTGAGTTCGATGCGAGAAAATATCACCCAGGATAACCGGTTCATATACGTTGAGACGCCCCTTGGAAAGGACAAGCTGCTGCTGCTCTCCTTTTCCGGGTATGAGGAAGTCTCAAGGTTGTTCAGCTTTCAACTGGAGATGCTCTCCCTCGACAACAACATCAGCTTCGCCGATATTGTGGGCAAGAACGTTACGTTCGGCCTGCCCGGCGACCCAACCGGAACCATGCGGTACTTCAACGGTTACGTCACCAAGTTTTCACAAGCTCCCGGGTTTGCCGGCTATGCGCGATACCAGGCCGAGGTGTCTCCACATCTCTGGTTTCTGACCAGGGTCGCCGACTGCCGCATCTTTCAGAAAAAATCGGTGCCGGACATCGTCAAGGAGATCTTTTCCGACAACGCCCTACACGATTTTCAGGATGAAACCCAAGGCTCCTATCGCGTTTGGGAATACTGTACGCAATACCGCGAATCGGCGTGCAACTTCGTGATGCGACTGATGGAGCAAGAGGGTATTTTCTTCTACTTCAAGCATGAGAACGGGAAGCATACGCTGATCATGGCGGACCATTCCTCTTCGAGTAAACCTTGTCCCATAAAGTCCGCGTTCCGCTACGAGGAGAGTACCGGATCGGGAGTCAACAAGGATGAAGACATGATCAGTACCTGGCGGTTGGATCACGCCATTCGCCCGGGCAAGTATTCGATCAACGATTTCAACTTCAAGACTCCGCAGCTCGATCTGACGGCGAACGCCAGCGGCCATGTCAGCGAGGGCGGGAACACAAATTTCGAAGTTTTCGATTATCCCGGCGAGTACGACACCAAGGCCGAAGGGGAAAAGTATGTCGGCGCGAGGATGGATGAAGAGGAGAGCCCGCACGCGGTGGTTACCGGCTCGGGGAACACTCGCCCATTCTGCTCCGGCTTCAAGTTTGAAGTTTCCGAACATCTTCGCCGGGACCAGAATGGCTCTTACTTCCTGACTTCGGTTCATCACAGCGCCTATGAAGGCGGAACCTACCCCGGGTTGAACGGAGGGGAAGAAGAATCGCTGTATTCAAACACATTTACCTGCATTCCCATTGCAACGCCGTTTCGGCCGCAGCGCCTGACGCCGCGTCCCCAGATGCAAGGGACACAGACCGCGTTTGTCGTTGGCCCTGGCGGTGAGGAGATCTACGTCGACAAGTTTGGCCGCGTGAAAGTTCAATTCCACTGGGACCGGCGGGGTAAATATGACGAGAAGAGCTCCTGTTGGATTCGCGTCTCTCACCTGTGGGCGGGCAAGGGCTGGGGCGCCATCTATACGCCGCGCATCGGGCAAGAGGTAATCGTCGATTTTCTGGAAGGCGACCCCGACCGGCCCATCATTACCGGCCGCGTCTACAACGCGGAATCCATGCCGCCGTACACGCTTCCGGATGAAATGACCAAGAGCACCATCAAGTCTTACAGCTCGAAGGGCGGCGGCGGGTTCAATGAATTCCGCTTCGAAGACAAGAAGGGTAGCGAACAGATTTTCATGCATGCGGAGAAAGATCAGCACGACCGTATCAAGAACGACCGGCTCACCTTTATCGGCAACGACACGCACATGATTGTGTGGCGGGATCAGCTGGAGAAGATAAAGCGGGATAAACATCTGCAAGTGGTGGGAGATCAGAACGAAAAGGTCGGCGGGACGGTTTCGCTCACGGCCGGCGCCGACCAACAAATTAAGGTCTCGAAAAACTATGCGCTGGATGCGGGCATGGAAATTCATCTCAAAGCCGGCATGAGTATCGTGCTGGAAGCCGGGACGAGTATCACCTTGAAAGTTGGCGGCAACTTCGTCAATATCAGTCCGGCCGGTGTCACCATCAAAGGCACCATGGTCTTGATCAATAGTGGTGGCGCCGCGGGCAGCGGCTCGGGTTCGCATCCGGCGACGCCGAAGGATCCGTTGGAAGCCGACGATGCCAAACCGGGACAAAAGCCGGTTCAGCCTCCGTCAAAAGCTCCGCCACCGGCCAATACTTATAGTCCCGCCGCGGTGGTTATGAAACAGGCGGCCGAATCGGGCACGCCATTCTGTGAGATCTGCGCGAGAGAAGCCGCGGCGAGAGGGGCGTCCCACCAATGACTCCGATGAAAAATACCGCGCAGCGAGTTGGATCGGAATTGTTCGATGACAGCAGCGTCAATGCATTTGCCATTCTCGATGGCGCGTCGATTCCCGGTCTGGTCCAACACCTGCACCGCTGCGATCCCATTCGGGAGTGCTTATACCGGGGCGAACTGCAACCGGATATTGCTGAAGTGGCGCCCTATGTGGTCCAGTTAGAGCCTGGCACTGAGTTCACAGACATGGTGATAAACCAAGGCTGGGGAAATCATTGGGGTATCTTCGCCTTGGCCGCGGCGGATTTGTTCACGATGCGCCAGCACTTAAGAAGATTTTTGACCGTGCATGACAGCACCGGGAAGCCGCTGCTGTTCCGGTATTACGATCCGCGTGTGATGAGCATTTACTTACCCACCTGTAAGCCGGAGGAAGTGAAGGCCATGTTCGGTCCCGTTTCCAGATACTTTATGGAAACCCAGTCGCCGGACACTGCGTTGTCGTTCCAACACAAAGACGGTTCGCTGGTGCAAAAGAAAGTGCCGCTGACCGAAGTTCAGGGAAGGAGGTAAGGAAACCATATGCCAACTGGTCCCGCCGCACGAATAATGGATCCGGTGGTGCACCCACTGCCCCCAGTGTTGCAGCCCGGCCCCGGGAGCCCGGACACGCTTATCGGGATGAAGCCGGCGTGGCGCGGGGTTGGCGAAGCCGGCGCCGCAGCCATTCAGTCCGCAAAGCAGACAGCCGACACGGCGCTCAAACTGGCCGCGGCCGCAACTTTGTCGGCCATGGGTACGCCGGGTGCTCCGGCGGCGAAGCTTGCGGAGGAAACCCTGAAGACCCAAACGCTTGCCGCCATGACCAGCATGATCGCCGGCGCCGCCGGCGGCGCGGATATCCACGCTTGCGTTACGCCGCTCCCTCTTCCTCCCCATGGCCCCGGTGTTGTTGTCGACGGCAGTAAAACAGTGATGATCAACAACTTGCCGGCTTGCCGGATGATGGACACAATCGTCGAACCGCTGGGTCCTCCGAACAAGATTGCGATGGGCGAGCCGACCGTCATCATTGGCGGCTAGCGGCAACGGGTTTCCCAGCCTGGCATGAATGCCCGAGCGGTAGTCCTCTTCCTGATCACCTTCGCGGCCATCTTACTGGTTGGCCTGATTGCACTGCCGTTTCTGCCCGCAATCACCGGGGCAATCGGGCTTGCCGCCATCACCCACCACCAGCATGACTGGCTGCGGAAGAAGATCAGAAACCAGAACGTAGCGGCGAGTCTGATGTTGACTCTGGTGATTTTGATCCTGGTGATTCCCGCGGCCTTCGTCATCAGTGGAGTGGCCCGCCAGGTTAGCCAAGCGTCCCATTATTTCCAAGGGCCAGACTTCCAACAGAACCTCACTGGGTTAATGGCGCAGTATCCAAGAGTCGCATCCGCGGTTGACCGCCTGGAACAGGAGTTCGATCTGGGAGACGCAGTGCAGCAAGTCTCCCGATTCATCGCCTCTCATATCGGTGGTTTTCTTGGCGGCTCGGCAGCCACTCTCACGCAGCTAATTCTTATGCTGTTCACCCTGTTCTTTCTGTATCGCGACCGGGAAGACGCTATCCGGATCTTGCGATCGCTGCTTCCCTTAGAGGAACGGGAGAAGAGTGTACTTCTTTCGCGCATATACGACACCCTTTGCGCAACCCTGCAAGGCAGCCTGAGCATTGCGCTGATCCAGGGAACGCTGGGTGGGGCAATGTTCTGGTTGCTCGGCCTTCCGGCCGCCTTGCTCTGGGGCGTCTTCATGAGCATCATGGCCCTGATCCCGTCACTGGGCACGTTTCTCGTATGGATGCCGGCTGCTATCTACCTGTTTCTGAGCGGCCAGCACTGGAAAGCCGTCATTCTATTTGCCTGGGGTGCCCTGGTTGTCGGGACCATCGACAATATCCTGTATCCCACTCTAGTGGGCTCGCGATTGCAGCTTCACACGGTGGCCATTCTCTTCTCCGTTCTTGGCGCGATCGCCTTGGTGGGAATACCGGGAATCATTCTTGGGCCGCTAATATTGAACGTAACGCTTACGCTCATTGCCTTCGGGCAGGAACGGGCGCCCGTCTCACACGACAGTTCCGCCGGCAGCTGAAGCTACGGCGGCGGATGAAGCACCGCCGGATCCCGCTTGCCGCGGCAGGCATCCATGTCGCGCTCTGCCGCCTTCACTTCGTTTGCGAGTCCGCCGGTTGTACGATCGTTCATTTGCGCATACAGGCTTAGGCTCTTCTGTTTCAGACTTGCGCATTCGGCCAGGCGCCCCGGCGGCGGCCCTGCTGCGGGTCCATCGCCGCCAAGGTGCTCATCGCGTCGTCCAAGGCCACCAGATTCAAGTCGCGCCGCTGCGGAACGCCGGTCGCCTCATCCAGTTCCAGCTTGCAAACTCCCCCGCCCCTCTTTTCGGCGTCATGGGTACGTGCGTGGTCCACCAGCGCGCCGGATCATTTGCGCGGCGACCGCGAAAAAGTGCGCGCGGTTTTGCCACTGCACGGCTTTCCGATCCACCATGCGCAAGTTAGCCTCATGCACCACGGCTGTACTCTGCAGCGTGTGGTCTGCCCGTTCCCGCCGCAGATATCGTTTTGCCAGCCGGTGCAATTCGCCATAAACCAGTGGCATCAACGCTTCGAGCGCCTTCTTATCGCCGTTGGTCCAACTGACCAGAAGCCCGGTAACGCCGGCCTGAGTCCGAGTCTTCATAAAGGAGGAATGGGATCGCCAGAGTCTATTATGAAACAAGTGAACATCGTCATTGTGGGGTGCGGATTTACCGGAAGCAGGGTTGCATCCAGATTGCTGTCCGCAGGTGCCCGCGTGCTAATTACGGTTCGTAATCCGGAAAATGCCGCGGCATTGCAGCGGCAAGGGGCGGAAGTAATTGCCTGGGATGCCGCCAACCCGCAACCGCTACCCATACCCGACGGTGCAGCGCTGCTGCACTCGGTTCCGTCGCTGCAGGTATCGGGTCAACCCGCGGACCCCACGCCGGCACTCCTCGCGGCCTTGCGCGGTACTCCTTCGCGCATGGTCTACTTGTCTACCACCGGCGTCTATGGGCCGGTTCGCGACGTGGACCACGGTACGCCGGTCAACCCTCAATCGAGCCGGGAGCAAGTTCGCGTCGATGCGGAAAAGGCCGTGTCGGGCGGCCCTTGGTCCAGCCTGATTCTGCGCCCTGCCGCCATCTACGGTCCTGGCAGGGGCATTCACGTATCCATGGCTCGCGGAGAATACAGCCTGGTTGGACCGGGGCAGAACTTTGTATCGCGGATCCATGTAGACGATCTGGCTGCGCACGCAGAGGCGGGCCTGCTTTCAAGTGTAGAGGGTGCGTATCCGGTGGCCGACGAACACCCTTGCCCGGCGATCGAAATCGCCGAATTCTGTGCAAAGCTGTTGCAGGTTCCCATGCCCGGAACGGTGCAAGCCGAGGAGGTCCACCATACCAGACGAGCCGATCGCCGCGTGGACGGCAGCGAGATTCGTCGCTTATTGGGCGTGCGGCTGCGTTATCCTTCTTATCACACTGGTATACCCGCTTCCCTCAGTTAAGGCCTGCAGATGCCCCGTTTGCTGGCCGCGATAAATGCCAGCAAGTGGCGGGTATATTCGGAATCGCACTCTAACGCGATGCGTTCCACCGCGGCAGCCAGCCCCAATCCCGAACGGTATAAAATCCGATAGGCGCGTTTCAGCGCCGCCACGTCCGCCGCGGGTACGCCGGCGCGCTTCAGCCCCACCAGGTTCAAGCCCTTCGGAGTAATGTCGAATTCCGAATAGAGAAAATACGGCGGCGCGTCGTTGTTTACTCTGGAGTTTCCGCCAATCATTGCCAGCCGTCCAATCTTCGAAAATTGATGAATCACCACTCCGCCGGAGATGAACGCCTGGTCTTCAATCTCCACGTATCCGGCAACCAGCGCGCAACTGGCGATCACCACGTGATTTCCGATCTTTGCGTTATGGGCAATATGCCCCGACGTCATGATGTAGTTGTCGTCGCCGATTTCGGTCACTGATTCCGGCCGCGTCCCGCGCGAAATTGTATAGTGCTCGCGAATCTTGTTCCTGTTCCCGATTCGCAAATAGCTGCGCTGGCCTGAGAATGCCTTGTCCAGCGGGTCGGTGCCAAGCACCGTACCGGCGGAAATTTCGTTCTGCTCCCCCAGGGTGGTCCAGCGCTTTACATACACATAGGGCTCCAAGCGGCTGGAAGCGCCCAGCTCTACGTCAGCTTCAATTACACAATAATCCGCAATCACGCAATGCGGGCCAATCTTCGCTCCCGGGTGCACGCGTGCCGTCTCAGCCACCATGGCCGAAGGGTCAATGGACATTCCTTGTATGATACGGAAGTTGAGCCACCAATACGTAAGAGAGATCGCCGGACTGCTGGATGCCGAATTTGAAGGTGACGGAGATCTAGCAATCTCAGCAGCCGCGTCCATTGAATCCGCGGGGGCATCAGAAATCTCGTTCATCGGAAATCGCAAGGCATTTTCGCAAGCCGAACTGTCGCGCGCCGGTTGCTTGATCGTGCCGCCAGGCTTCCCGAATCCTTCCGGCCGCACCGTTATCCGCGCCGCGCAACCGCGCAACGCATTCGCCGCCGTAGTGGCGCGCCTGCATCCAAAGACGGACCCTTCCCCTGGCATCCATCCCACCGCCGTGGTTTCGCCCACCGCCGTAGTGGCGCCTGGCTGCTCCATTGGCCCGCACGCGGTCATCGGAGACCAGGCACGCCTGGGTCCCGCGTGTGTAATCGGTGCAGGCTCCGTGATTGACGCGGGTGTCACGCTGGGGCACGCGTGCCTGCTTTACGCAAATGTAACGATCTACGCCGATGTGGAAATCGGCGATCGGGCGGTGCTGCATTCGGGCTGCGTCATCGGCGCCGACGGTTTCGGCTTTGTGCTCACCGCGCAAGGCTACGAAAAATTTCCACAGATCGGGCGCGTCAGCATTGGCAACGACGTGGAGATCGGCGCCAATTCCTGCGTCGATCGCGCCGCCCTGGGCGTTACGTCCATCGGCGATGGAACCAAGCTGGATAATATGGTTCACATTGGCCACAACTGCCAGATTGGCCGTCATGTGGTAATCGCGGCGCAAACCGGCATCTCGGGCGCCGTTGTAGTTGAGGACTATGCGGTGATCGGCGGACAAGTGGGCATCGGCGACAAAGCTCGCATCGAGACACGAGCCGTGGTGGGTTCGGGTTCGGGCATCTTGACGTCGAAAATCGTGCGCAGCGGAGAGGTGGTCTGGGGAACGCCAGCGCGCCCGCTGAAGAAGTACCTGCGGCAACAGGCAGCCGTCGGCCGTATCGAAGAAATGCGTGACGAACTGGCCGATCTGCGGAAGCGGATGAAAGAACTGGAAACGTAATTTCCAGTACGTTTCACGCAGCAGCACCACCCCCATACTGCGCCGTAAAAAGTCCTATTCTGATCTCTGGAGAAAATGCCGATGGTATACTGTGGCAGTTTCACGCATGAGTTTCGAAATCGGAGAGATTACCGGGGACTACGAGATAGTCAGTGTACTCGGCGCCGGCGGTATGGGAAAGGTGTATAAGGTCCGCAATATCCTTTCCGACCGCTTCGACGCCATGAAGGTTTTGCTTCCTGACCTGACCAGTGACACGGAACTGGCGGACCGGTTCCTGCGCGAGATCAAAGTCCAGGCGCGCCTCAATCATCCGAATATCGCCTCGCTTCACACCGCACTGCACATTGAGAACCAACTATTGATGATCATGGAGTTGGTGGAAGGCAACAACCTGGAACAGGAGCTTTGCCGCGGTCCGGTCCTCTATCAGGATGCCGAGGGTTATCTCATTCAAATCTTGTCGGCGCTGGAATACGCTCACAAAAACGGCGTTGTCCATCGCGACATTAAGCCTGCGAACATTATCCTGATGCCATCCGGGCAAGTGAAACTGATGGATTTCGGGATCGCCCGGGTTGCCGCCGACCGCAGCCTGACTAAGACTGGAATTGCCCTGGGAACACTGTTTTACCTGTCCCCTGAACAGATTCAAGGGGAGCATCCTGACGCCAGATCGGACATCTACGCGCTGGGGGTGACGTTCTACGAGGTGCTCACCGGAAAACGGCCCATTGATGGAGACAGCGACTATTCCATCATGACCGCGCATCTGACGCACACACCGCAACATCCGACGGAATTGAATCCACTGGTGCCACCTGCCTTGGCAGAAGTGATTCTAAAGTCTCTGGCAAAATCCGCCGACGAGCGTTTTCAATCCGCTGGGGAGTTTCTCGAGGCGGTGATTGAAGCCAAGCGAAACCCGAGGAAAACCGCGAAGCCGCAAGTAGAGGTGCTGCCGGCACCGCCTCCTCAGGTCATCCGCGCGCCCGGTAAGAGGTGGTCCCCGGTTTGGATAGGCGCTGCCGCGCTGGTTCTGGTGGCGGGTTTGGGAATCGCCAAGTTTTCCAGTAGCCGGAATACACCAGTTCCGGCTCCGGTCGCCAGCCGGCCAGCAGCCGTTCCAGCAGCCGCGCCCGGAGTAATTCCAGATTCGCCGCCAAAACAAGAACCGGCGGCGCCGGCGGTTCAGACGGTATCGGTACCCGCGCCCACGGACAGCAAATCGAAACTCGCCGGAGTAAGGCTTCCGGCGCCCTCGGCTACCACTCTGGCGCCTGCTCGCCCGTCGGCCGTTCCGGTGTCCAGTTCGCCGGTCGCCGTTGCGCAACTGGAGCGTCCCATTCCATCCGCGCGGCCCCAAACGCAGACAACCGTTCCACCACAGCAACCGGCGGCACAACAACCCGCCCAGGCCGCATCAGCCGCGAAAGACCCGCGGGCGATTTTGCAAGAAGAATGGGATCGTGCGAGTAACTCCAAGGACATTTCCGCCTTGCAGGATTTTCAGCAAAAGCATCCCGATTCCCCCCTAGCCGCACAAGCCGCCGCGCGGATCGAATTGCATTCCTGGGAAGCCGTGACCGGATCCAAGGACGTAAAAGCGCTCCACGCTTTTCGTGCGCAATTTCCAAATGGCCCCCATACAAGCCAAGCGGGGGCTGAGCTCGACGCACTGGAGGCGGAGGCGAATAGCCGGGCCATCCTCAACGTTTTAGCCAGCTACCGGGCCGCGTATGAGAGCCGGGACACCGGAGCAATTCAAAGTATTTGGCCCTCGCTGGGACAGGATGACTTGGCCAAGATCAACGGTTTCTTCAAGGCAACGCGGTCCGCGAAAATGGTACTGCAGCCGGTAGGCCAACCCAAGTTCACCGGCGATACCGTGGCCATTGCCTGCGTTCGCTCCGTCACGGCACAGATGAAAGATGGAACACGGCAGCGGCCCATCGATCAGAATGTCACTGTGCGGCTGAAGAAATCCGGCCTCGGCTGGGTGATCACCGCCTTGGAATAATCAGCTTCCGGTTTTCAATTAGTTAGAATCGAGAGATCCAAATGATTAAACGACAATTTGTGTTGCCGCTGCTAGGGTTGACTCTTGCCTGCTTTCCCGCCTCTGCCGGCGACGTGGGATTGACCAGCAACCACAGCGACAAACTGGCGATGATCATCCCGAATTTGTTCGGGGCGGGCGGCTTGACTTTGCCGAACCCCACCCATAACGCCCACTTTGACAGCGCCTTCCAAGCCAACTTCGTTCCATTCAACACGGCTTTGGCGGGACAACTTACCTCTTTGCCGATTCCCTCGCCGGCCTCCGGCTTTACCTATACCTTCGATAAATCGCTTGGCGTCTACACCAGTTCGACACAAAGTTTCGGGCCCATCCTGTCGGAACGAGCTGAAACCATCGGTAAAGACAAGTTCTACTTTGGCTTCAGCTACCAACGATTTCGCTTTGACAGCATAGACGGGATCGATCTTCACAAAGTGCCCGTCGTCTTCCAACACGCGGTTGTCGACAACCCGGATTTCCTCAAGGACATCATCACAACTGACAACTTCCTGGATATCCACATCGGGCAATTCACCACATTCTTCACTTATGGGTTCAACGACCGGCTCGATGTATCCGTTGCCATTCCGTTCATCAGCGCCAACTTGAAAGCCATCTCCAAGGCGAAGATCCAGCGCATCGGGACCGCCAATGAAGATTGCACCGTCACCTCCACCACTTGCTCCCACTATTTCGATACCACCCTTGGAGACCGCAGCGAGAAACAGTTCAGCGATTCCGGATCCGCCAGCGGCATCGGCGACGTGATTGTCAGGCTCAAAGGTACCGTGCTTCGCTCCCAGCGCGCCAGTCTCGCTCTTGGCCTCGACGTCAGAACGCCAACCGGCGACGAGTACGACTTTCTGGGGTCAGGTTCGTTGGGAATCAAGCCATTCGCCGCCTTCTCGGCCCGTGCCGGCCGCGTTTCCCCTCACGTCAACGGAGCGTTCCAGTGGAATGGCAGCACTGTGCTCGCAGGGGATATCGTGTCCGGCCGCAAGCAGCGGCTGCCGAACCAGATCCTCTACGTCGCCGGTGCGGATGTTGGTGTAACGAAGCAATTCACGTTTGCGCTGGATTTGTTGGGGCAGCAGGTTCGAAATGCACAGAAGGTGGTGCAGACTACCTATATTGGAGCCAACAAGCTCGGCTACCCTCAAATCGCATTCAATAAGGGAAATTTGAACGAATTGAATGGCGCGGCCGGATTCAAGATCAACGCCTTCGGAAAATTGATTGTGGCGTTCAACCTGATTTTCAAACTGAACAACGATGGCCTACGCGGAAAAGTCACGCCTTTAATCGGCCTATCCTATACGCTGTAAGGCTACTTCTTAGGGATCACCGTGAATTCGGCGACGTTGGATTCCTTTCCGTTCGGGTTCACAACTTTGATGGGCACCGAGCCCGCCTTTTCAAACAGGCCGGGCGGCATTGTCGCGGTCAGCCATCCCGTATTTCCAAATACGGTTGCCATCTTTTGGCCATTTGCCATAATCGTCGCGCCCCGCTCAAAGCCCTTTCCCGTCACCGAAAAAGCCGACGATCCGTCCGCCTGCACGTTGAACTTAGTTGCCGCCGCGGTTCCAGCGGGCGCCAGCGCCATCACGTATGGAGCCACATCGCTGACGGCGGCAGCAGGCGCGGCTTGATCAGCCTTGGGCGGTTCGGAGCATCCAACCATCCAGAGCATTACAGGAAACAGCAAAATTCGTTTCATGGTTTTCGACCGATAGGGTAACACATTCATTCGCCGCAACCCTCCTTCCGCGCTCCAGTTTCCGGATACGCTTGCACCGTGTGCACAATAAAGTTCGGGCGCCGGCGGGAGTTCTGCAGCGATAACCAAAGATACTGTCCCACAATGCCAAGACCCAGCGCAGTCAGTCCGCCAAAGAACATAATCATCAGAACAATCGGCGTATACCCTGCCGTCTGAATAGACCCCCGCAAACGTCCCCAGAGCACGATTGATCCCAGAACAATCGACAGCATCGACGTTCCCACGCCCGCGGCCAGCAGCCACTGGATGGGCAGATCCGTAAAGTTGAAAATGCTGTCAAAGGAATACTTCAGCTTTTTCGAAAACGTCCACGCACTTTTTCCTTCCAGCCGTAACAGGCGGCGGTAGCTGACGAAGCGGCGGCGGTAGCCAACCCAGAACAGCAGCGCGATCAAATTACTATTTACCTCAGGCAGCGACAGCAATTGATCCCGCACCACGCGGTTGCAGCCAAAAATATCGACTCCACCCGGCGGCATGTCCTTAATCACAAAACGACGGTACAGAGTCCAAAAGGCTGTGGACATCAATTCCGCAAGCCAAGGGTCCGAGCGTCCCGCGCGAACGCCGAAACAGACGTCGGCCTCGTTGGCGCGAAGGATCCGCGCGAACTCCAGCACCAGTTCCGGGGGTTCCTGCAAGTCCGCCGCCAGCACCGCGAAGATGTCGCCACCCGCGCTGCGCAAGCCCGCGGCTATGGCCGCAAACGAACCGAAGTTCCGGCTCAGCGTAATCAACTGCGATCGCAACGGCAACAGGGGAAGCTGTTCGGCCAGTATCTGGTAACACTGATCGGGACTGCCGTCCACGACAAAGACCACCTCAAACGTTTCAGGCAACAGCTGCTGCTGAAGCTTTTGCAACTCGACGAGCAGCCGGGCTAACCCCTCTTCACTCTTATATAAAGGGATTACCAGGGAGAGCATGTCTATCCGCCCCAACGGTTACACACTTCGATAACCCGTTCGATTTCCTCATCCGTCAGGTAAGGGTGAATCGGCAGGCTGACCTCACCCTGCGCAATCTTCCGCGCCTGCACGCAATCGCCCAACACTTCATGAGCGGTATCCTTCATGGCGCCTTGATCCGGCATCAGAATGGGATAGTGCTCGCCGGCGCCAACTCCTTCCTTTTTCAACCAGGCAAGGAAATCCGGCTTGCGTTCGGCTTGCACCAATACCGGATACAGATGCCAGCAGGAATTGGAATTCGCCGGCGAACCCAGCGGTTGAATAGAGGGATGCCGCAGGCCAGCGTTGTATCGATCCGCCACCAACCGGCGATACGCCGTCCACCGGCTAAGTCGTGGCAACTGTACACGGCTAAGCAGCGCCGCCTGCAATTCATCCAGACGGCTGTTGTACCCGATGTCGGAATGATGATACTTGCTCGATTGTCCGTAATCCCGCAGGCACCGCACGCGCGCGGCCAGCGACTCATCGCGGGTGAGAATCGCTCCACCGTCGCCAAATGCTCCCAGATTCTTGGTCGGGTAGAAACTGGTGGCGGCCATTTGCCCCACCATCCCCGTAGCCAAGCCGCCGGACGTAGCTAGAACCGACTGCGCGCAGTCTTCCACAATGCGCAATTCGAAGTCTTCGCGTAACGAACGGAGCGCCGCCAGATCCAGGCTCTGCCCATACAAATGGACCGGAACAAAGTAACGGATATCCGGCCGTGTGCGCAGAATTTCCCGGCATTGCTTGAGGTCGATGAGGCCGTGTGGATCGCAGTCCGCAAAAACGGGAACCGCACCCAGTTTCACAATTGCCAGCGTGGTGGCAAAGGCCGAGAGCGGAGTGGTGAGCACCAGATCCGCCGCCCCGCAACCCAACGCCTTCAGGGAAATCTCGATAGCGTCTAACCCGCTTGCCACTCCAACCGCGTGCGCCAGGCCCCACTGCTCTGACAAAGCTTTCTCGAACGCCGTTACTTCCCTGCCAAGAATGTACCAGCCGCTTGCGCCCACCGCTTCCACCGTTGCCAGCACATCGGCGCGGATATCGGCCCATTGGCGCTGAAAATCATTCAGCGGGATCATGCGTTACTCTTCCGCAGCGCCAGATATTCGTCATAATCGCGGATATAGTCGGGGGCGGAATAGGAGTCCGACGCTAGCACCAGCAAGACAGCGTCGTGTGAATATTTGTACTGTACTCCCCAAACCATCGGCTGCAGATGAAGTCCTATAAATGGGTGATCCAGCACAAACTCTTGCCGCGTACGGCTATCGTCCGCCACCACGTGGCAGGAACCGTGCGCGCATATCAAAAACTGGTGCAGCGTCCGATGCGCGTGTTCCCCTCGAATCTGTTGGTTCGAAACACCGTACACCAGGAAATACCGCTTCACCTCAAACGGAACATGCCGCTGCGCTTCGCCAAACGTCAGGCTGCCCCGCAAATCGTCCACGCGCGGCAGGTGATGAATGGTCACACCTTCCACCAGCGTGGCGGCGCTTCCCACCTCAACCGGCGGCGTTCCGAACGGCGGCATCCGCTTCTCCGAGACACCGGCATAACCGGATATCCGCGCCGGATTCCCCGCCACGATGGCGTCGGCCGGTACATCCCGGGTCACCACCGAGCCCGCTCCCACCATGGACCGTTCCCCGATGGTGAGTCCCGGCAAAATGGTGGCATTCGCGCCAATCGAGGCGCCCTTGCGCACCCGTGTGCGTGGAAGCTTTTCCTGGTGTTGCTTGCTGCGCGGAAACAGATCGTTGGTGAACGTGGCGTTCGGACCGATGAAAACATCGTCCTCTACGTCAATCCCATCCCACAATTGCACGCCGCACTTGATGGTCACGCGATCCCCAACCACCACGTCGTTCTCAATAAACGTGTGGTCGCAAATATTGCACGCGGAACCGATACGCGCTCCGGGCAGGATGTGAGCAAATGCCCAAATCCTGGTGCTGTCGCCAATTGAGGAAGATTCAACAACTGCTAACGGGTGCTGGAAGAAGCTCATTCGATAAGGAGTGATTGAACCCCAAGGTTATCACAGGAACCCGCGATGAAATCGACGCCCGCATGATACCCTATGGCCCATGGGCGAGTTGGACGGACGCTGGCGTAGAGAAATTTCCCCGGACGGTCTTACGCAGTTGGATATCGCTGTCGGCGACGGCCTCATGTCTCATGAAATCTGTAGCCCGCGAATCACCGACATACCCAGCGGCAGGGTGATTCTCGACCTGATCGGCCAGGCCAGTTGGGACGGCAGCGTCCGTTGGCTGGATAACGGCGATTTCACAATAGCGATACGAAATTACAACGCCGGCGGCCGGGTAGTTGTCAATGTGCGCGTCAACCGCGAGGCCGGAACCTTCGCCTTCGGCGATCCGCCCGGCCGGCACGAACCGCTCACTGATCTTCCTCGCCGGGTTCCCGAAGAATTTCACCACGAGGCGATGCGCATCGATTCTTCCCGCCAACCGTAGCCGCCTCATTTGTGTCACTATATTCGGAAGGACAGAAGCCATGATGACTCTCTTTCGCTTGTCCATCGCGTTGTCTGTGCTCTTACTTCCAGCGGGGCTGGCCGCGCAAAACCCGCTCGCTCCGCAATCCGATCCCTACTCCGGTGTCTTTCAAAACGACCAAATGAAGCTGGAACTCAATAGAGGATCCGGCGAGTACGGTGGAGTCATTCAGTTCCAAGGGCAGACCCTTCCGCTGAAGGGCCGCATTCAGGATGGTGCGCTGCAAGGATCGTTTGAGAGTAACGGACAGAGCTTTAATTTCCGTGCCACCCGCAAAGGCGGCCAGCTCACTTTTCAAACCGACGGCGCTTCTTACGTTCTAGAAAGCGGCAATACCGCTCAAGCCGCCAAGTCCAACGATGTTGCGCCAGAGAGTCTGGTGGGCTCCTGGCAAAGCGAGCGCGGCATCGTGCGCATCAATGCCGACGGCACCGCGAACATCGGCAAGCAGTCCCACCGGTACACCGTTGCCTCCAACGTAATTACCTTCACCGGGGGAGCCGAGCCGATTCGCGTCCCGTTCCAACTAGCCGGCGAAACCTGGATCTGGAATTTCCCCGACGCAACACTCAAATTGACACGCGTCAGCGGCGCTGCTACGGCAGCTACCGCGCCCGTCGCCGCGGGCAGTAAGCTGACCGGCGCATGGCAGGGACCGAACGGCACAGTGCAGATCGATCCTGGCGGCACGCTGGTCTTCAATGGCGATTCCTATCGCTACACGCAATCGGGAAATTACCTCACCATCACCGGCCAGGGTCAAACCTTCCTGGTGGCCGTGCAGCAGGCCGGCGATTCCATGACTTGGCAGATTTCCGGCAAGACATGGACGTTCACTCGCGGCGCAGCGGGGGCTCAAGCAGCCACCGCAGGCGCTGCCGGCGGAGCAGTATTGCCCGAATTGGTGGGCACCTGGTGCCAATCGTCGTTCTTGAATAACAGCGCGGGTACTTATGGGCGCAGCACCTGTTTTACGCTATACCCCAACGGAACGTACAAGTTCGGTGGTGAATCCAGCGCCAGCGGACAAAACGGAGGAGCCGCCTCGTCAAACAGCGACACCGGCACCTGGACCGCCACCGCCAATTCCTTTACCGCGAATTCCTCAAGAAGCGGAGTTCACGTCTACCGCATGGAAAAGCGCAATCACCCGAAAAATAACGACGCGATGCTGGTGATGGATGGCACGCCCTTCACCACCACCACGCTTCGGCCGCCTTGGCCTTAAAGCGCCGTTGGATAGTCTGTATAACCCTTCGGCCCGGGCGTATAAAAAGTAGCTGTATCCGCAAGCGCCAGCGGCGTGCCTTTTAGAAACCGCGCAGGCAGATCCGGGTTAGCGACATAGGGCTGGCCATAGACGATAAAGTCAGCCAGTTCCGCAGCCAGCACCGCGTTACCCGACTCGAATCCAAATCCTCCGCCCGCCAGCAGCGTCCCACTGTAAAGTGGCCGCAACAGGTCCAGAATGTTCGGCAGCGTCGCCGATTTCATCACGTGGAGATAAGCCAGATTGAGTGATGCCAGCGCCGCAGTCAGCGTGGTGTATGTATCCGCTGGATCGTCATCCTGAATGTCGTTGAAGGGCATCGCCGGGCTGATCTTGATCCCGACCTTCAAGGAGGACCCGGCCGCGCTAACCATTGCCTCCAGCGCCTCCATCACAAACCGGATCCGATTTTTCACACTTCCACCATATGCGTCCGTGCGATGGTTCGACCCGCTGGATAGGAATTGCATCGGCAGATAACCTGACGCGGCATGTAGCTCTACTCCATCAAAACCAGCAGCGCCTGCATTGCGCGTTGCTTCCGCGTACTCCGCGATGACACTGCTGATTTCCGCCGTCTCCAGCGCCCGCGGCATGTCGTTGTCCTGCAACCCCTGAGAGTCGGTCCACATCTTCCCCGCAGCCCGAATTGCAGACGGCGCAACGGGAGGTTCCTTCGTCAGCCGGTTCGCCGAATGGGCAATCCGTCCGACGTGCATCAGTTGCAGAAAGATGTGCCCGCCCTTGGCGTGTACGGCGCCGGTAATGCGCTGCCACGCCGTGATCTGTTCCGTAGAGTAGATGGATGGGGTCCGCGCGTATCCTGACCCCATCATCGATGGCGACGTACCTTCGGTGATAATCAGGCCGGCCGAGGCCCGCTGTGCATAGTATTCCACCGCCAGTTCCGACGGCACTCCCGCGGCGGAAGCACGTGAGCGCGTCATGGGCGCCATCACAATCCGGTTTGGTGTATCAAACTGGCCGATCCGGCCACTGCTAAAAAGGTCTACCTTTGACATGATCCCCCTGGGACTTACAGTTCCGCCAATCCACCATCGACGAAGATTTCCGTCCCGACTACATAAGATGATTCAGCGGACGACAAAAACAATACCGCCTGGGCAACTTCGTCAGCCTGGCCAAAGCGTTTCAATGCGACGCTCTGCTCCATACTCTTCTCAAATTCCTGCGTTGCCGCGGCGGGCATTCCCAGTTTGGCGTAGATCGGCGTCGCGATCGGCCCCGGACTGACGGTATTCACCCGAATGCCGCGAGTGGCAAGTTCAGTTGCAAGCGTTCGTCCGAAAGACCGTACCGCTGCCTTTGTGGCGGAATAGACGGATGTTCCGGCGAAGCCCTTTCTGCTAACGACGGATGCATTCAGGACAATGGCGCCCCCTTGCGGAATCAGCGGCAAAGCCTGCTGCACGGTAAAGTAGAGACCTTTCACGTTGATGTCGAATTGCTCGTCGAAAAAAGCCTCGTTCGATTGATCGGCGGATGCGAACTTGGCTACTCCGGCATTTGCAAACAGAACGTCGATGCGCCCAAACTTCACTCGAACCTGCTCTATCAGCTTAGCAATATCGTCCAGCTTTCTTGTATCGGATTGAATCACAACCGCTTGCGGTCCCAATTCCGCCTGCGCTTCCGTAAGCGTACCGGCGCTGCGGCCGGTGATGATCACCTGCGCGCCTTCCTGCTGGAACAGTTTAGCCGTCGCCAGCCCAATCCCTGTGGTGCCGCCGGTAATCAACGCCACTTTACCCTGTAATTTGCTCATCTCGTTCTCCTTTCCATTTTGGAATGCTCGTTCCAGAACACAGATGCCGGCGGTGTACGGACGATTCGGATTTATGAGAGAGCGGCCAGGGTAGTGGCCACGATATCGTCCACCAACCTGCGGTTCGGCTGCATTTTCGCCATGAGCCGGAGTCCAAACAGCGAATTGGTCAGGAAGCGCGCAAGCGATCGAAGATCCCTTCCCCTAGCGATTTCACCGCCAGTCCTCGCCGCTTTGAGGCATGTGGAGAAGAACGCCTCTACCTGTTCACGGGCGCCCTTGCCCAATCCAAGCACCTCGCCGTCGTGAGTGGACAATTCCGCGACTGAGTTTATCAGCAGACAGCCACGGGGATCGTTGAGCGTTTGCCTGGCGGCGTTCTGGAACACAGCCCGGATCTTATCGAACCCTGGTTGCAGGCCCGGCGCCACGTTGCAGACAAACTGATCGTTCCGGCACTGAAACTGTTGCAAGGACCGCAGGAACAATTCGCGTTTACCGCCGAATGTACCGTAAAGGCTGGCGCGGTTCACCCCGGTGGCTTGCACCAGATCCTGAATCGAAGTGGCCTGGTATCCCTTCTCCCAGAACACGCGTTTGGCCTTATCAAGCGTCCGCTCGTAGTCGAATTCTTTCGCGCGCGCCATAATGTCCACTCCGGCGACCCATTATCGGATACGCTAGAAGCGAATGGTTAAAAATGTTTTGGGAAGCGTCCTGCAGACATGCTGCGCGGATCCGCTGACGGGTTTCTATCGCGACGGCAAATGTAACACCGGTCCTGACGACTTAGGAAAGCACACCATCTGCGTCTTGGTGAATGACGAATTTCTCCGGCACCAGGCATCCATTGGGAACGATTTGATAACGCCTCGTCCCGAGTACGGTTTTCCAGGGCTAAAGGCTGGCGATGGTTGGTGCGTTTGCATTGAACCATGGAAGCGGTCCTACGATGCCGGAGTGATTGCCCCGGTTCGTTTGGAGGCCACGCATGAGAGTGTGCTGGAAACTGTCACACTCGAAATGTTGTTGAAGTGCGCTCGCGTCAATTGAGCTTGCGCCCTCGCGGCCCTAACTCGATTGCCTCAACGCCAGATAGCTTGCCGGCTTGCACCGTAAACCGCAGCAAAGTGCGGATGGCGTGCCAGCCATGGTGGCCGCACGCTCCAGGGTTCATATGAAGCAGCCCCAGCGCCGGGTCGCGCATCACTTTCAGGATGTGCGAATGGCCGCAGATAAATAGCGCGGGCTGCAACCGCTGGATCTGCCGCTTAGCGTGCCTGTCGTAGTTGCCGGGATACCCGCCAATATGCGTCATGTAAACGTGGACTCCCGCGCAGTCCCATGCCAGATCTTGCGGCAACTCTGCGCGCAGCGCGGCACCGTCCACATTTCCGTAAACGCCCCGCGTTGGCTTGAATGCTTTCAGCCGGTCCAGGATCTCCACCGACCCGACATCCCCTGCGTGCCACACCTCGTCGCATTCGGAAAAGTAAGCGAACACAGCCTCGTCCAGGAAGCCATGCGTGTCTGAAAGCAAGCCAATGCGCACCCTTCCATGCTATTCGACACATCGAACGCCGCGACTTGGCATAGTATTGTTCTGTTCGACACTCCAGAGGAGAACACTACGCGATGCCATATAGAGGAATTCTTGCCGCATTACTACTCAGCGCAACTGCGGCTTGGACCCAGATTCGGGTGCCACCTGCACCCTGGCGCGGAGCAGGAGCGGTTCCCTGCGTGGGGACCGACGGCGGAATTTATCAGTGCCCTTCGGCGCCTCGAAAGTTCGCGGTGCGCGCCGGCCGTTTGTTCGACAGCAAGAACGGACGGATGCTGACTGGGCAAACGCTGCTGATTCTGGGTGATCGCATAACCGAGGTCGGCCCTGAAGCGCAAGTCAAAGTTCCGGCGGACGCCCAGATTATCGACCTCAGCCGGGCGACCGTTCTGCCGGGTCTGATCGACGCCCATACGCACATGTTCAACACGCGCGGAGCAAAGGCGACGGCGGAAAGTTCTGTGCTGATTGCTGTTCAAAACGCACAAGCGGACCTGCGGGCCGGCTTCACCGCAGCGCGCGATATGAGCTCACACGGGAATGGATACGGAGACGTTGAAATCCGCAATGCCATTAACTCCGGGCGTTTCGACGGTCCTCGTTTTCAGGTTTCCACGCTCGGCATCGGGTGGAGTGTCTCTGCTTTGGATCCTGCCGCTCCGGCGGACCCACTGGCACGCGCAGTGGTCCATACAATAGAAGAGGCACGATCGGCGGTGGGCCAGCAGATTGGCCGTGGCGCCGACTGGATCAAGCTTTACCCAGCCGGAGGGTATTCCTTCTCCGCCACCGGCCAGGATCAATACGAAGTGACCTACCCGTTGCCCGTATTGCAGGCGTTGATTGACGAAACCCACCGCCTGGGCAAGAAATCGGCGTGTCATGTCTACGGCGGCGATGGCCAAAAGAATGCGATCACTTCCGGCCGCGACACCATCGAGCACGGGTTCGGCCTGAATCAGGATCAGATCAACAACATGGCCGCAAAAGGGCTATATTACGATCCAACCCTCGTCCGCTACACCGAACCCTACATGGACGATACCGACGCCAGGAACACCGGCGGCAAGTTTCGCATCATCCCCATCTTTGAGAAGGCCGCCACCATGGCAGCTGCAACGAAGGGGATCAAAGTCATGATGGGCAGCGGTGTGGATGGTTCCACCTACGCTCATGGGACCCAGGCACTCGACTTTGAATGGCTGGTGACACGTGCCGGTCTGTCCGCTGCTAGAGCTATCCAGGCGGGGACATCGATCAATGCCGAAGCGCTGGGATGGCAGGACCGGATCGGGTCGCTCGAAAAGGGAAAGTACGCCGACCTGATTGCCGTCTCCGGCGACCCGTTGACCGACATCACGGAGCTTCAACGCGTCAAATTTGTGATGAAGGGCGGCAAGGTCATCAGGCACGATCCATAGAGATCGGACGTATTCGCCGGGCGGAGTCTCAGAGCACGGCGAGACACAACGGTTGCAAACCGCTCCCTACTGAACATCTTCGGGCTTCACGCCCTTGGTATCTTTGGCTCCTGCCCAACGTATGAAAGCGATCACGTCGGCCATTTCCTCGGGAGGGTGTTTCACCTGGCTGGGCGGATGCTTCCACGTTGCATTCGGTTTCACAGCACGGATCTCCGCTGCTGCAAGCTTCACTAACGCTGGCGGGATCTTGCCAACGTCATAGAACTGAGTGCTGCCCCCCTCCTCTGAGACTTTCATCGCCGGGAACGCGGCCCCACCTTTCGATTCGACCCAAACGACGTCGATGGTAATGGTGGATGTAATGGCCATGGCGGTGGCGCGAGGGCCGACGCGTCCCCAGCGCGTCAGATCGGGACCGACCGCGGTTCCTTTGCCGGCCAGAGAATGGCACACGCCACAGGCTGTTGGCTTTGCGGACTGGAAGAATAACTCTTCACCCCGCGCGGCCTGCGCCGGTACATCTGAAGGGTTCTGGGCTGCTACGTTCAGCAGAAGACATGCCGGGATTACGACGGCTAACCGCAACACGATGGATTTCATCTGGGTTGCTCCTTTCTTGTGATGCGGCCCTATACATACTCCCTACCGTTGCGGATTGCAAGGGTGCGGCGCGTGGTTGATTGCAAAGCCGGCGCGGCAGTGTGTGATATTTTCGAGAGACAGAGGTTGCGAGATGACGTTTCGACGCGCTCTCCTTTGCTTGTTCGTGCTCCAGGCACTCCTGTGTAGCAGGCTTTCAATGGCCCAACGCGCCACACTCGAGCCTCACCCTGATGTGCCGTATGTGCCGACGAGTGAGAAGGCGGTTCAGGAGATGTTGAAACTGGCAGCCGTCATCAAATCCGATGTCGTCTACGATCTTGGCTGCGGCGACGGCCGCATTGTGATTGCCGCAGCAAAGTACCATGGGGCGCGAGGTGTTGGAATCGACATCGACCCTGTCCGTATTAAGGAAGCAAGAGAAAATGCCCGCAAGGCGGGGGTCGAGGGCTCCGTCAGATTCGAAGAGAATGACCTGTTTCGATCCGATATTCGCGAGGCGACGGTCGTCACTCTGTTCCTGTTGCCGTATATCAACCTGAAACTGCGTCCGAAATTACTCAAGGATTTGAAACCCGGCACGCGAATCGTTTCCAACACTTTCAATATGGGGGATTGGAAACCAGACAAAGAAGCGAGGGTTGACAACACAAATGGAGAGGATGACTCGGGCTTGAGCCAAACGCTGTACCTTTGGACCGTATCGGGGCCAGACCGGAAATAATCCAACGAAGCCCATGAGCGACGTCTCGAGGTTGGGTTGGTCTCCGACCGAAATCCCTCAACCGGATTCTTAACCGGCGAGGAAACTGGGAGTCTTTAAAACGTTTTGGTGAACCTGAACGGGTTCGAACCGTTGACCTCTTCCATGCCATGGAAGAAATATCAATCACTTACGGACGTTTCCACCAGAAACAAAAGACTTAGCGCACGGCAATTTGGACGCCGGTGGACTCCACAGGGCCATGTTTTGGGGTTTGGACTCCGTGCGGACTCCAGGACTCCACACCAGAAATGGCACGCGGCGTGCCTTCACGCGCGCGGTTGCAGGCTGTGCTGATTGTTGTCTCCTGGAGCAGACAACAACGGATTTCTCTATAAGGATGATGCCCATGTGGAGCGGTGGAACGCGAACGAGATCGTGATGTGAGCGCCGCCGCCCGGCCGTGCGAGAGTCCTTGACGCCAGTTTGCAATTTCGCAACTTTGCGAATAAGCTGGGATCGAGTGCCCAGGACCAGAGTCGCCTTTTCCGGGAGGAAGACGGATCATGCCCGTTCATCGAGTGGTTCGACAAGTTGCCGGCGAAGGTACAGGACAAGTGCTACGTCCGGCTGGAGCGCTTGCTCGAGCTGGGCCACGAACTGCGTCGACCCGAAGCGGACTTCCTGCGCGACGGCATCTACGAATTGCGCGTCAGTCTGGGCGGCGTTCACCACCGGATCTTGTACTTCTTCCACGGCGCGGTGGCAGCGGCGGTCTTGCACGGGCTTGTGAAAGACAGCGTTGTCCCGCCGAAGGAGATCGATTACGCCGTCGAACGCAAGAAGCGGTTTCAGGCGAATCCGGCGAAGCACACCTATGAGGAGGCCTGACCATGCCAGCTAACAAAACAAAAACGCTGAAACCGACTAGCGATGCGGTTGAAATCCTTCACCGCCGGTCCTACGAAGGCAAACCGGCCCGGCTAAAGAACCTGGAAGAGGCGCGAGCGAACGAAGAAATCGCACGCAAGATCCACGAACTCAGGGAAACGGCGGCCCTCACCCAGACTCAGCTTGCCAAGCTCATCGGCACTACGGCATCGGTCATTTGCCGCCTTGAGGATGCCAACTACGAAGGCCACTCACTGGCAATGTTGCGCAGGATCGCGGGCGCGTTGAATCAGCGGGTCGAGATCCGTTTTATACCGATTCGGCGGTCGGCATAGACTACCCGCAATGAAGAGAAGTAAGGTGGGCCATGAGTCAGGCTTCCGAGGAGACCATCGGCGGCTGCTGGTGAAAGGCGAAAGGAAACCGTGCCCGGTGGTGGGACAGGGAGCTGAGAGATGGCGCTCAAGGCGCGAAACGTTTTAGGAGATTGCAGGAACGCACTTGACCTTCTCCAAGAGGAAACGCGTCCCGATGTGTTCCGCCTATATTGGGTCGCTGGTGTCGCCTTGGCGCGTGCCGTTGGCCACGTGCTTCAGAAGGTCGACGGTGAGCACGACGCCAAAATCAAACGCGCGGTCGCATTGGCGTATGCTGGGTGGAAGGCAGACAAGCAGGCAAACGCGATCTTCTGGGACTTCATAGAACAGGAACGTAATCAAATCCTCAAAGAGTATGAGGTCGGGTTTCTCGCTGGGCCAATTGATGTCGTTGCTGGGGCAGAGCTTCACACGCTCGACGAGCATCTGTTCTGCCCAATCGCGGATGGAGCGTTCGCAGGCAAGGACTGCCGTGACATCCTCGAGCAAGCGATTACGTGGTGGGAGAGCCAGCTAAATAGCATTGAGGCGACCGGGCATCTCGCCTAGGAAGCGAAGCAAACGGCAGTCCTCCCCACAGCGTCCCCCTATCCAATAGCCTGCGGGGTCGCACTAGGCATGAAGGCCACGACCACGGCATTCAGATCCGCGGCTGGAGTCCAAATTTTGGCGAGTTTGGACCCCAAATGGACTTCGCGTGACCTCTTCCGCGATGTGGAAGAGCGAAAGCATTTTCACAAGTCTATGTTTTGTTGGGATTTGTTTTGTTGGGATTTGTTTTGGTGGACCTGAACGGGTTCGAACCGTTGACCTCTTCCATGCCATTTAAGAAATATCAATCAGTTATAGGCATTCTCAACGGAAACAAAAGGCTTAGCAGTCTCGAGTTTGGACGCCGGTGGACGCCACAGGGCTACTTTTAGCCGTTTGGACTCCGTCTGGACTCCAGGACTCCACACACAGAGACGGCACGTGGATTGCCTTCGCGCGCGGTTGCCCAGGGTTTCAAATGTTGTCTGCTGGAGAAGACAACAAATGATTTCCTTATCAGGAAGTGCCCACAGTTCTAAATTTCTATCCCGATCCCGAATCGAAGCTACCGGAGTTCCGGAACAGCGCCTATCTTCGCATTAGCTAATAAAAAGCGGCGGTGAGAGTGGGAGTCGAACCATCCCACCATTCTGATAACAGGCAAGTTATTGATTCTGCAAAGACCCCAAAACGTCAGAATCGACACTTTTGCCAAACGGAGGTACACGGCGGGTACACGGCGGGTACACGGACCGCCAAACAGACATTAACGGTGGATGCCAGATATGCAGTCGCCATCTACGCCCGCGTGAGCACCTCTGACGGCCGGTATGACGCCGACAATTACTTCTTGGAACTTTCCAGATTCGCCCGAAACTCAGACATGGCTTGTCGCCGCCGAATACATCGACCACGAAAGCGGCAAGACGGCGGACCGATCGCAATTCCGTCAACTCTTCAGTGATGCCGCTCAGCGACAATTTGATGTAGTTCTTGTTTTGGTCACTCGACAGATTAAGCCGAAAGTGCGCTGCCAACGCTTCGGCACCTCAATTTTCTCAGCAGCTACAGAGTGGGATTTCGGTCGTTCGCGGAACTTACCTTGACTCCTGCGGATTCGTCAAAAACGCTATCATTGCGATCCTAGGGACCATTGCGAAACAAGAACGAATCAGGATCTCGGAGGGCGTTTACGCTGGATTGGCGCGGGCGAGGCAGAACGGCACGCGAAGTGGTAAGGAAATCGGCCGGCCGCAGGTAGAGTACCGTCGGGATGAAGTTCGAGCTATGACGCAGCAAGGACTGTCCTGGCGCACTATATAGCGCAGGGTCGGCGTCAGCGTTGCAAGTTCGGAGGGCCTGTAACGCACCGCCAGAGTAGGGGCGGATACGTGATAAACCCACTAGAAGTTTTTGAGATACGCTTCGCAGCACATCAGTTTCACTCTGAGTTGCTATTGCGCACCGGACACCGTTCGGCGCACTCTGATATAGATGGAGTACTCTACAGATATCATCGAGATGCTTGGCGCGCCGCGCGTAATGCGTCTCAGGGAAAACTTGGCAGCGGTTCGTGTATGTGTAGCCTCAGCTCCTGACCGCACGTCTTGGGTGAAGCATCTTCCCATCCCGCTCAGGAGTTCTGATAGGGTCGCAGCCCATGACGAGCTGGTTGACCACCTTCTCAAGAGCGGCCCAGATTGGTTTTACGTGACCGCAACGGGATCCGATGGCGGAAGAATGGGGTATGCGTCAACACATTTTCGTCCACGAACTCCGTACTCGGCCGCTGATATTGGGGCATTTCTCCTATTTGACATGCATTCAAGCTTGGGCGCTTGGTGGTCATCCCACCTTTGGCGTGCCTCGGATTTCGCTGAGGCTACGTGCACATCTTTAGCCGCGTGGTCAGTGCTGCCCGCGGCAGCGTGCTCTCGTGCATTGCTGGAGGGTGTCGCCGCTTTCGTAGTCGAGGGCGAGCAGCTACTAGCGGAATGGTCAGAGTTCAAACAACAAGGTGTGCCAAATTTGGGAGCGGTCACGGCATTCCGGGAGCGGTTCCACAAGAAGTTATTGCAAGCACAATTTGGTTCCCGCATCGGTGAGCACAAAGGAACGCGTCCGCCACCTGTCAAAAGAACCAATGTCATGACTCTTCTAGAGAAGTTTTTGAAGCGCGGTCCCTCTGATGTCTGGACGTCCTATGAGTGGCTCTGCGATGCGGTGCATCCGTCGTTCGGATTCCAGACTGCCTATGTGGCTACACAAGGTGTGCACAATTCTGGCGCCACGTTTGCTGCCGACTTGGCGAGACGAACGGATAAGGCACCGACCAAGATGCCGAAGGTTGAGCCTAATGTTGCATGGGCATGTTCCGACGCGTTCATCGTTTCGGTAGATGCACTGTTGGCTGAGGTCCCGCGCATGCGGTGGTTGATCGACGATTTGGGCCTCACGACTGGAGTCGCATCCTCCGCGCTGGAGGGGTCCGTCGGCAGAAGGGTGAGCACAAAAATATCCGATGACTGTCCATGTGGTTCAGGGCTGCGCCTCGGAGATTGTCGCCACGTGTGGGGGACTCCTGCAGAACCACCAAGCTTTTTCACGAGAGAAAGCGCGAAGTAAATCAAGCTGCTTGATGAATTCTCAATGCGGGCCAGGTCGTTAATTTGTCACTTTGCCGAGATCTCGCTTTCGTGACCCTAGTAGCTGCGTGAGACTTGCTAAAGCGTAAACGACTTTTTGCTCTTCTCGAACCTCCGCAGCCACGATAGTCCGACTACGACTCGAACCCCGTGCAGGTCTCCCGCGGTTCGGTGAGAACGGAACGAGAAGCGGAAAGGAAATCGGCAGACCTGCATCCAACTCCAATTAGAATTAGACCCATTGCGACTTGTAGAAAACAATAACCAACCTCAACTGCTGGGCGATGAACACAACTATTGTGCCAAAACCAGTGCGTTCTGACACAGCAAAACGTGGTCAATCGAGAGAACCAGGTCGAGCCACAGCGCATTGCGTATGGTCGGACCTGTGGTCTTACTGCATCGTGGAGACCTGCTTCTCGCCCACGCTGGATAGGCGCTCCTGAATAAGGCGCGTGAGCTGGTCCTGCCGGGTCAACTGGATCTTCGTGTACTCCTCCGTCATTCTGACGGTGCTGTGGCCAGCGATTTTTGAAGCCTCAATACTCGAGCCACCGACTTCCTGCCGCCACGTGATGTTCGCCCGGCGGAAGGAGTGCGGACCAAGGCCGGGGAAATCGCATCCCTCCGCCGCGGCCGCCCGCTTTAGAGCCTGCCGCACACCGGAATCCCACAATGGTAGCCCACTGCCGTCTGTGCGTACGAACACCCAACTCTCTGGCTTTGCATTAGCGGCAAGGGCCTTTACGCGGTAGCGATCGACCAGATATCCCAAGGTCAAAGGGCGTTTGCTGGTTTTTGACTTCGGATCATCGATATCACCGCGCCAGTTGCGTTGAACGATCTGGATGACGCCATCCTGAAGATTGACGTTCCGCCACGTCAGACCGAGAATTTCGGAGATACGCACACCTGTAGCGATAGTTGTTTCGATCACGAGCAGATTCGGATCACTCAGCCGCGCCAGGACCCGCACCGTCTCTTCCGCCGTCAGTATCCGCTCCGGTCTCACACTCCACTTCTCTCCGATCTTGACGCGAGAGATTGGGTTCCGCCGGCCTTCTGGCCAGTAGCCCCACTCCTCAGCTTTCGTGAAGATTCCGGACATGATTCCCCGTAAGTCATTCATCATGTGCCACGACTCGCAACTTCCGAACAGCCACTGCTGGACTTCATCGGGCCTGATGTCACATAAGCGCTTTTCGCCCCACTGCGGAACGATGCGTTGCTCGAGATGCATTAGGTATTTCAGCCTGGTTGGCTTCGCCAACATGTAGCGTCCGGCAACCTGCGCTTCAACGTGCGCAGCCTGGTATTTGTCCACCATCTTGCCGAACAACGCCAAGCCGTCTGCGACCTTTTCCTGGACGGTAGGTTTGTTGATCGTTGCCAGAAATTTGTCGCGCTCAACTTCCGCCGCCCGCTTCGCGATCCGGTTTTCTCCCTTGCTCGGGCCGATAACGTGGAAGCGACGAATTCCTTTGGTCGTACCGTCCTGCTGCAACACGTCTTCCCGGTAGCGGAAGAACCAATAGGAATCGCCACGATCAGTCCGTTCGTGTATATCGGGATGCTGAATTCTCACTTTCAGTCGCAGGCCTCCGACCAGCGACTGAACATTAGCGTCCTTCAAGAGCATCAATCAAGTCCCATGTGTTCCGTTGCTTGCAGTCAGATCACAACTGCCAGTGAGGATTCTTTTTGGCAGATATACAAGGTGTGGCGCGCGCGCGTCATCCCGACGTAGAAGAGCCGGATTACCGAGTCTCGTTGTGGGCCGCGCCTCTGGTAGGCTGCATCACCGGCCGGGCTGAGATCCGGAAAGAGAAAGACGGCATCCGCCTCGCCGCCCTTCACCGAGTGGATCGTTCCGACGATCACTCGAGGCGATTCCTCCAGAGCACTGGGTCCGCGGGCGACCGCGACGGCGACTGGAAATTGCACACGTCCATGGAATGCTGGCGCGACGCGCCGGGACCACCATTGGAGTAACTGCCTGGGATCGCTGGAGGCGGCCAGCAGAGCGTCAATCGCGGCGGTCTCGAACAATTCGATGAGCCGCTCGGTCGTCACCGGGAGAGAATCGTCGGATGCCTCGATCAACGCTTTTGCTCCCGGCCTCAGAGTGCCCTTCGGATTGAGCCACTCTGCCCACAACTTGAGGTCCCCATGGGACCAGGGGTGGTCGCCGAGTAGAGATAGAATCCGGTTTGCCGAGGAGCCTTTTCGTCCACGCCGCAGCGGATTCCAGAAGCCGTGAGATTTCCGGTACGGGTTGTGAAAGGGGACGCCCCATTGGCGTAGCACCGCGATCACCGGATGCAACATATAGGAGCACGACGCCAACAGCATTACCTTCTGCCGTTTTCAAGGTGCTGCATGATCGTTTTGAGAATCCAGTACTCTGGCGATTTGTAGCCGCCTCGCGAGAGTTGCATGCACATGCCGTCCTCAGGTCGAGGTTCGTAGACTTTTTCCTGCCTGCGGGTGACTTGATGGATCAACCGGTTCGCCAACGCGTGAACGTTGCGCGGCACTCGGTGGCTCTCTTTGAGGATGATCTTGTGGTCTTCAGGAATCTCGGGGTCAAGAACCGCGTCTGGCGTCGCTCCGCACCAACTGTAGATCGTCTGATCGTCGTCGGCCGCGATGATGAAGTACTGTGCGTTCTCTCCCCACCTCCGAACCAACGTCAACTGCATCGGGTTGAGATCCTGCGCTTCGTCAGCGAAGATTACGTCAGGGTTCTTAGGCGCAATGCGGATCTCGCGCCTTGCGGTTTCGATCAGGTCACAGAAGTCCATCACCCGGCACGAACCCTTGTAGCGGTTCCACTTGGTGGCAAAGTCTCGAAGAGCAGCGGGCCAGACCTCGACGGGCCGCATCATTCCCCGACACCGATTCAACTCACCAAGCCAGTAGTCGCCAGTCCGCACGTCGTCGACGATCTCTTCGTCGGATTGCTCCCCGTCCAGTTTCCGGTCCTTCTTTAGGGGAGTGATTCGCAGGTGGGGATTCGCCCGATTCCATTCGTCAACGTGCACTTCAGCAATTTCGGGGCGTCCCAGCGCGTGCCAGCAATGCGAGTGTAGTGTCCCAACGCGATCAGAACTGACTGGGAGATCCTGCCCGGCAAGTTCCGCGGCTGCCGCACGGGAGAAACTCGTCACAAGCACGGAGTCCTTACCGAACCGCTCTACTGCGCGGCGGATCTGCCGGGTTATGTTGGTGGTCTTCCCGGTGCCCGGCGGTCCGAAGATACGGTACTCCGCAGTGATGGAGTGGTCCCGCTGACCAATTGCACTGAGAGCCTCCTCAACGTCAAGATGGTTTGGCATCGTCCCTCTCTCCGCTGGTTCCGGTATTGCTATCGGGAGCGAATTCGCCCGATGGCAACAGCCACCGGCTCTGGTCCCGCAACCGTGTCCGCTTGAGTCGCGTGCTCGATGCCCCAAGGGCCGAAAGCATCGCGATCACCTCTTTGATCGCGCGATTCTCTCCCCACGCCCTGTTGATGTGTTGTTGCAGGTCGTGCGAGCGAATCACGATCTGTCCCTCGTAGACTGCGGGCTTGAAGCGAGTCTGATACGGCTGCTCTTCCTCTGCGTCAATGAACGGTGTTTCGGAGAGATAGCGCTCGACGTACATTCTCGCTGCGCCCACGAGATCCGCTTCGTCGCCACCGTCCTCGACGGTCAAGGCATTCAGCATCATCTCAGCGACTCGATCCCAGACCTTTCCCGGTATTCTCGGGACCAAATGCTCAACCGCGCTCGCGATCTTCATGCGGAAACTCTGCTGCCCGACGAGTTTGTCGACGCTGGGGAACCCGACCTTGGTGGTTTCGAGTTCCACCCGGTACGTTGGCTCCTGACCGTCAGTCTTGACGATCCTGAGCACGCGGACGCCAATGGCGTTGGAAATCTGCTCACACAGGAGTGCCCGCGCGGTCGCAGTGTCTGGCTGTCAGCGATCATCTGAAAACGTAGTTTTCTGAGTTTCGGCCCGGGCATGGCAACATCATCGGCGCCGTAGGCGCAGTCATCCGCCCCATCATCATCAAGCGAAGCCGAAGGAAGTTATTGTGTCAGCAGAGGCGTGAAG
>JBBRNO010000042.1:0-43761 GCA_038230275.1 Bryobacterales bacterium
ACCTAAAGTGGACCCCTTTGTCAAGACCAATTTTGGCCCGCAATAAGTTAACCTCGGACGGGTCGGAATCTGTGTGTTTTGGGGCGGCCGCAGCCTCGCAGCCGCCTTTGCCATTCCGGCGCTCGAAGCGGCGCTCGGGGCGCATCCCTGCGGAGCCCTGACTTCCGTTCGAGTTCCTTGATTGTACTGCCAATCATTCCGGCCCGAAAGCGTTAAATCCCAGGGGTTCGGGGACAGCGTCCCCGGCTTCAGCAGTGCTCCGTTCCTCATTGACTGTTCGCTCATCGTAGTCATCCCCGTGCCAGATAGACCGCAGCTGGCGTCCGGTAGGCGAGACTCTGGTGTGGCCGTTCCTGGTTGTAGAACCGGAAATACTTTTCAATCCCGGCCCTTGCTTCCGTCACCGACTCATAGTCCTTCAGGTACACCTCCTCATATTTGAGTGACCGCCACAGCCGCTCAATGAAAATGTTGTCCATACAGCGTCCTCGTCCATCCATACTGATGCCGATCTCTCTCGCCGCCAGTTCCCCGGTGAACTTTTCACTGGTGAACTGCGAACCCTGATCGCTGTTGAAAATCTCCGGCTTCCGCCCTCCGCGCAGGGCGCACTTCAGCGCCTCGATGCAGAAGTCCAGTTCGAGCGTCAACGATAACCTCCAGCTCAAAATGTACCGGCTGAACCAGTCCATCACCGCAACCAGATAGACGAAGCCCTGCGCCATCCTTATATACGTGATGTCTGTGCTCCACACCTGGTTGAGGCGCGTCACTTTAACGTCCCTCAGCAAGTACGGATAGATCTTGTGGCCTTCTCCCGGTAGGCTCAGCCTCGGCTTCGGATACACCGCCTCAATCCCCATCGCTTCCATCAGCCGCGCGACCCGTTTCCGATTCACCTCGAAACCCTGTATTGCCAGCCACTCCACCATTCGCCGGCTCCCGTAAAACGGAGTCCGCGTGTACTGTTCGTCCAGCATCCGCATCAACCGCAGGTTCTCTTCGCCTTCACCCAGCGGCTGATAATACAGGCCCGACCGATTTGCGCCCAGCAGTTCGCACTGGCGCCGGATGCTGATCTCCGCATGATCGCGATCCACCAGGGGCCGCAGATCCTCAGTCGAGCATGCCAGCTTTTTTTTTAAGCCAGTCCAGTTCCACCTTCAGCCGGCCTATTTCCTCATAGAGCGCGTCCTTCCCGGATTCGGCAGGCTGTCCCTTCCGGCTCCGCCCGTCCACGAAAAGCTCAGGGAGCTGCTCCACCGCAGACTTCCTCCACTTCCCGATCTGGATCGGATGCACCTTGAATTGCGAACCAAGCTGACTTAGCGTCTTTTCGCCTCGAATTGCCTCCATCGCCACTCGCGCTTTGAAGGCCGGACTGTGCTGTTTTCTCGTCGTCGTCATCTGCTTCTCCTTTGCGTTAACGACTCGCCGAATTCTAACTTATTGCCTGGTCTGAATTCCTGGGACCACTATAACCTCAGGCGGCATCGTGTCCATATAGCCTAGCACCGAGTCCAGTATGACGAATCAATGGAAAGCCTCAGTTCGCGGGCTTCCCGTTCGATGGAACATCCAGGATGCTGGTTGTCAGTTTGGTCAGTACCGCAACCACTTATACGCACTGTTGATCCATCGATACGAAACTCGTTCGAATGTTGCCTTCCGCATCTCTTTCGAGTTCAGGCGCGATTGCGGCTCTGCCGTGTTCACTCGTGATACATTCTGGGCCGATGGATTTGTCATGCAAGTATGTTATTGCCCGCCTGGGGAGCGTATGCTTAGCAATTCTCCAGGCCTCAAGGTTTCGCGGGGCAAGTTGTGAGGGCGTCGTCTGCTCTCTGTGGCCGCTTCCGCGGGCAGTCGCGCCGCGTCTCGATCCGAATCATCGGGATCGGCCGCTATTGGAAGCTGTAGGTGCAGATTTTACTGACAACAGGAATGAGTAGTTGGCTCTCGTACAGATTGCAAGACTATGGGGCGGTGGAGATCGTCGCGCCGGCGGCACGCTAGCGCCGCCCTCTAGAGTGTAAAATTAGACATGCCCAACCCTGAAGAGATTAACCAGCTTGACGTTCGATTCAATAACAGAGCTAAAGATCAAGCCGGCAACCTGCAGATCACGGTATTTTTTAGGAACGGCAAAACTCATCGCTTCAAGAACCAAGAGGCCTTGGCCTACGACGCAATCATCCGTAAGACCCGTCCGCAACCCTGACCACAAGTAGTTCGGAACTTGCCGGGATCGGCGGGACAGCGGTAAGAGTTGTGCGGGTTGCACAGCAATAGCAAGCGCCTCATCAGTTTCCCTTCGGCCTTTCCAAGCGATTCCACGTCAAGTAGATATGGTACTTTTCTGTCGGTTCGCACAGTGACCGCTGACGCCGCTGCTACTGACTGGCCGATGGAACGCTCTCATTTGGGCCTGCAATCCGTGCGGAGCGTGGTGGATTGCCGCCCTGCTGTCAGTGGCCGTGATCGAGCATTTGTCGCACCGGAAGGACTGCTGTTTTTTACAGCGATCTGCCTAACTCTTCCCGCACTCATGGTTCCCAACTACCATGGCGCTCTGGTCAATCCCCTTCGGTGTCCGCTCAGCCGGGCGTATATCCTTCAAAACATCTGGCGTTGCTGCCGCCGTAAACCACCCTCCGAAGGGCAGTCGTCTAACATTCACATAGCGAAACAAAAGCCACACCACCCACCCCTTTGCGCCCAAGCTTCCGTCGTGCCTAAAATCGTAAGATACTTGTTCCCGGCAAGCGGGTCGATCCTCCTGGTCGACGCACATAGAAAGTGTCAGTCACTGGCAAGAACGTCCATTACGAAGGTATCCGCGACGGCAATACCGGCCGCATACCGCTGACCCGTTACGGTGCAGCGCTGATAGCCGTCGCCCTGGCCAGCCTCGTTCGGTTCGCCGCCAGCCCGCTGTTCGGTTGGGAATTTCCATTCTTGCTCTTCGCATTCGCCGTCTTCTTTTCGGCGGATTTCGGCGGCAAAGGCCCCGGATTTACCGCCACCGCGCTAAGCATAATCGTCGTCGGCGCGGCTTTTATTCAACCGCGTTCCAATTTCATTCCCGGCCACATCGCGGATGCCGCTCGAATGGCACTGTTCGCCGTCTTGGGCGTGGTCATTTCACTTGCCGTTGATCGCCTGAAACGCGCGAATCGCGACCTTCTCTGCTCCGCCCAAGAATTGGAACAGTCGAACGCGAGTCTGCAGTCGAGTGAGCGCGAATTGCTGCAGGCCAATGAACTGTTGCGGCGTAGCCAGCAAAGTCTCACCTACGCGAACGCACGCTTGGAAATCTCCAACGGCGACCTCCAGAAGTTTGCCTATTCGGTGTCTCACGATCTGCAAGCCCCCATCCGCACCATCGGCGCCTTCAGCCAGCTTCTAATTCAAAAGTATGAAGCCAAACTGGACGCTGATGGCTGCGAGTTGCTCGCTCACATCGCCGCCGCCGTAGTCCGCATGAACGCGCTGGTGCGCGATCTTCTGGAATACTCCAAAGTCACCCACGTAGAGGCAGATTCCATAACGGCGACCGATTGTAATGAGGTCTTGCGCGGAGTCTTGCAGGACTGCGCCGCCAGTGTCCACGAAACCGGTGCCCAGGTCACCGCGGATACGCTCCCCATCGTTCAGGCCGATCCGAAACGATTGGCCCAGGTCTTCTTGAACTTGATTGAGAACGGGCTGAAGTATCGTTCGGCGCAGCCGCCCAAATTACACATCTCGGCCAAGTCCGAAGACGAACACTGGCAGTTTTCCGTCACCGACAACGGAATCGGTTTTGACATGGCCCACGCCGAGCGCATCTTCACCGCCTTTGAACGGCTCCACAGCACAGGCTCCAGCTACCAGGGCAGCGGTATCGGCCTCTCCATTGTGAAGCGAATTGTGGAACGCCAGGGTGGAACCGTTTGGGCCGTATCCCGGCAAGGCATCGGATCCACATTCTATTTCACCGTCCCATCCAAGCCGGAACCTCACCCGAAACAACTTTCCGCATCCAGCGTCTAACTTACAGAACTATTCGCCGCAACGTCGCAATGATTGTTTTTGCGGATAGAAACTTTGTTGTATGATATTGGGTTACTAAACCAGCGGAAATCAACCGCAACTGGTAAATCTGCGGAGGCAGTTTTATGTTTCGGGTCTTGGTCGTGGACGACAATCCAACAATCGTTGCTCTATTGCGGGAATCGATGAAAGACCTGAAAGAGCGCCACTCCATCTATGACGTGGCCGACGGTGCCACTGCCCTCGACTTTCTATCGCGCAGGTCTCAATATGCCGGCGCCCCTCGCCCGGATCTAATCTTGCTCAGCCTGAACTTTCCCCACGTCGATTGTCTTGATCTTCTGCGCCGCATCAAAGCGGACTCCGCACTGCGCAACATACCCGTCATCGTCCTGTCGTCGTCTGTAAATCCCGTTGACGCGCGCAAAGCATACGATTCACAAGCAAACTGTTACCTTCAAAAGCCGTCCGATCTCACCCGCACCTGTCTCCTGGTTGGGGCTATCAAAGCGCTATGGATGGATTTCGCCATCATTCCACACGGTGCGGCACAAAGCCGGCCGAAATTGAACCCACACCATGACGGAGCTGCCCCCGGCCCGTCGAGCCCACTTCCGTCACATCCGGCGATTGGCATCGTCTAAACCGTTCACGCCTCAGGCAGAAATATTTTCCCTCGCTTTTTCATTACCTTGCCGGGAATTTTCGATTTCCGTCGCACAGCCATCGCAGCCTTTTCTATAAACTCTAGCCAGATTCAGCACGGGCCTCGGCCCAGCTAGAGGAAGGTGCACATTGATCTCGGAAGCACGATTGGCTGCCAACCGCCGGAACGCCCAGGCGTCCACCGGACCGCGAACGTCGCAGGGTAAGCGAAAGGTGTCGCAGAACGCCCGAAAACATGGCTATCGCGCCGCGCGTCAGCTAATCACCGCCGCACAACAACGGGAAATTGAAGAAATCACTGCCGTTTTTTCACGATCAAACCCACCCCAGGATCCAGTCCAGCAAGCTCTGCTGCGGCAGATGGGCGCCGCCTGGTGGAATATTCTCGAATTCGACAAACTAACCCATCCTCTTTACGTTTCCACTGATTATGAATACGCCATCGCCCGCCTTTTCACGCTGGGACGCTACAGCGCCCACTATGAAAACCTCTTTTACAAAGCTTTGAAATCACTAACTTCCTCTGAAAAAGCACCCAATAAAGACCAACCGGAAATCGCACAAACAAACCCAATCCCGCGAGTTCACCGGATCATGCCCAAGCCAGTAGAACGCCCTGCCTTGCCAAACCATGTCTTATCCCATTTATCCCATTCATCGTGGCCATATGTTTTCCTCGGAGCAACCCAATTGCAAGCGCCGCCTCCACGGCTCACCCGGCCTCCTCCAGTCCATCGCAAATGTCCCGGCCACCTGTTCTTGCACACAGCGCGCCGCGCCGCCACAACCCGCCGCCGCAGTTTCTAACTACAATAGGAAGACCCAATGCCAGCCGTAATCACAGAAAGCGATGTTCCTCTCTCCGGCGAGTTGAAGATCGCAATCGGCACCATCGTCACACCCTCTGCCCGCGACCTCGCCCGCACCCGCGGCGTCGTCCTCACCGAGGTTCCCAAGGATCAAGTGATCACCACCGCCCCAGCGAACCAAACCCTAGCCATCGGCGCGGACCACGGCGGGTTCGCCTGGAAGGAAGCCCTCAAGCCGATCTTTACCGAGCACGACCTGCAACTAATCGATGTAGGCGTGTATGAAGAAAAGTCAGCCGACTATCCCGACATCGCCGAAAAAGTGGCGCTGACCATCACCTCCGGCAAGGCCACCCGAGGTGTCCTCATCGACGGTGCCGGCATCGGATCTTCTATCGCCGCCAACAAGATTCCAGGCATCCGCGCAGCCCTGTGTTATGATAAAGCTTCAGCACGAAATAGCCGGGAACACAATGATTCTAATGTGCTTACGCTGGGTAGTAAGCTCTTGACCCAGTCCCAGGCCGAAGAGGTCTTGCGTGTTTGGCTGGCCACGCCATTCGCTGCTGGCCGCCACTTGGCCCGCGTGCGGAAAATCACCGAAATAGAGCGGCGGTATTCAAAGTGACACCCACTGAACTGGACCAGTTGGTTGCCGAAATCGGCGAGGAAATTCTGAACCGCCTCGGCGGGCCAAAATTTTCCAGGGCCGAAGGTCTCAACATCCCAGCCCTGGTCTGCCCCGGTTGCAAAGGCCGCTGCCCGCAAACTTGCGCCACCAAGACCAATCAGATCGTAGCCGCCGGCGCGGACCGTATCTCCGCCAGCGATAAGACCAGCAGGATCGATCCTGCCATAGCTGGCGCCATCGACCACACCATCCTGCGCGCCGACGCCACCCGCGAAGACGTCACCAAAGTCTGTCAGGAGGCTCGTAAATATTCCTTTGCCAGCGTCTGCGTCAACCCGTATTGGGTGCCGCTCGTCGCTCGTCTGCTGTCCGGCTCGCCGGTGAAAGTCTGTACCGTCATCGGCTTCCCGCTAGGCGCAACGTCCACCGAGATCAAGCGCGCCGAAGCCGAAGCCGCCATCCGCGTAGGCGCTCAGGAAATCGACATGGTCATCAACGTGGGCGCGCTCAAATCCGGCGATCAGGAAACGGTCAAACTCGATATTCAAGCGGTTGTCGAGGCCAGCCACAAAGGCGGCGCCATCGTGAAGGTAATCATTGAGACGGCCCTGCTGGATGACAATCAGAAAGCAGTCGCCTGCACCCTGGCCAAGCTAGCCGGCGCGGACTTCGTCAAGACATCCACCGGATTCGCCGCCACCGGGGCAACCGTTCACGACGTGGCCTTGATGCGCGGCATCGTCGGCCCGGACATCGGCGTGAAGGCCTCCGGCGGCATCCGCACTCTGGAAGACGTTCAGAAGATGACCGCGGCTGGCGCCACTCGCATCGGCGCCAGCGCCAGCGTGAAAATCGTTGAAGCCGCGGCGCACCCGGCCGCAGCGCCTTCCGCATATTGAAGACCGCCAGCATGGCCCACACATCTCCCACTCGAAAATCGTCCGTCCGCTTCAAGGAACGCGCCGAATTGCTGGACTTCCTGCTCGAAGTTTCAGCCACCACCTCTGAGACGCTCGATCTCGACCGCCTGCTTCCCGCGCTGGCCGACTTCATCGCCAGAGTCATCCCGCACGACCTGTTCGCCATTCTTCTCTACAACGACAAGTTGCAGGGCCTACGCATGCGCTACGCCCGCGGCCATCGCGATGAAGTGGTGAAGAACGTGACGCTCCAACTGGGCGAAGGCTTGACCGGAGTCGCCGCCGCCACCCGCCAGACCATTCTTTCGCCAGATGTCCGCTCCGACCCCCGCTACATCAGCACCGTCGATGCGGTTCGCTCGGAACTTGCCGTGCCCATGATCGCGCGCGGCAAACTGGTAGGTGTAATCGACCTTCAGTCCACCCGCGAGAATGCTTTCTCTGAACAGGACGCCGCGCTGCTAAGGTTGCTGGCCTCCCGCGCCGTCGCCTCCATTGACAATGCACGCCTCTACCAGCGCGTCCAGCGCCAGAACCGGACCTCGAAAATCCTGGCCCACCTCTCGCAGGAATTCTCTTCCATCCTGCAACTGGATGAGCTGCTCAGCAACATCGCCAAAGCCATCCGCGCGCTCATCAACTACGATGCGTTCAGTATTCTGTTGGTCGATACCGAACAGCGCGCCCTCCGTCATCGCTTCAGTGAACGATACGACCAACGCGTACTGTTGGACAATATTCCACTGGGGAAGGGAATCACCGGCGCCGCCGCCGCCCAGCGCGAAGTGATCCGGGTCGAGGACACACTGGCCGACCCGCGCTACATCGCTTCTCACCCCGACATTCGTTCCGAAGTCGCCGTGCCGCTAATCGTGCAGGACCGCGTGGTAGGCGTGCTTGATCTGGAAAGCGAGCGTATCGGCTACTTCACCGAAGAGCATGTCCGCACGCTAACTCTGCTGGCGCCGCAGATTGCCAGCTCGGTAGAAAACGCCCGCCTCTATGAAGAGCTGGCCCAGCGCGAGCAGCGCATGGAGCAGGATCTCAAAGCCGCGCGCAAAGTACAGTCCATTCTGCTGCCGCGCGAGGCGCCTGAAATCAGCGGCCTCGAAATCTCAATCGGACTGCGTCCCGCCCGGGAAATCAGCGGCGATCTCTACGACTTCTTCGATCATGATGATGACTACGCGCTGATCGCCTTCGGTGATTCCAGCGGTAAGGGCGCCGCCGCCGCCTTATACGGTGCACTGGTCAGCGGACTGCTGCGTACCCTGGCTCCGCGCATGAACCGGCCGGCGCAGTTGATGCGCCGCCTCAATGAATCGTTGCTCGAACGCAAAGTGGACGCGCAGTACGTCACGCTGCTCTTGCTCCATTGGGATAAGAAGTTCAGGGAACTTACCCTGGCCAACGCCGGCTCCATTCCGCCCATGCTCTGCCGCAACGGGGAACGTGTGAAGACCAAGATCGAAGGCGTCCCGTTGGGGCTGCTGGATGATCGCGAGTACGACGAAGTGACCATCAAGACCGAGCCCGGCGACGTGTTCCTGCTCTACTCGGATGGCATTCAGGACCAGACCAATCCTTCTGGCGACGAATACGGCGGCACGCGCATATTCAAGGTGGTAGCCGCCAACGCCGGGGAATCCACCAAACAGATCGTAGACGCCGTGCTAGCGGATATCGACAAATGGACCGCCGGCGGTCCGATGTCGGACGACCAGACGCTCATCGCGTTGAAAGTAACGTAATGCCATTCTCCTACCAACAGAACACTCTTCACTGCGGCCAGGTATCGCTGGCTGAGATAGCCGCCGCGGCAGGCACACCCTGCTACGTCTACTCGGCTGACGATATTTTGGAACGCTACCACGCCTACCATCAAGCCTTCGGCGATCATCCGCATCAGGTTTGCTACGCAGTGAAGGCCAACTCAAATATCTCGTTGCTGCGGTTGCTCGCCGCGGCCGGCGCGGGGTTCGACATCGTATCCGGCGGCGAGCTCTACCGGGTGCTGAAGGCCGGAGGCGATCCGGCCAAGACCGTATTCGCCGGAGTAGGCAAGACGGCCGAAGAGATTGAGTACGCCCTGGCCAACAAGATCCACACCTTCAATTGCGAGTCCGAAGCCGAACTCGAACTGATCGACGGTCTCGCCCGCAAGCACGGAGTAACCGCCCGCGCCGGACTGCGCGTGAATCCCGACGTGGACGCCTCCACGCACCCCTACATCTCCACCGGCCTGCGGGAGCACAAGTTCGGCGTGGACATTTCGGAAGTGGAAGCCGTCTATGCCCGCGCCAAGCGGCTGGCGAACATTGCCCTCGAAAGCGTAAGCTGCCACATCGGATCGCAGTTGCTGGACACCGATCCCATCATGGAGACCGTTGACAAGATGCTGGCGCTAGTGGGCCGTCTGCGCGCCAACGGGATCCCAATCAAGAACCTGGACCTGGGCGGCGGCCTCGGGGTCGCTTATAAGCCGCAGGAAAGGGCTCCGGGTATCGCCGAAGTGGTTGCCGCCATCGGCCGTAAGGTGGAAGGCCACAACTTGAAGATCATGGTGGAACCCGGCCGCAGCATCGTCGGCGCGGCCGGTGTTTTGCTCACCCGCGTCCTGTTCCGTAAGCAGACGCCCCGCAAGGAGTTCATTGTGGTGGACGCGGCCATGAACGACCTGATCCGTCCGGCGCTCTATCAATCCCACCACGAGATCATCCCGGTGGAGGAGCCAACCGAAGCCCAGGCAATCCTGGCGGATGTAGTTGGTCCCGTCTGCGAGACGGGCGATTTCCTCGCTCGCAATCGGGAGATGCCGCCGGTGCTGCCCGGCGCACTGATGGCGGTCTGCACGGCCGGCGCGTACGGTTTCGTCTTATCTTCCAATTACAATTCCCGGCCCCGCGTGGCGGAGGTTCTGGTGGAAGGCGCAACCTGGAGAATCATTCGCCGCCGGGAAATTTTGGAAGACCTGATCAGGGGAGAGTAGCAGTGGACGGGCCGTCGCTTCGCGAAATCGGGAGCATCTTCTTCCGCGTCGGCAACGTCACGTTTGGAAGCGGCGCGGCGTCCACCATCCTGCTCCGCGAGGAGCTTGTTGAAAACCGCGGCTGGCTCGGTAAGCATCAGTTTGCGCTCTGTTACGCGCTGGCCCGGGTCACTCCAGGCACCAACCTGTTCGCCCTCTTCAGCGCCGCCGGATGGTATTTACGCGGCTGGCCCGGCGCCATTGTAGCCATCGTCGCCGCGTCGCTGCCGGCCTCCGTCGTCGTCATCCTCTTGACGCTTGGATACCTCTCCATCTATACCAGCCGCCTTGGGCAGGCGGCCATCATCGGAGCGATGGCCGCAGTGGTGGGCACCATTATTTCCGGCGCATGGCTGCTAATTCAGCCTGATATCCTTTCGCGAAATTGGTTTCGCACCCTTACCCTGGTGGCAGGCTCCATGATTCTGTCACTTGGTTTCAGCGTGCCGCCCATCCCCATCGTCGGCCTGGCCGCGCTCACCGGCTTCTTCTGGCGGGAATCTCAATGAGCGTGCTGCTGCTTTACTTCCTGTTTCTGAAGGCCACCGTAACGTCGTTCAACGGCCCATCCTCGTTGCCCATCCTGCGGGAAGACCTCGTAGTCCGCCGGCAAATTCTGACAGACCGTCAATTGAACGCCGCCGTAGTGGCGGGCCGCTGCGCTCCGGGACCCATGGGCATCTATGTGGTCAGTGTGGGCTACTTCATTGCAGGGCTTCCCGGTGCATTCGCCGGATGGCTGGCGATGATCACGCCGGCCTTCCTGATTGTTCCGCTGCTACGGTACGTAGGCAACAGCGCGGAGCATCCGCGAATTCGCAGCACGCTTCAGGCGGTGGTGATCGCCAGCGCCGGCCTGATCCTCAGCTCCGCCAAGCCGCTGGCGATAGATGCCATAAACGGACTGCTGCCGCTGGGAATCCTGATTGGTTCGTTCGTATTGTTGGTAGTGACCAAGATCGAGACAGTCTGGGTAATCGCCGGAGCGGCGATCTTTGCCTGCCTGATTAAAGCAGTTTCTTGACTGCGGCCTCAATGGCCGCCATGTCGCTCTCGCCGACAAAGCTCTTCACCTTCTTGCCGGTCTTGTCGTAAAGAAACAGTGCGGGCAGAGCGCCACTCCATTTCGGATCCAGCCCTTCAATGAACTTGTCGTCGTTCTTAACCACTTTCTGATACGAGGGCAGTGGCACGTTCTTGGCGCTCAGAAACCGGCGCGCATCCATCTCGCTGTCCACGTCATCCGCTGAGATCAGCACCAGCTTTAGGCCCTTATCCTGAAGCCGCTTTTCCAGTTGAACCAACTGTGGAACTTCCACCCGGCATGGCACACACCAAGTGGCCCAGAAGCTCACTAGTGTCACCTTGCCCTTGTTCGCGGCGATCAACCGCGTGTAGGCAGTCTCATCCACCGGAATCAGTTTCTGAGCCGGGGCCGCCGCCACTAACGCAAGCAACAGAACCAGCAATCTCATGTGGCCGATTTCCGAACCCGTTTGATGGTGCACCCGAAAGACCGTGCATCTTTGATCTCCACCGGCTTACCTGCCAATACTGCGTCGATAGCCTTCCGTGCTCCATGCACTTGCACTCTCGCCGCGTTGGCCGCATCGTCGATATAACCGTGATACCGCAGCACGCCGGCTTTATCGAAGACATAAGTCTCAGGGGTGACCGTCGCACCGAATTTGTCGGCCAGCGCATTGCCGGCATCCTTATAGACCGGGAAGGGGAACTTGTTCGCCTTGGCGTGTTCCGCGATCTCGGCCGGCGATTCGTTCGCATTGGCGTTCACGAATATCAGCTGCACGTTCTTGCCGTCGTAGTCTTTATGGAGCGCACTCATTCGCTCGTTATAGCTATTGGAAATTGGGCACTGCGTGGAGATGAAAATCAGCACCGTGGCTTCGGATTTCGAAGGAGAAACGGTGACGGTTTTCGCACCCTCCTTAACTTCAATCTGCGTGATCTTCGATCCGACGGGGAACTCTTCCGCCGATGCACTCAAAACGCACAACAGGGTGGCCGCAAACAGTCGCATAGGGAAAAACTCCTGACTATTTCTTAGAATCCAGCTTAAGGTTTACCACAGCCGGCTTCTTCGTATCAAAGGAGCTGAGCGTCTTGGTGGAACTCGAGGCTCCCTGGTATTCGGCTTTCACATCGTAATCCACGTTCGGATTCAACCCGTGAAAGTGGTACAACCCGTCAGCTTTGGTAATGAAGGAACGGATTTGCAGGGTCTTCGTATCTTTCAATTGCACCACTGCTCCGTCGACGGCCTTGTCGGTCGTATCCGTGACAGTGCCTTGAACGGATTTCGGGGCGCTGTCGTCCCGGCCTTGCGCCAATAATGTCAACGCCACCAATGCCAGCAGAAACCCTTTCATAATTACCTCCACATCACTTCGCCACAGCCTCAAGTTGGAACGTCAGGTCTTTACGCTGTTCCCCTTCAATCGCGACTGTTTGCTGCTGCGGCACGTACCCACTACTTTTGACGTCTACCCTATACTTCATGGGTACGACCGGCACCCGCAGCGCAAATTCCCCTCGGATATCGGAAACAGCTTTCATTTTCTTTGGTTTGTCTTCTGATTCGGGAGTGACCTCAATCTCGGCGCCCGGCAACGCGAAGCCCGGCGGCCGGTAAACGGTGCCTGCAATCACGGAAAATGCTTCGGAAGCTGCAGTCGGCTTCTTCGGTTTCTTCTCCGCAGCCGCCAGCGCTATCACTAAAACGAATAGCGCCAGAAGCAGGACCGCGAGATTACTTCCACTCGTCTTCCTCTTCGTCCTCTTCTTCTTCCTCGTCATCGTCGTCTTCGTCGTCGTCATCCTCGTCTTCGTCCTCTTCTTCTTCGACGGTAGGTTCGATTTCGATAGGATTCTTGCCGACAACCGTAAGGCTGGCTCCGCACTCTTCGCAGGTTAGCTCGTCGCCCTCGTCCAGTTCCTCTTCTTCCGCATCGATTACGGCATCGCACAAAGGACAGTTCACCATATACGGTTTTCCTCCATATATTCCTCGATTCTCAAGTGTTCTTTATACCCCGGCTAACCACATTGTACTCACGCCCTAGCTGGTTGCCTGAACGGGCTCTTCCAGAATCGCATTGGCGCGCTCCAGATCTTCCGGCGAGGCGGTGACAAGCGTCTTATCCATGTCTTCGTCAGTCTCAATCATTTGCTTTAGGTGCAGTGCCGCCAATTTCATGCACCATGGATCGCTGACGGCGCGCCCGGCCTTCGCGGCCAGCGCCATCAGGTGTGGCAGCATCAGCGCAATCACCTTCTCCTGAACGTCATTCCCGTTGGTGATCTGGAATTTCACGTCCACAGAATCGCTGTGACGAATAGAGATTGCGGTTTGTTGCCAGCGGAATTCGACGTGCCAGGTCCTGCCGAAAGGATCGGGGCCCGCGTCAAAGAGACGGTAATTATCGATCATCGAGCCTATCGTAGCAAAGTGCAAAAGCGGCTAGAATCGGGACGAGTGATTGCCCGCCAGCGCCAGGAATTCGTCGCGGGTTTCTTTCAGGTCGCGGAAGGCTCCCAGCATGGCGCTGGTGACCGTTCCGGAGTGCTGCTTCTCCACTCCGCGCATCATCATGCAAAAGTGGCGTGCCTCGCAGATAACACCCACGCCCTTCGGCTGTAGCACCGCCTGAATGGTTTCCGCAATCTCCTGCGTCAACCGTTCCTGCACTTGCAACCGCCGGGCGAACATGTCAACTATTCGCGGGATCTTGCTGAGACCGATCACGCGATCCGTTGGCAGATAAGCTACGTGAACCTTGCCGTAGAACGGCAGCATGTGGTGTTCGCACATGCTGAAAAACTCGATGTCCTTCACGATCACCATCTCGTCGTATTTCACCTTGAATAAGGCGCCATTCACGATCTTGTCGACGTTCATCTGATAGCCGCTGGTCAGAAACTTCAGCGCTTTCTCGGCCCGCTCAGGAGTCCGCACCAAGCCTTCGCGAGTGGGGTCTTCTCCCAACTGCTCAAGAATCTCGCGCATGTTCGCCGCGATCACACCGTCTTTACTAGCGGCGGCATCGCGCTGCGGGGGCATTACCTTCACGGAGGCGTTTCGGCTTTTCATAGATCTCTTAGCTCGAACAGATTTCGCTTCGTTTCCTGCACGCGCACCGCATCCAGCGTCGCGGTGCGGAACGAATCACTCCACTGGCGGCGGAGGCGCTTCTCAACGACCACCGAGAGATTTTCGCTGGTAGGCACCAGATCCGCGAAATCCGGAACGTCGCTGTTCATATCCTTATGATCGAAGTGGCTGATGATCTCGCGATGGACGTAGGTGTCCAATTCTCCAATGCTGATCACACGGCCCGATTCGCTATCCACCGGTCCGCGGACCGCCACTTCCAGAACGTAGTTATGCCCATGGCCGAATGGATTGTTGCACTTTCCGTAGAGTTCGGCGTTCTCCTGCTCCGTCATAGAAGCGGAATGCAGCCGGTGGGATGCGGAGAATTCATACCGCCGCGTCAATCGCGTCATACGCTCTCTCCGGAATAGTCTACATAGAGATCGTCCGTCTCATACAACCGCACGGTGTGCAGCTTCGCGTTCGACAAACGCAGTTGCGGCTCCAGCCGGTTCCACACTTCGCGGGCAATATTCTCCGGCGTCGGTATCACCTTGTCAAACGGCTTCACCTCGAAGTTAAGGTAGCGATGATCCATCGGGTCCACCACTTCACGATTGATGATTTCCTTCAATCGTTTCAGGTCGAAGATCATGCCAGTTACCGGGTCCGGATCCCCGGCCAGCGTCACTTCGAGGACATAGTTGTGGCCGTGCCCATGGCTGTCCGCGCTTTCGCCGTAGAGCGCCCGGTTCGCCTCCTCCGACAGTTGCGGGTTGTAGCAGCGGTGCGACGCGGAGAATTCGGCCTTCCTGGTGATTAACATTTCCATGTGGTTAGATGCAGATCTTTCCCGGATAGATGCGGAAACACTCCGAAACCGGATACTCTAAAATTATCTCAGATGCAGAAATCTCAAATGGACCGGATTCTTCAAATTCTACTGGCTGTCTCCTTCATCGCCTTCGTTTGGGCGATCAAAGACTCTTTTGAAGAACGCATTGTCAATGTGGGGGATAAAGCGCCGAACTTTTCCATCACGACAGAGAAGGGCCGGACCGTCTCCGTATCCGACTTCGGCGGCAAGGTGCTGGTGTTGAATTTCTGGGCCACGTGGTGTCCTCCGTGCATCCAGGAGATTCCCTCACTTCATCGATTCGCCGCGACTATGAAGGATCAGGGCGTGGTGGTGTTGGCCGTCAGCGTGGATAAAAACGAGAAGGCATACAAGACATTTCTGCAGCGAGCCCGGCCGGCGTTTGAAACCGCTCGGGATCCGGACGCCAACATCAGCAGCGACTACGGAACGTTCAAGTGGCCTGAGACGTATGTCATCGACAAGAACGGCAAGGTGGCGCAAAAGTTGATCGCCAATCAGGATTGGATGGAGCCGCAACTGGTGAACAGCATCAAGGCCCTGTTATGATTCCCGCCGACGCAAGAAAGCGGCTGGTAGAGCTGGTGGGGGAGCCGCTGCTGCTGGACCGGCCAGAGGATCTGAAACTATACGAGTACGACGGCGGCGTGGACAAATCGCTGCCGGAGATGGTGGTTTTTCCCAGATCCAGCAGCGATGTGGTGGAGATTCTGGCCATCGCGCGCGAACACAACATTCCCATGGTGGGGCGCGGCGCAGGCACCGGACTCAGCGGCGGCGCTATCCCGCGCTCGGGCGGCTTGATTATTTCCTTTGCCCGCATGAAGCAGATTGAGGAAATCGATCTGGCCAACGAACGGGCGGTGGTGGAACCGGGCGTGGTGAATCTCGACATCACGCTGGCCGTGCAAGGGAAGCAATATTTCTATGCTCCCGACCCTTCCAGCCAGCGCGCCTGCACCATTGGCGGTAACGTGGCCGAGAATGCCGGCGGCCCGCATACTCTTGCTTACGGCGTCACGACTAATCACGTTTTGGGTTTGGAAGCCGTGTTGCCGGATGGCTCCGTGATCCAGACCGGCGGCAAGGAACAGGACTTGCCCGGATACGATCTTACCGGGTTATTGACCGGTTCGGAAGGCACCATGGCGCTGGTGACAAAAGTGATCATCCGGCTGATGCGCCAACCGGAACTGGTGAAGACCATACTGGCGGTTTACGAATCCACCGACGATTGCGGCAGGACCGTTGCCGAGATTACGGCGCGCGCCATCACGCCGGTTGCCGTGGAAATGCTGGACGGCGTGATGCTGCGCATGGTGGAGGAGGCGACGCACGCCGGTTATCCCATGGACGCCGCGGCCGTGCTGTTGATTGAACTGGAAGGATTGACCGAGGCGGTGGAGGAACAGGTGGACCAGATTCGGGATGCCTGTGTGAGTTGCAACGCGCGCGAAGTTCGCGTGGCGCAATCGGCTGAAGAGCGCGATCTGCTGTGGAAAGGCAGGAAGAACGCATTCGGCGCGGTGGGCCGCGTGAGCCCGTTCTACTATGTGCAGGATGGAGTGGTGCCGCGTACAAAGATCGCCGCGACTCTGCGCCACATCGGCGAGGTTTCCGCCAAATACGGCCTTACGATCAGCAACATTTTCCATGCCGGCGACGGCAACATGCATCCAATTATTCTGTTCGACGCACGGAAGCCCGGCGACCTGAAGAAGGCGCAGGCTGCCGGTGACGATATTCTGAACTACTGTATCGATGTGGGTGGCTCCATTACGGGCGAGCACGGCGTAGGGATGGAAAAGATGGAGTTGATGGGACATCTTTTCTCAAACGAAACGCTGGACATGATTGGAAAGTTCAAGACTCTGTTCGATCCCGATTGCCGGTTGAATCCGGGCAAAGTGCTGCCCACCGGCAGAGGCTGCATGGAAATCCGCCAAGCTCCGTTAACCGCACAGAATACGCTGTAAAATCAGGCTCATGATCAACCGCCGCAGATTCTTGCTATTGATGACTAGCGCGCCGCTGATGGCGCAGGCACCGCCGGAGCTGGACTGGCATGACGCCAGGAAGTTTACCGTGGAAGGGCTGGGCTTTAGCGATGTGAAATCTCCCTACGACCGGCTGCCTTCCAGAGCCGAGAACGTAGTCCGCCAGGCGGTGTGGGATTTGAGCCGCGATTCCTCCGGTGTGCTGGTGCGATTTACCGCGAACACCACCGCCATCCACGCGCGTTGGACATTGACCGGCAAGACGTTGGCCGGGCCGACCATCACCGCAACCGCGTCGAGCGGCCTCGATCTTTACGCGAAGACGGACGCTGGCCGTTGGCATTGGCTGGGCATTGGCAAGCCTACTCAGTTTCCCGATAACAGCGACGCGCTGGCAAGCGCACTGCCTGGCGGGCAGCGCGAGTACATGATCTATCTGCCGCTGCGGAATGGAATCACGTCGCTGGAGATCGGCGTTTCGCAAGGAAGCGCGATCGAGAAAGGCCCGGCGCGGCCAGCGGGGAGAAAGCCGATTGTGTTCTATGGCACGTCCATCACCCATGGCATCTCGGCGTCGCGGGCCGGCATGACGCATCCGGCTATTTTGGGCCGGATGTTCAACCGCGAAGTGATCAATCTGGGGTTCTCCGGCAATGGCCGGATGGAGCCGGAAGTCACGAAATTCGTGGCTGAACTGGACCCAGCCGTTTTCGTGCTGGATTGCTTACCGAACATGACGGCGAAAGACATCAACGAGCGAGCCGAGGCGTGCGTGACCACTCTGCGGACAGCGCACCCCAAGACGCCGATCCTGTTGGTGGAAGACAGGAACTACGCCGACAATTTTCTGAACGCCTCGCGGCGCGAGCGCAATGCAACCAATCATGCGGCGTTGCAAGTGGTTTACGCCAAGTTGAAACGTGACAAAGTTCCAGATTTGCATTACTTGAAAGCGGACCATCTTCTGGGCGACGATGGGGAGGCTACCATTGATGGGTCGCACCCGACTGACCTGGGATTCATGCGTCAAGCGGCAGAGTTTCAAAAGGCGCTACGCAAGGTTCTGAAGTAGACTGAAGTATGGCCGGAGGCCAACACTGTGACTCGCGTTTTTGTGATCTGCGCTCCTAAAGACGAGGCATTTTTTCTGCGGATGATTGACCAAGCCAAGGCCTCCAAGCTTGCGGTGGAATTTGACCATATGCAGGTGAAGCAGCCATGGGTGCCGCACTGGAAAGCACAGTGCCGGACGCGGATCTATCCGTGCGAGGCGGCCATTGTTCTGATCAGTAAGAACACCAGCGAAGGTGGATTGGCATGGGAGCTGGAATGCGCCCGCACGTTCGATATCCCCATGCTGGGTGTCCACGTGGATTCGCGTGAACGCGGACCGGTTCCCAAGGAACTTCACGATCATACGGTGATTGAGTGGAGTTGGCCGGACGTGGCGAAGTTCATTCAAGGGTTGGGTGGTTCCTCGGCTTCGGCTTGAACGATTGCCGGCGCATTTTCAGTTCAGCCGATTTGGGAGCGCGCACAGAAGTCCGGGCTTGCATGGTGAATTCCTGAAGGCGTGCCAACCATGCTGGGCGAATGAGCCTCCGCACATGGGGATCGAGATGATCAATCGGCAAAATTCTGGCTTTGCCCTGTGTACCAGACGTGCACTTGGCTGAGGCACGCTCGCCCCTGACCTCATTGACGCGCGCACGATCATTGTTCCGCTGACGTGGTACCCCGGCTCTTGGTGTCGAGCGTGGAATAACGATCTTACTGGAAGTTAAGTGCGGTCTCGGAAAATGTTCGCCGTGGAGATCATCTTAGGGTGAGCCTGAAAGTGTGAAGATTCATTCAAACGACACGCTCAGGAGCCTGATCCATTCCGGGATCACTTCCGCCTGCCATACGATTCGCCCGCTCTTGAACAAGAGCATTCGCACCGGATGGGAGCCTGAATTATCAAGCACAACAGCCTCGTCGGCCAGGCCTAAGGCTTCCGGAGCACGTATAAGGCTGCGCCAGTATCGGCGTCGAATATCGGCGTCGGGAATATCGTGGCCTCCTTGAGAGACTCGAAGTCGAACACGTTCAATGTGCAATTCGGGATCGCCCAATGAGACGTAGACTAGAAACGTTTGATATCCGGCAGCCTTTGCCTGGCGCAAAATGCCCATTGCGCCATGACCGGCCAGAGTTGTTTCCAACGCGAAGTCCGCTCGGTCGATGAGCAGCGCTTTGCACCTGCGTATCGCCTCCCGCGCGGCCGGTATCGCTGAGCGGGCCGGTTGACCAGCATTGAGGCGTCTGGCAATCGCGTCAGGATCGATCAAATTGGAGTTACCCTCGAACCAAATGGACGACGTGAACGTGGATTTACCTGAGCCATTTGGGCCCGCGATCACAGTTAACGCGGGCACTTTACCGGACTGGAGGTCGGAGCTCGCCTAGAATTTGCAGGTGGGACTCTCGTGGATTTCCGGGATGTAGAAGAATCTCAAACCGCGCTCCGTTCGGCAATTCCTGAACATACCGGCCGAGATTGTCCACAAAAACAACTGCATGACCGGCGGCCAAGGCATCTTGGCGAGCGCGAAGGCCAGCAGCCGCCGCAGCATGTGCAAATTCTTCGGTGAGGATATTGGCAGACGACATCACCTTCATTATCGCGCAGTTTCAAACTGGGGAGACCACAAAGCCTAGGCAGCACCCGCCAGCATTGCCTTCCAGGATTCTTCATCGTGACCCACGCTGAGCCGGCCCGCTCCGCGAATCAGTGGTAGCCGCAGCAGTTTCGGCTCCCGCTCGATCTTTTCCAGCAGCGAAGCGTCGGAGAGTTTCATGTACTTGAGTCCAGCATCGACGTAGGCGGTGCCCTCCGAATCCAGCAGACCCGCCAGGCCGAAGCGATCGATAAAACGTTTGATTTCTCCCTTGGCCATGGGCTTTTGTTTCACATCGACGAAATGAATCGCCACCCGCCGCTCCTTAAAGAACCGCTCCGCCGCGCGGGTGGCTTGCGAGTTTTTGATGCCGAAGATTTGTACGCTCACCATGGTGTTACGGCCCAGCCGCACGCATCATCACCAGCAACGTGACGGCGTACAGCAGATTCGCGGTAAGAAGAATTATCCCCCATTTTCTTTCCTGCTTTCGCAGCCACCACATCCAGATTCCCGTTACGCCCAACCCGAGCAACGCCACCGAGACGAGCGCAGCAAGAATTCCCCACAGCTGTAGAGGGATGTATTCGTGGCGTAACCCCGCGGCGTGATGAAGACGATTCAACATGCCCACAAACCCGGAAACGCTGCTGCGTATTCGCACTTGCCCACTGCCGCCGTCGTAGCGGATTTCGTGCACCGTGCCGGGAACCGTAACGCGCACCTCAAAGCCGGCCGGCGTCTGCTTCACGGACGCAATCTCACCGTGCATGCCGCGGTTCGCCATCACTTCCTGCGCCATGTGACGTCCGTCTGTAATGCCGGGCCGCATCGGCATTGCCGCCTCAGTGACAACCGGCTGCATGTTGAACCAATGCGTGTGCGCCATCTGCACCGCGCTCACTCCGTACATCAGTAAAGCGGGCGCGGCGAACACACCGCACAATAAATGGATGGTGCGTAGCGACGGATAGGCGATCATCGGAACACGCTCCAAAGCACCGCGATGGAACCGGTGCCGCATGCCAGCAGCACCCAAGCCCACCCATATCGCGGACGCGAGGCCAGCCATAGCCAGAGCCCAGAGGCGCAGAAGGACAGCAGCGTCCACATAGCAATCTCGTTCCACCAGGCCCAAAGTTGAACTAATCGCGGAGCGCCGTCATCGCCGGGAGTTTCCGCGTGGATGTCTTCCAGGAAGAGCCAGACGCTGTTGTGGATTTCTTCCAGGCGGAGGCGACCCTCCTTTTCGAGTACCACCACCCGGCGGATCCCGTTAACGTTATAAAAGTCCAGCAGCAGGTGATTGTCGGCGGTGTGCCGGAGATACCAGTCCGGCACGGGCCTGGCCATTGGGAGGTTGAGGGTTCGATATACCAACGCCGCCACTTCCTTATCTGTCGAGGACGGGGGCACGGCGAACGGTATGTATTGAATGGATTGCGGCGCTTTGGGCCGTTCTCCACCGGGATAAAGCGCGGCCACCAGACCCGCGATGCCGTAGACCATTAGCTGGGCAAAGGTAAGCAGTCCAGCGTAGATATGGATTTTCCGGACGGCCCAGGTCATCTTCGATTCCAGTGTACACGGGCCACCCCACCCCTGCATATTGTGGCCTGGAATGATGTCCCTACCGAATTTAGTGGTCTTGTCTCTTTACTTTTCCGTGAATCCAGCTTAAGATTTAGAAATCCCCCGAGTGGAGGGCTTCGAGCCCTCTCAATTCCTATTGTTTAAGGGGCTTGCCCAAGTTGCTGAAACTCAAGCGCGTTGAAATCCAAGGTTTCAAGTCATTCTGCGATAAGTCTGAGATGCGGTTCCACGGGTCTGGCATCGCTGCCGTGGTGGGTCCGAATGGATGCGGCAAGTCTAACCTGAGCGATGCGATCAGTTGGGTTCTGGGCGAGCAATCGGCCAAGAGCCTGCGCGGAAGCCGCATGGAAGACGTGATTTTCGCCGGCACCCGCGATCGCAAACCGCTTGGGATGGCGTCGGTCACCATCACGATGGCAGACCCTGCCGTGAACGCGGAATTCCCTTCAAAGACCTCGCCGGACGGCGAAACCAAGCCCCAGGAAATCACCATCACCCGTCGCCTGTACCGCTCCGGTGAGAGTGAGTATCTGATTAACGGCCGCAATGCGCGGCTGCGGGATATTCAGGACATCTTCATGGGTTCCGGCCTTGGACCGGAGAGCTACGCCATCATTGAACAGGGCCGCATCGGTCAGATTCTGAGTACGAAACCGCAGGACCGCCGTGCGGTGATTGAAGAAGCCGCCGGCGTCACGCGCTTCAAGACGAAGAAGCGTTTGGCCGAAGCAAAGCTGGAAGGCGCGAAACAGAACCTGACTCGCGTGTTCGACATTTTAGAGGAAGTCAGCCGGCAGGTGAATTCGCTGAAACGTCAGGCCGCCAAAGCGAAACGCTATGACGAACTGAAGACGGAGATGGTGGAGCAGTTGCGCCGGGCGCTGACCGGCCGCTTCCGTATGGTGGAGCGCGAGGCCGTTAAGACAGCGCTTGATCTCAACGTGGCCAGCAGTGAACTGCAGAAATTTACCGAACAGGTAGGCGAGAAAGAGAAAGAGCAGGCGCAGTTCCAGGCGCAGTGTTACAGCATGGAAGCGCTGCTGACGGAGGCGCGTAAGCAGCTTTCCGAACAGCGCGTGGAAGCGGAACGTACGCGCGGCAAACTGCAGACGCAGGCAAGCCAGATTGGCTCCATTGAGCAGCGGCTTACCAACGGAGAGTCGGAATCGCAACAACTGGAAAAGCGCTTCGTTCAGCAACAGTTGGAGTTGGACGCGCATTCGCAGCAGCTGGTGGAATTGGAACAGCAGACCGAAGCTGCGCGCGCTGCCCTGACCGCAAAGAACGAAGAGCGCGAAACTTTGCAGGGGCTGTTGCGCGACCGGGAACGGCTGATGGAAACCTCCCGTCAGCAAGTGCTGCGGCTACTGGGTGAGGCTTCGTCGTTAAAGAACCAATTGGCGCAAATCGACCAATACCTGGTGGGCATTGAGCGAGACATGGCGCGATCGCAGAAGGAAGCGGAAGGCGCCGGGGCTGATCTGGAGCGGTTGGAGAAGGTGAAGGCCGAACTCTCCGCACGCATGAGCGCGCGCCAGATGGAGTTGCAATCCATTGCTGAGCAGCGCCGCAATGTGGATGAGGATTTGTCCATACGGAAGACCAAGGCGGCGGAGAGCCGCAAGAAGCTGGATGAGCTTCGCAACTCCACGTCTCGATTGAAGGCGCGCAAGGATTCGCTGGGCGAAATTATTTCGCACCGCGCCTACACCACCGAGTCCGTGAAGCGGTTGTTCACGGCGGTGGAGCGCGGGCAGGCTCAGGATTTGAAGCCTTCCGGCGTGCTGGCGGATTTTGTCGAAGTGGACGCCGCCTATGAGAAGGCCACCGAAGAGTTTCTGCACGAAGAGCTGGAATACGTTGTGGTGAAGGATTGGAGCCAGGCGGATCGCGGCATCGATTTGATGCGCGGTGACATGGATGGCCGGGCGACGTTTCTGGTTCATCCCAGTGGCGGCGACGAGATTCCGAAAGCGCCGCAGCCAGACCCGGTGCTTGGACCGGAGACGGGAATTATTGGCCGGTTGAGCAGTGTGCTGCGGCTTACGAACGGGCTGACGAATGCGCCGGCGGAATTGTTGCCGCGCCTGGCGCGCTGCTTCCTGGCTGAGAATCGCGCATCGGCACAGCGATTGGCGTTGCAATATCCAGACATCTATTTCCTGCTTCCCGACGGCATCTGCTACCACGGATACGCGGTCAGCGGTGGCAAGAAGACGGGCAGTGGCCCGCTGGCACTGAAGCGGGAATTGCGCGAAATTACGGCGCAGCTGCAGACCAGCCAAAGTGAGTTTGATCGAACGCAATCGATGCTGCGGGATTTGGAAGACGACATAGCGCGGCTGACGGAAGACATGGAACGGCTCCGCGGCATGCAGCAGACGCAGGAGAAAGACGCGCTGGCCATCGATCATGAAATGCGGAAAATGGGCGAAGAGTTTTCCCGTGCGAACTCACGGTTATCGTTGGCGCGGCTGGAATTGCAGCGGCTGACGCAGGAAAATGAACGTTCGCGGGCCAAGCGTGAAGAGACTGGACAAGCGGTGGCCGCCAAAGAAAGTGGACGCGCGGAGCAGGAGCAGGCGCTGGCCGACGCCAGGGCTTCGCTGGAAGAATTCCGTCAGGAGTCCGTTCGCATCGGGGAAGAGCACGCCGCTCTGCGGGTGGATCTGGCCGGATTTGAAGAGCGCCGGCGGTCTGAACAAGCCGCCCGGATGCGGGTGGAAAATCAGGTTCGCGACGTGGCGCACCGCCGGCAGGAACTCACCCGTGAGATGGAGCGGCTGGGTGTCGAGAAGGCGCGGCTGCTGTCCGACAACATTGAACTGGACGCGCGGGCGTCAACTTTGGCCGAACAGATTGCGCAGAGTGACGCAACCGTAGCGGAAATGGCGGCACAGGAAGCAGGGCTTCGCGCCGCGCTGCAAGGCGCCGAGGATTTGCTGCGACAGTTCCGTTTGGAAGTGCAGGCGGCGGGCGAAAAGCGTTCGCTGGTTGAACTGGAGTTGGTAAAGCGCCAGAGTGAACTGAAGTACCTGCAAGAGACTTGCCGCAAGGAACTAAACGCCAGCCTGGATGAGATGGCGCAAACCGAAGAGACCGTGCTGGACGAAGATGGTTTGGCGGAAGCCGAGCAGCGCTACCAGGAAGTGCGGGCGAAGATTGAAGCTCTGGGGCCGGTCAATACCCAGGCACTGCAGGAGTTTGAAGAAGCGCAGCAGCGCTATGACTTCCTGAACGCACAGCGCCAGGATCTGCTGGACTCGATTCGAGATACCGAGAAGGCGATTCACGAAATCGATGCCGAGTCGCGCAAACGGTTCGCCGAAGCCTTCGAAATCATCAACGGACATTTCCGTGAAATGTTTAAAACATTGTTTGGCGGCGGTGTTGGCGAGATGCGATTGAACGATGAAGCCAATCTCTCTGAATCGGGCATCGATATTGTGGCCTCGCCTCCGGGCAAGAAACTGCAGAGCGTACTGCTGCTTTCCGGTGGCGAGCGCGCGCTTACGGCCATGGCGTTGTTGATGGCCATCTTCCGCTATTCGCCCAGCCCCTTCTGTATCCTGGACGAGGTGGACGCTCCACTGGACGAAGCGAACATTGAGCGGCTCACGCGGCTGATTAAGGACATGTCGCACCAGACACAGTTCATCGTCATCACTCACGCCAAGCGGACCATGGAATCGGCGCAGGCGCTGTATGGGGTAACCATGCAGGAACAGGGCGTGTCAAAACTGGTGTCGGTGAAGTTCAATCCGCTTCCTGAGAAAGTGAAAGTGGCCGAACCGGAGTTAGTGGCCGTCTAGACTTTCGCAGCGCCCGCTAGAATTGGAGTATGGACCGTGTAGAACGTTTTTTCGAGTTCTCACTGCTCGGACTGCTGGCTAGCGGGTATCTGGCCGTGGTGGGTTCCGGCTATCTGGATCTGCCGGCAACGCTGCTTACCGCTGCGGGGCTCATCCTCCGCGCGTTGCTGGTGGCGGGCGTGGTGCGGTTCCAGTTTTCCGCCACCTGGATCAACGCCATTACGCTGCTGTACATTGGCTTCTTCCCGCTGGACTATTTGTATGTTTCGCGGGAGTTCATTCCCGCCACGGTCCACCTATTGTGCTATCTGGCGGTGCTGCGGATTCTATCGGCGCGCACCAATCGCGACTACTTTTTCGTCAAGGTGATCGCGTTTCTGGAATTACTGGCCGCCTCGATACTGTCGGCGAATCTTAGTTTTTTTGTCTTCCTGGCGTCTTTTCTGGTGTTCGGCGTGGCCACGTTTTCCAGCTCGGAAATCCGGCGATCCAGCCAGATGCCCGCGCGCCAGGTGCGCGGAACCATGCGTACGTTTCACTGGCGTCTGGCCACCTTAACTGCTGTAACGACGGCGGGGATTCTGCTGATGACTGGCGGCCTTTTCTTCCTCTTGCCCCGCACCGCGCGCGCCGCTTTCCAGCATCTGGTTCCGCAGCGCTATCACCTGCCCGGCTTTTCCAATGAAGTGACGTTGGGGCAGATCGGCGAGATTCAGACACACTCCAACACCGTGATGCACATTCGCGTGGAGGGCCCGGAGCGGCCGACGGCGCTGAAGTGGCGCGGTGCGGCCATGGGAGATTTCGACGGCAGGCGCTGGTTCAATCGTCCGGTTCCCGGAGAGGTGCTGCGCGCCTCGAACGGGTTGGTGATGCTGGGCGAGCGCCGCCAATCGCGCCGCCCAGGCCGCTACATCAGCTATGAAGTGAACGTGAAAGCGGTTGATTCCGACGCGCTTTTCTTCACCGGCGTCCCGGAGTTTCTGCGCACGGACATGCCGTTCATCCTACGCACTCCGACCGGCGGTTTCCGTACCGGGCTTGGCGCTACGGACGGTATGCATTACTTCGGCTACAGCCACATGGTGAATTCGGATGCCGAACCGCTGGGGCCCATGGCCAGGCAGGCGTATCTGCGGCTGCCGCGGTATGATCCGAAAATTGCATTGCTTGCCAGAGAGGTCACAGCCGGCCTGCGGACTGACACGGACCGCGCGAGTGTATTGGAACAGCACCTGCGGACGAACTACGGATACACGCTGCAGCTTCTGAGTGAACCTGTGGCCGATCCACTGGCGCATTTTCTCTTCGTGCGCCGCCGGGGACATTGCGAATATTTCGCCTCCTCCATGGCAGTGATGTTGCGAACTTTGGGAATTCCCTCCCGCGTGGTCACCGGGTTTCAAAGCGGCGTCTTTAATCCGATGACCGGCTGGCAAATCATCCGCGGCTCAGACGCGCACAGTTGGGTGGAAGCCTATCTTCCGGAGGATGGTTGGACCACCTACGATCCCACTCCTCCGAATCAGAATCAGGCGCTGGCCGGGTGGATGCCGCGGCTGGGGCTGTATCTGGATGCGGCGGAAACCTTTTGGGAAGAGTGGGTGCTCAACTACAATCTGGAACGCCAATTGAACCTGGCGGCGCATGTGGAGAGCAGCACTCGGGTTGCGCGGATCAACTGGTACGAGCGTCTGACTGCCTGGTTTCGCACGGAGTTCAACGCGCGCCTCGTGCAGCGGTGGATCGCCATTGGCGCCGGAATCATTGCCATCGCGGTGGCGCTGATTCTCTACGGTCCCGTTTGCTGGCGATGGTGGATTACGCAACGCCGCGTGATGCGAATCCGCTGCGGGCAGGTGGGGGCCAGCGACGCGTCTATTCTTTACGGGCGCATGCTGGCCATCCTAAAGAGCCGTGGATTTGAGAAGCCCGCCTGGCTAACGCCGATGGAGTTCGCCCGCATTCTGCCGGACCCCGGAACGGCGGCGACCGTTGAGAAACTGACCGGCGCCTACAACCAGCTGCGCTTCGGGGGTGAGCCGGCGGCAGGTGTGAAGATGCTGGCTTTGCTACACGATCTGGAAGCTGGTGTCTGATGCCGTATGAATGTATGGTATCTTTTGGTATGATCACTCAACGAGAAGAGATGCAGAAGGTGACGGTGATGCTACCGAAGCGCTTGCTTGAGGATGCGACGCAGAGTATTGGTTTGGGCATTACTCCGGCAATCAGAAAAGGATTGGAAGCCATTGTGGCCGCGGAAGCTCTCAAACGGCTGCGGCTGCGGCGCGGGAAAGTCCGGTTCTCCATCAACGTCGATGAGTTGAGGAAAGACAGGGATTGATCTGCGCCGATACCAACTGCTGGATCGCGTATCTGTCGGGGGATGAGGGACAGGACGTGGGCATACTCGACCACGCGGTGATTCATGGTGCGGTTGTGATGGCCCCCGTCGTCCTCTCCGAACTCCTCAGCGATCCTTCGCTCGAAGCGCAGGACGAAGCGAACCTTTGTGCAATCCGTATGATGGAAATGCCGCCCGGCTATTGGGAACGGGCTGGAAAACTGCGGGCCTTGCTGATTGCCAAGCGGATGAAGCCCAGACTCGCGGATACGCTGATCGCGCAAATCTGCATCGACAACGATATCCCGCTCATCACACGCGACAAAGACTTCCGTCATTTCGCAAAGCACGGCGGCCTGCGGCTGCTGTGACCTTTAGATCCGTCCCGCTTTCATCTCTTCCGCCATATAGTCCGTCGCGCGCCACGCCAGCGCCAGAATCGTCAACGTTGGATTCTTCTCGCTCGCCGTTGTGAAGGCCGCGCCGTCCACCACAAACAAGTTCGGCACATCATGCGACTGGCAGAATCCGTTGAGCGCCGAAAGCTTCGGGTCGGCTCCCATACGGCAGGTTCCATGCTCATGAATCGCGCTGCCGTTGACATCCGTGCTGCCGCGTTTGAACGGCATAATCTCCGCTTTGGCGGATTTCAAAATCGCCTCAGCGGTGTCATACATGTCGGCCACCATTTTGCGTTCGTTCTCGCCGATGCTGTAGGAGATTTTTGCGATTGGCACGCCGTATTGATCCAGCGGCGAACCATCCACCGTCACCCGGTTGGTCTTCCGCGGCAGCACTTCACCATACGGATGCAGCGCCACCAGCGCGGGATAGCGCTTCTTGATGGACTGTTTCAAATCGAGTCCGAAGCCCGGCAGTTGTTTCGCGAATGAAGCATTGGCCTGCGCTCCGGTGTTCCAGAATTGCGACCCAAATCCGCGCAGATAATCGCGCTTGCGCCCATCGCGATGATTGAAGCGCGGCATGTAGATGTGTTCTCCGCCGATGCCGTCGTCGTTCTGGGTGGCGGCTCCCATCAACTCCGGCACAAAGCCAAACATGTGGAAGCGCACCTGCTCGCTTAAGTACCGCCCAACCACGTCGGACGAATTTCCAATTCCATTGGGATACGAGGCCGACTTAGAATTCAGTAGAATGCGCGTGGAATCAATGCACGAAGCGGCCACAATCACGCGCTTGGCGAACACCTTGTGCTCTTCCTTGGTAAAGCGGTCGTAATATTGCACGCCATTCGCGCGGCCTTTATCATCAACCAGCACTCGCGCCACCACCGCGTTATCCAGAACTCGCAGCCGATTGGTCATCAGCGCCGGCTCAATCAGATAGTCGGAGGAGTTGAAGAAAGCGCCGATGTCGCAGCCTTTTCCGCAAGCGCCGCAGTAGTGGCACGGAGCGCGCCCGTTGTGCTCCTTCGTCAGCACCGCCCGCCGTCCGCTTACCAGGGAAATGCCGATATCCTTCGCCGCTTTTTGCATCAGCCGCTCGCCGCAGCGCGGAGCCGCCGCAGGCAGATGGAACTTGCTGCCAGGCAGCGAATCCTGATCGTCGTCACCGCCGCACACCCCGATCAACTGGTCCACTTGATCGTAGTAAGGCGCGATGTCTTTATAACGGATGGGCCAAGGGATCTCCCATCCATCGTGCTCCGGTCCGGCGAAGTCGACATCCGAATAACGCAGCGAAACACGGCCCCATACATTTGTTTTACCGCCGCGTCCCCATACACGCACCAGGTCGAACGGATTGCCTTTGTCGTAGGTGTAAGGCTGCAGTTTTGTATCGATGTAAAACTTCGGCGGCTCCATCCCGGCGGCCCGCCGCGAACGATCTTCCCACGGCTTCACATGCGACCAGAACTGCGCGCGATTGAACTTCGTACCCGCGTCCACCATCAATACATTCACGCCCTTGCGCGTCAGGTTCCAGGCGGCCATTCCGCCCGAGGCGCCGCTGCCGATAATCAGGACGTCGTGCACTTCAGGACTCTTCTTAATCTGCATATTAAACCTGATGCTCCGGATGAGTGCAGCCTTTGAACTCTTTCAGAAAGGTGTTGCCGTGCCAGCCAAGTTCAGAGATAAGCCCTTCGCGAGTGCTGTAGTAGGCGTCAATGGTGGAATCTTTCGCCAGCTTGAAGAACTTGCCGCCTGCGCTTGTGGTCTCCCTGCTTACCGGAGTAAGAATCGCCACTTGCTGTTCCTGCGTCAGCGACCGGAACGTCCGGCCTTCGTTCAACCATTGCAATCCAGCCAACCATTGCTTCTTGAACGCAGCGTTCTTCGCCGCCACCGCATCCAGAATGAGCGGCACTCCCGCGTCGGATGCACCCGGGGTCTCAGAGCGCGGAATGATCAGATCTACCAGCACCGCGGTAAGCGCCAACTCGTCCGCGCTAAAGGCCACAGGCTTGGCAGCCTTTTTCACCTGAACTAGATCTCCGGAGCCGTGTTCATGCTGTGCATACACCGCCTGCGACGCTGCCGCCGCTACGATCAACGCCTTCAACGCATCCCGTCTGCTGTTCATGATGCGACAATTATATCTTGATTACGGAAGTGAATCTGCACGCCGCGCTGCGTCGTTATTGGGGTTACGACGGCTTCCGGCCCATGCAGGAACGGATCGTTACCAGCATTCTGGCGGGTAACGACGTGGCCGTGGTGATGCCCACTGGTGGCGGCAAGTCGCTCTGTTACCAGTTGCCCGCCGCCGCAACCGAGGGCACTGCGATAGTCATCTCGCCGTTGATCGCACTGATGCAGGATCAGGCGGCGCACCTGGCGCAGATGGGGATTCCGGCGGCAATTCTGAACAGCACTTTCACGCAGGCCGAACAATCCAGCATTATCCGTTCGGCGATACAGGGCGCGTACCGTTTGCTCTATCTCTCGCCCGAAAGGCTCGCGCGGCCGGACACCATAGACTGGTTGTCCCGCGTTCCCGTCTCCTTCTTCGCCATCGACGAAGCGCATTGCATCTCCGAATGGGGCCATGAGTTTCGCCCGGAATACCGGCAACTGAGCCGTCTGCGCGATTTGTTTCCCGATAAGCCCATCGCCGCGTTTACGGCCAGCGCCACCCAGCCAGTGCGGCACGACATTCTGCAACAGCTGAAGCTTCGGCAGCCGCACAAATACATTCTCAGTTTTCACCGGCCGAACCTGCGATACCTGGTGAAGTTATGCGATTCCAAGACGCAGCCGAAGATGTTGCTGGCGGCGCTCGACGAACATACCGGAAGCAACGCGATCGTGTACGCGCCAACCATCAAGACCGTGGAAGCGACGGTGGCCTTCCTGAAATCGAACGGAATTCCGGCGATTGCCTATCACGGCAAGATGGAGAATTCCCTGCGGCAACGGAATCAAGAACTATGGATGTCGGAAGAAGTGCCAGTGCTGGTGGGCACGCTGGCATTCGGGTTGGGCATCAACAAACCTTCCGTGCGAACAGTGATCCATCTTTCCATGCCGAAGTCGATTGAGCAGTATTACCAGGAAGCGGGGCGCGCCGGACGCGACGGATTGCCGGCTGACTGCGCGCTGCTGTGGCAGAAGAAAGACGCCGGGCTGCTGGCGCATTTCACGGAGCAACTAACCGATCCCCGCGAGCGTGATAATGCCTGGGACCGCTATCGCATCATCCGCCGTTATGTGGAATCGGAGCGGTGCCGGCATCATCAGATCTGCATGCATTTCGGGGAGACGCCCAAGTGGGTGGAGTGCGGGATGTGCGATGTCTGCCGCTCCGTGCCGGGTTGGTTCACCGGGAAAGCGCCGGTTCGCACAAAGATTTCCATCGCGCCGGTGCCTGCTCCGGTGCGCACGCCAAGGCCACTGCAGGATAGCGATGAAGGCCTGGTGGCGCACATGAAGAAGTGGCGGCGTGATCTGGCGCAGGCGCGCGGAATTCCCGCGTTTATGATTTTGCACGACACCACGCTGCTGGATTTGTGCCGCAAGGAACCGCGCGATGTGAGTGAGCTGCTACACGTCAGTGGGATCGGCGAGCGGAAGGCGGAGCTTTACGGCGCGCAGATTTTGAAGGCGCTGACCGGGTTTCACAAATGATCGGGTTTCGAAAATGACCGGTCCCCCCGTGATGCGCCAGACCTGGCGCGATCTCACCTTCCTGCATTGGCCTATGGAAGCCGCCATCGTTCGACCGTTTCTTCCCGATGGGCTACAGCTGGATCTGCACGGCGGCGTGGCATGGGTGGGTCTGGTGCCGTTTGTCATCGACGATTTGACGCTGCCGAAAGCGCCCGCCGTGCCCTGGCTCTCCAGCTTTGCGGAAACCAATATCCGGACTTACGTGGTGGATCGCAACGGCCTGCGCGGCGTCTGGTTTTTCTCGCTCGATGCGGCGCGTTTGCCGGCGGTGATCGGCGCACGCGCTGCCTATGCGCTTCCCTATTTCTGGGCGCGGATGCGCGTGGAGTGCGACGGAAAAACCGCACGATATTCCAGCCGGCGCCGTTTCAGCGCGCTGGGCCGTTGCGATGTAGAAGTGATCATCGGGGACATCATAGAGCAGCCCAGCGAGTTGGACTTATTCCTGACCGCGCGATACAGTTTGTTCGCGCACCGGGGCAAACGACTCTTAAAAGCCGACGTGGAACATCCGCCCTGGAAGTTGCAGCGCGCGACGGTGGTGAAACTGGAACAGGATCTGTTGCAAGCTGCTGGGCTGCCGGTTGTGGAATCCAGACCTCTGGTTCACTTCGGCGGCAGAGTGGATGTCCTGGTCGGCGCCTGCTTACCCTAGGCTCTGCGCCGCGTCCTGAAGTCGAACTTCGCATCGCTGATCGACGTTCCAATCACTTCTATTCGTTTCAGATCCCGCGTGCCCACGCCGTGCAATTCCGCCAGGCGCAGCGTACTATCGCTGGTCTCAAACGGTGCGCGGCCGCGGTCGGCCATCGGGTCGTACCCCATCACGGCAGCGGACACCGCATCGGTGGTCACGCAGTTGGTTCCCATCAGCAAAACGCCAGGGCTCACTGGAACCACGCCGCCGATCCACGGGCCTTCTCCACCCGCCATGGATTCAATGCCATCGATGATCGCCAGATGGATAGGCCGAGCGGAAATCAGATCCGCCACCACTCTTGGCACTCGATACCCGCCGTCGCGCGGACACTTCGGATCGTTCTCGGCAGGCGCAATTTTCGACGGCGCCCGCGAGCCGCTGTGAATCACGGATCCGCGCCCGCCGGACGGCTTAATGCTTGGTTCGTCGCGTCCGGCACCGTCGCCGTAAATTGTGCAGGGCGTGATGCCGAAGCAGTTCTTCATTGACAGCGTGATCCCGGCCGTCGCATGGTCCTTCATCTTCGCGATGGAGACGAATACATCGCAATCTTCATACGAATGGTTCAGGTAATACTGCTTGAACATATGTCCGCCGTTGGGCGGCGTGAACACGGAATACTTTTTCGCATTACCCAGGTAATTCGTATTCTCCATCTCCACATGGGCGGCGGCATTCAGCAGGCTGCTGGGGTCCCAGTTGCCTTCCATCATGTATTCTTCCAGCGGATCGGCGTTATTCCATGGGCTTTCCAGCAGGCGAATGCGCGTGGCCCCCGCTTTGCCCATTAGTGCGATGGTGGTCCCAATCACGGCGGGGTGCGTCCAATGCGCCAGTTCCGCCGGGCGATAGCCCATTCGCTGATTCGGAGACCCGGTGAGGTTGATCTTGATCGCCACCGTCTTCCCTGCCACCATCCGGCGAAGCCCGCCCAGTTGGTCGAACATCTTCTCCATCAGCGGAACCAGTTCCTTGCCATAGCTATTGCAGCGGGCAATCGCCACGGGCGCTGTAGGCGGGGCGGCGCCCAACGATGGCCGTGCGCCCGCGAGCGCTCCGGCAGTTGCCGTCACGGCGGACATCCATTGTCTGCGGGTATATCCAGGGCACTGATGCATGGTTAGTCTCCAAACTCAATTGCAGCGTATACGGGGAACGGCGGTAGATTCACTTCCACGCCTTCCCCTCTTGGCGTGATCGACAACGTCTCGGGCGCCTGGCCGGACAGCCCCAACAACTTCGCGGATCGATACGGATGGGCGACATACAAACTGACCGGATGCCCAAACGCGCGCGTTGCGTAATTCACAATCTGTACCAGCCCCGCTCCGTTGGGCCCACGGGTGTAGCGCGCATTGGTAGAGCCGGCATTCCACAATCGGATCACATCGTGCCGCCGGCTCATCATCAAATGGGCGTCGCTGGCCACTTGATACGGGTCCGTCCACAGCTTGCGCGCAATCGCCACGCGGCCCTCGCCGTGGGAAAAATAATCGTAGCTGTTTTCAAAACTGCCCGCGGCCTTCATTGCCGAAGCCATATGCGCCAGGCTTGCCGGCGCAATCACCAATCCGCCGCCCATCAAGAATTCGCCCAACACAGCCTGCAAGCGCGGGTCCGGCTCGCGCTGTTGCACCAAAAGAATTGCCTTCAAACCCTGCACCGATTTCGCATCGGCAACGGCTGGATCCAGAATCCGATACGGCAAATAGCGGCGGTTGCAAAGGTTCAGCACTTCGCCGCCCAGGAACTCATTGGGCCCGGCAAAATCGGAAAGCACACCGAACTTCGCCACTGTTTGGTATCTGTGCCACGTCTTGTTCCGTTCGAAGAACTGCACTGCCTCGCTGATGTTCTTCCAGGTAGAAAGCGCCTCGGCATTTCCCGTCGATAGCCCTTTGCGCAACTGGGCATCCAATGAAATAAGCCATCGCGATCCATAAGCGGCGGCGTCCGCCACCGCCAGTGCGTACGCCTCGCCGCGCACCATGCCGGAATCTTTGGGAGGGTCGGCGACAATCCAAATCGGCTTCTCCGGTGTTTTCCCGGACGCCCTCGCGTGAGTCAAAGATGAAATCCAGCCGTTGGAATCCACCCACGGCGCGCCCGTCGGGCCAGTGGCCACACCGCGTGATTTACCGCGTCCCGTCACCGGCACCTTGGGCCATTTTGCCTTGCGGATCAGCGTGACGCCGGATTCCAACGCGCTGATGGAAACCGCGTCCAACCCGGACCGCTTCGCCATGTCTCCGGTTGTTCTTTCCCCCACCAAGCAATTCACCGGAGAACCCTTCAACCACTCGAAGGACGCCGATTCATCGGGCCAGTAGAGCGGAATCCAATCAGACGGCTTAGTCATGAATGCTCCGATTATCTCTCAATTCCCGCCGCGCGTTTTGCGAAACTCAAATGATGGCCTTTCACATTCAGCAGATCTTCGCCTGGGAGATTCTCGATTCGCGCGGTAACCCCACCGTGGCCGCCCGCTGCACGCTCTCAAACGGAATCGCGGCCAAAGCGCATGCCCCATCGGGCGCTTCCACCGGACGGCATGAAGCAGTGGAGCTTCGCGATGGCGATCCAAATCGCTACGCCGGGAAAGGGGTGCTGCGCGCGGTCGGCAATGTGAATCAAGTGATTGCTCCGGCGCTGGCGGGACTGCTTCCCGCTGAGGCCGACGCGCGAATGCTGGAACTAGACCCGTCTCCAAACAAAGCCAGCCTCGGGGCCAATGCGATCCTGGCGGTATCTTGCGCCGCGGCGCGCGCGGCTGCCCTGGCGGAGCGAATCCCGTTGTGGCGGTACCTGGCGGGCCGGCGCGTTCCCAAATTGCCCGTCCCCATGGTGAACATCCTCTCTGGCGGACTGCACGCCGGGCGGAACATCGAGTTTCAGGACTTCCTCGTCGTCCCAAACGGCATCCAGGAATACGGACGGCAGATTGAGGCCATCGCCGCCATTCACCGCGCCGCCAGAATTGTCCTGGAAGAAGCCGGTTGCATTCTCACCGGAGTCGCGGACGAAGGGGGCTGGGGACCCCGGCTTGCATCCAATGAGAGAGCGTTGGAATACCTTACCAGTGCCATTGAACTCGCGGGGTTTCGGCCTGGCGCCGACGTCTCCATTGCGATTGACGTTGCGTCGTCCCATTTCTTCACCGGAGACGCTTACCACCTTCAGACCGAAGACCGGACCTTGACTGCCGCCGGGATGGTTGATTTGCTGGCCGGCTGGAGTGCTCGCTACCCCGTAATCTCCATTGAAGACGGGTTAGCCGAGGACGACTGGGCCGGCTGGCAATTGCTGACTGCTCGGCTGGGGAAATCCGTGCAGCTGGTGGGCGACGATCTGTTCACCACGAATCTGGAAAGACTGGAGCGCGGAATCGGCACCGGGGCCGGGAATGCAGTGCTGGTAAAGATGAACCAGATTGGGACGCTTACCGAAACCTTTGCCGTGGTGGACCGTGCACGGGACGCAGGATTCGCGGCGGTAGTCTCTGCCCGGTCCGGTGAAACCGAAGACGACTTTCTGGCGGATCTGGCCACAGCCTCCGGTGCCGGACAGATCAAGGTCGGCTCCATCACCCGGTCGGAACGGCTGGCGAAATACAACCGCCTGTTTGAGATTGAGCGGGAGCTACAAGGGTAAACTGTCCTTATGGAATCCGAATTGGCATCGTTGTTCCTTAGCCACTCCACCAAGAAGCTGGAGCAGATGACCGGGCACATCGAGACATGTATCAGTAAGTTGGGCGATGATTTGATTTGGGCTCGCAATGGCAGCCACGAGAACACCATCGGGAATCTGGTGCTCCATTTGGAGGGCAACGTCCGGCAGTGGATCATCGCCGGAATCGGCGGCGTGCCAGACGTCCGCAAGCGGGATCTGGAGTTTTCCACAACCGAAGGGCGTACCGCCGGCCAACTGTCTTCCCACATCAGGAAGACCATGAATGAAGCGATGGAAATCATCGGCGGCCTCAGCTCTGCACGGCTATTGGAACGCATCACTCCGCAGAGCGGCACCGTCTCCGTGCTGGAGGCGATCTATCAGGTGGTGGGGCATTTCCAGCAGCACACGGGCCAGATTATGTTCGCCACCAAACAACTTTCCGGGGACGGTCTAGGCTTCTATCAACCGCCGGCGCCTCCCGCTAACCCTGTGTAACGCTCTTTAGAATCAACAGCTAACCCCTGGCATAACCCCGCGTCACTCCGCCGTAACTTCCTGCCGCGGCTCGATTTGCTGCAAGCTGGTCCTCGCAAATACAAATGAGGACAAGCATGAAGCAATTGCAGAAATCGAAAGCGGCAATCTTACTGGGCATGGGCGTGATGATCGCGGCTACCTTCCTGAACGCGGCCCATCCCGTTCGGGTAAAGCCAGCCAAGACGGCTGTGGAAATCTCCGCCAACATCAGCACGGCCGACGACTGGGATTCCCCCTCCGTGAACAGCGACGCCCGATAGGAAATCAAAGGACCCGCCTACCATGAATAAACTAACCTGGGCGATTGCCCTACTGTTCGCCAGCGGGCTGCGAGCTTCGCTCATAGGCCATAATTTCTAGGGAACGGTGACCAGCGTCGACGGTCCGCCTGAACCTAACTTCGCCCGGCGATTAGCGCTGTCGACTGCCGCTATTCCTGCGCCGCACTAGAAATATGGGTGGCTTGTTCTCGTGTCGTATTTCTATCTGCTCTGAGGTAAGGTACGTAAATCCCCGAAGCGATGACCTTCTTCGACCGGACTGATAGAATGTTTTGAATTTCTTGCACTGCTCTTCGGCGGTGGTACGCTTCATGTCGAAGCGAATTATTCCCAGGTGGGTTCCGAGCGGATATCTTGATTCATTGAAGTCTCCATCAATCGCCACTACGATCCTGGAGTGCTCTTGTGCATACTTCATTACGCCGTCATCGGTACATCCCTTAATTTGCAATTCTCTGACGTATTCGGCTGATGGAACAAGCAGCCGAATACACTCAGCTAGCCGATCAGTCACAGATTCGTCAAAGAGTAGCCGTAGATGGGGCGACGACAACTGGCGACTCCAGAACCAATCTGGCGAAATAAACAGCATCTTTGATCTGCTCCGTCGTCAGCGTCGGATAGGATTTTTGGGCTTGAATCAAACTTCCGTACATCTCAATGGAATCCAAAATCATGTAGACGGGAATTCTTGTACCCCTAATAACCGGAGCGCCACCTTGAATTTTAGGATCTACCTCAATGCCGGGAACTTCGGCAACCAAGCGCGTGAAGTGCTCCTGTGTTGCGCGGCCCCATCGAAGCGTGTATGCGCTATTGAGGCCTGAATCCAAGGTCACGCCAAGATCAATGCTATCTGGTGAAGTAGTGGCTTCATTGAAGGAGATATTACCCTCAGCAGGCCGGATATCACTTTCTTGCTGTCTTCGGCGATGACCGTACGACAGGTGTGGGTTCTTCACTCGCAGCTGATTTCTGGCTAATGTCATAACCCGATTCCTTCAAACTTCCTTCAATGTTATTTATCTGGAATCTGAGGTCCCGAAGGGTCTCAGTTGACATCGCCAGCCGCTGTACAACCAAAAACCTAACCAGTCCTTCGGATTTCCCCAAAGACAGTAAATCGTCTACGGGGATGACGCCCAAGTCGATAAAGACATCACCCTTATGAAACGATACTTGCGTGTGGTTAACGAAAAGAGGTGCCTCCTGGATGGTTGTTGATTCCGAAGAACTCAACACCTTGGTTAGCTTTACCTCTCTGCCCAACGATTCTTTTATCATTTTGTGGCACTAGCGCCCTCATGGTAACACATGGGAAACGCAGGGACACCCGCCGGCTAACGCGCAGCTTCAAGGTACAGATGGCAGTTCTCTTCGGTTACGAAAGCCTTAGCAGTCCCTCGGTGTGTTTTGCCTGCCATGGTGTGGTTATGTTTGAATCACGCTCCGGAGTCAAGTACATTAAGACCGAAAAATCCGGAGTCTAACGCGGGGCTCTTTCCCAATACACCGTGCAATCCTCCACATCCACTTGGTGGACGAAGAGCTTCTTCAGGTCCAGGTCCCCCACGTTCATCCCGTCCTCGCAAACCTGGACCGTTTGAAACAGGCCAGCCTGAATCCTGCGTTTCACCTCCGCGAAGGAGATTACATGCAGAAATTTCGACCGCGCGGCGTCGAATTCCAGCTTGTGAGAATCCACCAGTTCCATTCCCGATGGCGGCCGCAGCCCGGTAAGGAAGTAGATATGCTCATCCGCCAGCAACGCGCCTCCAGGGGGCGTCACCAGCTTCACTTGTCTGGCGATCTCATCCATCTGCGCCCATCGCCAGTCATCCTTTTCTTCATACAGTGATTTCGCCAGCCCACAGCAGAGCAGCGCAATAAAGAGCAGGACCGCGGGGTAGGGCCGGTCGGGATCAAACATCCGCGCCGTAATCCAATACAGGCCAACCACGGCCAGGATGGAAAGAAACGGCACTGTCAGCAGGTAGTATCGCTGGAAGGTGGGATGCGCGGTGGAAATATGCAGGCCCAACGCCAGCGCGATCCAGCCGCACAGGTAGAATTCCGCGCGTGCCGTGGCCGCGCATTCGCTATGGAAGCGAATGAACACCAGCCCGGCTATCGCCAGCAGCCCCAAGAGCAAGGCGTGAGACGAATCGATCCAGGAGAGCATTACGCCGATGTTTTGGCTGGTCGCATTCTCCCATTGCACTCCGCGATAGCGAAAGTTGTATTCGATGACGCCGAAGAACACCTGCCTCGGGGATTCCATCAGCAAACGGAGTAATGGCAGGAACGCCGCCGCCACTCCCGCCGCAAAGCCGGCAGCTTTCGTCCAGCGGCTGCCAACGCGATTGCAGACCAATATCCAAAGCACCAGCACCGGGGCCACTGGGGCCGTAAGTAGCGACGCCGCTGCCGCCGCGCCGGCCAATACCCCGGCAAACATAGCGGGCAGTGCGCTTTCCCGCCCCACCGCCCACAGCGATACTCGAAACGCGGCGGCAATCAGCAGCAGGCAGAATCCGTACGCCTGCCCGATGGTGCCGAAATCCACCACCAACACATTCATACCGATGGCGCAGGCGGCCGCTACAGCTGCCGCAAACCGCCAGCGAGGGATTGGGAAATAGCGGTAAACGAAATCGGCCATCAACATAACCGCGCCGGACGTGCATATTGCGGCCACTGCATGAACCGTACGCCAACTCTCGCCGAATGCCCACATCCAACCGGCATTCCAGTAGGCATTCAGCGGGGTCTGCGAGAAAACGAAATCTAGGTACGGTTTTTTTCCGGCCTTGATCAACTGCGCGGCCAGCATGTGAAAGCCCTCATCCCAGGCGAAAGCGGCGGTTTGGGAATAGACCAGCAACCCGGCACAAAGCAGGAAAACCACACTGCAAAGCGCCAGATAAAGCCGCCCGCTCCGGTCTATCGAATCAGTTTCCATACCGTTCCATACTAAGCTTTAAGTATGCTGACTGATCTGGTGCAGATTCGCCGCGCGGGTGAAAAAATGCGCGACGAGAATGAGCGTTTCCGCAAGCACCTGAAGCGGCACAACTTTGTGGAACGAAAATTCCGGCACATTGCGCTCGATGTCGAAGCGCAAATCGATTGCACCGCCTGTGCGAATTGTTGCCGCGAAGCCACCGTGAAACTCGCCGCGCGGGATATGGAAAAACTCGCCAAATTTCTCCGTGTGAATATCAGCCAGTTCAAGCGGGACTATACCGAAATCAGCGAAGACGAAGGGTTCATTCTCAAGCGAAATGAAGGCGGGTGCATCTTCCTGGATGGGAATTTGTGCTCCATCTATGAAGCCCGGCCGCATAATTGCGAAAATTTTCCGCACCTGGTCCGCGGCGAAGGCTCACTGGTCAGCCGCATGTGGGAAATGAAAGACCGCGCCTGTTACTGTCCCATTGTCTATAACACGCTGGAGGCCTTCAAGACGGAGGTGAAATTCAACAAAACGAAAATCACTTAGACGGTACGCCTTTGCAGCCCCTCCACACGATTGTTCTGCTCAATCGCATGAGCGATATCTTCTATTAAATTTACGGCAATATCTGCTCCGGACCCTTCGCCAATCCGCTGGCGCGATCGGAATAGCTGTAGCGCCTCGCCTCTTCCAATAAGGTTCTATACAGCACACCACGGTTCTCATCGCTTCTGGGGATTCGAGAATATTCCGCCTCGTGTGGCTGCCCCCGCTTATAGGCCTTCAAGAAGCCCTCACGCAATCTCACCGCGGTACTGGAACGCCTGCGGTCGCCCGTTGCGCGGCGATCCCTCACCGGCCCTTCCCGGCCCACTTCCAGGAAAACGGAGCCAAGTTCCGCGAAGAGCGCTTCAAATCCCGCTGCCAGGTCGGCATGAAAATTTAAGATCGATTGCGGTTGCAGAGACTGCGAAATCAGGGATGGCTCGGTATTGTCTAGCGCCAATCCGACAACTTTCCCGCCGCCTATTAGAAACGTATCCAATTCCTGCCGCGCCCAATCGGAGCCAACAATGTTCTTGGACAGCACCATTAGAAACACTTCAGCTTGCAGAATCGACGGATCCAGCCAGGCATCGTCAATGCCGTCCGGTGGTTCGGTGTTGCCGTTGCTAAAGGTGTCAAGATGATGAAACCGAAGCAATCGTTTCAGCAGATTGACAAAACCTGCGTCTTCCGGCGCAAAGCAAATGAATACCCTTGCCATCAGAAAATCTTATCATCGCAGCCTTTCGGTCAGGCTGATTGCGTCGCGCAAATGGAAGCTGAGTTTCGTTTCCACCGGCACTTCGGCCGCTTTACCTCGCGTGGCCATCACACCGCCGGCTCCCGCCGCGCCGCCGGCTCCTGCGCCAATGGCCGCGCCCTTCCCGCCCCCGGCGATTGCGCCAATCGCCGCGCCGATCGCGGCAGCGGCTCCAATTTTTGCTCCATCGGCTTTCCTGCTGGTATCGCCGTGTTTATTAAAGGTTTCGGTCTGTATTTTTACTTTCTGTCCGTCGGACGTGCTAAGTTGCGTCAGTTCCAGCGTCAACAGGGCCACGCCTTTCACTCGTCCGGCGCGGTCGGAATCGACAACGCGGCCCACCACGCGCGCTCCACGCTCGGCCACCACCAGACCATCGACCGTCAGTGGTTGCTCCAGCACGGCGCGGAAGGAATCTCCGGCTTGACTCCGTTCGCTGGAGAGAGTCTCATCAATGCGAACGCTGAGCAGCGTCCCCGCGGGCAACGTCACGGTTCTGGGAACGCGCGGAGGCGGTTCCGGCTGACGTTCTTCCATCCTCGGCCGTTCCACGGCAACCGGCGGCGGAGGCGGCGCGGACTGCGGAGCGGCAACTGGTTCCTGAACGGCTGGAGCCGGGTTCACGGCCGGCGAATTCGAAGGCGGCAGCGAAGCGGCAACCGTGGAGGAAGCACGAAGTTTTTTCGGCATCGCAGACTGCTTCGGGTGCGATGCCGGTTCTGCGCGACGTACCGGTTCCGGTTCGCGAATTGGTTCTGGAGGCGCTGCTTCCGCCGGAGCGGCCGGTGCAACAGAGGCTACCGGGGCGGCCGTGGGAACCACGGGTTCGGCCGGTTTTCGCATCGCGAAATACGCGACGCCGCCCGCAAGCACGGCGCCCAATATAAAGGTCACGACGGATTTCATAACACCTCTCCTATTACTAAACGCGGCGCAACTCCTCTTGGTTTCAAGCCTCTGGCCGCACACGTTAGAATGAAATAATGCCGCAGTTTCCCGCACGGTTCCATATCGGTCCCGTAGAGATTTCGCCCGCTACCGTGCTTGCTCCCATGGCCGGAGTAACTGATACCGTTTTTCGCCGCCTCATCCGCAGCCAAGGCGGTTGCGGCCTCATCATGACGGAGTTTACCAGTTCTCACGGCGTTGTTAAAGCGGCGCGGAAGCAAACACGCAGCATGAAGTATCTGGAATTCGACCCCGATGAACATCCCATTTCCGCGCAGCTTTTCGGGTCCGACCCGCAGGTGATGGCCGAGGCCGCGCGCGTGTGCGAAGACGTCGGCTTCGATATCGTCGATATCAACTTCGGCTGCCCGGTGAACAAAGTGGTGAAGTGCAATGGCGGTTCCGGACTGCTGCGGGATTTGCCGCTGGTCGAGGAGATTCTCACCACCGTTCGCAAGGCCATCAAGGTTCCGTTCACCTGCAAGTTTCGCGCCGGCTGGAACGATCATGAACTGGTAGCCGTGAAGATGGCGCAACTGGCTGAGGATTGCGGCTTGCAGGCGGTGGCGCTACATCCGCGCACGCGGGAACAAGGCTACTCCGGCAAGTCCGACTGGTCGCGCATTGCCGAAGTGAAGGCCGCGGTGAAAATTCCAGTGATTGGCAACGGCGATATTATTACCCCGGCCGACGCGGTGCGCATGATTGAGGAAACCCATTGCGATGCCGTGATGGTGGGCCGTGCAGCATCTTCCAATCCCTGGATTTTCCGCCAAATTTCCGAGTATCTGGCCACCGGAACTTTCTATGAACCGGTGGAGCACGATCGCTTTGAGCTGATGAAGACCTACTACAACATGCTTGCCTTGCGCGATGAGCCGGACGCAGTGGGCAAGATGAAACAGTTCGCCACCTACTTCACGCACGGCGTGCGCAATGGTTCCAAACTGCGCGTGGAAATTTACCGGTTGAAGGAAGCCGCCGAGATTCTCGATAGCGTCGACGCCTTCTTCAGCCGCGAATTAGAATCGATCTCCGCATGAAAAAAGTTCAACTGATTACCGACGGGGCCTGCATTGGAAACCCCGGCCCTGGTGGCTGGGCCTGCGTTCTGCGCTTTGGCCAGCTTGATAAAGAAATGTGGGGCGCCGAGCCGCAGACCACCAACAACCGCATGGAGTTGACGGCGGCCGTGCGTGGCTTGGCGGCTTTGAAGGAAACCTGTGAGGTGGAGATTGTCACCGATTCCGAGTACGTCAAGAACGGAATCACCAAGTGGATCCTCGGCTGGAAGCGGAACGGATGGCGCAAGGCCGACAAGTCTCCGGTGCTGAATAAAGACCTCTGGCAGGAGCTCGATTTTCAGAACGATCGACACACCACGAAGTGGACCTGGACGAAGGGCCACGCCTCCCACGCCGATAACAATCGCTGCGACGAACTGGCCACCGCGGCCGCGAGAAGTCAAAGCAAGAGTTCGTAACTGCTGGATTATTGGAAATATTCGGGATTCGGTTGTTCATCCACCGCTTGCTCACGCGCGCGGCTCAGTAGGGCATCAGGCGTGACGCCGAATGAAACACCCTGTGAGTAAACCGAGCCGCGACCGTCAGAAGGCGTGAAAAAATCAACAGTTGAGCCGGAATCCTCACGAACGAAAATCGAGGCGGGTCGATCTCCATTCTTCTTTTCATAGTAGAGTACTTTGCGAAACAAATGCTGGCTGCGCCATTCTA
>JBBRNO010000043.1:0-42502 GCA_038230275.1 Bryobacterales bacterium
TCGAAATCAACGGCGGAATGCGGATGGAGTGAATCAAGCCAGCATCTTCTTCATCACTTCCCCACGCACGTCGGTCAGCCGGAATCGGCGGCCTTGAAACTGGAAGGTCAAGCGCGTATGGTCCACACCAAGGCAATGCAGAATAGTCGCTTGCATATCGTGAATGTGAACCGGGTCGGAAACGATGTTGTAGCTATAATCATCCGTTTCGCCCACCACCTGTCCGCGTTTCATTCCGCCGCCCGCGGTCCACATAGTGAAGCATCGCGGATGATGATCCCGCCCGTAGTTTGATTCGGTCAACTTCCCTTGGCAGTAAACGGTGCGCCCAAATTCTCCACCCCACACCACTAGCGTGTCGTCCAGCAGGCCGCGCTGTTTCAGATCGGTGATCAGGGCGGCGGTCGGCTGATCGGTGCCTTTGCTCTGCAGGGCCAAGTCACGGGGCAGATCGTTGTGTTGATCCCAGCCACGATGATAGAGCTGCACGAAGCGTACATTCCGTTCCACCAGCCGTCGGGCCAGCAGACAATTTGCCGCGTAGGTACCAGGCTTGCGGGATTCCGGGCCGTACATCGCAAACGTGCTTTCCGACTCCTTCGACAGATCCATCAAATCGGGCACCGAAGTCTGCATCCGGTACGCCATTTCATACTGACTGATGCGGGTGTCAATCTCCGGATCGCCATAGATCTTGCCATGCATCTTGTTCAACTCGCCGATGCTGTCCAACATGCGGCGGCGTGTCGAGCGGGAGATACCGTCCGGGTCAGCCAGATAAAGCACCGGATCGCTGCCGGCGCGGAAGCGCACGCCCTGATGGCTGGAAGGCAGGAAGCCGCTGCTCCACAAGCGCGAGAACAACGGCTGATCGGTATTGATCGCATGCGCCTGTGAGAGCAGTACCACAAACGCAGGCATGTTCTCATTCTCGCTGCCCAAACCATAGCTTACCCACGCGCCCAGGCTGGGCCGTCCCGGTTGCTGGCTCCCGGTCTGGATAAATGTGATCGCCGGATCATGATTGATAGCGTCCGTATTCATCGTCTTGACAATCGTCAAGTCGTCCACGATCTTCGCCGTATGTGGCATCAATTCGCTGACCCATGCGCCCGATTGCCCGTGCTGCTTGAATTGAAAAGTCGGCGCAGCCACAGGCAATGAACTCTGGCCTGAGGTCATGCCGGTAATCCGTTGCCCCATCCGGATCGAAGCCGGCAGTTCCGAACCCTGAAACTTGCGCAAGTGTGGCTTGTAGTCAAACAGATCCAACTGGGACGGACCGCCCGACTGATGAAGAAAGATCACCCGCTTCGCCGTAGGCGGGAAGTGCGGAATGCCCGGCAGCATTGCGGAGAGGCCGCTTTTCTCCAACATCGCCCCCAGTGCGGCAATGCCAATGCCGGTGCTGGTACGGCTGAAAAATTGGCGGCGTGTCGATGTCAGGTCAATCATAAATTACTCTTTTGTCACCGTCTCGTCCAGGTTGAGGATGGCGCTTGCCACCGTAGTCCATGTAGCAAGCTCCACCGGATCGAGTTTGGAATCCACCGGCGATTGGCCCGTCTTCAGCAGGTTCTCCGCGGCCTTGTGGTCCCGCGAATAGGTTGCAAACTGGTCTTTGGCAAATCGCTCCAAGACCGCCAATTCTTTTTTCTCAGGCGTCCGCGCCGTCGCCAGTTCGAACGTCAGGGCCGCACGTTTGGCTGGATCGCGGCCGGCTTCCCTTAGCACACGCTGCGCCAACACGCGTGCGGATTCCAAATACGTCGGGTCATTCAGTAGCACCAACGCCTGCAGCGGCGTATTGGTCACGGTCCGGCGTACCGTGCATTTTTCCCGATCCGGCGCGTCAAACGTCAGCATCTGCGCCGGCGGGACCGAACGCTTCCCGAAGGTGTACATACTTCGCCGGTACAAGTCTTTCCCCTTGCTCTGCGCATAAGTCTGCGCGGTAAATCCATCACCATACGCCAGGTCGTCCCACAGTCCCGCCGGTTGATAGGGGAACACGCTCGCGCCGCCGATTTCGGGATCAAGCAGCCCGCTCACAGCAAGGGCATTGTCTCTAAGCATCTCAGCCTGCAGACGGAAACGCGGACCGCGCGCCAGCAGCCGGTTCTCAGGATCTTTCTCCAACAGCTCAGGGGTGACGCGCGAAGATTGCCTGTACGTTGCGGACGTGACTATCAACCGTTGCATCGCCTTTACATCCCACTTCGTGCGGATAAACTCCGTAGCAAGCCAATCCAGCAATTCCGGATTTGACGGAGTTTCCCCTTGCGATCCGAAGTTCTCGGCTGTCTTCACTAAGCCCAATCCGAAAAAGAGTTGCCAGTATCGATTCACTGCCACGCGGGACGTCAGCGGATGCGATGGATCTACCAGCCATTTGGCCAGCGTCAAACGATTAGGCGGCGCACCATCGGTACTGGGAAGTGGCGGCAATACGGCTGGCACCCCAGGCGTCACTTTTTCAGTATGATTTCGATAGTCACCGCGCCCTAACACGAAAGTGTCTCGCGGCTTTTCCATTTCCCCCATCACCATCGTTGTGAGAATCGCCTTCTTCAGTTGCTGCGCCTGCTCCCGCAGCACGGCAAGATTGGCGTACTGCTTTTGCATGGACTCGGGCGCAATATTACGCAGGTAATAGTCCCGCAGACGCTCCTCCTCCGCTTCGGTCGGCTTGCCGCCAACGCCGGAAAGTATCGCTTGAATTGGATAGTGAACGCCAATGTATTCCAGTTCCTGCGGTGGCAGCACCCGGCTATAGAAACGGAGGTCATCCATGGATCCGGTAAATGTTTTGGCGTCTGGCTCCTTCGCCCCAATCTGCAGCTCCGCCGCGGTCCGAATGGATCCGGACAGAGCATCGCTGAGGACGTCTGTCTGCTGCAGCTTGCCATTCAGGAACAGTTTCAATCCTGAAGCTCTGCCTGTCCCGTCGTAAGTAAAGGCGAAGTGCGTCCATTCGCCCTGCGTGAATCGATCGCGGGAGCGAACTTGCACCGTCTGGTCCGGCCATTGCGACGTCAGCCGCACCACCAGGCGGGCGGCCCGGCGTTGAATTCCTACCAGGACCGGTTCGTCAAACCGCAGTTCGTAGCCTCGCCGGCTCTTCGCGTCGTCAATCTTCTGCAGGATGGGCATGGGCTGCTTCCCGCCACCGTAACGCAGCCACGCCGCCATCGTAAATTTGTCATCGCGATCGAACGATCCGGTGTCGCCCAGCGTGACCAGCGTTTGCCCGTCGAATGCGGCCGAACGCGCAACCTGTCCCGGCCCAAACACCGGATCGCCATTCAACGTCCGTCCGTGCTGGTAGCGGCCTGAGCTGTCCGCCAGGCTACCGTCCAACTCATAATGGGCCGTCAAGCCATCATGATTGATCACCGGCAAGTGCCCAGCCAGAGTAGCCTGCCATTGCAATTGCGCGTCTTTCACTTGCTGCGCGTTCACCGCGGCTTCGGTCGCCTTGATCGCTTCGCCCAACTCTTTCTCGCGAGCCTCTTGATCCGGTGTCGGCAGCTTGAGAAGTGGCTCAGCATTGCCGTCGCGGCCGTCCAAGCCCTTCTCGGAGACGGTATTGAAGAACGCAAAGAACTGGTAGAACTCTTTGTGGCTGATGGGGTCGTACTTGTGGCTGTGGCAACGGGCGCAGCCCATAGTCAACCCCATCCAAGTTGTCGAAGTGGTCTCGGCCCGGTCCGCCACGTACTCCACCAGGTACTCATCCGGAATGGCGCCACCCTCGAAGTTAATCATGTGATTCCGATTAAATCCGGTGGCAAGTTTTTCTTCCTTACCGGCATTTGGCAATAAATCGCCAGCTAGTTGAAGGACGGTGAACCGGTCAAACGGCATGTTCTGATTGAACGCCCGGATCACCCAATCGCGCCACGGCCACATGTCCCTGTGGCTATCGATGTGGTAGCCGTGCGAATCGGCATAACGCGCAACGTCCAGCCACTGCATAGCCATCCGTTCCCCGTACCGCGGCGATTGCAGCAGCCGGTCCACCTGCTTTTCGTAAGCATCAGCCGACTTGTCCGCAAGAAACGCCCGCACTTCCGCCTGCGCCGGGGGCAGCCCGGTAAGGTCAAAGGTGACTCGGCGCAACAGTGTGACTTTGTCCGTCTCATTGGATGGCTGCAACCCTTCGCGATCCAGGCGCGCCTGAACAAAATTGTCAATCGGGTTCCTCACCCACGCTACATTCTTGCTTACGGGCAAATCAGGCCTTTTAGGCGCCACGAAGGCCCAGTGCGATTCCCAGACAGCACCGCCGTCAATCCAACGGCGGATCAGGTCTATCTGCTTCGCGTTCAGGCTTCGTTCAGAAGTAGGGGGCGGCATCCGGCGCGCCTTATCCGCGTGATCGATGCGCTGAAACAGCAGACTCTTCGCGGCATCACCCGGCGTGATAACGGCTCCCCGGCGAGTTTGCAGAAACGCGCCTTCCTTGACGTCCAGACGCAATCCCGCCATGCGCTTCTTCTCGTCCGGTCCATGGCATTGGAAGCAGTTGTCGGACAGGATCGGCCTGATTTCCCGATTGAAATCGATGCCAGACTTGGTGTCGGCGGCATACGCAGCGAAACTCAGGAACGCGGCGCTAAGCAGAATTGTGTTGAAACGAATCATTGAGGGGCGGAGAGCGAACTCCTAAACCAGAATATCTTGAATCACATGTCCGTGTACGTCGGTGAGGCTGACATCGCGTCCGCCGAACCGGTAAATCAGCTTCTTATGGTTGAGCCCCAGCAACTGCAAAATTGTGGCGTGAAGATCGTGAACCTCGGTGATGTTTTCCACCGAACGCATGCCCACTTCATCGGTTGCGCCGTAAACCACTCCGCCCTTCAATCCGCCCCCGGTCATCCAGACGCTAAAGGCCGTCTCATGATGGTCGCGGCCATCCGGTTTCGGTGCGTGCGGCGTGCGGCCAAACTCGGTGGCCCACACCACCAGCGTCTCCTTCAGCAATCCCCGGTCTTTTAGATCCTGCACCAGCGCCGCAATCCCTTGATCGGTGATCAGTGCATTTCCTTCGTGGCCTTTCTTCAATTCGGAATGTTGATCCCACGTTCCGTTGTTCATGCCGTGAACTTCAGGGCAGGTGATCTCTACAAAGCGAACTCCGGATTCCACCAATCGCCGCGCCCGAAGGCATTGCGTACTGTACAGCCGCTTGTTCTTGTCCGGCGCGTCCAACCCATAAAGACGCTTGGTCGCCTCGCTCTCCTTGTCCAGGTTCAGAACGTCGGGAACTACCGATTGCATTTTGTATGCCATCTCGTAGTTCTGAATCGCGGACTCCACGCCGTCATCTCTATTGATAGAAGTAAGAAACTGGCGGTCTTCCTGAAGCAGCACGTCGAGTTTGGCGCGCTGTATCTTCGGATCCCGATCGGCCGGCTCAATGTTGGTCACCGGCTTTCCATCCGCTTGCATTCCCGTAGCCTGAAAAGTGCCTGGCAGAAATCCGTTCGAGAAGTTCTCCAATCCGCCGGGCGGCACCGCGCCGGCATGAAGCAGCACATAGCCCGGCAGATTCTTGTTCTCACTCCCCAGCGCGTAGTTAACCCAACTTCCCAGGCTGGGATATCCGCCGGTATTGCGCCCCGTGTGCATCAGCAGATTTCCGCGAGGATGCAATGGAAAGCCCGACACCATTGACCTGACTACCGTAAGATCGTCCGCGCATTTCGAGAGGTGCGGGAAAAGTTCACTGATCCAAACGCCCGCTTTGCCATGCTGCGAGAATTGCCACGGGCTCTTCACCCAATTGCGGTTCGTTTCCTTCTTCGCACCAACCTGATAGTAGCCATCGAACGGCTTGCCATCCAGTTCGTTTAATTTCGGTTTCGGATCGAAGGTGTCAATGTGCGAGACGCCGCCAGGCATAAAGCAAAAGATCACGTTCTTTACCTTGGGCGCGAAGTGCGGTTTCTGCACAATCTGGTCGGCGTAAGATTTGTCGGCCATCAATGCGGAAAGCGCCAGCAGGCCAAACCCGTTTGACGCATATTTCAAAGCGTCACGGCGCGATAACGGCGAGTCCCCACACCCGGGACAATTCGCTGCTGTGGAATTGGATTCTGATTTCATCGCAGGTATATGAATTCCTTTAGATTGAAAATGGCATGCGCTATGTCTTTCCACACTTCACGGTTCTTCAGCAACTGGTCCGCTGGCGCCTTGTGCAAACTCCCCAATTCCTTCATCAAGCCAATGAACCGGGTGCGTTCCGTTTCATCGGGTAGCCGTCCCAGCGCGGCGCGGAACATGGAATCGAGTCGCATCTCGGCGGTAGGCGCTTGCTCCGCAATCAAATGATCGGCCCAAACACCAGCCTGTTCGATCACGAACGGATCGTTCATCAAGGCCAGCGCCTGCGGAGGAACGTTGGTGGTATCGCGATTTCCACGCGCCACCGTAGGGTTTGGAAAATCGAAGGTCTCCAGAAAACGCGACCCCTCATGGCGGGTCACCTTCAAATAGAGGCTTCGTCGCCCATCGCCATCGAGCGGACCTTGATAGAGCTTGCGATAGTCTTTCGGTTCTTCCCGGTAAGGCTGCGTACTGGGCCCGTACATCCCGCCATCCAATCTTCCCGACACTGTCAGAATGGCATCGCGAATCGATTCCGCTTCCAGCCGGTGGACGGGATAGTGAGCGAGCAGCCGGTTCTGCGGATCGATCGTAGCGTCTCCGGCATCGCGGCTCAACTGCTGAAAAGTCTGGGACACCACCAGAAACCGAACCTGCTTCTTAATGGACCAGCCCTCCCGCATGAATCGCACGGCCAAATAATCCAGCAACTCCGGGTGAGACGGCCTTTCCCCATAGCTGCCGAAGTTATCCGCGGTGGGTACAATCCCGCGGCCAAAAGTGTATAGCCAGATCCGGTTCGCCATCACGCGGGCAGTCAATGGATTGGTGGGGCTGGCAATCCAGTCGGCCACCTCCAGCCGGCCGCTGCCAAATGCCTTGATCCCTTCCTGGCCCCCTGTGATCAACTGCAGAAACCCTCTGGGAACAATTTTTCCCGGATGCGTGGCGTCACCCGCCGGCAGCACCGGGAAATTGTATCCGGCATCCAGATCGGCCATGCCATTAAAAGTCTTCGGAGTATTGATGCGCGCTTCGGCCGCGCGATAGTCGTCAATCAACTGGTGCAGCCGCGCGCTGGAATCGTTCGAATTTGTGAGCAACCGGTTTTCCAGCAGCCAGCTAATCCAGCGGCCGTCGTCGTCTCCGGCCCTTCCGTTCGCCCACGAATTGATCGAACGGCGGACCACCGAGACGTATCGTTCGGCCACTGCATCCAGGTTTGCCGGTGAGTCCCCTGCAAACAGCCGCGCCATGTGCGCTAGTTCTTCTTTCGGAGCTTCATCCACGTCGTGGAGCACGGCGCGAGTCACACCGAAATAGGAATACGGAGAATCGATTTGCTCCTGCGTAACCTTCAACCGGCCGGGACGATCCGGAATTCGTGGATTATCAAATTTCGTAACCAGTTCCACGTAGAATGGCAAATCCGGCTGATCCGTTCGATTCGGAATCTTGATCCAGTGAGGAGAATCTTTTTCCAGCAACTGGTAGTCTTCGCTAAGCATGCAGTTATCCAGGATGGTCCGCCAGGCGCTCAATTTCCCGCCCGTTACCTGCAAACTGATGAACTTTTTGTCTTTGGGAACCAGTGGAGATCGCAGCGCCGCATTCAACCGCTCGGAAAGCGCATTGGTATATAAGCCCGCCGAATAAACACCAGTCACTGCCGCGGCACCGCTGTTGGCTACGGCGAATTCTCCGCTGGCAGATGGACCTTCCGTCAGCGCACTTCCATCCGCATGCCAACCGCCGAAGCCGCCAGTCGCCAAGTCTCCGAAGGGCCGGAAATGCTCCGTGTTGTAAGCCAAACGCGATTTCGTCTCCACTGCATAGCTCGTTTTCAACTTGCTCCATTGCGCCGCAAAATCGGAACCGGCGGATTCTATCCAGGGATACAGCGGCTCCTCCATCCCTACCTTGTTCTTCTGCAGTAGCGTGACCCAAGCCTGTATCCGATCCAGCGAAAGATCCTTCAGATCCTCCGGCTTTGACGGCATCCCTTTCCACGCACGATGCGCCGCCATCAGGTAGCGCGGAATCAGCCCCGCTTCCTGATTCCAGGACTTTGCCAACTCCGCGCGGATCAGCGGCTTCAACTCACGCAAGCGCCGCTTGGCTTCGCCATTCAAGTCTGGAACATCCGCATTGCGCATCACCATGCGTGAACTCGTAAGCACTCCATATAGAGCGTAATAGTCGCTGGTGGGAATGGGGTCGAGCTTGTGATCATGGCAGCGCGCACAAGCCACCGTGAGGCCTTGAAACGCCTTGCCCAAAGTGTCTATCTGATTGTCCACAACATCGGTTCGAATCTGCCGGAAACGAATACAGTCATCGTGCCCAAGCTCCCCCAACCGCAGGAAGGCCGTTCCGATTACCGATTCATTGATTCCTTCTTTCGCATTGATTCTCGGCTTGGTCAAAAGGTCGCCGGCGAAGTGCTCGCGAATCAATTGGTCGTAGGGGACATCTTGATTGAAAGCTCGAATCAGATAGTCGCGGTAAAGCCACGCGCCTTTGTTTTCGTAATTCCAATCATTGCCAAAAGTCTCCGCAAAGCGCATCACATCCATCCAGTGCCTGGCCCACTGTTCACCGAAATGCGGCGATGCCAATAGCCGGTCTACCAGCCGTTCATAAGCGCCTGGAGACTCGTCACGCACAAACAGGTCCACTTCCAGCGGTGTAGGCGGAAGCCCCGTAACCACCAGGCTCAGGCGGCGGATCAGCGTTCGCCGGTCAGCGGGACCGGAAGCTTTCAAGCCCGCCTTTTGCAGTGACGTCAAAATGTACTGGTCCACCGCATGGCCGGCATCTGGTGTCTTCGGCGGTTCCGCCTCGCGCAAAGGCTGGAAGGCCCAGTGCTCTTTTTTCAAACGATCGTAAAAGCCCGGCGCATTCCCTTTTGTCGATGGCGCCGCTGCGTCCTTGGGCCACGGGGCGCCCTGGTTGATCCACCTTTCTACCGCGGCAATCTCGTTATCGGGCAGTTTCGCGCCCACCGGCATCTTCAGGCCGTCGTGGCGGATAGCCTTCGCCAGCAAGCTGAGCGTGGCATCCCCTGGGATTACCGCAGGTCCCCGATTGCCCCCTTTCAGCAACGCCTCGCGAGAATCCACGCGTAGCGACGAGAACTGCTGTGCCGGTCCATGGCAGGAGAAGCATCGGCCCGCCAGCAGTGGCCTGACCTGCTTTTCAAAGAGCTCCAGCGACTTCGGTTCCTCAGCCGCACAGGCTGGAAGTTGCGCTATCGCAAGCAGCGTGGCCGGAAGCCCAACGGCACAAAATCGGCGAAAGCCCACCATCCCTATCATGACCACATTCTATGCCCAGTGATCCTGGCGAGGGAAGCAAGCAAAACCGCCGCCGAAATAATACTCTATTGGGAGGAGGCAGAGATTACTTTATGAAACGAACCGACATGCAAAGGCGTGAATTCATTGCGGGACTTGCAGCCCTGCAGGCGGCCGCATCGCTGGAAGCTGCAACTTCCGATGGCATGATTTACCGTAAGCTTGGGACCACCGGCGAGCGCGTGTCGGCCCTCGGCCTCGGTGGCTATCACATCGGAGTGCCAAAGGATGAGAAGGAAGGCATCCGCATCATTCGGAGCGCGGTAGACCGGGGCGTCACATTCCTGGACAATTCCTGCGACTATCACAACGGCGGCAGCGAAATCTGCATGGGCAAAGCGCTGAAAGATGGCTACCGCAAGCGCATCTTCCTCATGACAAAGTACAACGGGCGCACCCGTAAAGCCGCCGCCGAACAGATCGACGAATCGCTGAAGCGATTGCAGGTCGACGTTTTGGACCTGATCCAGTTCCATGAAAACATTCGTATGGAAGATCCCGACCGCTACTTCGCAGCCGGTGGTGCGCATGAAGCCGTGATGGCCGCAAAGAAAGCGGGCAAGGTCAGGTACATCGGTTTCACCGGCCACAAAGACCCAGCCGTTCATCTCCGCATGCTGGACGTGGCAGCCGTGAATGGCTTTCACTTTGATGCCTGCCAAATGCCATTAAACGTGTTGGATTACCACTTCCGCAGCTTCGCTCATAACGTAGTTCCCAGGCTGGTCAAGGAAGGGATCGCCGTACTTGGCATGAAGCCATTTGCGTCCGGAAGTGTGTTCAAGACGGGCGCTGTTACGCCAATCGAGTGTCTGCACTATGCCCTCAATTTGCCCACGTCGGTGGTGATGAACGGGTGCGATTCCATGGAGAGGCTGGATCAGGCACTCGAAGCAGTGCGAACATTCAAGCCTTTCACGCCGGCTCAACTAACCGCACTGGTGGCCAAGACAAAGCAGGCGGCGATGAGCGGAAAATTCGAAGCTTTCAAGACAACCGCACAGTTCGACGGCACCGCCACGCATCCCGAGTGGATGGGGTAATTGCCGAAGCGGGCTTCTAAGCCCCCTTGATCAGTCGCGGATCAAACCGAAACGATTCGAACTTCCCGAAGCGAATTTTCGTAAAATCGTCATGCCGCGGATTCAACAACAGCACCGTCTCATTAGGAATAACCGCGCTAGCTAACCGCAGCACCGCGGACCGTCCGGCCCGCAGCCATGCGTCACCAATTGCCTGCGCCTTCGCTGGCGCTGGGTCTTCTCTCCAGTTCCGGGGAAGATTGGCAATGCCGATCTCTGTGATCAAGGCCTGGTCCATTTCAACTTCGGCGATCACATAATGATTCAACAACTGGTAAGCCTCCAGGTGGACCAGCATTTCCAAAGCGGCCAGCGACTGCGAACTGGCAGCATACACAACAGGCAATCCCGGACTATTCCAGCGCCCCCCGAAAACGCGGGCGCCTTCTCCGCTAAAGGCTGTCTTCGCGTACTTGTGTTTTACAATTCGCCACGCGCGGACACTCACGAAAAGACGCCGTGCTCCATTCGTCCAATCAGATTCTCCACCTCGCGTGCTCCCGGTTCCGTGCGCGAGTAATCCAGGGGCGCTCGGCCGTCAAAAGCCTTCTTCGGAGTCGTCATCCAATGGACGGCCGCCGTAACGTCACCCTCAAAAAGTTGAACCGACTTTTCGAAGATGGAAGAGATGCGCAGCAACCTCTCGGACTCATCGGGAGCCAAACGTCCAGCCGTTTTTCGCCGGGCCAGGGTCCGTTCAGGAATTCCGATGGCCTGTATGATGGTTGTTACGGCGATGCCGCTCAACTCCGTCAGGCGCTCCAGCGACTTGAACGGAAGGCCCCGCTCCAACTCTTCAATCAGCTTACTGGTGCTCGTTGTCTTCAAACCCAGACTCGATCCGCGATCCCCGATGGCAATTTGGAACTTCAAAGTGACACTCATAACCACAGTATACGCCATTTTGTCCCAAAATATCCGCCACATGGCAGCGCTCGGTCTTTGCCCGCCTTTCGCCACCGCGATATAGTTCCTGATATACGCATGCGACTCCGCCTGACCCTAGCGTCCTTCCTACTGCTGTCCCCGCTCACTGCCGCGGACGACTACTTCCCGCCCCCCGACTCTGCCGGTGGCTGGCGCACCCTAAAGGACGCTGCAAAAATCCACCAGACCGCCGGCATGGATGTCCATAAACTGGACCAAGCCTTCGAATACGCCCAACGTAGCAGCCAGCACGGCGGCCTGCTGGTGGTCCGGCATGGCTGGTTAGTCTACGAACGCTACTACGGCAAAGGCAATCGCGAGGCAATCCCAACCACCGCCTCCGTTGGCAAAGCTTTCACCAGCATCGCCTGTGGCGTCATGCTGAAGAATAAGCACGACCAGATCCCAGACGGTCTCGATCAAAAAGTCTTCACTGAAAGGTATCTTCCCGAAGCCTTTCCGCTAAGCGACCCGGCAAAAGCCGATATCACACTCGGACAACTGTTGAGCATGGCCGCCGGGATGCACGGCGAAGGCGCTAACCCCGGCTTCGTCAATTTCCAGCCGTCCGTAAAGCTCGATCCGATGCCTCGGCCTACAGGCCCCGTCGACCTCGACACCAGTGCGTTGCAATCCCCCCTCTGGATCAAACCCGGCGGCGGTTACTCGTACGCCTCGTTGTCTCCCCACGTTGCATCCATCGTCTTGCGCCACGTCACCGGAATGGAGATGCAGGACTACATCGATCAAAAGCTCGCCAAGCCAATGGGCTGGGGAGCGTGGGGTTATGGCATCCATCACGGCGGCGTCACCATACCGCATGTTCACGGCGGCGGCGACATTGCCATGCGCTCCACGGACGCGCTGCGGTTCACTTATATGCTGCTGCACCAAGGCCGCTGGGGCAAACAACAGTTGGTCCCCGCGGAGTATGTAGAGCAGTGCGCCAAGCCATCACCGTATCAGAAGCACGCGCCCTTCAGTCTGATGTTTGAAGTGAATGCCGACGGCCACGTTGCCGGCGCGCCAAAAGATGCGTTCTTCAAATCCGGAGGCGGCGGATACGGCGTCATCGTCATCCCCTCGCTCGACATGGTGATTTACAAAATGGCCGGAAATGATTCGCAATACGATCCCGCGGTCACCGGCCTCCCGCAGTCCTATAAGTACGACGGTTCTCGCGACAACTGGAAGCCGGCCGCCCGCAGTCAGTTCAGCGACGGACCCATCGGCACCGACGATGGTGTCCGCCGAATCATAGAGATGGTGGCCGCAGCGGTTGTAAAGTAGAACTGGAACCCTATATGTTCAGGCAATCATTTCTGCTGGCGCTTTCCCTTGCCATAGTTCACGCAGCCGATGCTCCGAAGGAATCCGTCGCCGAACAGTTCGCAAAACGGGCAAGCCGTCTTTGGTCGCTGCAACCCATCACGCATCCGGCTGTTCCCGCCAGCGTAACTACGTCTTCCAACCCGATCGATGCCTTCATCGGTGCGCAATACAAAGAGAAAGGGCTCCGTCCCACCGGAAAGGCCGACAAGCTGACGCTGCTGCGACGGGTCTACTTCGATCTCATTGGCATTCCGCCCTCCATCGCGGAACAAGACGCGTTTCTGCAGGACCAGTCGCCCGGCGCATATCAAAAGGTAGTCGACCGGCTTCTATCCGATAATCAACACGGCGTGCGCTGGGCCCGGCACTGGCTTGACGTACTCCGCTATGCCGATCTCGACGGGCTTGACGGTTCGGTGATGCCCGCCGCCCCCAGCATTTATCTGTGGCGCGAATGGGTTATCGCGGCTCTCAATCACGACATGCCCTACGATGGCTTTGTTCGTGCACAAATTCTGGGTAATCGCTACCGGCCGGAGACTGCGACCAACCCCGGCGGCCATCGCGCCCGCGTACAGGGCAGCGTGGAAGACACCTTTGCCCTGGGCTTTCTGGCGCGTTCCGCCGTCACCGGGAACGATAAGGATCGCGACGTAGCCTTCTCCGCCGTCGAAACCATTTCCACCGCTTTCATGGGCATGACCGTGGGTTGCGCCAAATGCCACGATCACAAATTCGACCCCATCAAACAATCCGATTTCTATTCGATGAAAGCCATCTTCGATCCGCTGGTGCTGAAGAACGTGCTGCTCGCAACACCAGCCGCCATTTTTGAGAATGGCCAAAAGGTAGATGAATACAAGAGCAAGAAAGCGCCCATCGAAGCGGCCATCGAAACCCTTACCGGATACTACCGAACCAAGCTCTTCGATGAGCGCGTGGCGCTTCTCACCTCCGATGTGCAGGCAATCGTCCGCAAGCAGGAACGCGACCGGACACCAGCGGAACAGAAGATCTTCGACGACTATTTTCCGGTGATCCGCATCGATCCTTCCAAGATCAAGCGGATCATGTCGAAAGAGGAAGTGGATAAGTATGAAGCGCTTCTAAAGGAACTCGCCGACCTTGGGCGCATCCCGGAACTGCCATCCTATTGGACGGTGGAAGAAGACAAAGCGCTGCTCAAAGAACCTAGCTACATCCTCACCACCGGGGATCCGAACCGTCCCGAGAAGGACAAGCCCGTCGAACCCGGCTTTCCCTTCCAGCCCGCCGGAATAGACTTTCGCGATGGCCGTCGCGAAGCATTCACCGAATGGTTGACTGCTCCAGGGAATCCGCTCTTCGCGCGTGTGGCCGTCAATCGCATCTGGGGATGGCACTTCGGCGAAGGCTTGCAGCGCGTCACCAGCGACTTCGGCGCGCTGGGCGGCAAGCCCGCCAATGCGAAATTGCTCGACTATCTCGCCTCGGAATTCATCGCCCACAACTACAGCATGAAGTGGCTGCACCGCGCCATCGTCACCTCGGATACCTATCAACTGGCATCGAAAGCGGAGCCCGCGCAGCTGGCCGTGAATCAGAAAATCGACGCGCGTAACACGTATCTATGGCGCTTCCGCCTGCAGCGTCTGGATGCCGAGCCCATCTGGGACTCGGTTCTCTATTCGGCCGGCGACTTGGACCTCTCCATCGGTGGCAAGTCGTTTCAACTCGCGGTGCCCGACAAGAAGCAGAGCATCTTCCTGCCGAAGGATGGCGTGTTCGATTCCAAAACCAACCGCCGCGGCATCTATCTGGTCCGCGGTTACATACCGAGCACCGATGTGATGAACAACTTTCTCACCTCATTCGATGTCGACGACGGCCGTGCTCCCTGCCCGGTCCGCACGCAGACCGTAACCGCTCCACAAGCGCTATTCACCATGAACAACGAATTAATCGAAAAGGAATCGGACCGCTTAGCGGATAAGGTTCTGAAAGAATCGACCGGCGATGTGCGCGGCGCTGTGACCATGGCGTACCGAACCACGTTAGGCCGGGCGCCATCAAATGCGGAGCTCGACCATGCGCTCACTTACATCGGCAATGATCCGCAGCGAATGAAGGGCCTCGCCTGGCTGCTGTTCAATCTGGATGAGTTCATTTACGTGAGATGAAAATGAGTGATCTCAGTAGACTTTATCCCTGTGGAAAAATCGCCCGCCGCCGATTTCTCTATCAGTCCGCCGCCGGTTTCATGGGCGCGGCACTCGGCTCCCTCTGGGCCGATGACGGACAAATTCCAGATGCCCGGCTCCCCGGTATTGCACCTGCAAAATCGGTGATCTTCATCTTCCTCTGTGGTGGCATGAGCCACATTGATACCTTCGATCCCAAGGACAATAAGCACGCCGGAAAAATCATGGACGCCATCGGATTCGGCGACAACAATGCCCCCATGAAGCGCCCGGTGATCCCGATTCTCCGCACTTTCAAGCCGTACGGAAAATCAGGGATTCCGGTGTCGGACTGGTTCCCGAATATTGGCGAAACCATTGACGAGTTCGCCGTGGTTCGTTCCATGTTCTGTCATCAGACCAACCATTTTCCGGCCGTGTTGGAAGGCGCCACCGGAAAGCCGCTGCGCCAGTTTGAACATCCCTGTCTGGGCAGTTGGGTTTCCTATGCGCTGGGCACGGCCAACAAGAATCTACCCACATTCGTCAATATCGGCAGGCCTTCGTCACCCGTGCAATTGACCGGCGGCTACCTGGGCGCCAGCTATTCGGCCACTCCGTTTCAAGCCGGCGACATCCCGATTCCCAACCTGCTTCCCCCAAAGAGTTCGAACCGGAAAGAACGCGACCGCGAGATGCAAACGCTGCTCGACCTCAATAAGCAATTCCGCGAAGACTACGCCCTTGAAAGCGAGATTGCAGGCCGCACAAGGGCCTTCGAATTAGCCGCCAGCATGATGGTGAAGGCGCCCGCCATTGTGGACTTCTCCACTGAGCAACAGCATGTGCGCGACCTCTATGGGATCGGCACGAAGGAGACGGACGATTTCGGCCGCCAGCTGCTTCTTGCCCGGCGCTTGGTTGAGAACGGCGTCCGCTTCATCCAAATCTGTCACGCCGGTGGCGGTAACGGAGCGTGGGACGCGCACGACGACATGAAGAGCCACGCGCCGCTATGTCAGGCCGTGGATAAACCAGTGTCCGGCTTGATACGCGACTTGAAGCAGCGGGGCTTGCTGCAGAATACCCTCGTCGTATTCACCAGCGAGTTCGGCCGCACACCGTGGTCGCAAAATACAACCGGGCGCGATCACAACGGCAAGGGCTTCACTTCGCTGCTAGCCGGCGGGGGCGTCAAAGGTGGCATCGTAGAAGGCGCCACGGACGATGTCGGTTACCAGGCCGTGGATAAACCGCACTACATCAGTGATCTGCAATCCACCATTTTGAAACAGGTTGGGCTCGACTATAAGAAGATGGACTTCGTGCTGAACGGCCGCCCGTTCCACCTGGTGGAAGAAGGGCTGGGACCCATCAACGCTATTCTAAGTTAGCGAATGAGCCTCCGTTCAATAGTATTACTCCTGCTGTCCGCGCTAATTGCAAATGGCGCTACTTCTTATCAGGCGATGATCAGCTTTCCCGAACTTCCTGCGGGAGCGAGGACTCAGGCGCTTGCGGTCGACGCAGCGGGGAATGAATTCATCATCGCCAACATCGTGAAGGCCACTGGCAAGCCGCAGATCCACGTGCTCAAGATCGATCCGCAAGGCAAGACGCTCGCGAGCATCGAGTTCGGAGGCACCGCCATTGGTGCTGGCGTTGCGGATTGGATCGCAGGTGCAGCGGTTGATGCGAAGGGCAATCTGGTGATCGCGGGTACGACCTACTCAGATGATTTCCCGTTGGTGTCGCCCTTGTTCATGAAAACGGGAGTGTCGGCGGCATTTATCGTTAAGCTCGACCCCGAATTGAAAGGCATCTTATTCTCCACGAAATTGGGAGGGCCGACAGGCTACACGAGTGCCCGTGCGTTCGCATTGGATCAAGCGGGCAATGTGTACATCACTGGAGCAACATCGGATCCGGAATTCCCGACTACGTTCGGCGCGTTTCAGCGGGCCCCGCCCCCGAGTGACAAGGCATACAAGGCTACGTATGCTTTCCTAACTGAGCTCAACTCGGAATCCAAGTCCCTTGTCTTCTCGACCTACTTTGGAAACAGTCCCACTGCTTGCAAAGATTGCCCGAACACGTTGGGATATACGATTGCGTCAGCCGTTGCCATCGATGCTGCTGGCAGTATTGTGATCGCCGGCACCACCACTTCGAGCGGGCTCCCCGTGACTCCAGGGGTATTCGGGCCGAGCTGTGGCGACTGTTCATCCGCGCCTCAAGCCACCGCTGGTTTCCTGGCGAGATTCAGTGCGCATGGTTCGACACTGCTCTGGGCGACCTACATAACTGTGTCCAAATCGGCACCCTCACCCGCCAGGGTCGAAATCGCCACCATGACACTTGATCGCGATGGCGCTATCGTCTTTGCCGGAAGAGCCTCCCCGGGCCTTCCGGTGCTTCCCGGAAACATTGTTCCTGCGATTCCTGGAGTTACGATATTCGTGCCTTTGTCCGGATTCGTAATGAAACTAGACTCATCCGGCAAGCGACTCCTGCTTGGAAATTATTTTGGGGACAGTGTAACGGCCTTGGCCACCGATCCGCAAGGCGCCATTTGGATCAACGGTACGTCAAGAGCCGAGAAACTGAAGGCTCCAAAAGAAATGCCAATTCTGGGGCAGAATTATCTCGCCACCGTGGCTTCTGACGGATCCTCTTTGAGTAATATCTTCACCGTGCCCAACGGCGTGATTGGACAGGCCCTTTTGGTGAGTGCGGGTGGACTCGTTACAGCGATGGGAGCCGAGCGATCTCTACTTACGCTGAGCCCTGGCCAAGGCCCATCGCTGATTGGCCTCAGCAACTCCGCTGGAGGGCCAATTTCGAATGCCGTCGCGCCTTACGAAATGATTTCGCTCTATGGACTCGGGCTTGGACCACAGACGGCTCAAGTATCCAGCGGTAAAACTGCGACTTCACTAGGCGGGGTACAGGTATTGATTGATGGAATTCCAGTGCCGCTGCTATTCGCCGGATCCACCCAAATTAACGCCGTAGTGCCCGGTTCCGTATTCGGACAAGAGGCGGCAACCCTACAAATCGCCACGACCGCCGGTGTCCTGAAAGGTCCTGCGTTAATAATCCGGCTTTCACAGCCGCAAATCTTTACGGTTCCCGGTCCTATTGATTTCGCACCGAATGCTTTGGCCCGAAACCAGGACGGCACTCTGAACTCCGGTACCAATCCTGCGCCTGTCGGATCCGTCGTGACCGTTTGGGTCAGTGGCGCGGGCATCACGTCCGGCGGCCCTATTCGCCCCGTCTCGGTGTTCTCCTTTCAATTGCTGACCGCTGTTGCCTTCCGGGGATTCTTGCCCGGCCCACTTTCGCTCGAAGTCCTAAATGCCAGGGACGCGCCTGGGATGGTTGAAGGGATCACAGAACTCCAATTCCGACTGCCGGCGCGATCGGAAGGCGGTATCTTCAACTCTGGATTTCGACTCCAGATCGGGGACGCCTCAAGCGACCCTTTTACCCTTTACGTAAAGTAGCTGTGCACACTATCGCTTGTGCTGCTCCCGCAACACGGCCGGATCGTCCATCTTCACCGACGGCTTCGGATCTCTCGGCTCTCTTGCTTTCGCCGGATCGAATATCTCCTTCGCCACTGGCTTCGTTTCGTAAACCGTGAAATCCGGAGTCTCCGTAAACGCATCGCTCAAGTCCGCCGCCGCCGCATCGTACAAATTCAAAGGCGGCACTTTCAGCAACCGGAAAACCGTCTTCAACAATCCTGGGAAGCTGGAATTCTCGTGCAGCACGAAGCCTTTCTTCACGTAAGGCCCCGCCACCATCAACACGGTCCGGTGCGAATCTACATGATCCACTCCGCCCTGCGCGTCGTCTTCGGTCACGAACAAAGCCATCCGCTTCCACTCCGGCCGCTTCGAAAAGAACTCCATGATCCGGCCCAGCGCAACATCGTTATCCGCCACATAAGACGCGCCCGTCGGATAGCCATCACCCGGCCGCGGCTTCGCCATGTGATCGTTTGGCAGGTGGATATACAGAAATCGCGGCAGCGTCTTCATCGGGCTCAACTCCGCAATCAGCTGCGTCGCCCGATACTGATCCGGAATGTTCATATTGAACTGTGGATAGTTTCTCGACGTATTCCGGTAAAGCAGATCGGGCATCGGCATGTTCGTCAACACGCGCGTCCCCGTCGGCTTCAAGCCCTCCCCTTCATCCACGCCCGCCAGTTCATAGCCCTCACCAAAATTGCGAAACGAAATCTTATTGCGTTCCAGGTGATGCCAAAGCGTGCCGCCTTCCAATAGCTCTTCCGGATGCACTGACGAATTGCTCCCCGCATAACTCAATCGTCCCGGCGCAGTCGTCGGCATGCGAAAATCCTTCTGCCCCCCGTAGGCGGCCATCAGCGAACTCTCGGTCCAGGCGTTTGGATACGAACCAACCAGCCAGTGGTGCCCGTCCACGCTCACTTCGGAATCGGCGTAGAAGTTGTCGCCGATCGCCCAACGCCGTGCCATCTCATGATGATTCGGAGTTACCGAGGGGCCGAAACGCGCGCCCTCACCGAATACATCGTCGTACGTTCGATTCTCTTTCACGATGACAACCACATGGCGAATTCGCTCCGGCAGCGGTCTCGCAGTCGGCGCAGGCTCAGCGAACCCATTGTTGCGGTATACCCGGGCACTCAGCGCATCAAACTCCGCCGCCTTCGGCAGCAGGAACATGGACACCGCGCCCCTCCGCATCTCGCCCTGGAAACTCTTCGCCATCCCGGCGTTCGGTCCTGTGCCGAACCCTTTGGCATTGGCCGCATAGACAATATCGCGCTCGCTCAATACACGCGTCGGAAACCATCCCGCCGGCACATGCGCCAACACCTTTCCACTCTGCACGTCGATAATCCCAATCGCGTTGATCCCCGCCTCGGCCACCAGCAGCCATCCGTTCTTCTCATGCCAACTGAGGCCAATCGGCATCACCCCGCGGTACCGCTCCAGGCCAGGAATGCGAATGGGAATGTCGCGCTCCACTTGCAAAGACTGCGCACTGACAACTGAAATGGAATCGTTGTTCGCATTCGAAACAAAAATCTTCTCCGCCGTTGCCGCCACACCGGAAGGACTGCTGCCGCCATCGCTACGCTTCCCAAACGGCAGGCCAGTAGGGATAAACTTCACCACCTTGGGATTCTCCGCATCGCTCACGTCCAGCACGCAAAGCGAATTCGATTCGGCAACGTTCGGATCCCCCAGCGCCGGAACATCCACCACGCCCCGCTCCGTCTTCCGCTTGACACCCTTGCGCGATTCCTTTGATGGAAATCCAAACGCGGGGAAGGGCAGCCCCGTCTCAATGGGCTGCTTCGGATCCGCCCCCGGCAACGCTTTGTATTCGAACATTCCGATGTTCGTTACATAAGCCCGTTGCGCATCCGGTGAAAGAGCGATGGCGAACGGCAAGCGGCCCACGCGTACCGATGCCGCCACCTTGCGCTTGCGCAGATCAATTGTCACCACACGAAAATTCGCCTGATCCACCACGTACAACAGACCGCGCACGCGATCCAGCGCCATGTCACCCGAGTAGCTGTCTTTGAATCCGTCAGTATTCAAATCGAAGCTGCGAATCCGCTTGCCCGTCCGCGGGTCCACCAGCCGCACCCGTCCTGAATTCCCTTCCGCCGCGTAGAGCTCATTCTCGCCATCGAACGCCAGGCCCATGAACACACTGCGCCACTCATCGCCGTCATCATCCGCATCACCCTTCTTCCGCGCCGTGAACTGTTGCCGCTGCCAGGCACCTTCCACGCTGTGCAGCACCGTCAGTGAAAACCGGTTCGGCCCGCCGTCGGCCGACACCAGCGTCAATCCATCCGGGCTCATGGCCAGCCCGAAAGTTCCCGGCCCGGTATAGAAAAACTGCCCCGTGGATGTCAGTAGCCGGCCGCCCGGCAGCACAGTCTCAGACGGATTCGTACTAGCCGTTCGTGTGCCGGCGGGGACGCGATAGTCCGCTGCGGAAGCCGCCACGGCAACAGCCAAAACTAACAGCAGTCTCATTGAGGTCTAGAATAGCGGAAGGCGCACTGTCACTTGGAACGTAGAACATTTCTCAGCATCGTTGGCGCGGCAGGATTCGTTGCGCAGCCGTTCCCCGGATTGCTTCTGATCGCATTCGCGGCCGAGAGCCTGCCGGGAACCGTAATGCTCTACGGAGTCCCAAGCGCTGAGCCAGGCGCCATATTCGAAGAACGCCGCTACGAAGGTTCGCTGCCGCCGGCAGAGTTGCTGACGCGCCACGGCATCCGCGCCATCTGCGAAGATCAGACAACCTTGCTGATTCCCTTTGCAAACCTCACCCATCGCGACCAAGCCTGGAGCGCTCTTGCCTCCGATCCCGACTGGCAGGTGCAACGGCGGGACGTCACGCAAATCACCCTTTATCGACTGGCGGATTCTCCAGCATCCGCTCACTCAACGGCTTCTTCGCAGGCGCGGCATCAGCAGCAGGTTCCGATGCCAACAGATCAGCCAGCCTCCGGTCGCCGGCCACGTTCAGGAACAACGTCAATCGCGACTTAGCCTCCAGAATCTTCTGCGTCTCCAAAATCTCAAACAGCGCGTCCGCCACTTCGGCATCCCCTGATATCTCAAGCAGCGCGGAACCAATCATATTCGGCCTTACCACCGCCGCCCGCGCAAACTCCACCGCCGCCTCGCGTTCAGCCGAACTGGTGATGATGCTCACTTGATTGGCGCCATCCTGCTTGATCGCGGACGTCACCTGCCGCAAACGATTCACCACCTTCTCTTCAATCTGACGGATCATCCCCTGATCGCGAAAGTGTACTTTCCTTATATATACGGAGCCCAGTTCGTAGCCCCACACGCGCGACTTTTCAGATACCTCAGCCCGCACCGTCTGACTCATCTTGTGCCGCGTCTCCAGCATCTCCGCCAGCGGCATATTACTCAAACAGCGCACGGTCGCATTGCTCACATTGGCGCGCAAAGACCCCCTCGGATCGGTGTTCTTAAACAGAAACGCCACCGGATCGCTGATCCGCATCTCATACCAGATCCCGATCCCCATCGGCGCGCCCTCTTCGGAATTTACCGGCTGGCTGCGCAGATATTCTTGATCCAGCCGCAGGTCCAAAACGTAACACTTGCCCAGCAGGTTAATCACGAACGCACTGGGCCCCAGCGACGCGGGCAGAAAATGCCAGCCCGGCTCGGAGATCATTCCAACCACCTTTCCGAACAGTACATATACCCGGCAACTGCACTCGTCCACGATGGCGTAGAGACCAAAAAACCGCCCGACAGCCAACACCACGGGCTCCGCGATCAGCATCGCCAGAAACGCCAGACCGATGGCTAACAATCCCGTGCCCATTACCGCGCCTCCAGGAAGATTTGATGCGCCTTGCTGCGCAGCGTCAGCTTTACATTTCGCACGTATGCCGCCAGAACATTCGGCCCTTGCCGCTTCAGCCCGGCCAGTTCGGCGGCCATCATTCGGATCGGCTCTACTTCCGCTTGCGCCCGCAGCGTCTCAATTTCCACCGCGCGCCGGGATTGCACAATCTTCTGATCGGCACCCGCGTGCGCCAGACTGATGTCGCTCGATACGTGGTTGTACGCCGTGTTGATCGCTGCCAGCGCGGACTCCACTTCCAGCGGCGGATCGATACCCGTGATCAGCGAAGCGTCGAACACCACACCATAACGTGCGGCGGTCGATTGGCATTCGCGGTCCATAAACTCATTCAGATCACGCAGATTTTTCCGCAGGTCATTGATGGAAACGCCCATCACCTCGGCTCCGGGAGGAGCAGTAGCGGCAACTTCACCTACACTGAGCACGGCAATTGGTTTCGCCTCGAAGCTGGCAATCTTCTGGCGCAGCACGGATACGAAATACGCCATCACGTGGACCATCGGGCGCTTGATTCCGAAAAGCAAAGCGTACAGGTTTGCCTCGCTCACCCGGTATCGAATCTGGCCCGTCAAACCGGTGTTCAACTGATCTTTGGTTACCGCATCCAGCCGGGTACCGGCGCCGTTGGCCGCCGCGTCTTCCATATCCACCGCCATGTTCGCCGTCGTCGTGGCGATGGACACTTTATAAATCCGCTCCCAAGGCATTTTGAAATACGGGCCCCCCGGTGGAATCACCCGAACCTGTGGATAGATGTAGCGGCTTCTCTCGTCGGGCCGCAGCGGTTCGGCAATCGGATCGTCAAGAGTGGTCTTACCGTCTACCCGCTGCGCCCGGCCAAACACGGTCTTCACCGCCCGCTCGTTCTGATCCACGGTGTAGATCCCAGTCAACACGCAGCGCACTATGAACCAAATAATGATTCCCAACACGGAGCCGGTCAGCATCAGCATAGCCTCAGCATACCTGGATTGCGTCAGTTCCGGTTAAAAGCGGCTCGCATCGCAGGTTGAGCGTTGCAGCGGAAGACGCCAAGTTCCGTCAGCAGCATCAAGCAGGCGAGTGCGAACCAGGCAGTCGCACCAAAGATTCCTCTGTGCCCGTGATACGGCTAGGCACTGCCGAAGCTCCCTAGCAGCAACAGAAAAAAGACTGGAACTGCGCAGATCGCAGCGACAATCAGTGCGCCTCGGACAATTACGGAGTGCCGGCGGAGCGCCTTTCTGTGGAACCGGGCATCAATCCACCATCCAACCAGGAACCAGTAACCTGCAATGACGACAATCAGCGCAGCGTAACTCGCTTTCGAAAGCGGCAGTGGTTCTCTGTTCGTGTAACTCGGTCGCGGCACCGGCGCAAGGAGCGAAGCAACAACAATCGCCGGCCACTGAAGCGTCAACATGTCTTGGACAACCGGACTATGTTGGAAGGGAAAGTAGTGGATGGCGGAGGAGGCTGACATTCCGTCACTCGAGTGTGTCTCAGGCGTGTCCCGCGCGTGCCACTCAGCTTGCTCACGCTCGACAGTGCGAAGCGTGAACAACAGCGCAACCACCGCGAACGCAGGCAGCCATACTTTGCATGCCCTGATCACTCCGCTACCCCCGGCGGAACATCCGGTTCGCGTCAGCGTAGGAAACCGCCCCGTCCACCATCCCTTCGTAACCACCGCCCGTCCGCAGTGCCTCGGCAACCCGCCGCGTGTGCCCCATCGCGGACCGCATCGGTCCCGAACCCACACTCACCCGCTTCACACCCAGTTGCTGCAACTCCGGGATCGACGGGACCCCGGCGCCGGCCAGAATATTGACAGGCGCACCAGCCGCGCGTGTCAGCTCAGCGATCATTCCCGGGTCAGTCAATCCCGGCACGAAAACGCAATCCGCACCCGCCTCCACAAAAGCCCTCACCCGATGAATCGCCAGTTCGAGCCGCTGTTCCTCAGGCCCCACCCGGAGCAAGAACACATCCGTTCGCGCATTCAGGAATAGCGGGAACTGCTTCGCCTCACGGATACGGTTGCACTGGTCCGCCAAATTCGACACCACGTCCGCCTCGGCGTCTTCCAAATTAACGCCCACAACCCCGGCCGAAACTACGTCCTGAAGCACCCGGCCCAGATCGCCATAGCCCGCTTCAATGTCGGCCGTTACGGGAACTTGCACAGAACGTGCAATGCGGCGCAATACTTCCAGATGTTCCGGCCAAGGGGCTTGCCCACCGTCGGGATACCCAAGCGAAAACGCGAGTCCCCCGCTGCTTGTTCCAACGGCCGCAAACCCAGCCTCTTCGAAAATACGGGCACTCGCCGCGTCCCACGCATTCGGAAGAATCAGGATTTCGGGTTGTCGATGTAGTGCAGCGAATGCGTCCACGCCGGCCTCAACCAGGAAGCATCTTTGAAATGTCGTTGTACAGCACGAACACCACAACAACCATTAAGAACACCATACCCACTTTCAGGACAGATTCCTTCACTTGCATACTCAGATCCCGGCGCATGAAAATCTCCACCGCCAGCATCAAGATCATGCCGCCGTCCAGAATCGGAATCGGAAGCAGGTTGAAGATCGCCAGGTTCAGACTCACCATCGCCATTAGGCTGATGAAAGCCGTAGCACCTTCCCGCGCGGCCTCGCCCGAAAGCTGCGCAATGCGAATGGGCCCTTCCAGCGATTTCGGAGACATCCGCCGTTCGATAATGCCACGCAGAAACCCGTAGATCAACGAAGCACCCTTCACGTTGCGCCGCACCGATTCCGTCAACGCCTCGGGAAAAGTCAACTTCGTCAGAATGACTCGGCGTTCCAGTTGAACCCCAATCATCCATCGCTTCTCGGTATCGTTGTAGGCCGGCCGCACCGATACGGTGCCGCGCTTCCCATCGCGCAGGTATTCCACCGCCACCGGTTTCCCTTCGCTCGCGCGAATCACTTCATGCAGCTTGAAAATCGAGCGAATCGGAATGCCATTCAAACTCAGCATCACATCGCCGCGTTTCATGCCAGCCTTTTCCGCGTCCATACCCGGTAGAATGCCACCGATCTGAACCTCGTTCTGTTCGTCCCAGCCCGATACTCCCAAACCTGTCTTCTCGTCCTGGTTTGGCGTCACCGTGGCGTTGACCCGCTCACCTTTCCGGTCGACCGATACCAGCAGCGGCCGTTTCGCGTTAGATGCTTCCTTGATCATCACGTCTTCCCAGAGCGGGTCGCGTTGATCGTCAATCTGCACAATGCGGTCGCCTTCCTGCAGGCCCGCTTTCGCCGCCGGTGAATCCTTTTGGATATACCCAATCGTCGATGGCGCATTGAAATTCGCCAGCTTCGGGAACTCGTACATGAATAGCCCGGTCATCAGGCCTACCGCCAGAATAATGTTCATCGCCGGCCCAGCGAACGCGATGATCAGTCTTTGCCATCGCGGCTTTGCCCCAAACGAACGCGGATCGCTCGCCGCCGCTTCTTCCCCAGGTTGCTCGCCCGCCATCTTCACGTATCCGCCGAATAGGATCAGCGAAAAACGAAAATCCGTCTCGCCCTTGCGGAACCCGAACAACCTCGGGCCAAAGCCGAAACTAAACGTCTCCACGCGCACATCGAAAAAACGCGCTGCCCAATAATGACCCAGTTCGTGGATCAGAATCATGACCCCAATAAGGACCAGAAGCCACCAGATATTTTGTAGTACGACCATGTATATGATTACCCTCGGACCGTCGCTCGCTGCCGGACGCACTCTCGGGCGGCCGCGCGGGACTCCTGATCGATCTCCAAGACTTCACCTACCGACCCCGGCGTGCGCGCCGGCATCTTAGAAAGCGTTTCCGCCACCACTTCACCTATGCCCGGAAAAGAAATCTGTTCCTTCAAAAACGCGTCCACCGCCACTTCATCGGCGGCGTTCAACGTACAGGTTGCGGAACCGCCCGCCGCCTGCGCATCGTATGCCAGTTGCAGCAGGGGAAATTTTCCGAAATCGGGAGGAAAGAAGTCCCAACTCCGCGTCTGCTCCCAGTTGAGCTTCGGCACCGGGGCGCTCGCCCTCTCCGGATATGTCAACGCATATTGAATCGGCATTCTCATGTCAGTCGCGGAGATCTGCGCAATCACGCTCCCGTCCGCGTATTCCACCATCGCATGCACCGTAGACTGCGGGTGTACCACCACACCCACATCTTTCGGCAAAAAATCGAACAACCAACAGGCCTCTATCACCTCAAAGCCTTTATTCATCAGCGTCGCCGAATCAATTGTAATCCGCGGGCCCATCTTCCAAGTCGGGTGGTTCAACGCCTGTGCGGGCGTGATCGACGAAAATTCGCTAGCCGGAGTGTTACGGAATGGTCCGCCCGACGCCGTCAGAATCAGCCTCACCACTTCGTCCCGCCGCCCGGCCCGCAAGCACTGATGGGCGCCATTGTGCTCACTGTCCACCGGAATCAATTCGGTGCCCGCTTCCCGGGCGGCGTCCATCACCAATTTTCCGCTAGCCACCAGAACCTCTTTATTCGCCAACCCAATCGCCTTCTTCCGGCGAACTGCTTCGTAGGTAGCAGCAAGTCCGGCAACGCCTACGATTGCTGATAATACGAAATCCACGTCGTCTGAGATTGCGGCCTGAACAATCGCTTCCGGTCCACTCAGCAATTCAGGCCATAGGGCCTTAGCTAATCCAGCTTCGGCCAACCTATTACATAGACTCTGCAAAACCCCAATCGTCGCAACAACTACGACTTTTGGGTGAAATTCCAGGATCTGCGGCACCAGAATGTCCAGGTTTTGGCCAGCGACCAGCGCGAACACGCGGAATCGTTCCGGCCATCGCCGGACCACATCGAGCGTGGACGTGCCAATCGAACCCGTCGATCCAAGTAAAGTGATGGAAGTCAATGGAGTCAGGATAACAAATTCAGTGTGGTTGGGGTTTTACGAGGTGTGCTTACTGGCCGCCGAAACCCTTGCGGGCGCCGGGGAGAATTGCTTCAGGGGTCTTTTCTATGAGGTTAGTCTCGCTTTGGTGGGAGTTTCCTCCCCGGCTTGATTCCAATATTAGTATAAGTTCCTACCGAATGCAATAGAAATCTTTCAACTTTCTATCGCCGTTTGACTTCAACTCCTGCCAAGTCTTCTAACACCTTGATGGTAGAGCACATATCGTCTTCCCCGAAACCCTTCGCAATCGCCGCCCGGAAAAGTTGCTGCGTCAAACCGGTCATCGGAAGCGGAACATTCAGCTCATCTCCCGATTCCAACATCAGGGAAATGTCCTTGTGCATCCATTTTGTGGAGAAGTTCGTGACAAAATTTCGATCCAGAACGTACGGCGCCTTAAAGGAGATCAGTCCCGATTTCGCGGCGCTATTGTCCAGGATTTTCAACATCATCTCCGGATCGATTCCCGCCTTCGTGCTCAAAACCATCCCTTCGTTGAATGCTTGCAATATGTTACAAAGCACCAAATTTTGAGTCAACTTCGCGTTAAGCCCCATGCCCGGTCCGCCGCAGTAGTACAGCAGCTTGCCCATCGCTTCCAGATACGGCTTAACGGCGGTAAAGACAGCCTCGTCCCCCCCAACCATGAACGTCAGAGTACCAGCGTCGGCGCCAGGTTTGGAGCCCGTACACGGCGCGTCCAGGAAATTTATTCCAGATTTGGAAAGTTCCTCGCCGATCCGCCGGCTCACGCTAGGGGAAATGGTACTGGCGTCCACGATCGTACTGCCGGATTTCGCTCCTTTGACGATCCCCTTCTCACCCAGGATCGCCTGCTCCGACATCTCTGTATCGCCGACGCATAGGAAAATTACGTCCGACTGGGCGCCGACTTCCGCCGGAGTGGCACACGCTACGCCATCGCCTTCCTTGGCCAGCTCGACGGCTTTCCCCGCCGAATGCGACCAGAGCGCGACGTGGTGACCCGCCCGCAGCAGATTTCGGGCCATCAACCCGCCCATGATTCCGAGTCCTAAGAATCCAAGATTTGCCAATTGTTCCTCCCTCGCTTCGTTCCTACGAACCGCTATTGTACTTCGCAGGAAGCCGGTCCACAAGAAGATGGAAGCACGAAAACAGGGGAAGGGCCGTTATGAGGAAGCACCGTTATAAAGAAGCAACGTGCTGAAGTACCAACGCTATTGGGTCGCGCTTGTTTGCCCGCTTCGTCCGGCCAGTATCCGCAAAACCAGCAGATCGGAGGAATGGAAGACCATCACCGCCCCATTCCCCGATTCTTCTCCGGCTGCGATATGACTTCTCACCAGCGCCCGCAACTGTTCCACGGATATGCCGAGATTCTGTGCGGCTTCCGACTCGGAATACTGCACTTTCGCTGTTTTCAACGGCGCTATGGATGGACGGCTTTGTGGATACACGGTATGCTTTTAGTTTAAGTTGGGTCATGCAATAACCCAATCGGGCGGAGTGCTTAGTTCCCAGACGGGATCGCCTGACGAACTAGAAGAGCTTTGGTACTAAGAACTTAGCTAGTTAGTTCGTCGATAGACAGACCGCATCTCCATGGTGCAACCCTAGTTTTTCGACAAATAACTACAAAACGAATCCCCTGGCTCCGCTAAACCCAAATCGGTCAATAAATCCCTTCCTGGAAAATGCCCCAGAAAGTACCAGTAACCCCTAGGCTCGGTTTTCGTGTTCCGAGTGACTTACTTAGGCTTCGCCAGCACAAACTGTAAGCAAGGCTCGCCCGATACGTCCTGCTACCCACCCAACTCGCCAGGCAAGACGTGGATTTAGCTAAACTAAACGATCATGGAGATCCGTCAGCTGGAAATTTTCCTCGCCGTGATGGAAAACGCAAGTGTCACCAAGGCTGCGGAACGGATCTTTCTTACACCCGGCGCCGTCAGTCTCCAACTACAAAACCTGGCCGCGGAGCTTCACGTCGAGCTGTTTGTCAGAACCGGTAAGCGGCTGGTGCCAACCGAAGCGGCATTCCGCCTGGCGGATAAGGCACGGTCCGTGGTCCGCCAGGTCCGCGAGATCAGGCAGGAATTCGACAACGATCCGATGCTCGATACTCGACCCTTTCACTTCGCCACCGGCGCCACGGCACTTCTTCATCGCCTGGGCGGGCCCTTGCGTCTATTGCGCAAGAACTTCCCACAAACTTCTATCCAAGTGAACGTCGCGGTTACCGAAGAGATCGTCGCCGGATTGCTCAGCCGCCGTTACGACCTTGGCCTGATCTCACTGCCGGTAATCGAGAACCGGATCAAGATCCTTCCGCTGTTTGAAGAAGAGTTGCTGTTGCTCCGCCCCTCGCCTGCCGGCGCACGCGCCAAGCCTGCCGCCCCAATGAAACCTTCTGAACTGGTGGGCGTCCCTTTCTTGCTATACCCGAAAAGCAGCAATATGAGGTCGATCATCGACGCTTTCTTTAAGGAGGTTGGCGTGAATCCACGGGTGGTGATGGAGGCGGACGATACCGAGGCCATCAAGCGCCTGGTCGAATCCGGCTTCGGTTATTCCATACTTCCCGAGCACGCGCTCAGGCAACCATGCAGATTCTTTCAGACGTTTCGCATCGCCGGCCATCGCCTTCTGCGGAAGCACGCGCTGGCTATGGCTGAAACCGATTACCCGCGCGCGCCAACAGTTTCTATCGCGAATTTCTTGAAGACTGCACTCAGTTCAAAATGATTTCCATCGTTCTAGCGGCGCTTGTATTCTTCGCAACCGCACTCAGCGCCCAATTTTCCGGATTCGGCCCCACCGCCGACGGCGCCAGTCTCTACTTCGCCACAAACTACGCCCAACGAAACACCGGCCAGCCTGATTACGGGAAGATCTTCGTCATCGATGGAAAGGGGCTTCGTCCCTACGCCATTCGCCCGCGCGATGCCGGGCCGGACGTAATCAGCTATTACGCCACATCCGCACCATCCGTCTCCTCTGACGGTCAAGTAGTCGCCTACGCCGGCACACGGGATTGCTTCCTTGGGCGTCAATGCGTCGGTGTCCACTATACGCAGACCACATTCACAGGAGTGCCGGGAAAAGGAGATGTTACGCTATTCGGTCGGGCCTATGTCAGCCGCAATGGACGCTACGGCCACGTTTACCAATCAGATTCCCTCGATTCGGGCACAGTCGGCCTCTGGGACCTCCAGACCGGAACGCAAATATTCCACTCGTCGTATTCCGGAGGCAATCCGCAATCGGTCGCCGACGATGGCACCACCGTATTCGCTAACTCCGGTCTCGCGTTATTTCGCAATGGGCAATTCGAGTACGTGTCTCTCGCCAATGAAGCGGCCGCTTACGCCGTTATCAACCGCGCCGGCACTTCCGTAATCTACATCTCGCGCTGGGTCGAACCCGACGCGGCCTACTCGCGCTTACGCATTTTCGATATAGCCTCGCGAAGTGTCCGCACGCTGGCCGAAGGCTTTGGCGATGTGTACCAGCCCTCTTTTAGCGACGATGGCCGGCAGGTGCTCTTTCTCTCCACGGCCCGCTTTTCCGGTGCCTCCAACTACGGCCCAGCCCAAGCCTTTCTCCTCACTCTGGATGGCTCAGTACCGCGGCAACTGACAGCCGATCCAGCAGGCGTTCAGTCGGCAGTCTTGTCCGGCAACGGCCGCGTCGCGTTCCTGTTCACCTACGCCGGACGCCTGCTGCGCGTTAGCCTGGATGCCGCAGGCCCGCCCACGGAACTGATTCTCCGCACGCCGTTCTGCTGCTCGGGGTTCGCCGCCGCCGCAGGCTCGCTCTACACCATGACGGGTGCCGGACTGCACGATTCATCCGGCAACCCTCCCACCCTGTCCTTCAACGGCCGGCCCGTCGCGCTGGTCTCTTCTTCTCCCAGTCAACTCACGTTCGTGGTGCCATGGGAACTGGCGGACCAGACCGCGACCATGAGCATCGGCCTGACGTCTGATTCGTCATTTGAAATCCCTGCGAGTGTAACTCAATCCGATTTCCACCCGCTATCCCGAAACCCGCAGTTCTTCCCCATCCCGCCGGAATATGGCACACAAGGCGGCTACGGCTTCCCCTTCGCCAAGGCGGCCCACCAGAATTTCGAAGGTCTCATCACCCAAGACTCGCCTGCGCGCCGCGGAGAATCGGTTCACCTATATGCCACCGGTCTCGGACCCGTGGACGCAACCGGACGGGTCACTCAGCCCTTTACCTGCTCCATCCCCACTCGTGTCGTTAATCAGGATGCCCCGGTACTGTATGCCGGGCTCGCCCCTGGAATTCCTGGCATATATCAAGTGGACCTCCGCATCCCACCGGACCTTCCCGCTGATCTCTCCTACCCCACCATCATCGAGCTCGTTTGCGGCAGCTTCGGGGCCGGCAGCTCGCCGGCGGTGACCACCCTTCCGCTCTCGCCCCCTTAATTCCCTTTCACTCCGCTCCATTGCTCAAAATTTCCCCGGAACATTCTTTCCACATCGCGTTTGATATCCGCGCGCGTCACGCTCCGCCCGTCGTCGTTCAACAGCCGGTACGTATTCGTCAGGATCGCGGTCATCGTCCGCCTGGTATTGCGCCACTTGTAAATCACCTGCTCCAGCACGCGCGCGTCGGAATGTTGTGGGATGAAACTGGTCCCCAACATTTCCAGCCGTTCCCTGGTAATCTCCTCAACCACCGACGGATTGTTCAGGAACCACCAGCACCCGAACGGCAGCAGGTTGCTGAATTTCCGTGCATAGACGCAGAGCTCATGCTGATTCTCACGGCTCAACACGCTCACCAGGAACCGATTCTCAGGGAAGTCGCGGCAGATGTTTTCCAGCGCCCGCAAATCGGCTCGCCCCGATCCGTCGCCCGCCAGCCGCAGCTCCGGATTCACTTGATAGCGCACGCCGATCATCAAAGAAAGTGGAATCTCAAACTCGCGGCAGCATGGCACTACCGCTTCCCGCAGCAACTTCGCGCGGATGCTGTCGTCCGGATATTGGAACGAATCCGGCAGCGATACCGCCATATACACCGGCTGCATTCGTCCGCACCAATCGCTCAGGAAACGCCGCACCTCCGCCGCACTCCCGCCGCTGGCCTCCGCGTCCACCACATAACCTTTCGCCGCCAGCACCGGCCAGTGATCCTGCCACTTATTCAATATCCGGTCCAACCGCAGCACCGCGTGCATGCGCGCATGGCCCGCCGCTCCCGCCTCCCACAGCGGAGCCTCCGCCGGATCCAATGGATCGTTCGTCATCACCACATCGCTCACGCCGGCTATTTCCAGTACACGTTCCAAGTGGGATTCGATTTTCTGTGCATCGAAAAACTGCCGCGCTTCCGTAAGATCGTCACTCTCTGTAGGAAGGTGGAAAGCTTTCAGCACCGCCACCACTCCGCGCGTGGCTTCAGAGATCGGCGCATTCTCCACAAAGAGGGCCCGCCAGATAGCATCCGCCTTAGCCCGCTTCGGCATCGCCCAATATTGCCGCGGTGTGACGGTCGAAGATCGGAACAATTCCGCCTCCAGATAGTGATAGGTGACCAGATCGTCGATGCCCCACAGTCCAATCCCGCCGAAGGATGGCCGATATAAGTGCGTATGCATGTCAATTACTGCGGTGGTGTCTAAAACATCTTTCACAACCGAGTGGATCTGGTCGGCTAGAAGGTTCGTGCTGCTGGAGTTTATGAGGGTCATTGGCTGTCCGCACTATAAGGATTGCATCCATCGCCGGTCAACCCGAAATTGTGAAACGGATCGTTGAGCGGCACTGAACGATCAAAACAGTTCAGCATCCAAATCTCAATTGCGCTATTAATATACGCAGGGCGAGCGTTTTTACCTCACGCGGACATCGTTGGCGGCGCTAAGTGCTTGATGTTCCAGTCTGCCAGGTTTGGCACCCAGCGTGCCAGGAAAGTGATCGATGCAGATGATGCACAGGATTTATGAACGCCGCAACGTTTCAATGATGGTGATCGGCATAGCCTTGTTGCCGGTGGCATCTCTATTCGCCGCGTCCGTACCGGTGGCCTCTCCTTCCCTTTCCTTGGGCCAAATCGTCGCTGCGCTCGAAAAAACCGAGTATCGCAAACAGAACGATTTGCAGGCGTACTCCTCTATCCGGCGCTACGTCCTGAAGAACGAACGCTTCAACCAGGACGCAGAAATGTTAGTGAAGTTGGACTTTACTTCCCAAAAAGGGAAACATTTCGAAATCCTGTCCGAACACGGAACCGAAGGCTTTTCGCGGCACGTGCTGCGGAAAGTTCTCGATGGAGAAGCAGACACCAGCCGCACCCAGGCCAAAGAATACAGCATGGTGACGCCGAAGAACTACGACTTTCGCCTGCTCGGTTCGGAAGTTCATGCCGGCCATCTCTGTTACATGCTGGAGATAAAGCCGAAAATCAAGAGCAAATACCTCCTCGACGGCAGGATATGGGTGGATGCGGACGACTTTCAGTTGGTTCGGATGGAAGGGCGAATGGCTGCCAATCTCTCTTTCTGGGCCGGCAAACCCTACGTCGTGATGGACTTTCAGAAGGTGGGCGATTTCTGGCTTTCCGCGCGAAATCAGGCAATCACCAACGCCCGGTTCATCGGACCCACGCAGCTCACCATAGAGATACAGGGCTACGAATTGAAGCCCGGGCATCACGAAAAACTGGCACTGGAAAAGTTGCCGCGCCTTCGAACTATGGGATTGGTGGCGGAGTAGCTCGTCATACCCGCCACTCCCGCTCGAACAACTCATTCAACCGCGAGCTTGCTGAAAGCTTCAGCTTCTCCGCCACCCGTTCCCGCAATACCGTGTCGCTCTTGTGAATCGCCAGCGCTTCAATCACCGCGCCGGCATCCTGTTCCTGCCGTTCCATCAAGGCCAGCAGGCATTCGAACGCCTCATCTCGCCGCAGCATCGATAAAGCCATCAGCACCGCGCGCCGCACCGGCCCGCTCAGCTCCCCCTGCAAGGCCTCGCGCAGAACGGGAAAAGCTTCCGTCATCCGCGTCTCTCCCAGCGCCAGCGCCGCCATCTCCGCCACGTCCTCGCTGCCGGATAGCAAGTATCCCGCTACAAACGCCAGCGAACGCCGTGCCGTCAATCCCAGCAGCGCTGTAAAACATTCGCCTACCACCTCGGCATCGCGGTCGCCCCGGATCACATGCAACCGCAGCAGCAACTCGGCCTCCGGTTTGCCCGTTTCGGCAATCGCTCGCACCGCGCCAATTCGCGCCGGCACCGAATCGGCCAGCAGCGGCAAGATTTCCAGCAAAGCTTCCGGATGCCCCATTCGCACAATTCCGCGCGCGCAAAGGCCGCGCAGTTCTCCTGCTACTTCTACCGATTTCCCGTAACTTGCCTCCCACTGCACATAGCGCAATCCGGCGAAATAGACTTCTGCGGCTGGAGCGTCGAAGGTTACCAGCGCTTTCACAATCGCGATTAATGCCACGCAGCCCGGGTCGGAGCTCGTCGCGCGCCGCAGCATCGGGAAGAACGCCTGCGCCAACTCCGTTGCCAGTCCAGACGCCTCCAGGCGCACCGCCATATTCGCCGCCTTGGCCACCACTATGTTGCTCTTGTCGCGAAAAAAGGGAGGCAGCGTCTGAGCGATGCTACCCGGATTTTCTTCCAGGCCGTACAGCGCCGTCAATCGGCGGTCTAGTGGATTCGGCTTGGCCATTGGCAGCCATTATACGAAAAAAACCATTGGCGAACAAAAGGCGAATGTGCTAAGCTCCTCCAGTAGTCAAAACCACACACAGGAGAAACCTATGACCATCGGCGAATCTCTACTTCCCGAATTCGATCACGAAATGAACACCACGCGCAAAACGCTGGAACTCTTGCCCGATGACAAGCTCGGCTGGCAGCCCCACGCTAAGTCCATGACGCTCGGCCGCCTGGCCAGCCACATCGCGGAAATGCCAAATTGGGCCTCCGTTACCCTCCAGGCGGACACATTTGAGATGGACCCGCAGCAAAAGGGGTATCAGGCGGAGTCAACGGCAGCGCTGATCGAAAAGTTTGATACGGACAGGGTCCAAGCCCGCCAGCTTCTGGCGGCCATCAGCGATGCAGAGATGTTTAAAACCTGGACTCTCAAAGTAGCCGGTAAATCGGTCTTTGAGATGCCCAGAATCGGCGTGCTGCGCAGCATGGTAATGAATCACATGATCCACCATCGCGCCCAGTTCGGCGTCTACTTACGAATGCTCGACGTTCCCGTTCCCGGTGCATACGGCCCCTCGGCCGACGAGCAGCCCGGCTTCGGCGCTTAGACTACCGGCGAAAATCGGGCAGGCCCGCGAAAGACCTGCCCTCGCTCTCACTTTCCGGTCTTCATCACAATATCGATACTGCCCTTGAAATAGGCATCGTCTTCGATGATGATTCCTGTCGTCTTGATGTTTCCCACCACATTCCCGTCCTTCCGGATGGTGATCTTCTGCTGCGCGTCGATGTTACCGTGAACGGTGCCTTGCACCACTACCTCACGCGCCGTGATATTGGTATCCGCCCGTCCGTTCGGACCCACCGTCAGCTTATGGTCCTTTAACTCCAGCAACCCTTCTACTTTGCCGTCGATAAAAAGATCTTCTTCGCTGTAGATTTCTCCCTTAATCGTCACCGCCTTCCCGATTACGGCCGAGGATTTCGGCGCTGGCGGGGGCTCTGGAGCTCGTTGCAACGGTTGTACGTTGGGTGTCGCCTGTGGAGGTCTTGCAGGTGCTGCCTCCTCTTTTCGATTCCACATGTGTTGGTCTCCTTTTCTAGTACCGGAAGGTAATAGGTACTAGGTATTATACCCAGAGTGTGTACGGAATGATACGGATGTGTTGCAAGGCCATCCTCACAGTCGAAATAAGGGAGAAAGCTGAGTCGCCAATTCCAGATAGTGCGCAAATCGGTCACGGTAGAAGTCCTCAAAACCGGGTTCCGGCCGTACACAATCGCCTTTCCTACTGACGATGCTCGTGGCCTCCCGCATGGAACCAAACCACCCCAGCGCGCATCCCGCAATTGCCACCGCCCCTAGCGTGGTTAGCTCAAAATCCGCTGCGGGCCGCAGCGTCTTGCCCGTAACATCCGCCTTAATCTGATTCAGCAAGGTATTTCGGGACAATCCCCCAACCAGCCGCGTGGCCACCTCAGGCTCAGCCGCCAAACTCCGCAAAATCTCATGAACACAGCCGCGCCATTCCTGCGGCGATTGTTCGCATCGCACGTCATCGCGGCCGGTGGCGACCGCATAAGTCCACTGCCGCAGCCGCACTCCATCCGCGTCCATCCCCGTCCCACGCAGACTTTGCGTGCCAAGGTCGATCACCCACACAGCACCGTTCCGCATTTGCACTCGAGTTCCGATTCTACCCGCCCCATCAGGAGTAAGATAAGCTGGACATCGTCATGTCAAAGCCCATACTCCTGTTGCTAGCCGGCATTATTATTGTGGTGTTAGGCTTCACCATCTATCGCTCCCAGTTCGCCGGTGATGGCCTGCAGGTGACGCCGCAAGCCGCCAAGGAGATTGACAAGGCGAAACAGCGTTAGGGAGAATCAACCACTATGAACCGATCGCTAGTAGTCCGATGTTTGTTAGCCGCCCTGCCGCTGCTCGCCTCTGCGCAGAACCCGGCCACCTATTTCCCGCCGTCCGGCAACTGGCAAACGAAATCGCCAGCCGAACTCGGGCTGGACGCCGCCAAGATTCAAGAAGCAATCCAGTACGCGCAAGCCAACGGCAACACGTGGGATTTTGCAAAAGATCAGATCCCCACTTTCGGTCTGCCGCTTGGGCCGGTGCCGAAACAGCGCGCCGCCACCAATGGCATCCTGCTTCGTCATGGCTACATCGTTGCCGCCTTCGGTGACACCACGGCGAACGACCCTGTCTACAGCGTCGCCAAGAGTTTTCTCTCCACCGTTGCCGGCCTCGCCGTGGACCGCGGCTTGATCAAGGATGTGAACGATCCCGTAGCCGGCTACATCCACGATGGCGGCTACGCTTCCGCGCACAACAGCAAGATCACCTGGAAGCATCACCTGCAGCAAGCCAGCGAGTGGGAAGGCTCCATGTGGGGCAAGAACTCTGACTTCGCCGGTCACGAACAGTTCGGCAATGGCGAGCGCAAGCCGCGCGCAGTGCAGGCCCCAGGCTCCTACTACGAATACAACGACGTGCGCATCAATCGCTTCTCGCTCTCGCTGATGGAACTCTACGGCAAGCCTGTCCCCCAAGTTCTCAAAGAGGGCATCATGGACCAGATCGGCGCATCACAAGAATGGAAATGGGTGCCCTACAACAACTCGAACGGCTCCGTCAGCGGCGGCACGCGCTGGGGCGGCGGCATTTGGATCAACTCGCGGGACTTGGCGCGCTTCGGTTTGCTGATTCTCAACCACGGCAAGTGGGACGGCCGCCAGCTAGTCTCTGAGAAATGGCTGAAAGCCGCCGTAACACCCAGCGAGCACGGCCCCGACTACGGCTATCTTTGGTGGCTCAATACTAAGCAAAAGCAATGGCCGCACGGCCCTGCCTCCAGCTTTGCCGCCGTCGGAAATGGCGGCAACATCATCTGGATCGACCCTGACCACGACATGGTCTTAGTCTGGCACTGGCATGGCGCGCAAGCCATGGATGGCATGGTCCAGAGACTGATGGCCGCGGTCACCAAGTAGTGTCCCATCGGATCGCAATAGCCGGGGCCACCGGGTACATCGGCGGGCGCTTGATCCCGCCCCTCCTCGATGCAGGTTACCCCGTACGCTGCCTTGTACGTTCGCCCGATAAGTTGCGCGACCGCGAATGGTCTACAAACCCCGGCGTCGAAATCGTACAAACAGACCTTGCCGACGCCGGCACTCTCGCTCAAAAGCTCGAAGGATGCGGGGCAGCGTTCTACCTGGTCCACTCCATGATGTCGGCCGGCGAGGAGTATGCCAAGCAGGACAGGCAACTCGCATTGAACTTCGCCACGGCGTCCCGCACGGCCGGCGTAGCGCGCATCATCTACCTGGGTGGTCTGGGTGAAACCGGTCCGGACCTAAGCTCCCATCTCGCATCCCGCCGGGAAGTCGAAGCGGCGCTCGCCTCCGCCGGGGTGCCAGTCACCGTTCTCCGCGCGGCCATGATCATCGGCTCAGGCTCCGCATCGTTTGAGATCCTCCGCTATTTGGTCGAGCGGTTACCCATCATGATCACTCCGAAATGGGTGAGCACGCCATGCCAGCCGATTGCAGTACGAAACGTCATCGGCTATCTCGTCGGCTCGCTGGCAGTACCGGAGACAACCGGCGCCACCTTCGACATCGGCGGTCCTGAAGTGCTCTGCTACCGCGACATTATGCAGGTAATGGCTTCGGAACTGGGCCTGCGTCCCCGCTGGATCATCCCCGTGCCCGTGCTGACTCCGCGCCTCAGTTCGCGCTGGATCCACCTGATCACGCCGCTCAGCCACAACATCGCCGAGCCTCTGGCCGAAGGCTTGAAAAACCCGGTGGTCTGCCGGGAAGACCGCATCACGAAACTGATTCCTCAACCCCTCTTCGATGTCCGCCAGTCCATCCATGCGGCTCTTTCCAAAATAGCCGGGCACAGCGTCGAGACCAGTTGGTCCATGGCCGGTCCTATCCCCGGCGACCCCGATTGGGCCGGCGGCACGCAATTCCGGGACGCCCGCGAGATTGTCATCGACGCTCCTCCTCACGCCGCATTCCGTGCAGTCTGCCGTGTGGGAGGCGGCCACGGCTGGTATGCCGCGGACTGGCTCTGGCGAATCCGCGGCTGGCTCGACGTCCTCGCCGGTGGACCTGGACTGCGCCGCGGCCGTCGCGACCCCGAATCGGTCGGTTATGGCGAAGCACTCGACTTCTGGCGCGTGGTTGGCTTCGAACGCGACGCCCGGCTCACCCTCCGCGCCGAAATGAAACTGCCAGGCGAAGCGTTGCTGGAGTTTCGCATTGAATCCCTGTCGCCAACACAATGCAAACTACATCAGACCGCGCTGTTCAAACCGCGCGGCTTGTTCGGATTGCTTTACTGGTACGCGGTAGCTCCCTTCCACGGCGTTGTATTCCACGGAATGCTGCACGGCATCGAGCGGGAAGCCCTGAATATCACTATGGATATCACCAAAACTTGACGCACCTCCGCAGCGTTCGATAGTCTTAAGTGCTTCCGGGTAACCCGCCGGACGGAGTGTTTGATGTCCTCGATTGATGTCCCGCTAGTACGTGGCAAATTCGGCCAGACAGCGCGCCAAGACAACTGGTGGCTGATGCCGCTGGTCACTTTTTTAGTCTTCTCCACCTTCATCGTCTATTCCACTTGGGCCGCATTCCAAGGCAACAATTACCGCGTCGGCCCCTACCTCTCGCCTTTCTATTCGCCTGAACTATTCGGCGATCCCGCGCACGCCTGGTTCGGCGCCATGCCCACTTGGATTCCCGCCTGGATGCCCGTCACCCCGGCCCTGCTCATCCTTTGGGCCCCCGGCGGCTTCCGCTTCACCTGCTACTACTACCGCGGCGCGTATTACAAAGCCTTCTGGGCCGACCCTATCGCTTGCACCGTCGGCGAGCCGCGCAAAAAGTACCTCGGCGAACGCTCATTCCCGCTCATCTTTCAAAACGTCCATCGCTACTTCATGTACATCGCAGTAGTCTTCTGGTGCCTGCTTGCCCGCGACGTCTGGGAGGCCTTCTGGTTTGAAAACGGCTTCGGCATCGGCGTCGGCACCCTGGTCCTTCTCACCAACGTGATCCTGCTCGGCGGCTACCTTTTCGGCTGCCACTCCCTGCGGCATCTCGTCGGCGGATTCCTCGATCAGTTTTCCAAATCGCCCGTCTGCAAAAAAGCGCACGACTGCGTTACCTGCCTCAATCAAAGGCACATGAAATTCGCGTGGATGAGCCTCATCTCGGTCGGTTTCGCCGACCTCTACGTAAGGCTCTGCGCCATGCAAATCTGGACAGACTGGAGAATTTTGTAAATGGCGGAATATCAGACGCATCAGCACGACGTGCTGGTGATCGGCGCCGGCGGAGCAGGCCTGCGCGCAGCCATTGAGGCATCGGCCGCCGGCGTATCGGTTGGCGTGGTAACCAAGTCCCTCCTCGGCAAAGCGCACACCGTCATGGCCGAAGGCGGAGTAGCCGCGGCCATGGGTAACGTGGACGACCGGGACAATTGGCGCGTCCACTTTGCAGACACCATGCGCGGCGGCCAGTATCTGAATAACCCCCGCATGGCCGAACTCCACGCCCTGCAGGCGCCGGACCGCGTGCGCGAACTCGAAGCCTGGGGCGCTCTCTTTGACCGCACCAAGGACGGCAAAATTCTGCAGCGCAATTTCGGCGGCCACCGCTACCCGCGCCTCGCCCATGTTGGCGACCGCACCGGCCTCGAAATGATTCGTACTCTGCAGGATCATGGCATTCACCGCGGAATTGATTTTTACGCCGAGTTCACCATCCTTACCCTGCTCAAGGAAGACGGCCGCATTGTGGGTGCATTCGGTTACGATCGCGAACGCGGCCGCTTTAAGCTCTTCCATGCCAAAGCCGTAATCCTTTGCACCGGCGGAATCGGCCGTGCCTACAGCGTCACCAGCAACAGTTGGGAATACACCGGGGACGGGCAGGCCCTCGCCTATCATGCCGGTGCCGATCTCATGGATATGGAGTTCGTACAATTCCATCCCACCGGTATGGTCTGGCCGCCCAGCGTCAAAGGAATTCTAGTAACGGAAGGGGTCCGCGGTGAAGGCGGCATTCTACTCAACAAGGAAGGCCGCCGCTTCATGTTCGATGAAATTCCGGCCAACTATAAAGGGCAGACCGCCGACAATGAAGACGAAGGCTGGCGCTACACGCAAGGGGATAAGAACGCCCGCCGTCCCCCGGAGTTGCTCACACGCGACCACGTGGCCCGCTGCATTCAACGCGAAGTTCGCGAAGGGCGGGGAAGCCCCCACGGCGGTGTGTTCCTGGACATCGCGCAGATCAAGAAAAAGATTCCGAACGGCGCCGAGCACATCAAGAAGAAGCTGCCCAGCATGTACCACCAGTTCAAGCAACTGGCCGATCTGGACATCACCGAAGAGCCCATGGAAGTGGGCCCCACCACGCACTACATGATGGGCGGCGCGCGTATTAACGCAGATACGCAGATGACCAACGTCCCCGGCCTGTTTGCCGCGGGTGAATGCGCAGCGGGGCTTCACGGTGCAAACCGTCTGGGTGGCAATTCCCTCTCTGACCTGCTGGTCTTCGGCAAGCTGGCTGGGGAACACGCCGCTCAGTTCGCCAAGGATCACGGCGCGGGCAAAGTGAATCCGCATGAGGTAGACGCCGCCGCCAAACAAGCCCTGGCGCCCTTCGAACGCCAAGGCGCCGGCCCCTATCAAATTCAGCATGAATTGCAGGGCATGATGCAAAAACTGGTCGGTATCGTGCGTCTGGAAGATGAGATGCAGCAAGCCTTGCATGAGATCGCCAAGCTAAGCGAGCAATCCCGCCGCGTGGCCATCTACGGCAACCGCGAGTACAACGGCGGCTGGCACACCGCGCTCGATTTGCCGAATCTGATGACCGTGTCGGAAGCCATCACCCGAGCCGCCATTGAGCGCAAGGAAAGCCGCGGCGCGCACTTCCGCGACGATTTCCCCGACAAGAGCGACGAGTTCTCAAAATTCAATATCATCATCCGTCAGGGCCCGAATGGCGAAATGCAGGTCAGCCGTGAGGCACTTCCTGAACTGCGTCCCGACCTGAAACAAATCATCGAGGAGATGAAATGAGCCAGTCCGCCACATTCAACATTTGGCGAGGAGACCGCACCAGCGGCGCGTTTCAGTCCTACGCCACCGAAGTCACCAGTGGCATGGTGGTGCTGGACGCAGTCCATCAGATTCAGGCCGAACACTGTAACGATCTGGCCGTTCGCTGGAACTGCAAGGCGGGAAAATGCGGCTCGTGCTCGGCGGAAATCAATGGCATGCCGAAGCTGATGTGCATGACGCGCCTCAACTCCCTGCCGCTGGATAAGCCCGTCACAGTCGAGCCCATGCATGCCTTCCCGCGCATCAAGGATCTGGTGACGGACGTATCCTGGAATTACCGCGTCAAGGAAAA
>JBBRNO010000044.1:0-42166 GCA_038230275.1 Bryobacterales bacterium
AACGCGGGCGCGGAAGAAGCCACCGTAACCAACCCAGCCCCCGCACGCAACGCCGATAACCCAGTCATCTCCGCCGCGCCATACTTTCCATGTGCTCCGCCCACCACCAGCACATGTCCGTAGCTTCCCTTGTTGGATTCCTTGGGCCTGGGCAATAGCAAATCGCGAAAATCCGCCGGCTCGGTCACGTGCAGCGTCACCGCGTCGTATAGCTCGGAAGGGCTGCCAATCGGCCCCACGCGCACCTCGCCCATCCGGTCGCAATTCGGCGCCAGCGCGTGCGCCACCTTCAGTGCAGTAAACGTCACGGTGTAGTCCGCCCGCGCAAACTCGCCCTCGCTGGTGCCGGAATCGCTAGCCATCCCGGAAGGAATATCCACCGCCACCACGCGCGCCAGTGGGAATCCGGCATTGATCTCGCGGATCAGATCGAGAGACCTTCCCCGCGCCCCGCCGCGAAGGCCAGTCCCCAGCAGGGCATCCACCACGATAGTGGCGTTACGCATGGGCGCCGTGATCTCATCGCCCGGCTCCACCCGGACCACATGGACTTCGCGCGGCGCATACCGCATCCGCAATTGCCGCGCGATCACCAACCCATCGCCGCCGTTATTCCCCTTGCCGCACAGCACCACGATCCGATGTTCACTCAGCGGCCCGAACCGCTCTGCCATCAGTTCCACCACGCGCGCCGCCGCATTCTCCATCAACGCCGGTTCCGCCATGCCCAGCTCAATCGTCCGCCGGTCCACTTCCCGCATCTGTGCCGCAGTCAATACTTTCATCGGCGCGCCCCCGCCAGCAGTTCTTCCAACTGCCGCAGTTGCCCCGCATCGCCCATCGCAATCAGAAAATCGCCGGCCGCGATCTGAGCATCGGCGTCCGGATTAAACAGCATGGTCCCCTCCGCCTTCCGGATCGCCAGCACGATCACGCCCACCTGCCGCCGCAGTTGAATTTCTCCCAACGATTTCGCCACACAGTCACTGCCCTCGGAAACTCGGACCTGTTCCAGACTCACGTTCAGTCCCATGCCCATCGTAGTGAAATCCAGAAACGTAGCCACATGCGGCCGTAGAATGGCCTGCGCCAACCGCGTCCCCGTAATGTCGTACGGCGCAAATACCGAATCCGCTCCGGCCCGCCGAAACTTCTGTTCCGACCCTTCTTCGCTCACTCGCGCCGAAATGATGAGCTTTGGATTCAAACCCTTCGCCGAGAGAATGAGAAACAGATTGTCCGCGTCCGTCGAAAGCGTCGCAATCAGCCCCTTCGCGCGTGAAATCCCAAGATCGCGCAAATTCTCATCGCGCGACGCATCGCCCAGCACCGCCAGCATCCCGGACTTCATCGCCCGCTCCACCTGATCGTCGTGATTGTCAATCACGATGAACGGCACCCCGGCCCGCTGCAGCTCATTCGCCGCTCCCCGGCCCACTCGTCCGAACCCGCAAATAATGAAATGGTCGTCTAGTTTGTCAATCATTCGCCTCACCCGGCGCTTCAAAAAATACTGGCTAAGCTCCAACTCAATAATCGTCTGCGTGGTGGCGCCCACCGCCAGAAACATCGTACTTACACCAAAGAAGATCACGAACGAATTGAATACCCTGCCGGCGTGGGTAAGCGGATGGATCTCCGCGTACCCCACCGTAGTAATCGTCATCAACGTCATGTAAAAGGCGTCGAATAGAGGATAGTCGGCAATCGTCGCGAAGCCCGCCGTACCCAGCGCCAGCACCACGCAGATCGCCAGCAACACACGCAGCAGCCTTACTCTGATATGCTGCATCGGCCCTCAAATTCTCCGCATCAACAGCAGCGTCATATCGTCTTGTAACTCACCGCCGCCAGTCCAACTCTTCACCGCGTCGATGATCATCTTTGCCAGCCTCGCGTCCTCCAAATGCCCATTCTTCACGACCAGCTCCACCAGCCGGTCTTCGCCAAACATCTCCCCGTATTCGTTCTCCGGTTCGCTGATTCCATCGGTGAAAAATACCAATAGATCCGTCGGCGCAAGGCTTACCCGGCTCTCGTCATACGCCGCGAAATCGAACGCCCCCACCACCATGCCGTTCACCTCCAACCGCGTCGCACTGCCGTCATGAATATGAATCGGAGGCAAGTGCCCCGCGTTCGTGTAGGTGAGCGTAGCCGTTGGTTCATCGTAGACGCCAAAGAAAAACGTCGCAAACTTCTCCGCGGATGTGTGCGCATGCAACTGCTTGTTCATCCGCGAAACCAGCGTGGACGTGGAGCATTCCGGCGATGTTCGCAACAACATGCGGAATGACGACTGAATGGTAGCCATCAACAGCGCCGCCGAAATTCCCTTGCCACAGACATCGCCCACCGCAATCGCAATCTTGGTGTCATGCAACTGCTGGTAATCGTAGTAATCGCCTGAAACCAGCCGCGCCGGATCGCAATGCGCCGTCAGGCACAGCGATTGCATCTTCGGCACAAACTTCGGGTAGAGCTGATTTTGTACTTCCCGAGCAATCGCCAGTTCGCCGTGCAGCCGCGCCCGCTCTTTCTCCACCTCCACCAGCCGCTCCAGATTCTCGGTCATCTGATTGAAGGAAACCGCCAGCCCTCCCAGTTGATCCTCTCCGTGCGCTGGAATGCGATGCGAAAAGTCTCCCTTCGTCACCTTCTGCGTCCCTTCGTCCAGATCGTGCACCGCTCCCGTGATGGTCTGGGTAATGGAGATTCCGACTTTCAAGCCCATCACGCCGGCTATCAGAAACAGAATGGCAACTGAGTAGAAGAGGAACGGAACCAGATCCTCCGCCCACGTAATCTTCTGGCTGAACACCTGTCGCAATAGCGCCGACGGACGGGTTAGAACAACAATCGCCCCTTCCCTCTGCGTGCTGGGCGAATCCCAGTCGGCCAGGGGAACCTTCACAATGGACCATACAGTGACGTCCAGCGCATTCAAGGCGGGTGGAATGCGATTCCTGGATGTGATGCGCAGCGCCGACGGATGCAGCAGACTCGCCCGCGACGGCTTCAGCCCCTCTAGGATGTTGGTCTCGCCAAGCCCCGGCGCCAGCTCCCCAAGAAATTCACGCGTAATTGGGAACGTTACAGTAATCGTTTCGCTGTTGCGCCGGATGCGGGTCCATCCGGAAAGCAGTCCGTTCTTGATTACCAGCCCGGTGTTCTCCGGCCAGTCGGCCTTGGGCGGGTCAATCGCCACCTTCGCCGGAAACTGCCACGGATTGTCGCCCTGCACCGTGATCTCCACCCCGGGATACCGCGCCTGCAAATACGGCCCAACGCCGCTTACCCACTCATCGCGCTGCGAATCGCCTTGCAGCAGAAACTCTGCCGTAGACCGTAAAGCTTCAATCCGCCGGTCTAACTCAGAGGTCACCAGATAGGTGGATAACTGCCCCGCCACCAGGTAGGCGCCCAGCGCCAGCAGCGTGGTGATCAGGATAAAAGGAACCACTGCGATGAAAAAGTAAGCCACGATCAAGCGGTTCCGCAGCCGCCAGATTGATTTCCGAACCACCTCGCGTGAAATCCGGATTGCACTCCATGCGCCAAGCAAGATGACCAGATACTTCAGCAATCCCAGCCAGATGCTTCCTGCCGCCAGGAAGCTCAGCGCAAAGTAAAACGCGAGCAAAACCGCGAACGCAATCTCAACCCGGCCAATGTGGAGTTTCATCCAATCCCCCGGGACATGACACTAAATTCGCGACTTGGCGATGGATGGCGTTTGCGGGGCCGGCTCGTTGTAAGGCCCTTCCGGTTCCAGGTAATACTTCGTGAGCCCGTCCTGCAGCAGCTTCAAGGCACTCTGCGGATCGTCCGCAAATGCGAAAAGATCCATGTCCTCCGCACTGATCACACCGTGTTTCACCAGCGCCTCGAAGTTGATCACTTCCTTCCAGAACTCCGGCCCGTACAGCACAGTGACAATCTTGTTCTCCAGCTTCTGCGTCTGCGCCAGCGTCAGAATCTCCATCAATTCATCCAGCGTCCCGAAGCCGCCCGGAAAGATCACCAGCGCTTTCGCCAGATAGGCGAACCAAAACTTGCGCATGAAGAAGTAGTGGAATTCGAACGACAAATCCGGAGTGATGTACGGGTTCGGCCACTGCTCAAACGGCAATCCGATATTCAGACCAATCGTCTTCCCGTTTGCATCGCTCGCGCCCCGGTTGGCGGCCTCCATAATGCCTGGCCCTCCACCGGTACATACCACGAACCTTCGCGTATTATCCGGCAGCGCGTCAGACCACAGTGTGAATAGCCGCGCCAGTTCCCGCGCGTCGTTGTAATACCGCCCCAACGGCCCCGCTTCGTTTATCCGCGCAGAACCGAAGAACACAATCGTGTCCTGCACCTTTTCACCCTGAAATTGCGAAAGCGGTTGCAGATATTCAGACAGGATCCGGATCGCCCGCGCGTCCGGGCTATCCACGAATTCCTCGTTCTTATACGCAACGGGAACGCGATGGTGATTTTCAGAGAAGTCGGACACTGCGGTTTACTCCGGCGGCGCGGATTCCAGTTCCTGCACGCGCTTTTGCAATTGTCGCACTGTCTTTAACAAATCCGGCAATTTCTGAAACGCAGTGATCGCCCGCAGCCAGTCTTTGTTATCGAACGCCGGGCTGCCGGAAATGATGGACCCGGCCGCCACGTCCCCGCCAATCCCGCTCTGCGCATAAACAATTACGTTGTCGTGAATGGTCAGATGCCCCGAAACACCTACCTGCCCGGCCAGCAAGACGTTTTTTTCTAAAATCGAGCTGCCCGCCAGTCCAGTCTGTGCACAAATGATGTTGTCTTCGCCCACCACCGACGCGTGCCCAATCTGCACCAGGCTGTCGATCTTGGCTCCCCGCTTCACCCGCGTCTCGCCCATCGTCGCCCGGTCCACCGAACTCAACGTCTGAATCTCGACATCGTCTTCCAGCACCGTAATGCCCGACTGCACAATCTTCTGATGCGCTCCATCCTTGCGCTTGGCGAACCCGTAGCCATCGCCGCCAATCACCACACCGTTTTGCAGGATCACGCGGTGGCCAATCCGGCAAAACTCCCGCACGGCCGTATGGGAATGCGCCAGGAAATCGTCACCGATCTCCGCGCCTTCATAGATCACCGCATGGGGATGCAGCACCGCATTCCGGCCTAGTTTCACCCGCGCACCCACCACCGCGAACGGCCCAATCGAGGCGTTCTCACCCACTTCCGCCGTCGGATCTACAAACGCCAGCGGATGAATTCCGGGCCCTGGTACTGGCGGCTGATAAAACAAAGCCAGCGCGCGCGCAAAATCCAGATAAGGATTCGCGGAAATCAAAGTGGCAATCGGCAGATCCGGCAGCGGGTTCGAAACCAGAATCGCCGCCGCCCGCGTGTTCTTCACCTTGGGCGCATACTTCGGATTGGCCAGAAACGTAACCTGCCCCGGCCCCGCCTGTTCCATCCCGGCCACTCCGGAAATCTCAAGGCCGCCGTCCCCGTGAAGGGCACATCCCAAGGCATCTGCCAGATCGCTAAGTTTCATTGAATTTGTTTTAAACACTACCCACGGAACTTGGCGCGGCACTCCACCGAGCAGAAATGCACTACCGTCCCGCCAACCGACTTCTTAACCGACGTTGCCGTGGAAACAAAAGTGCCACAAACCGGATCTTTCTTTAGCTCTCCACCGGCCGGAACCGAAGCAGGCTGTTCTGGGCGCGGAGGGGCAAACCAGGCGCCGAAGCCTTTCATCAAAACCCCAGCCACCATCCTGACAACGGAAATCAGAATGACGGTGGTAATCAGGTAAAAGAGGAAGCGAAACATGAGGAAGGGCGGGCCGTCACGGAAGCAAGTGGCAGCCCGCCACGAAATTAAGACTGGAGACTTACTTCTTCTTAGCCGGCGGCGCGGCCTTCTTCGGTGCCGGCGCATTCGGATTTCGATATTCGGTGTCGATCTTAGCGCCCATCGCCTGCAACATGCCCTTGGCGGATTCCGCAAATGGCCCATCCGGCTTCAGTTCCAGGTACTTCTGGAATTCCTTATCGGTACCGTCCGGGAAGTTCGTTTTTCCGTCGGCACTGATGGTCGCCTTCGCCGTCATGCACATCGCTTTCTGATAGTGCGCGTCAGCGTAGTTCGCATCCGCGGCAATCGCCTTATCGAATGCTTCGCAAGCCGGCACAAGCTGATTCGAATTCACCAGCACCGCGCCCATATTGTAGTAGTAGCGGCCTGCGTTCGGTGCATCCAGCTCCACTGCCTTGTTCAATTCCGCCTGCATCTCCGGGAACTTGTTCATTCTGGCCAGCGCTAATGCATAGTTATTGTGATAGCTGGCATCAGTCGGCTGCAGCTCAATCGCTTTCTGATAAGATTCCGCGGCTTTGTTCAATGCAGCATCTTTCTCGGCCCCGGTCTTGGTCTTCGCCAACTCCGAATAAACCTCCGCCAGATTGCCCCAGATCACGTTCTGCTTCGGGTCCATTTCCGCGGCTTTGTTGAACGCCGTCACCGCCACGTCAAATTGCTTGGTCTTCAGCGCTTCCATGCCCTGATTGAAGGAATCGTTCAAGTCCTTGTTCTTCTTCATGGCGCCGGCGCGCTCTTTTATCTGCTTTTCCAGCGCCGCCTTCTGCTCCGGCGTCATATCGCGAGCCTGCTCCGGCGGCAACGTCCCGGCTTCCACCGCTTTCGCCTGCGCCTCGCCCTTCGCCTTCTGGCCTTGCAGGTCGAAGTTTACCGGCAGCGGATCGCCCAGCCTCGTTCTCACATTGTCAACGGAGTCCCGTTCCTTGCCATCCACCACCAGTGTGATCTTGTAGGTCCCAAGCGGCAGGCCGGCGTGGAAATAATCGCCTTTCTTCTTGGTCTTTACCTGATAGTGGCCTTTGATGTCCTTGCGGTCGATGTTGATCACCGCGTCCTTCAGCGGCTGGCCGTCTTCGCCTTTCACATTGCCCTCAAGGGACGATGTTTGCGCCATCGCGCTGCCCGTAAACGTAAATAAACACAGGGCCAAGCCTGGCAGGTATTGTTTGATAACTCTCATAGGGTTTCGGACCTCCTCAACTTCACTGGCGATCTGCAAGATCCAGAATACTATATCCAATCCGCAATCACTATTGTGACGTATCCTTTTCGAGCTGTGTTGCATCCAAGGTTGTGTAGAATGTTAAGAGTACCTAATCTAAGGGGTGGTTCCAGTCTTCCCATGCGCGCGCTAGCTGCCGGTCTGTTTCTAATTTTGGGTATTTCGGCGGGCCAGACAGCCGATCTCCAACACGCTGACCACCTCTACGAACGCACGCAATACGCCGCTTCTCTGAAGGTTCTCCTCGCGCTACCCCCTACCGCACCGGTCTACGAAGCCATCGGCAAGAACTACTTCATGATGGGCGAATTCAAAAAGGCCCAGGAGCAGTTCGAAAAAGCCATCGCCGCCGATCCTGCCAATTCCGCCTACCATCACTGGCTTGGCAAGAGCTACGGGCGCCGAGCCGAAACGTCGTCCTTCGTAACCGCTCCGGGTTACGCCTCTAAGGCGAGGCAAAGTTTTGAAAAAGCTATCGCGCTGGATCCCAGGAACAAGGAAGCCATCAACGATCTGTTCGAATACTACGTCGAGGCCCCCGGGTTCTTGGGTGGCGGCCTGGATAAAGCTGATGTACTGTCCAAGACCATCGGCGCACTGGACGCCGCCGAATATCAATATGCTCTTGCCATCATTGCCGAGCACCGAAAGGAATTCGGTACCGCCGAGCAGCACCTCCGGCGGGCGCTGGATATTGCGCCGCGGCAGGTGGGCCGCGTCATTGATCTAGCCAAGTTCCTGGCTAAGCTGGGCAGGACACAGGAAAGCGACGCCCTATTCCAACAGGCGGAAAAATTTGCGCCCGACGATCCAAAGCTGCTCTTTGCCAGAGCCGATACCTACATCAAGAGCAAACGGAATCTGGAAGCGGCAAAGGCTCTGCTGGAACGCTACCTGAAGGCGGCGCTCACCCCGGACGACCCTCCGCGCGAAGAGGCGCAAAAGCTTCTCAAGATCGCCAGCGGCGCCTGACATGCCGCTCTGTTTCCGCGGGTGTCGCTGAATAGTCTCATGCAGATTGGTGAAGCACTCCGGTTCAGCCTGCACGCGCTACGCGCCAACAAGATCCGTACGTTCCTAACGGCGCTGGGCCTCGTAATCGGCAACGCGTCAGTCATCCTGGTGGTCACCATCTCCCTAACCAGCCAGGATTACATTCTCGATCAAATCCGCGGCATCGGTTCCAATCTCATCTACGCCAACTACGAAGCCGGCAGTCAGACGGCTACGCAAGTGGAGGCCGATTTCGTGAAACTAACCGATCTCGAAGCCATCCGCCAGCAGCTTGGTTCAAAGATCACCGCCGCCACTCCCGTCATGACGAATTTTGACCGCATCCGCATCGACGGCCGCGAAGAAGACATCGCCATCATCGGGACCGACGACCAGTATCCGTTTGTCCGCAACATCATCGTGCTGGCCGGCCACTTCATGGATTCCAGTGACGTAGCCACCCGCCAGCACGTAGCCATGCTGACGGAAAAGCTCGCCCGCCGCCTCTACGGCAGCCAGTCCGCCGCCATTGGCCAGATTCTAAAACTCCACGGCTTGCAATTCACCGTCGTCGGGACTTTCAAGGAGAAAACGGAAAGCTTCGGCCTCTCAGAGCTAAGCAGTGAAACCGTCATCATCCCCATCACCGTCATCAAGTACTTCAGCCCGTCGGAACGCATCGATCCTCTCTACATCCAGGTCAAGAACCCATTGGATGTGGAACCGCTAACGAAAGTGGTTCGCACCATCATCGAAAACCGCCACCGCCCAGGCGCGCGCTACAAAGTCGAGAACCTCACGGCCATTCTGGATGCGGCAAAAAACATCGCCCTCATCCTCACCGTCGTCCTCATTCTGGTGTCCGCCATCGCGTTGATCATCTCCGGCATCGGAATTATGAACATCATGCTGGTCACGGTAACCGAGCGCACCCGCGAAATCGGACTCCGTATGGCCGTGGGCGCAAGCCGCAACGAGATCCTGCAGCAATTCCTCTTTGAGGCGACCCTCATAAGCGTGGGCGGAGGCATGGTGGGTATCATGGCCGGCGTAGCCGTACCGCTCAGCGTCCGGTTCTTCGTCGAGTCCATTCAGATCCCCATCTCCATGGCGTCAGTCGCCATCGCCTTCGGAGTATCGTTCCTCGTGGGCCTGGTCTTCGGCCTGCTGCCCGCCAGCCGCGCTTCGCAACTGAACCCTACCGAAGCCCTGCGCTACGAATAGCCGCCTATGCTAAGGTGACGCTATATGCGCCTCCTCGCACTCCTTCTGTCCTCCGTCCCAGTCCTGTTCGCCGCTGACGTCCCTGACTCCAAAGACCCCGCCGGAATGAAGCGTTACGAAGGTAGCGAAATCATCGGCTACCACGCGCCGAAATTCGACGAGTTCATACTCCCCCTCAGTACTCCCGAAGGAGTTCATCCCGCCACCTACGCTAAGAGTCTCACCGTGGAAGGCCTGCTGAGCCGCCACACGTACATTGCACCGGCGGGACGTTCAGCCACCGAACTCCTGCGCAATTATAAATTGGAATTTCAACGCTTGGGAGTGCAGACCATGTACGAAAAGAAGGCCGGCGAGCGCGGTTGGTTCGGGCCTCAATACGACAAAATGGCGGAAGAAGACGACCTGGGCCAGATCCTCGGCTACAACGAGGCCGATGAGCGAATGCTGATCGGAAAGTCAAAGGATGCCAAGCCGACCTATTACTCCGTCTTCGTTACTTCCTATAACGACGGCGTAATTCCGGAACGTCTCAAGGAAGTAGTGCAAAAAGGCCGCGCTCTGGCGGTAGTCACCGTCATCACGCCCGATGCCATGGAAAAGAAGATGTCCTTCGTCAATGCCGACGAAATGAAAGGCGCCATCGGCGAATCCGGCAAAGTAGTCCTCTACGGTATCTTCTTCGACACCGACAAAGACGTAGTAAAACCGGAGTCGAAACCAACGCTCGACGAAATCGTATCGCTGCTGAAACGCGACCCGGCGCTAAAAATCCACGTAGTCGGCCACACCGACAACCAAGGCAAGCCTGACTACAATCTGGACCTAAGCCGCCGCCGAGCGGCCAATGTGGTGCGCGAACTAACTACCAAGTACGCCGTTGCCCCGAACCGTCTGGACGCATTCGGCTGCGGCCAGTACTCACCCTTGGCCGCAAATGCGACGGAAGATGGCCGCGCCAAGAACCGCAGGGTGGAACTGGTCCAATAAGGGGCGCGAAGTTCCCCGTCCGTCATTATGAAAACCCGCCCATCGCCGGACCTGAGGCCCCCGCTACTGCACGACGTCTCAACAAACCGCTCAGCCGATGAAATTCTTGGCTCCGATCGCGGGCAGGGATTGATCCTCCAGCCCTACCGGCCGCTTTGCCAAAGTCTCGACTGGGAATTGGGCCAGTTGTTCTACCTCAAGAACGGGAATCAGGGGTTTGTGGACGGCGATGTTCCCTATTTGGTGAACAACGATGGCCTGCTGGCGGGGCGTGCAGCGACGCTATTCTTCAAAAGCTTGGAAGAGCGCAAACGCAGTGCGGACCAAGCCGATGTCCGCATATTGGAACTAGGCGCCGGCTCTTGCGTTTTTGCCCGGGGATTCCTAAAAGCCTTCGAGCGAATCTGCCGGCAACACGATAGAGACTACAGCAGCCGCCTTCGCTATGTAGCGTCCGATCATTCCGAAACCATGCTTAAGGACGCCAATCGTCATGGCATCCTGCCCGCGGGCAATACAGTGCTGATGGCCCGCGCCGATGCGGTGCGGCAGAACTTCACCTGGCTGAATGGCGAAATCGAACCGCCCATCCAATTCGACGCGATCTTTCTGAATTACCTCTTGGACTGTCTGCCGGCCGCGGTCTTGCGCAGCACCGGCGGCCAGATGGAACAACTTCACGTTCAAACGGAGTTGCCGCTCGAAACACAAAGATCCTTTGAGTTGACGCATCCCCCGCAACGCCTCGTCGAGCTAGCCAATGGCACTTCCGCTCAGCGCGAAGAACTCATGGATCTTTACCCGCTGTTCACCATGCGCTGCCGCTACCAGCCCGTTCTGCCTGGCGACCTTCCTTATCTGGACCAGACACCCGCCATGCTCGACGGGAGTCCGCTGGCCATTCATAGCTATGCCGCACTGGCCTGCCTGGAGACGTCGCTGCCCAAGCTCCGTGACGGCGGATTCATATTGATCAGCGACTATTCCTGCAACGGCCATCAAATCCCGGCGGCGTCGCAAGGCGATCGGGCCGCGTTGCTCCATCAGCGGTTTGGTTCCTCAACCGCCATGGGAGTCAATTTTGATCAACTGAAGTACCACTTTCGCGAATCGGTTTGGTTGCAGCCGGAGTTGGATGACATCACCTTGACGGTTCGACTTCTCGGCTCCAATCCCGGTCCTGAAACCTCGGACTGCTTCCGGCACGAATTCGACCGGACCACTCTCGACCTTCTGCGGGAACGGCACGAGCTGGCTCGACGGCACCGCGGCAATGGCGCCCATCACGTCGCACGGGATTGCTATCGCGATGCCATCCGGTCGCAACCGGAAAATTGGGCTCTCCTGGCCGAAAGCGCCGAGTATTGCGAATCCGTTTTGAACGATCATCAGGCGGCATTGGAGCTGGCCCGGCTCGGTCTCGACCTAAACCCGATCGATACCGATCTGTGGAACACGTTCGGCGATAGCCTCTATTCCTTGGGCCGCCACCAGCAGGCGCACCAAGCCTACGCATGGGCGTTGCAGTTGAGCCCCGGTAACGTGCGGGCCCGCTACAATCTTGTCTACACCTTGACGCGCCAAGCTGATTTTAGCGGAGCCCTGAGCGCCATCGCCGACGCTCTGGCGCTAGATGGTGACGGCGCTTACACCGATAGGCTGGTGCAGCGCCAGACCGAAATCCTTCAGACCCTAAAACAAAAGAAACGGCTTACAAAGGAACGCATCGCAGACCGTTGCCAGTGGGCCGATTAGAACTTTCAGGAAATCCTTTTCAAAATGAACTAAACCGCCTCGCGAATGGGAGGTGCCAGAGAAGCATGGAGGTGAGTGTCAGGCAAGGTGTGTTCGGACTAGGGAAGCATTTGGATCAAACTGGAATAAGGAAGCCTACATCAACTTCGACGAAAAAGCGCCCAAGGAAGCCCTCAAGCGCCCAGGCTTCATCGAATAGAATCTGTGTGCAGTCGCGTGAATCAGTGGCCTATAATCTTTAGCCACGAATACACACAGATCCGAACAGATAGTCCATCCCGTCCAACTTGTTTACCCAGCCATTTGAACCAACCGAGTCAAGCAAATAATCACCGTCCCAACTATTTTCAAAAATCGGCAGAACCAATTCAATGATCTACGGCCAAAGCCGAATCGACCCATCATGTCCTCATGAAATCCTCAACCCAGAGGTAATAGTAATGTCATCGAGACTATTGCGGAAACAGGCGCGCCGGAATGGCGCCAAGGCAGCCGGGACAAAGTCGCCGGCCGGTATTCTGAAATCTTCACAAAATTCTTTAAAACTCGGCCTCACCTCGAACATGATCGTGCTCTCCAACGAGTCCTGAGCCGCGTTCGACGACCTCCGCCCAAGCTACATTGCAACCCCCCAGCCAACCAACAGCGTGGGAATGGACCTCATCGATCAGATGGTGGCCTCGCAATGGCGTCGCCACCGAATCTGGGTCATGCAAACCGCGGCCCTGGATCTGAAAATGGACCAGCAAGATGCGGAAATCGCCCCGAAATTCCACCAGATCGACCAGGCAAGCCGCGTCACCGTCGCCTTCATCACCCTGGCCAACGACGAAAGTCGCTCGACCTCCTGCTGCGCTACGAAACCACTTTCACCCGGCTGTACCAAGGTGCCATGAACACCCGAATGCGCCTGCGCCGTGAAATTGCGAAACGACGCTCCCGCGGCAGTCGCCGAGCTCGAAATTCTCACAAAAATATCGCCTTACGCACTACTCATCTTCCCGTCAAACCGGAAATCGAAGTGTGAGGCCTCCGATCCGCATCCGAAATCCGCGGAATGACCCGGAATCGAATAAATCTTCACCGTGGGCTAGCGCGCATAGGGGCAACTGTGCCCCAGTTCCGCTCACTCGGTCGGCTCGCGGCCCAGCAATTCGAGATAACGCGCCACCGCATCGATACCCCGATAGAAATTGGGCAAAAAGAGCTTCTCATTCGGGGAGTGCAGATTGTCGTCGGGTAGACCGAAACCCATCATCACGCTGGGAATTCCCAGATGCTTGTCAAACAGCCCCACGATCGGGATGGAACCGCCCGATCGCGTGTAAACAGTCTTGTTTCCGAATACTTCCGTCATCGCAGCCGCCGCCATGCGGATGAATCGGTTATCGGTCGCCACCAGCGACGGCGCGGCGGAATGAAGCACGCGGAACTCAGCGGTCACCCCGCGAGGGCAAATGTCCCTCAACGCGGCTTGCAACTGCAACACAGCTTCGTCCGGGCGCTGATCCGCAACCAACCGCAAGCTGATTTTGGCCACCGCGCGCGCCGGAATCACCGTCTTCGCGCCTTCGCCGGTGAAGCCGCCGCGTATGCCATGTACCTCCAGCGTGGGTCTGGCCCAAAGCCGCTCAAACAAACCCACCTCAGGCTCGCCGGTAAGCGCGGGCACCTTTACTTCCTTTGCGCGGAACTCTTCCACATCGAACGGAAGCTTGGCCCAAGCCCGGCGCTCGTCTTCGCTCGGCGGCTGCACGCGGTCATAGAACCCCGGAATATGAATATGCCCGTCACGATCCTTCAGCGCGCACAGAATCTCGGCTATCGCCTGAATCGCATTCGGCGCCGCGCCGCCGTACACGCCCGAGTGCAGGTCCTGCTCCGCGCCTTGCACATGCAACTCGCCATAGACAATGCCGCGAAGTCCAACACAAATGGTTGGCAGCTCCGGCGCAAACATTTCCGTGTCGCTGATGATCGCCGCATCGGCGCGAATTCGCTCGGGCTTGGCGGCGACATATTGCTCAATGTGCCGGCCTCCCGATTCTTCCTCTCCCTCTATCAGAAACTTTACGTTTACTGGAAGCCGCCCGTTTTCCAGCAGCAGTTTCTCAACCGCGTTGGCCAGAATCAGCGTCAGTCCCTTATCGTCCGCGGCGCCGCGGGCGTAGATGTTCTCGCCGCGAATGGTGGGCTCGAACGGTGGCGAGACCCATTCATCCAAAGGGTCTGGCGGCTGCACGTCGTAGTGGCCATACAGCAACAACGTCGGCTTTCCGGGTGCGCCCAGCCATTCTGCATAAACCAGCGGATTGCCGGGTCCTTCAATGAGCCCTGCATTTCGCAAGCCCGCCCGCTTCAGTTTGTCGCGGACAAATACCGCCGCGCAGGCAATGTCAGGTTGATAGGTGGGATCCGTGCTGATGCTCGGAATCCGCAGGAAGTCCTGAAGTTCGTCGAGATACCGCTCGTTATCGGTCATCGACTCCAGTGTAATTGTACGATGGAGGGGCCGTGCACACTAACAAATTGATCGACGAGAAGAGCCCCTACCTGCAACAACACGCCCACAACCCAGTCAACTGGTACCCCTGGGGAGCGGAGGCGTTTGAAAAGGCCCGCTCCGAAGACAAACCCATCTTCCTCTCCATCGGCTATTCCACTTGCCACTGGTGTCATGTGATGGAACGCGAATCTTTCGAATCGGAGGACCTGGCCGCGGTGTTGAACGCCTATTTCGTACCGGTGAAAGTGGACCGCGAGGAGCGGCCGGATGTCGACCGGATCTATATGAGCTTTGTGCAGGCCAGCACCGGCAGCGGCGGGTGGCCGATGTCGGTTTTTCTAACCCCTGATCTCAAACCCTTCTACGGTGGCACCTACTTCCCGCCGGACAACCGTTACGGCCGCCCGGGGTTCCGGTCGATCTTGGGCCAACTTGCCAAATCGTGGCATGAAGACCGCGAGCGCATCGTGGAATCCAGCATTGGTGTGCTGGAGCAGTTGAAGCAATACGCGCGCGTCTCCAGCGATTCGAAAACCAATCTCGATCAAGCCATTCTGGATTCGTGCTATTTCCAATACCGCCGTTCGTTCGATTCCAAGCTCGGTGGATTCGGCGGCGCGCCCAAATTCCCGCGCTCCGTGACGCACAATTTTCTGCTTCGCTATTCCGCCCTCACCAGGAATGAGGAGGCAGCGGACATGGTGCTGTTCACGTTGCGCGCAATGGCCAAGGGTGGAATGAACGACCAGCTTGCCGGGGGCTTCCACCGCTACTCAGTGGACTCGCATTGGTTCGTTCCTCACTTTGAAAAGATGCTTTACGACCAGGGCCAACTCGCCGTCTCCTACCTGGAAGGATTTCAGGTTTCAGACGACGAGTCCCTGGCGCAAGTGGCCCGCGATATCTTTCGCTACGTCCTGCGCGACATGACCCATCCGCAGGGCGCCTTCTATTCCGCCGAAGACGCGGACAGCGTGATTGACCCCGCACATCCGCACGAAAAAGGGGAAGGCGCGTTTTATGTCTGGACGAAGACGGAGATTGTTGAAGTGCTCGGGCAGCCGGAGGCGGATCGATTCTGCCGCCGCTATGGTGTGGAGCAGAACGGCAACGTCAGCGAAGATCCACATCACGAATTCCCAGGCAAAAACATTCTGTTCCAAGCGTATCCAGCGGAAGGGAATCTGGACGAAGCCATAGCCAGGCTGATTGTCCGGCGTAATACGCGAATACGGCCGCATCTGGACGACAAGATCCTGACGTCGTGGAATGGGCTGATGATCTCCGCGTTTGCCAAGGGTGCGCAAGTGCTCGGCGACCAGCAGTACCTGACAGCAGCGCGCCGCGCCGCGGATTTCATTCTGGAGACTTTGTATAACGGCGATATTCTGCTACGCCGGTTTCGCGAAGGCGAAGCGGCCATCCCAGGCTTTCTGGATGATTACGCGTTCTTCGCGCAGGCGCTGCTTGATCTCTACGAGGCCTGCTTTGATCCGCGTTATCTCCGCACCGCGATGGAATTGACAGACAAGATGCTCCAGCGTTTTCGCGACACCGATGCCGGCGGCTTCTTCAGTACCGCGGAAGGCGACGAGAACCTGGTAATGCGAATGAAGGAGGACTATGATGGCGCCGAGCCATCAGGCAATTCGATCGCAACGATGAATCTTCTGAGGCTTGCCAGGATCACCGGCAACGCGCGCTATCGTGACGAGGCGGAGCGAACCCTGGATGCATTCGGAACGCGGTTGAAGACGGCGCCCACCGGCGTCCCGCAAATGATGGCCGCGGCGCAGTACAGCATGTCCGCGCCAAAGCAAATTGTGCTGGTTGGCAGCGAGCCCGGGCCGTTCCTGGCTGAAATTCACAAACGGTTTCTCCCGGACTATACGGTGATTGTGGTGAACGGCGGCGAGACGGGATTGTTCTCACCCGCAGTCCGCGAGATGATCGCGATCGATGGCAAAACTACCGCATACGTCTGTGAGAACTTCACCTGCCAATTGCCTACAACCAGCGTGGAGAAACTGGTTCACTTGCTACAATAACCTCACACTATGATTAACGCCGATGATGTTCAAGAGAGAGCAGCAGGCACCACCCTACAAGGCAATCCCATGACGCTGGTCGGTCCGGAATTGAAGGCGGGCGACAAAGCGCCGGACTTCGACACCATCAATTCCAGCATGCAGCCGGTGAATCTGGCCAAAACAGGAAACGCTGTCCGCGTTTTCAGCGTGATTCCGTCGCTTGATACTCCCGTATGCGACGCCCAAACCAAACGCTTCAACGAAGAAGCATCCGGCTTGCCGGGCGTGGAGTTCTACACAATCAGCATGGACCTTCCGTTTGCCCAGAAGCGCTGGTGCGGGGCGTTCGGCGTCGACAATGTGAAGATGCTGTCCGACCACAAATCCGGATCGTTCGGCAGCCACTACGGCACCCTTATCAAGGAGTTAAGAATCGAAAGCCGCGCCATTTTTGTGATCGACAAAGAAGGCGTGGTTCAACATGCGGAATATGTGAAGGAAGTGGCCGATCATCCGGACTACGAGTCGGCCCTAAAGAAAGCGAAAGAACTGCTATAGATAGACACCACTCCCAAAGGGTCGCGCGAAGAATCAACGACTTGCGCGATCCTTCTTCCGACACAACCGGGCGGCTTCGACCGGCCAACCACTCCCTCACGGTCACGGCATTTCCGAGCCGCGACCGTAAGGGAGCGGTACCGCGAGGCGCTAAACCACCAGTTTCCAGGGCTTGCGTTCTTCCCGTGACAGGAACTTCCGCGCCTCTACCTGCCTGGTAGTCCACTTCTGCTGATCGAAATCGATACGCAGCTTACTGCGAAGCGCCACATTACCCAACAGGCACGTCGTGGTCGACCGCTGGCATTTTTCAATATCGCTGATGGGCTTCTCGCGGGTCTTCACGCACTCCAGGAAATTGGCCCAGTGCGCCATGTTGGAATTGTTCGACGACTTGACTTCCACCGCCTCCACGCCGCGCGACTCCGACACCACTTTGTATCCCGACCGGTCGACATACAAAGTTGCCTTGTCGCCACAGAACAGAATCCCGCCGCTCTTGTCGAACATGGATTGCGCATTGCCGTAGCGGTTCTCATACGTTGCCAGGAAGCCCGGATATTCGTACGTAACCTGCAAGGTATCCGGCGTCTCGCGATTGTCTTTCAAGCGAAACTTCTCTCCCAGCGCGGTAATGGAAGTCGGCATCTTCTCATCAAACGCCATCTGCACAATGTCCAGCCAGTGCACGCCCCAGTCGGTCATCATGCCGCCCGCATAGTCCCAGAACCAGCGGAAGCTGGAGAAGTACTTGTCCTCCGGATCCACGCCAAACCGATTCGCGTTGAAGGCGCGTTTCGGCGCCGGGCCCAGCCACATATCCCAATCGAGCGTAGGTGGCGGATCGCCATCGGGCGGATTGCCCAGGCCTTCCGCGGGCGAATTCCCATAGTTCCAGGTGCGCACAAACGTCACCTCGCCCAGTTCGCCGCTCTTCACAATTTCGGTGGCCTTCTGAAAGTGGGTGCCGGAGCGCTGCATAGTGCCCGCCTGCACTACGCGCTTGTACTTGCGGGCAGCCTCCACCATCTTTCTGCCCTCTTCCACCGTCACGCAGATGGGTTTTTCCACGTAAACATCTTTGCCCGCTTTACAAGCCTCCACGGTCATGTAAGGATGCCAGTGATCCGGCGTCGCGATACACACCACGTCAACCGATTTGTCCGCCAGAATCTCGCGGAAATCCTTCACCGGTTTGGCTTTGCTGTCGGTCAACTTCACTGCCATATCCAAATTGCGCTGGAAGATGTCGCAGACCGAGGAGACCTGCAGATTCTCCTGCCGCATGGCGATCTGAAGATTCGAGCGTCCCATCTTCCCCATGCCGATGAAAGCGGCATTCACCTTATCGTTCGCGCCTCTGACTCGTCCGGTAAAGAGCGAAGTAGTCAGCGCAGCGGCGCCGGCGGCTTTGAAAAAATCTCTGCGATCGGTTTCCATGGATTATCCTTTCACCACTATATTCACCAGCCGGTCCGGCACAACCACGATTTTCACAATCTGCTTTCCGGCAAGGAACGGAAGAATTTTATCATCACTGAGAGCAATTCTCTCCAGTTCTGCTTTGGGCGTCAGGAACGGAACGGTCACTTTGCTGCGTACTTTTCCGTTGACCTGCAGCACCACTTCGGCGCCTTCCTCGCGCGCCAGATCTTCGTCGAATGCCGGCCACGCCTGCTTGAACACGGGACCCGTACGGCCCATCTCTTCCCACATCTCTTCGGCGATGTAAGGCGCGAACGGCCCCAACAGCAACGTCAATTTCTCCAGCACATCGGCGATCACCGGCGGCGTCAATTCGCTCTCGGCCGAATACAATTCGTTCACCAATTCCATCACGCTGGCGATGGAGGTGTTGAAATGCCAGCGCGTCTCGAAGTCGTCCGTGATCTTCTTCAGCGTCTGGTGCAGCTTGCGCAGCACCTTTTTGTCCGCCTCGCTGCGCGGTTCGGGCGACGCCGCGTCGGCGCGATCCACGTTGCGCGTCACAAAACGGTAAACGCGGCCAATGAAACGATAGCTGCCCTCGGCACCCGCATCTGTCCAATCCAGGTCGCGCTCCGGCGGCGCCGCGAACAACTCGAACAGACGTCCCGTGTCGGCGCCGAACTTATCGATCACATCGTCGGCGCTGATCACGTTGCCCTTGCTCTTCGACATCTTCGCGCCGTCTTTGATCACCATCCCCTGCGTGAATAAGCGCTTCACCGGTTCGTCGTTCTGGACCAGGCCAATGTCGCGCATCATCTTCGTCCAGAAGCGCGAATAAATCAGGTGCAGAATCGCATGCTCCACGCCGCCGATGTATTGGTCAATTGGGAACCAGTAGGCAATCTTCTTCGGATCGAATGGAGCCGTCGAATTCTGTGCATCGCAGTAGCGGTAGAAGTACCACGACGAATCGACAAACGTGTCCATGGTATCCGTCTCGCGGCGCGCCTCTCCGCCACAGATGGGGCACTTGACGTTCAGGAACTCCGGAACGTTCTCAAGCGGCGATTGGCCTTTGCCGGTGATGCTCACGTTCAGCGGCAATTTCACCGGCAGCTGGTCTTCTGGAACCGGAACTACGCCGTCCTTCGGGCAATGGATTACGGGAATCGGCGTGCCCCAGTAACGTTGCCGGGACACGCCCCAGTCCTTGATGCGAAATGTGATCGCCTTTTCGCCGAAGCCTTCGGCCTTTGCGTACGCATTCATCTGTGCCCGCGCTTCTTCGCTGGTCAGGCCGGAATACGCGCCAGAACGCTCAACGATGCCGTCATCTCCGAATGCCATCGCGGGATCCACCAAGCTGCCGTCCGCGGGCCGAATCACCGGCACGATGGGGATTCCATACTGCGTGCAGAATTCAAAGTCGCGCTGGTCGTGCGCGGGGACGGCCATGATCGCACCCGTCCCATAGCCCATCAAGACGAAATTGCCGATCCACACCGGCACCTTGCCGCCACTGTAAGGATTCACCGCGAAGTGGCCGCTAAAGAACCCGTCCTTCAAGACGTCGCCCGGATCTTTCCGCGCCTGCGCATCCAGCATCGCCGTCACCTGCGCCAATCCGGCGGCATCGACTAATTCCTTCACCAGCGGATGGCCGGGCGCCAGAATCACGCAGGTTGCACCGAAGATGGTATCCACTCGCGTGGTGAAGACGCGGATCTTGGTGTCGGTGGCATCCAGCGTGAAATCCACTTCCGTGCCTTCGCTGCGGCCAATCCAGTTTCGCTGCATGGCCAGCACGCGGTCCGGCCAGCCGCCTTCCAGCTTCGCAATGTCCGCCAGCAGTTCATCGGCATATTTTGTAATGCGGAAGAACCACTGTTCCAGTTCGCGCTGAATCACCGGCGTGGTCTCATGCCGCCAGCAGCAGCCGTCCACCACCTGTTCATTCGCCAGCACGGTGGCGCATTCCGGACACCAGTTCACCAGCGCCTTCTTGCGGTAGGCGATGCCGCGCTCCAGCATCTTCAGAAAGAACCATTGATTCCAGCGGTAGTACTCAGGCTCGCAGGTGGATACTTCCAGATCCCAGTCGTAGCTGAAGGCCATGCGGTTATGCTGCCGCTTCATTGCCGCGATGTTCTCAAGCGTCCACTCGCGCGGATGGCGGTTGTTCTTGATCGCGGCATTCTCCGCCGGAAGTCCGAACGCATCCCAACCCATGGGGTGCAGCACATTGAAGCCCCGCATCCATTTATAACGAGCCAGCGCATCGCCAATCGCGTAGTTGCGCAGATGGCCCACGTGCAGCGTGCCGCTGGGGTAGGGAAGCATCTCCAGCACGTAATACTTCGGCTTACTGGTGCCGGGCTCAGGCTTGTAGAGAGGCTGGTTTTCCCACCTCTGATGCCACTTCATTTCAATTTCGTTGTGGTCGTACTGCTTTTCCGGCATAGTGTTTTCAGTGTTTCCAGGTTGCTGCGCTCGTCGCCTTCGTCATCGACCGGCGTCTCTAGAATGAACGCCTTTTCGCGCAGCTTCGGATGGGTCAGAATGCGGCGAAAACCGTCATTTCCAATATAGCCCTGTCCGATATGTTGATGACGATCGACGCGGGAACCCAGCGGTGTCTTCGAATCGTTGGCGTGGATCACCTTCAGGTGTTCCAACCCCAGAATGGCTTCGGCGGCCTTCACTGTGGCCTTCAATCCTTCGGCACTGGCCACATCGTAATTCCCACTTTCCAGGCAATGCGCCGTATCCAGGCAATAACCGATGCCAAAATCCAGCCGCAATTCCGCCTGCTCCCGGATCGCCGCCAGTTCTTCAAACCTGCTACCCACGGACGCGCCGGAGCCCGCCGTGTTCTCCAGCAAGATCTGCATCGTTACGCTGGAAAGTCCCGCCGCGGCTTCCTGCATTCCCAGGACGATGGCCGCCATCCCTTCTTCAACAGTCTGCCCTTTGTAGTTGCCGGGATGCATCACCAGGAAATCGGCATGGATCGCAATCGCGCGCTGCAGTTCCCCGCGAAATGCCGCAATCGACCGTTGGCGAATCACCGCATCGAATGAGGCAAGATTGATAAGGTAGCTATCGTGAATCACCAAGGGACGCAGATCGTATTGGTCGCGCGTCCGTTGCAGCATCCGGATGTCGGCCGGATCCGGCGCGGCCGCCCGCCACATTCTAGGGCTGGCCGAAAAGATCTGGAACGTGTTCGCCCCCAGTTCGTGGGCGCGCAATGCCGCTTTGTCAAACGAGGCGGAAATGGATGTGTGCAGCCCGAGTCGCAAAAGGAGTTTCCATCCTAGCATTCAGGATTTTGTCATGAAGATCTCACTGTTACTTCTCGCCGCCGTCGTCGCGTCCGCCTATCAACTGGATACCCAGGTAAATACGCAGGAACTGCGCCCCACTCCCACAAACCGGTTCACGCTGGAGGTGGAGAAGACCGGATTGCTGCGCGGCAAAACTCACGTATTTCTCTTCGGCAAGTATCGCGGTACGTTGGATTACAACCAGCAGAAGCCGCAATTGTCGAAAGTGCAGTTCGAGCTCGAATCGAAGAGCATCCTGTGCCTCGATACTTGGGTTAGCGATAAGGACAAAGTTAAAATCATACGCACCGCACTCGACGAAATGTTGGCCGCCGACAAGTACCCGGTAATCAGTTTTGTCTCGAATCGGGTCACTTCGAAATCGTCCAACGAGTTCGAAGTCACCGGCTCGCTCTCGATCCGCGGCATCATCCAGAACGCAACGGTAACGGTGACGAAGACCGCCGATGTTTACGACGGCTCCGCCGAGGTCAATATGAAGGACTTCGGACTGAAGCCTCCGACGGCTGCCCTGGGCGCGGTGGGAACCAAAAAACGGATGCTGGTCAAAGTCCATCTCGCCGCAGGACGATAGCTGGGCTATCGATTCGTGACCGGCACCTCTTTCGGTCCGCCCTCCAACCCATAAATTACAACCTTGCCGGGATGATCCGATGGCTTCTGCGGCGCATCGCCCATCGTCTGTTTTCCCGCGGCAATCAGTGCCGCCATTTGCTTACCCTGGGGCCCCGACAGAAATTCCTGCATGCCTTGCCGCGCCTCACTCTCCTGCATGGTGTAGATCATATGCACCGCAGTTCCATCAAGTGATGTGGAGACTTGGCCCACTGCCGGTCTCGTAGCATCGTTTGGTCGAAAAGAAGCTACCATGCGCTGTGCGACCGCGGGCGTGGGCGCGTTCAGCACCAGTTCCATACGCAGTTGGTTCCTGAGTTGAAGCGATACTGCAAAGTCGCGGACGTCGGTTGTTCTTGCCTGCGTGCCGAAGGCTGCCAGCAACGCCGGCGTTCCCATCAACCAGAAATCGCTTGTTTGCGCCAGATCTTTGGCCTTCTGTGGCTGCATTCCTACAGGCCGCTGGGGCGATGCCAGCCGGTGCATGGCTTCGGAAAGCGACGGTTCTGTCCCTAGCAGGATGGAATCGGCGGAAACCTGATGGAAGCTCATTCCGCCCCCGGGCGTCGCCATCCGCTCGATGCTATCGAGCTTCCCGGTCATCAGCAGAAGGATATCCTTGCCTCGAACGGAAAGCGAAATCTTTTCGATATCGCCCGCGCGGCTAATCCCGCTCTCCACGTCGGCGGCGCTGAGTCCACCTTTATCCGCTGCTTCCTTGAGCAGCATGTGGATGATTGGCGAGCCGATCAAACTGGTGATGTTCATGCCGCCCAACAGGTCTGCGTGCGGGTGTGCGAAGCGCCAATCCGGTTCGCCGAGCACTATCATCGACGGCGCGGCGGTTATCGTAACCGGCGTCGGCGAAACGCGGCGCGGAGCGGGCCGGTACGTGGGATTGATGGCCTCCATCGGCAGCGGTTTCATCTTGATGCACGTCGGCATTTTGGGGTTGTCTTGACAATATGCTTCCTGCGTCTTGTAACTCTTAAACTCTCTGGCCTGTCCGCACAGTTCCACGCCACAGTGGAGGTACAATCCAGACAGAACTAAGCCAGCACCTTTTAACTTCATGCGTTGAGTGTGACCGGCCGGCTTGTTATCTACAATCGGGTAGAAGCCTTAACGAATATGGTAATCTCTATAGAGATAGAGGAGTTCCACGTATGACCGATACCGACACCCTGCTGCGCCAGCAGACCGCCGAGGAATACGACGCCACCGTTCGGGCTGATATTGAGCTCTTTCGGGAACAGGCCGAAGCGCATACCGCCGGCAAACTGACCGTCGACGAGTTTCGCGCATTTCGTTTGCGTAGAGGCGTTTACACGCAGCGCCAGGTGGGCGTCCACATGATCCGCACCAAGGTTCCGGGCGGTATCTTAACGGCCCGGCAGATGGAGCAAATGGCTCGCGTGGCTGACGAATTTGGCGGGGGCCGCGGGCATCTCACAACTCGCCAGAACATTCAGTACCACTTCATTCCACTGGCGCAGGTTCCGGCACTTCTGCACATGCTGGCCGATGTCCGGCTCACCACTCGCGAGGCGTGCTACAACACCGTGCGAAACGTCACCGCCTGCCCCACCGCCGGACTGACGCACAACGAAATTTTCAATATTAATCCGTACGCGCAGCGGCTTGCCTACGCCTTCCTGCACCGCGAACTGACAGACAGTATGCCGCGTAAGTTCAAATTCGCACTCTGCGGCTGCGCGAAGGATTGTATGCTGGGCGCCATCCACGATATCGGCGCGCGGGCGGTGATCCGCGAAGAGAACGGAGTGCAAAAGCGAGGCTTCCGATTGGTTGTTGGTGGTGGTTTAGGGCCACTGCCCAATGAAGCCGCCGTGCTGGATGAATTTGTACCGGAAGAGCGTCTGGTAAACCGTGCCGAAGCCGTATTGCGAATCTTTAATAAATACGGAAATCGCAAGAACAAAAATAAGGCTCGTCTGAAATTTGTGCTACGCGAGCGTGGCCTGGAGTGGTTGAAGGCCGCGATCGATGAAGAGTATCAGGACATCCTGACGAACGGCGGAATTCCGCCCCCCGAAAGCGTACCGGAAGGGTTTGGCGGTTTCGAAATGAACCCGCAACCGGTGGGAAGCGGTGCATTGCTCCCCGTGCTTTCAGGTCATCCGGCTGGCGACGCGGAATTCGATCGCTGGCTTGAGACCAATGTTGCCGATCAGCGCCAGCCGGGCTACGCCATTGTGACCGTGAAATGCGATCAGGGGAACCTGACGGGGAATCAGATGCGGGGCTTGGCAAAGATCTCGGTCGACGCCGGCGATGGCAAGCTGCGTTTCACAATTGCTCAGAATGTCGTTCTGGGATTCATTCCGGTCGCGAACCTCCGCCGGGTTTATCTTGCGCTTCAGAATCTGGGTCTGGCAGGAGCCGGCGCCGGCGAAGTGGACGACATCACAACCTGCCCGGGCGCATGGACATGCAATCTTGGGCTGACGAAATCCATGACGCTGGGTGCGGCGTTGAGCGACGCGGTTCGAAGTTACAAAGATCGCACCGTGCGGAACCTATCCATCAAGATCAGCGGTTGCCCCAATTCCTGCGGGCAGCACTGGATCTCCGACTTTGGCTTCTACGGCAATGCAAGGAAGATCGGCGGCCGGGAATTACCCTATTACCAGATGATGTTGGGCGGTGGCTACGACGAAACCGGAGTGATTCGATTTGGTCTAGCCGTTAGCAGCCTTCCGGCACGACTCGCCCCGGTGGCAATTCGGCGTGTCATTGATCACTTTCTGGAAAACCGCTCGGAGAACGAATCCTTCCGGTCTTACGTTTTGCGAACCAAAATCGAGCATTTCCGCTCGATGGTCGCGGATCTTGCCAAACCGGCGGATCTGTTTCCCGAAATGTACAAGGATTGGGGCGATGCCGAGGATTACTCGCTCCAACTGGGCCGCGGGGAGTGCGCATCCTAATTGAAAAATAGGAAACGCCAGGTCGGAATTACCTGGACCTGGCGTTCCTTGCAATCAACCCCGCCGGGAATTCTTAGCACTTTGCGTACGGGGAACCTCAAACGGCGCTCCGTTCACCATGGTCTGCACCGGCAGCGTGATGGAATTATCCACCAATTCCGCCATTGTCCGAATCGGCAATCCCTCAGCTTCTTTCATGAAAGTGAGGCATTCCGGCGTCGCGCTGTAATCGATTCTCAGCCAATCGCCGGCCCGAACCTGCTCGGTTGCAATTAGGTTAGACATCGGCTGCACAAGCAAGCGTTCAATCGCACGTTTCAGGTGCCGCGCGCCGTACTTCACGTCGGTCCCTTCGCGCAATAGGTATTGCTTGGCGCTGTCGGAAGCATGGAAGATGAATGCCCGGTCCGGAGAAGAATTGAAGATTCTCTGTTGAACCATGTTCAGTTCAATGTCGAGGATCCGCTTCAGTTCCGCATCACCCAGCGGTTTGAATACTACTACTTTGTCCAGACGGTTCATGAACTCAGGGGTGAATTTACGGCGTGCTGCTTCAACGCCACTCTTGGCCACCTTCGCATTCATCTTTTCGTCCTGCGGACCGGTACCGGATTCTTTCCGCTCTACGCCACGGAATCCCAGCTTTGGCGACACCAACGCGCTCATTTCCGCAGCGCCCAGGTTGCTGGTCATGAAGATCAGCGCACGGGAGAAGTCTACTTTCCGGTTGTCTCCCAACGTAAGCGTTCCCTTGTCCAAAATCCCTAACAGCAAATTCCACAGGGCGTCGCTGGCCTTCTCGATCTCATCGAAGAGCACAAAGCTGATCTTCATGGTATCGGTGTGATGCTGGTTAATCACTTCCTGGCTGAGCAGCGGATGCGTCTCGCGATGGCCAAGATAGCCTGGAGGCGATCCAATCAGCTTCGCAATCTCATGACTGTGCTGAAACTCGGCGCAATCGATTTTGATCACCGCACGAGGATTCTTCAACAGCGCTTCAGCGGTTGCCTCTACGATTCGCGTCTTTCCTGAACCGGTCGGTCCCAGAAAAAGAAAGTTTCCAATCGGCCTTCCGGGAGCACTCATACCAGTGAGATTCATCTGGTAGATGTTGACGATCTGCTGGATCGCCTCATCCTGACCGACAATCAGCTTTCGCAAACTGGACTCGAGGGTTTCCGCCTCTCTGCCTGTCTTGCTCGGATCTAAAGCCATGTTTAAACGGCCCATCGTATTCTCCCTTCAGCGCCTCTCTCGTGGCGCATCTGCCTTATCTAATGCAACTGTCGTGCCAAACTCTTCGGGGCCCTCAACTGACGCCAAACATTACGGTTTTCTAATTTGGGCCCTTACTTTCCGGGTCTGGACGGTCTCATTTCGACACGGCTAATCAGCGTGCGTTCCGGCATCGCTAAGACGTCCATAACCACCTGCGCCACATCCTGCGGCGCGATCTTCCACGACGCCTGTTCCGACCTCGGACTGAAGCCAGTATCTACACTCCCTGGCATCACATACGTGACGCGAATGTTGTCATTGCGATGATCCAACATCATTGCCTCGCTAAAGCCGTTCAGGGCGAACTTCGACGCGTTATAGGCTGCACCACCGGCAAAAGGATTCTTCCCAGCGAGACTACTTATGTTGATGATGGAACCACCGCCGCGGTTTATCATTCTCGGTAACGCCTCATGGCAGCAATAAAACACCGCATTCAAATTGGTCTCCAAAGTAGTACGCCAGTCGCTAATCGTAAGATCACGCACACTCCGAAAGATACCAACCCCCGCATTATTTACCAGGATGTCAATTCCGCCGAACTCTCCATCCACGAATTTGAAAAAACTTGTAACTTCGCCACTATTTCTCAGATCGACAACTTTGCCAATCACAATACCCCTAATTCGCGGGTTGATCTCGTCAACCGTTGCGGTGATCTCGGCTTGCGAGCGGCCGCAAATTGCCACGGATGCGCCAGCCAGAGCCAGTGCTTCCGCAATCGCCTTCCCGATTCCTTTTGTTCCGCCCGTAACCATTGCATACTTGCCACTCAGTGATAAGTTGTGTCTCATGCAACGATCCTAGCGAATGAAGGGACCGGCGCAACTCGCTATACTGTAAATACATGCACGAGTTGAGCGTCTTTTGGTTGCGCGCCGCGGCCGCCCTCTATGCCGTCGGTTTGCTGCAGACCATCCAGACCGTCTTGCGCCGCAAATCGCAAATGCACCCCGCAGTGCTCGGCGCATTTTGCGTCGCTGTAATTCTGCACGGCGTTTCGCTAACGGAAACGGCGTGGATTATGGGTCAGTTCCCCGTCAACAACTTCTATGAGTCCATCGCCGTCTGTGGATTCGTGCTCGCCGTACTCTTCCTCTTTGTCTATTGGCGATACCACTTCCAGGGCTTGAGCGTTTTTCTTTTTCCCCTGGTGTTTGTTATGACGTTGGTGGGTTCGCTTGAGTTTCCCGTGGGTGCGTGGAGCACCAAGACCGCGCGAGACGCGTGGCTGATCGTCCATGTCCTTTTGGTGTTGCTAGGCTACGCGGCACTCGTACTCACCGCCGTCGCGTCGGTCTTCTACCTCCTGCAGGAAAAACAGTTGAAGAGCAAGCGGCCCGGGGCGTTCTTCGATCGTCTTCCGCCCCTCGGTACGCTGGACGATATCATCTCCCAATCGATGGGTTTCGGATTCGTACTACTCACCTTGGGAGTAATCGCCGGCTGTATCTGGGCCTTCGTCGAATCAGGCACCAAGTGGATCGGCGATCCGAAAATTGCGTTATCATTCGTCACCTGGGCGTTCTGCCTGCTGATGGTCTTCCTCCGCGTCAGCGCCGGCTGGCGGGGCCGAAAAGCCGCCGTCATGGCGATCACGGTCCTCTGTTGCTCGGCCGCCACCTGGGCCGCCCACATTGGCCTGCGGTCTCTGTTGGTCCAATGAAGCTCTGGATCACAGGCGTTAACCATAGAACGGCGCCGGTGGCCGTGCGCGAAAAGCTGGCGATTAATGAGGGAGATATCCCCTTTGCACTCGCGGAATTGCGCAAGCGGCCGGGCCTGGTGGAAGGCATGATTCTCTCCACCTGCAATCGGGTGGAATTCGCGGTCACCACCGACGAGGATGTCGATCCTCAAGATTGTGTCGAAGAATTTCTCACATCCTCGCGGCGAATCTCAGATCGCGCCTGGATTCAGCCCTATGTCTACAGCTTTGGAGGACGGGAAGCCATCCGGCATCTGTTCCGCGTAGCAGCCAGCCTGGATTCGATGGTCGTTGGTGAGCCTCAAATCTTGGGCCAACTCAAGTCCGCCTACTCCATGGCGAAGTCGCAAGGTGCGCTCAACGGCTTCCTTGAAACCGTCCTTACCCGTGCCTTCAGTGTTGCCAAGCGCGTTCGTACGGAAACGGAAATCGGCGTCAGCGCGGTGTCGGTCAGCTACGCGGCCGTTGAGTTGGCGCGAGAGATCTTCGGCACTCTCACAAACAAGAAGGTGATGTTGATCGGCGCCGGCAAAATGTCGGAACTGGCCGCCCGCCATCTCTACCGTTCCGGCGTCACGCAGATTCTGGTCGCGAACCGCACCCGTTCGCGGGCCGAACAGGTGGCGGACCTGGTTCGCGGGCGGATCATCGATTACGAAAACCTCTACACCACGCTGCCTGAGGTTGACATCGTCATCACCTCCAGTGGCGCACCCGAATATGTTTTGACGAAAGAGCAAATGCGGAAGATTATCGATGCGCGCAAGAACCGTCCGATGTTCCTCATTGATATCGCCGTGCCCCGCAACATCGAGCCTTCCGTCAACGATCTTGACAATGTGTTCCTTTACGACATTGACGATCTGCAAAAGGTGGTCGATAACAATCTGCGCGGCCGGCTGGACGAAGCAGCCGAGGCCGACAAGATCGTCATGGAAGAGGTGGACCGGCTGGAAGCCTGGGTGCGCAGCCGGGAAGTGGTGCCCATGATTGTCAGTCTGCAAACCCAGCTGGAAAGCGTGCGCGCCGGTGAAGTGGAACGGATGCGCGGCAGACTGGGCCCGCTCACCCAGCAACAGGAAGATGCGCTCGAAGCATTGACGCGCGGCATCATCAACAAAATAGCCCACGGTCCCATTTCCGAGCTTCGCAAGAACGCTGGAAACCCAGGTGGTCTGCCTGTGCTTGACGCCATTAGAAGAATTTTCCGGCTCGGTGATTAACCCGATGCCCATGAATCCGCTAGACAGATCGAATCCTGGGCTTCGCCCACAAATCTGCGTTCATCGGCGTGCATCGGCGGCCAATAGCTCGAGCTGCGTAAGAACGGGGATCATGTGCTGAAAGGAGAGAGAAAGACGTGTTGGTAATCGGTTCGCGCGGATCCAAGCTTGCTCTGTGGCAGGCAAACTATGTGCAGGCAAGACTCGAAGCCCTGGGCGAGGAGTGCCGCATTGAAATCATCAAGACCACCGGCGATTTGATAACCCACGTGCCCATGAAGGAAGTCGGCAGTAAGGGAATTTTCACCAAGGAAATTGAAGAAGCTCTCCTGGACCGCAGGATCGATCTGGCCGTGCACAGCCTGAAAGACATGCCTACCGTGCTTCCCGAAGGCCTCGCCATCACCTCCACACCAGAGCGCCAGGACGTTCGTGATGTCCTGATCGGACATCCGCTCAGTGAACTGCAAGCGGGTGCCCGCGTAGGAACCGGATCGCTGCGCCGCATCGCTCAATTGCGCGCCCTGCGCCCGGATCTTCTCGTTGAGGGCATTCGTGGAAATGTAGACACGCGCATCCGCAAGCTGGACGACGGCGAGTATGACGCCATCGTGCTGGCGGCTGCCGGACTGAAACGCCTCGGATTGGCGGATCGCATAGCCGAGTTCATTCCGGTGGAATCCATGTGTCCGGCCGTGGGCCAGGGTGCCCTGGCCATCGAAACACGTCTTGACGATGGACCCGGCATGCAGGCCAGCCAGAAGCTGGACGACGCCGCCACTCGCGCCGCGATCACCGCCGAAAGAGCGGTACTCGCCAAGCTGGGCGGCGGCTGCGAGGTACCTATCGGCGCCTATGCTTCAGTTGCGGAAGAATCCCTGCACCTGCGCGCCATCGTCATCTCGCCCGATGGCCAGCGCATAGTTCGTGAACAGATCACCGGCCCCTCGAAGGAGGCATTCGCTATCGGTGCTTCCATGGCGGAGAGGCTCCTCGCTGCCGGCGCCGGCGCCATCCTGGAGAGCGTTTACGGATGAGTGGCGCAGGCAAGGTCTATCTGGTTGGAGCGGGGCCCGGCGATCCGGAACTCATCACGCTGAAAGGCCGCCGCGTGCTGGGTCTTGCCGATTCCGTACTCTTTGATCATTTGGCGAACGACGCACTCCTCGATCTGGCGCCCGAGGCCGCCGAGCGAATTTACGTCGGCAAGAAGAAAGCCATCCACAGTCATAAACAGGAAAAGATCATCGCCATGATCGTGGAACGCGCGCGCGCGGGCCGCACGGTGGTGCGCCTGAAAGGCGGCGATCCCTTCATTTTCGGGCGTGGCGGAGAAGAAGTGGAAGCACTGGCCGAGGCGGGTATTCGCTATGAGGTGGTGCCGGGCGTGACTTCTCCGCTGGGCATCGCTGCCTACACCGGTGTACCGCTGACCCATCGTGAACATACCTCGGTGGTTACCTTCGTTACCGGCCATAGCGTGGAAGGCATCGACTGGAGCAAGGTGGGTGCGTCCGAAACTCTGGTGATCTTCATGGGCTTGCACTTCTTCGCCGAAATCGCCCGTGAACTATTGGCTTCCGGACGATCCCCCGACACGCCGGCAATGGCCGTCCGCTGGGGTACCCGCCCGGACCAACATACCGTGGCCGGAACGCTGGGCACGCTGCCCGCTTTGATCGAAGAACATCACCTGACGCCCCCCGCCACCATCATCATTGGCGACGTGGTCCGGCTGCGCGAAAAGCTGAACTGGTATGAAAAACTGCCGTTATTTGGAAAGCGGATCGTGGTCACACGCGCCAGGGAACAGGCTAGTGAGTTGAGCGGAAAACTGCGGGCATTGGGTGCGGAAGTGATCGAGCTACCCGTGATCGCGCTAAGGCCCCTGGATGACTACACCGCCCTGGACAACGCGATCGCGGCACTGCCTAGCTACGACTGGCTTATCTTCACCAGTGCCAATGCGGTGGAATATTTCCTCCACCGACTGGATCGGTCCGGGAGTGATTTGCGTTCGTTGCGGGCGAAGATCTGCGCCATTGGTCCTGCCACCAGAGCTGCGGTAGAGGCACTGCATCTGAAAGTGGATGTGGTCCCCTCTGATGCCGTGGCCGAGGGCGTGGTGGAGGCATTCCAGGCTTTTTCCATGGCAGGTGCAAAGGTTCTGCTGCCGCGAGCGGCAGCGGCCCGGGAAGTGGTGCCCGATGCACTCCGTGCCATGGGTGCCCAAGTCGACGTCGTCGACGCCTACCGCAACGTGATTCCGGAGCGGGCCGGCGAACGCGCGAGCGAGATTTTCGGCAAAGCGCGCAGGCCCGATTGGGTCACTTTCACCAGCTCCTCCACGGTAAAGAACCTGTTGGCGGTATCGGGGGCGGCCTCGCTCGACGGCGTTCGCATCGCATCCATCGGGCGTGTCACTTCGAAGACGGCCGAGGCTCACGGTTTGACCGTCCATTCAGAGGCGAAGCTGGCCAGCGTGGATGGCTTGATCGATTCCATTCTGGAAACGCTTGAATCCAATCCGGCGCCCGGCGCCTAAGCACAAGCCTTTCCCTTTGGATCTGTAAGCCGATTTGCTATCTTGGTGTTTGGGCTTAACCCCATTCCATATCCTTCCTTGTTAGAGGTTCGAAATGTCAGGCCATTCTAAGTGGGCAACCATCAAGCACAAAAAGGCTGCCTTGGACGCCAAGCGCGGAAAGAGTTTCACGCGCATCATCAAAGAAATCATGATCGCCGCCAGAAACGGAGGCGACGTGGATATGAACCCCCGTCTTCGTACCGCGGTGCTGGCCGCCAAAGCCGTCAGTATGCCGGCCGACAACATCAAGAAAGCCATCATGCGCGGCACTGGTGAACTCGAAGGCGGACAGATCGAAGAGATCATGTACGAAGGCTACGGCCCCGGCGGCGCGGCCATCGTGGTGAATGCCGCTACCGATAACCGCAACCGGACGGTAAGCGAAATCCGTCACATGTTCTCAAAGCAGGGCGGCAACATGGGCGCTGAAGGAAGCGTCGCATGGATGTTCGACCGCAAAGGCCAGATCCTGATCGACAAAGAGCACGCCAAAGAGGATGATTTGATGAACCTTGTCCTCGAAGCCGGAGCCGACGATCTGCGCGACGACGGCGACCACTGGGAAATTCTTTCCGCGCCGGAAGCCAACATGGGCGTGATCGCCGCAATTGAAAATGCCAAGATCCCCATGGTGTCGGCCGGTATCGCCATGATCCCGAAGAATCTGGTGCTGGTCTCCGGTAAGCAAGCATCAGCCATGCTGCGGCTGACCGAGAACCTGGAAGAGCACGACGATGTCCAAAGCGTGTTCTCAAACATGGATATCGATGAGAAGGAGATGGAAGCACTGGCATAATGCGTGATCTTTGATGAGGGTTTTGGGGATTGATTGCGGTACCGAGAAGACCGGCTACGGGATGATCGAGAGCGACGGTGTGTCGCATCGGCTGGTCACCGCCGGAGTGATTCGGACCAGCCCAAAGGACCCACTGTCAAAGCGGCTTCTCGAAATTGGAGACGCGCTGCGCAAGATCATCTTTGAATTTCGTCCGGATGCCGGCGCGATTGAAGAAGTGTTTTACGCCGTGAACGTTAAAACCGCGCTCAAGTTGTGCCATGTCAGAGGCGTTGCCATGCTGCTGATTGCCGAGGCGGGAATTTCCCTCGGTGAATATTCGCCGTTGGAAATCAAGACCAGTGTAGTGGGATATGGACGAGCGGAGAAACAACAGGTTCAACTCATGGTTTGTTCGCTGCTGAAACTGGACCGCCAGATCGAATCGGAAGACGCCTCCGATGCTGTTGCCGTCGCCATTTGCCACGCCACGCATCTGTCGTCGATGGCGCGAATAGGAGCGGTGGCCCGGTGAAATCTCTCAGCAAACTATTCTTGGCTTTCGTAGTTGCGGCAGTTCTGGCGGCCGCTGAGATACCGAAAGTCACCTACTCGAAATCGTTTCCGGGCAGCGTTCCCGCCTACGTTGAGATAGAGGTTGCCTCGAACGGCAAGGCAGTCTACAAGGAAACGCCAAACGATCCCAATCCCATCGCCTACCAGATGCCCGAGGATGACACCAAGGCCATCTTCGAGCTTTGCGAAAAGTTGGAGCACTTCAAGCGTCCCCTCGATGCCAATCTCAAGGTCGCCTTCATGGGCAAGAAGACCTTCAAGTACGAAAACGGCGCTGAAAAGAGCGAGACTACGTTCAACTATTCGCAGGATGAGGACGCCAAGCTGCTGCTCGACCGCTTTGAAAAGGTCTCCGAAACCCAGTCGCTGTACTTCGATCTGGAACGGACCATTCGTTTCGATAAACTGGGAGTTCAAAAGTCGCTCTTGCAGATTGAGATGGCCCTGGATCGTAAACGGCTGATTGGTGGCGAGCGATTTCTGCCGCTGCTCGATCGTATCGCCAAAAACGAAACCTACATGCACATGGCCCGGGAACGCGCGGCCACGCTGGCTGATTTCTTCCGCAAGGACAAAGCGAAAGCCGAATGAAGTTTCTGCGCATTGCACTGGCCGGGCTCCTGCTGGCGGCGCTCAGTTCCGCGCAGCGAAAGCCTGATCGATCCCTTCCCCCTTCCGAGGCCGAGCAAAAGGACCTGCGCACTGCTCTGGCCGAGGCAGGCAACAGTTCCATTGATTTTGCGCGGGTCCTCGAACAACACCTGGCAAAATATCCCGACTCTGCACAAAGACCGGAACTGGAACTCGCATTAGTAAAGGCTGCACTGGAATCCAAAGACGACCGGCGCATTCTGATCTGGGGAGAAAAGATCCTGGCGCGCGAGATGGACGATCCACGGATTCTGGAGCGCGTGTCGCGAATCCTTTTGAATAGCGACGACAAGGACAGCGCCGAAAGAGCCTTGAAATATGCCCGCCGGTTCGAAGAAATCATGCGCATGCTGGATAAGGAGGAACCGCCCTCGCCTGCCAATCGTGCGCTGCGTGCCGACGAAATCGACAAAGCCGTGGGCCGTGCCTTGGTTTTTCAGGCTCGCGCCACCGGAAATCTGGGCAGGATACCGGACGCGCTGCTGCTGGCGAATAAGAGCTTCGATACCTATCCCACCGCGGAATCGGCGCGGGAGATTGGCAAGTGGCTGGTGAAGTCCGGCAAGGAATCGGACGCCATTTCACATTACGCCGATGCCTTCGCGCTGGCCGATACAGACCGGCTGAAGGACCGCGCGAAGCTGGCGGAACTTTATCGCAAGGCAAAAAATTCCGAAACCGGGCTGGGGGATATTGTGCTGGAAGCGTTTGACCGCACCGATGCCTTGATGGCGGCCCGCAACGATGCGCAGCGCCAACTGGATCCGAATGCCAGTTTGACGAATCCGATGGACTACACCATTACCGCGCTGGACGGCACGAAGCTGAAATTGTCCTCTCTGCGCGGCAAAGTGGTCGTCATGGATTTTTGGGCCACCTGGTGCGGGCCTTGCAGGGCGCAGCATCCGCTCTACGAAGTTGTGAAGCAGAAGTTTGCCGCAAACAAAGACGTGGTGTTTCTCGCCATCAACAGCGACGAGGATCATGCGCTGGTGGCGCCGTTTCTCACCGCGCAAAATTGGAGCAAGAACAACGTCTATTTCGAAGATGGACTCTCGAATTTTCTACGCGTGTCTTCCATCCCCGCCACGCTGATTGTGGATAAGCAGGGCCGTGTCTACAGCCGCATGAACGGCTTTCTGCCTGACCGCTTCGTTGCCATGCTGACCGACCGCATCAAAGAAGCGCTGGAGGTCCGCTAGATGAAGTTCCGCCGCGTGATCTGGATTGTGCTGGACAGCGTGGGCATTGGCGAGATGCCGGACGCCGCCGCCTACGGTGACGTCGGCAGTGACACGCTAGGTAACATTGCGAAGCAGCGGGCGTTGCACTTGCCGAATCTGTGTCGGCTGGGATTGGCCAATATCAAGCCTCTTACTGGACTGGCGCCCGCTTCCCAGCCTGTCGCGGCGTTTGGAAAGTGTACCCTCGCCTCTCCCGGTAAGGACACCACCACGGGGCATTGGGAAATGGTCGGCATTCATCTGGAGAAACCATTTCCGTTGTTTCCGCATGGATTTCCGCCGGAAGTGATGAACCAGTTTGAGAGCCGGATCGGCCGCCGTTCCTTGGGCAACTGTTCGGCATCGGGAACAGAGATCATCAAGGAACTAGGCGCGGAGCACGTCCGCACCGGATCGCCGATTGTTTATACCTCGGCGGACAGCGTGTTTCAGGTGGCGGCGCACGAAGACGTTATTCCGCTGTGGGAGCTCTACAAGATTTGTGAGACAGCGCGCGATATCCTGCGAGGTCCGTATGAGGTGGGGCGGGTGATTGCGCGTCCGTTTACTGGAGAGACCGGGGCCTTTACTCGCACCACGAACCGGCACGACTATGCGGTGCCTCCGCCCAAGGACATGCTGCTGGATCAGCTGGATGCTCGTAATGTTCCCGTGTTCAGCGTAGGCAAGATCTTCGATGTATTTCTGGGACGCGGCATTCGCGAGCAGGAGAAAACGAAGAGTAACGCCGATGGCATGGCCAAAACTCTGGAGGCAATGGCCGATACTCCGGATGGCTTGATCTTCGTCAATCTGGTGGACTTCGACCAGCAGTTTGGCCATCGCAACGACGTGGAAGGATACGCGCGCGCGCTAGAGGAAGTGGACGGTTGGTTGCCCACTCTGGACGCCGCACTGCAGCCCGGCGATCTGGTGATTCTGACCGCGGATCATGGTTGCGACCCAACCACGCCCAGTACCGACCATAGCCGCGAATACGTGCCGCTGCTCGTGTATGGACCTGGCACGGCCTCTGTCAATTTAGGTACTCGCGCGACGCTTTCCGACATTGGGCAGACGGTGGCGGAGAACTTCGGCGCGCACTTAACGAAGGGCACCAGCTTCCTTGCTTTGCTAGGCTGATAGGTGTGCGCATTGCCTGTACTCTATTTACCGTTTCCCTGATTGGATGTTCCACTCTACAGCCTCAGAGCGTTACCGTATCGCCCAAGGAAATCACGATTCGGCAGGTTGCGGGCGGGCCCATCGGAATGGGGCGCGTGTTAACCATCGCGGCTACCGGAGAGCCCGTGGAATGGACGGCGTCGGCCTCGGTGGAAGGCGGCGAATCCTGGGTGGCTCTATCGGCGGCCGGCGGTAAGACGCCAGGTTCGCTAAATGTAGACCTGGTGCACTGGCGGGCTGAAGCGCCGAAGCCCGGCCGCTACTCGGCCAGCGTCAAAATTTCAGCCCGCGGTGGCTCGGAAACGGTGAAGGTGGAGTGGATCGTGGTGGAGAACGTCCCCGGCCCCAAGTTCACCTATCTGGCCGGGCCTGCCGGATGCGAAACTCCGGCTGGCTATCCGGATGCGGCGCTGTGCCATCCACTCGACCAATCGGCCATTGGCCGCTTTGTTGCGCCCGTTCCCGGAGCCACCTATGTAGATCCTAATTTTGGCGCGAAGATCAGGGTCCTAACTGGCATCGGGATCCACCACACCTATTCCACGCCGAATCCACTCAGCGCCAACAACACCTACCTGATGACATTTCCGGCGGATGGAACCTTTGATATTCTTTCCGCCGCCACGGGCAAGACCGTGGCGCGGAAGGTGGATGGGAACCAGAACTTTTTCTGGGACGCCAGTGACGATGACTCCTACTACACGCTGGAGGGAGCAGCCATTTTTCGCTATGGCGTGAAGCAAAAGAAGCGGACCAAGGTGGCCGATTACGCAAAGCCGCCGTATAAGTTCACTGGCATTGCGCGCGGTGGAACCGGCGACACATCCAAGGACAATTGGATTTCTTTCTTCGCCGAAAATGAAAAGCAGGTCTGCGCGCTGGACATCGCCAGTGCGAAAACCTACTGCGCCGACTATTCGAAATCTTCCGGTCCTCCGTTCGGGAAGATCGATTACAGCCTGATCAGCAAGGGAACCGATAAGACCAGCGGGAAGCGCTACGTGGTTCTGGTGGCCGCCGGCACGGCTCCAGGCTTTTATTCCGTGAACGCGCAATCCGGCAAACTGGATTTTGAGTTCCGCGGTCCGGAAGACATGGAGAGGGCAGGGAATCACGATGGCATTTGCGATCCCGGCGAGCGGTGTATGTATCCTTCCCATGCCGATACGCTAGAGGATTCGGCGGGGATTCAGTATCTGGTTTATAACAGCCAGACCGAAGTGCCTTGTGAGGTTTCGGTGGCCACTTATCAGCTGAATCGCGGCCCGAAAATAATGGAGCCGGCAGTGCTTGGCGGTGGACGCACGAAAGTGATGACACTTTGGAAGTGCCCGTTTCCAAATAGTCCAGGCCCCGATGAGCACGTGGCCTGCGCCAAGAAAGCACCATACTGCGTGATCTCCACGGTTCCGCCCTTACGCGGGGCGAACGATGCGCCACTGCGGTTTGCGCATACCACCGAGATTCTCATTTTCCGTGAAAACGCGCTGGAAGTTCGCAGGCTGGCGCAGACTCGCAGCATGCCCATGCGTGAGGAGGCCGGAGAAAATTACTGGTCGCAATCGCATGGATCGATCTCAAACGACGCATCTTTGATTGTCTTCGATTCGAATTTCGGACAGGTGAAGGGGCATCGCGTGAACGTGCTGGAAACCGGCGTGGCCAAGCCCTAGGCCTGCGCTACAATTGGTGTTCACATGCGAATTCCATTGATGGCTGGCAACTGGAAGATGTATAAGACTGTCTCGGAAACGGTCGCTTTTTTTGAGAAGTTTAATCCGCTGGTCGCCGGCGCCAAGCATTGTGAGATCGCCATTTGTCCCACGTTCGTGAATCTCGCCGCGGCAGCGCAGTCGACGGCCGGAACCGATATCGGCATCGGCGCTCAGAACCTGTATTGGGCGAAAGAAGGCGCATTCACCGGCGAGATCTCCGGTGAGATGCTGAAGGCAATTGGATGTCAGTGGGTTCTGGTAGGCCATAGCGAACGCCGGCAGTATTTCGCCGAGACCAACGAGACGGTGCTGAAGCGCGCGCTAGCTGCTTTGGAAGCGGATCTCCGGCCTATCATCTGCATTGGAGAACGTCTGGAAGAGCGCGAGGGCGGCTGGACGGAAGCGGTGCTGCTGGAACAGTTCAAGCACGGAATCGGTGGGCTCTCCGTGGATCAGTTCGCGCAGATCGTGATTGCGTATGAGCCGGTATGGGCCATTGGAACGGGCAAAACCGCAACGCCGGCGATGGCAGCCGATGCGCACCGGATCATTCGCGAACAAGTGCGGCTGCATTTTGGACTCGATGCCTCTCAAAGCACGCGCATCCTCTATGGCGGTAGCGTGAAGCCAGACAACATCAAGACCTTGATTGCGCAGCCTGAAGTGGATGGGGTTCTGGTAGGTGGCGCCAGTCTCGACCCCATTTCCTTTGCGTCTATCGTAAACTTCTAGCCATTAACATCCAAGCCGCAAAACACAAACGGCAGACGGGGTAAGAACCCAGTCTGCCGTTTGTGTTTCTCTACTTGCGGGGGAGAAACTCGTATTTAGGAAGGACGCCGTTTCAGCGTCGGCCGCTCGTCTTCTTCCGTGGTGCTGTCCTTCTTACCGTCCTTGCTATCGCCTTCAATCGGAGTCGTGCCGCCTCCCGGACCCTTCCGCAGTCTCGGCTTGTTGGCATCCTTGTCGTCCACCCGGCGGCGGTTGTGCATCGCCATCAGACGGCCCTTCACGTCGTTGAATTCGGAGGTCGTGACCACGTATTCGGGCTTCGCTTTCAAAATATCCTGGATATTCTTTTGCGCGGTCTTGATCCGGTCGTCGGTCGGTGGATGCGAAGCGAAAACCTTCGCCATCGTCCCCGGCTTCTTCTTCTCATCGGACTGAATCTTTTCGAAGAAGTCGACAAAGGACGTTGGATCGTACCCGGCCTTATAAAGGTACTGCAAGCCAAGCATATCGGCTTCGGATTCAAATCCGCGCGAGAACGAGAGGAAGCCCAGCGGCACCAGGATGCTGGTGGCCTGCCGGATACCGTATCCCGTCCATCCACCCATGAAGATCAGTGGAATGGTGGCCAGATTGACAATCTGCCCGCGAGTGGCCTGCCGGGTGCCGTGACGTGCGGCGATATGTGCAATCTCATGCGCCATCACGCCAGCCAGTTCCGATTCAGACTCGGCTTTCAAAATCAATCCCGAATTCACAAAGAAGAAACCGCCGGGCAAAGCCATCGCGTTGACGTCTTCGCTATCCAGAACCTTGATGGTCACCGGAACCTTGGTGTCGGAGTTGCGAACCAGATTCTGTCCCACGCGATTGACGTATTCGGCAATGATGGAATCGTCAATAATGCGGGCCGAACGCTCCACTTCCTGCGCCACTTGTTTGCCAAGAGCAATCTCTTTTTCAATCGAATAGAAATTGACGCCCTTGTCCACGTTCCGGTCGCCAATCGCATCCGGGTCTTTCTTCTTATTGTCTTTTGCAAAGCTACTGGCCGGAACTAGCAGCGCTAGTGCGGTCAGCAGTGAAAGGGGAGCGGCCAAAAGGCGATTCATCCGTTACTCCTTGACTGCCAGAGATGTTGCTACAACTAGTATATACCTCGGGATCTCTGGCCGAATGCGGGTTGCTAATTGTATAACGTATAGTCGGAAAGATGGGTTTCAAATATTCCATAACGGACACGCAGGGCCTCGCGGTTCAATATCGGGACCAATTCCCGGTGACGGAAAAACTGGTGTACCTCAATCACGCCGGCGTCTCCCCGCTCTGCAAACCCGCGGCCGACGCCATGAAGGAACTGGCCGATGACGCCTGCCACTATGGCTCACTCCACTACGATCAATGGATGGACGCCTACGAAGGGCTGCGCGTTGCCACCGCCCGGCTGATCGGCGCGGAATGGCCGGAAATTGCCATCGTCAAGAATACTTCCGAAGGCATCGCCACCATCGGCATGGGCATCGATTGGCGTCCCGGCGACAAAGTGGTCGCATTTCAAGAAGAATTTCCGGCGAATTTCTATCCCTGGAAACGCCTGGAGGCGCGTGGAATTGAGGTAGTGTGGCTGTCGATTCTCGATCCGCTGGATAGGATCGACGAAGCGGCAAAGGGCGCCAGACTGCTGGCCGTCAGCTTTGTGCAATACCTCAGCGGCTTCCGTGCGGATTTGGAGGCGATCGGCGAAATCTGTGCCCGCCGCGGCTGCTTCTTCTTTGTCGATGCCATCCAGGGCATGGGCGCCTTTCCGCTGGATGTCCGCAGGTGCCGTATTCACGCTCTGGCGGCCGACGGACACAAGTGGATGCTCGGACCGGAAGGCTGCGGCGTGCTCTATGTTTGCAAAGACATACAAGATTCGATTGAGCCGGTAGAATTCGGCTGGACCAACGTAGCCGGCTACAACGATTACGCCTCGCGCGACATGGCCCTGCGGACCGATGCAGGACGCTACGAATGCGGAACGCTGAACACCATCGGCTGCTTCGGTCTTCGCGCCGCCCTCGATTTCATCCTGGATGTCGGCGTCCAGCGAATCGGCACCCAGGTGCAAGCGCTGGCGGACCGGATAGCGGAAGGTGCAGTCTCCAAAGGCTATGAAATCCTGGGCGAAAGAACGCCGCAAACGGGTGCCGGGATTGTCAGTTTCCGAAAAGCGGACGTGGATTCCCGCATGATCGTCCGGGACCTGAAATCGAAAGGCTTCATCGCGGCCCCACGTCAGGGCTGGGTGCGAACGTCCCCCCACTTCTACATCGGAATGGAAAAAATTGAAGCGCTGCTGGAAGCACTACCCTAGGCGGGAACAGGTTCCGGTTTTCTCGGTGGCGGGATGGCATTCCCCAGATTCATGGAACCGCCCCCTTCGCTCACGTAATTCCGGTTCCACGAAGGAATTTCAAAGGTGACATCGCCCATCACCACGCACTGGCAACCCAGCCTGGAATGCAGCGTAAGCCCCGGAGCCATCTCTAGCCGATCGGCTTCTTCTTCTTCCATCTCGGAGAGCTGATTGTCGCCGCCGCCCTTCACAATCACATGGCAGGTGGTGCAGGCGTTATTCCCGCCGCAGGCATGTTCCAGGTGAATGCCGCTGTGCAAGCAAATATCCAGCAGAGACTCCGGTTTCCCGTGTTCCGAATAGGGCATTTTCCCCTTCTCGAACTCCACCGTCTTTCCCTCTGGCAAAATCGTAACTTTCGGCACTCCTTCATTATAGCGAAGGCACGCCAATCGCAGGATGGCTAGCGGATTCTGAAGACACTTCGATTCCTGAAGAACGGTTTTACTGAGAGCTTCGTCAGTGCGCCCGTACCTCCGTACACGTCTGTCGATCCCTTCGTACACCTCTGTCGATCCCTTCGTACACCTCTGTCGATCCCTTCGTACACCTCTGTCGATCCCTTCGTACACCTCTGTCGATCCCTTCGTACACCTCTGTCGATCCCTTCGTACACCTCTGT
>JBBRNO010000045.1:0-41794 GCA_038230275.1 Bryobacterales bacterium
GTGTACCTGCCCCTTTATTTCATCGTCCAGAACTTTCTTCTCGCGAATCTTCGGCAGCAATCCCGGATGCGCGTTCTCCACAAACTTGTACAGACCTTCTTCAAAGGCCCGGATCTGCTCCACGGGAAGATCGTCCAGATAAGCGTTCGTTCCCGCAAAAATAATCAGCACCTGTTTCTCGACCGGCAGCGGCTGATATTGCCCCTGCTTCAGAATCTCCACCAGCCGCCGTCCGCGATTCAACTGTGCTTGCGATGTCTTATCAAGGTCCGAACCGAATTGCGAGAACGCAGCCAGTTCGCGATACTGCGCCAGATCCAGCCGCAGCGTACCGGCAATCGACCGCATCGCCTTGATCTGCGCCGAACCGCCCACGCGGCTAACTGAGATCCCAACGTTGATTGCGGGCCGTTGATTGGAGTTGAACAGATCGGCTTCCAGGAAGATTTGCCCGTCCGTGATCGAAATCACGTTCGTTGGAATGTAAGCGGAAACGTCGCCGGCCTGGGTTTCAATGAACGGCAGCGCCGTCAGCGATCCGCCTCCCTTCTCCTTGGATAGCTTCGCCGCCCGCTCTAGCAATCGGCTGTGCAAATAGAATACGTCTCCCGGATACGCCTCGCGCCCCGGAGGACGCCGCAGCAGCAGCGAAATCTCGCGGTACGCCGCGGCATGCTTGGAAAGATCGTCGTAGATCACCAGCGCGTGCATGCCCTTGTCGCGGAAATATTCGCCCAGTGCGCACCCGGCGTAAGGTGCAATGTATTGCATCGGAGCCGGATCGGAAGCAGTGGCCGCCACCACAATGGTGTATTCCATGGCGCCCAGGTTGGTCAACGTCTTTACTACCTGCGCCACGGTGGAACGCTTCTGTCCAATCGCGACGTAGATACAGATCACGTCGCCGCCCTTCTGGTTATAAATCGTGTCAAGCGCGATCGTGGTCTTACCGGTCTGCCGGTCCCCGATGATCAATTCCCGCTGGCCGCGGCCAATCGGAATCATCGCGTCAATTGCCTTAATGCCGGTCTGCATCGGCTCTTTCACCGGCTGCCGGTCTACTACGCCAGGCGCCAGCGCTTCCAGCGGATTGAACTGATGCGTATCCACCGGTCCTTTATCGTCAATCGGCCGGCCCAGCGCGTCCACCACTCGCCCAATCATTGCTTCGCCCACCGGAATTGACATGATGCGGCCGGTGCGCCGCACCTCGTCGCCTTCTTTCAGTTCGGTGTAGTCGCCCAACAGCACCGCGCCCACCTGGTCTTCTTCCAGATTCAAAGCGATGCCCGAAACGCCATGCGAAAATTCAATCAATTCGCCGGCCATGACCGTTTCTAAACCGTGGATGCGCGCGATACCGTCGCCGACCGAGATGACAAATCCGGTCTCGGTAACGCTCACCGCGCTATCGTAGTTCTCGATCTCATCCCGCAGGACCCGCGTTATTTCATCCGCCCGAATCTGAGCCATAATTCTTTATCCCTTCAAATCCCTGCTTATCTTGCCGTCTACCTGGAGGTCAGCCGCTGCTTCAATGCGGTCAACTGCGCGCGAACCGATCCGTCGTATACCGTCGACCCGATCCTCGCCACTACGCCGCCCAGCAGACTCTCGTCCACCGCATAATTGCAGCGCACCTGCTTCCCGGAAATCTGCGACAACTCCACTTGCACGGCCGCCTGTTGCTCCGCGCTCAACGCACGGGCTGACTTCACATCGGCACGCACCACGCCCAACCGTTCGTCGAGAATCACTTTGTAGGCATCGACAATTTCGTCCAAAATCAAAATCCGCCGCCGGTCGATCAACACGTAAATGAAGTTCCGCACGATGCGCGAAAGCGGCATCATCTCGGCGAATTTCGCCACCACGGCGCGCTTGCGCGATGCCGTCACAGCCGGCGACAAAAGCACGTTACGCAATTCGGAAGTGCCCGCCAGCATCTGTTGGAACGAATCTAATTCTTCCGCGGCGCGCTTCGGTTCCAGCGCTGCGGCCTGGTCAAGCACTGCTTCTACCAGTGCGCGCGCGTATCGGGTAGCAACGGCTTGCGGCATTTTAGTTCAACGCCGCCTTGGTCTTTGCTTCCTGTTGCAAGTCCTGAACAAATGAGTTCACCAGGCCATCCTGAGTTTGCGGCGTCATTCTTCCGCGAATTTCCTGCTCGGCGATGCTCATGGCAAGTTCAGCCGCCTGCGCTTTCAAATCCAGACTTGCATTCTTAGCCGCCGACGCGATTTCGTGTTCAGCCTGCGCTTGCATTCTGGCAATGGTGTGCGCCGTTTCCGCGCTGATTCGCGCGCCTTCCTCGGCAATCTCTTCCTGTGAACTTTTGCGCAATGCCTGAACCTCTGCCGCCAGGTTGGCAACGCGTTCCTCAATGGAGCGGGCTCGCGCTTCAGCCTCTGCCTTCACGGCCGCTGCGTCCGTAATGCCCTTTTGAATCTCGGCACTCCGCGATGCAAAAAACGGCCCGGCATTTTTCGCCACCAGATAAGCCAGTCCAATTACCAGGATGCCGAAGTTCGCCCACTTCCACCAGATCTCGTTGGGCATTTCGTTCTGTTCGGCGGATTCGGCGTGTTCCCCGGCTTTTTCACCGGCCTTCTCCACAGCCTTTTCCTGACCGAAAGCGCACCACGCGCCCATCAGCATTACGGAAAGCAGCAAACGTTTCAACTGGCTCTCCTCTGCAGAATCGCTTCGGTAATTTGATCGGCCAGTGCCTGGCTGTTGGCGGCCAGAGACTCGCGCGCTTGCTGCGCCTGGACCAGAATCTCAGCCTTCGCGGTTTTTACCAGAACCTCCGCGCCCTTTCGCGCGTCACTCAGCTGTGCAGTTTGCTCATCACGCCATTTGCGCCGCAGCACTTCCTGTTCCTGATATATTTCGTTTTTGGCGGCGCGGATTGATTCTTCATAGGCGTCCGCCTTGGCAGCGGCTCGTTCCAGGCTCTCCGCCGCTTGCTTGCGGGCACCCTCGGTCGCCTCTTTCCGCGCCAGCAGCACTTTTCCCAGAGGCGTAAAGAACATCGCCTTCAAGTAAAAATGCAAAAAGATGACCAGAAAAAAGGTGGGGAGGCCCTGTAACAGAACTTGGCCTAGCGCGTGTAGTGTTGCGTCCATGAAATTTCGACAGGGAACGGCCTGAGACAGGCAAATAACTAGAAAGTGAACGCCCCGAAGCGCCTAAATTAGCACGATCCGACCCTTTTCCGCAAGCTGAAGCTCTACTTCTTTGGTCCGAAAGTGCCTCGGACGGAAACTCCAACACCGAACTCAAAACGGCGGTCAGCTCCGCCGCTGGGATCGTGCAGCTCCGGGTCTGGCCGATTCAGCTTCATCGCGAAGTACGGTCCGATGGATGCCGATTTACCCAACGGGATGTACGCGTATTTCAGAATCGGTAATTCAGGCCCCAGATCGAAGGTGAAGTGATCGGCAATCGCATCGAAATTGTAGACACTGCCGAACCCCAACACACTGCCCGCGACAATCTGATGGCTGTCCAAGTGACAGTCGGTGATGTCCCCCACCTCGATGTGTAAACCAATTCCGACACCGCTTTGCCGATAGCTATCGCCTTTGGCTTGGGAGGCGTTAAACGTGCCCGCCACCGTGCCCCTGTCATCCAGCTTAAGTTGGTCTTTCAGCTTCTGAACCTTGGCCTTTAGACCGAGCACATCCTTGCAGAAGAACTTGAATCCGGTAGGTTGCGGATTTCCCATCACCTGCAGGATCCCCTTATAGCTGCCCTTGTAATCCGTATCGATGAATGGATCGATGCAGATGCCAATCGCGGTCAGGGCTCCTTTGATCGTGGCGATTTCTCCCAGATGATCGGGAATATCGCTGCCGCGCCAGATCCCGTGTTTTAGGTAGTCCGATCCGATTCCCATGCGTCGATAGTACTGGCGGAGTTCCATCGAGTCAAGGGGCGGGATAGATCCCGCCGAAGCCGATGTGGCAAGCTGTTAGAGCACATTCGCGATGATCAACATTACCTGGCTGGGCCACGGCACATTTCAACTGGAACTTGAAACCGGCGAGATTGTCGTTCTCGATCCCTGGATTGACGGCAATCCCTCCTACCCCGCCACTCATTGCTTCCATCGCGTGAATGCGATCCCGATCTCTCACGGTCACTTCGACCATATCCAAGATGCGGTCCCCCTGACCAGGAAGTTCTCTCCGGAGGTAGTAGCCATCTATGAAACTGGCCACTGGCTTGAATCCAGGGGTGTCAAGAATTGCACCGCCATGAACAAAGGCGGAGCCCAAAAGGTGGCCCGCTCAGCGTCACCGCTCAGCGTCACCATGACGCACGCCGTACACAGCTGCGGCATTCTGGAAGACGGTAAAATCATCTACGGCGGCGGGGCCGCCGGCTACACCAGCGTATTCTCCGACATGGCTCTGATCCACGAACTCTATCGGCCCCAACTGGCATTCCTCCCCATCGTTGACCTGTTCACAATGGGGCCGCGGGAGGCCGCCGCGGCCTGCCGCCAGATTAAGGCCGAAAAGATCCTCCCAATGCATTTTGGTGCTTTTCCACCTCTCACTGGTACTCCTGCAGCGCTTGAGAGCTTGCTAGAGGGCGCCAGTTCAACCGTTCGGCCGTTAACACAGGGTCACAGCGTCGCCTGGTAAGTAGTACCTTAGTTAGAAACTCTAGTTAGTAATCTTTTGCAACTGGTCTAGTACAGTAACTTGCGCCAAGGGTATGTAAAATCAAGCGATTCCGGTTAGAGTATAAATTGTGTTCTGTCGAGCAAAATTAGTAATCCCCATGGCCGCACTGGCATTCGCGCTACTCGCTCCCCAAGGGGTGCAAGCGCAGGTTGCCATTCGTCCGCCCTCTGCTCCCAGGAATCAACAGACGCTCTCGCCCATCTCTCTCAACCATGTGTTCGTGGTCCTCGATCCGCAAACTTACGCCGATATCGTGAAAAGCGACTTCCTGCACACCGAGTTTGCGCCCACCGAACAACGCGCTACGGTGCGTGCTGATCAATCCTATCGGGGAACGTACCTATACGGCTTCAGCACCTACCTCGAGTTGTTCCAATCCACCGAAGCGGCCGCCAGGGGATTCAAAGTGAACGATGCCGGCATCGCCCTTGGCCTGGAAGCACCCGGCGCCATTGTAGATCTTCAAACGAAAATGGCGGCGAAAATTCCAGCTCATCAGTCCACCATCACCCGCCAGTATTCAGATGAGCAGTTGCCCTGGTTTTATCTGGTGGAACCCAAGGATTTTCCGTTCCGCACCTGGGTGATGGAATACCACCCCAGCTTTCTGGCGCAGTGGAACCCCAGCACTGTGGCCACCGCCAACGAAGGGATTTCCCGCAACCTGGTGATCGACCGCTACAAGTCCATCGTTGATGACGCTCCCAAAGATCCCTGTTTCCGCGATATCACCAGCGTGACGCTTGCCGTGGACAAAGACACCATCTCCAAAATGACGCAGCTGTATCAGCTCTGGGGAATGCGTTTACGTACGAAAGGCGGCGTGGTCACTCTGGAATCGCCGGATCTGGCCATTCACCTGATTGCCGAAACTCCAACCGCCCGCGGCATCCAACAGATCGAGTTCCGCTTGAACCGCATGCCCAAAGACCCCGCGCCGCGCCGCTTCGGAGAAAAATCGGTGCTGACGTTCAACGGCAAATTCGGCAGCTGGACTTTCTAAGCATTTTTATCCGCGTCCATCTACCGTGCATCTGCGGCCAGTTGGTTTTTACGAACCCACTACGGGTCCATCATGGCAAGTCAGTCCGGGTTCTCCGGAATCAGCCGTTCCAAAATCTCCCCGTCTTTCCAGCCACCGTCCAGCCGTCGGTGCTTTTCGTAGATCCCCACTTCCCGAAAGCCCCGCGTGGCACTCAGCGCCATGATGGAGCCATTCTCCACAAATACCCGAGATATCAGTTTCCCGCCACCCGCCAGGCGCCCTTTCTCCGCGATGCACGTTCTACATACCCTCATCGTTTCGATCTAACTCTTTCCCCCATGCACAAGAATCTCCAGTAGGTATCGCAATCTCGTCTGCGTCCGTCGCCACGACCTTTCTGGAAGTCATAAGGGATTCTTTATTTTCCCCATAATTTGCCCGGATACGCTATAGTGACGAAAGCTGTCGGTACGCCCCGCTCAACCAGGGGGCGTCGAAAAAGGGAATCCGGTGTGAATCCGGAACTGCCCCGCAGCGGTAAGCAGGAACGAAATCCGCCTCAGAAGCACTGGCTCTTCAACGGGCTGGGAAGCTGCGGAAATTAGGAACCGGCGCCCTCCGCGCTGCATGCCTGCAAGTCCGAAGACCTGCCGGCAAGCATGTGGAAACGCGCACCTCCGTGGGGGAGGTCAGTTGCCGTGCGCAATCACCAACTTTCCTGCCGCTAGAAGTCTGCCGTTTCCCGAATTCATCCGAGGGGAATGCCAGTGAAATCAATCGTCCAATTCACAACGCTCTTTGCAGCGTTGCTTCATCCAATTTCGGCCGAGACCGTATCCGGCCGCGTGCTCGATCCGTCCGGCGCGGCCATCAACCGCGCCACCGTAACCATCACCGCCCGCCAGGGCGATGTCCGCCGTTCCATCCAAACCGCGGGTGCCGGTGAGTTCCACTTTGACGGCCTGAACGCCGGTGAGTACCTGATTGAAGCCAAGGCGCCGGGCTTCGGCTCAAACCGCGCGACTGCACTCAAAGTAGAGCCCGGCCAAGCCCTCACCTCCGACTTGCAACTCGATCTCACCAAGCTCACCACGCAAGTACAGGTCACTGGATCGGGAACCGCGCAGTCTGCCGACGAATCCGCCAAGGCACTCGACATCATCGATGCCACTCAGTTCGACCTCCGCGCAAAAATCGCCATCCCGGACGCAATTCGCTACCTTCCCGGCGTGCGTGTCCAGCAATTAGGCGGCCCCGGCAGTCTCACCCGAATCCTTACCCGCGGCCTGCCCACTCATCAGACTTCGCTATTGATCGACGGGTTCCGCCTTCGTGACGCGGCCTCGCCGCAGGGCGACGCCACCGCCTACCTGGGCGATCTTTTGGTTGTCGATACCGGCAGCGTCGAAATTCTTCGCGGCTCCGGCAGTTCGCTCTACGGAACCAACGCTGCCGCTGGCGTGGTCAACATCACCACGGACCAGGGCGGCGGCCGGTTGCGCGGCGACATTCTCACCGAAGGCGGCGGTTTAGGCTTGTTCCGGGGCGCTGCGAAAATCGCCGGCGGAGCTGTCAAGGACCGGCTGTTATTCACAGCGGGCATCGCGCATTTGAACGTCACCGAAGGCATCGACGGGAACGATCGCGCCCGCAATACCAGTGGCCAAGGCTTTACGCAATACAACTTCAACCAGCGAACTTCGTTAAGCGGCCGCGTCTTCGCCACGAATTCTTACGCAGACCTCAACGTCTCGCCGTATGCCGCGGCGACGCTGCCATCCTCAGCAATTGTGCCCGCCATCCCCGGCGTAACGTTTTTCCCCAGCCCGGACGACCCCGATTCGCGCCGCCGCGCAAACTACGTCACCGCGCTTGCCGCGCTAAATCATCGCTTTTCCGAATCCGCCACGCTGCGCGTCAGCTACCAGGGGCTGACCACTAGCCGCGACAACCGCGACGGTCCCGGCGGCGCGCGCTTCCAGCCACAGTTCTCGAATTCAAATAAGTTCGACGGTCGCATCGACACGCTGCAGGCCCGCACTGACGTCCAACTAGGCCGCTACAATCTGGTAACTGCAGGTTATGAATTCGAGCGTGAAACTTACCACAACATCAGCGGCGATGAGAACCCCGTAGCCGCGTTGCGTGTGGATGCGCGCGTTAACGTCACCCAGGACAGCAACGCAGTGTTTGCGCAGGATCAGTTGCGCCTGCTGAACAACCGCCTGCAATTTTCCTTCTCCGGCCGCATGCAGCGGTTCGCGCTCAGCCGTCCGGACTTCACGGGCGGCAAACCACTCTACGTCTCCGTGCCATTGTTCACGCCGCAAAGCGCCTATACGGGCGACGGCTCGGTGGCCTACTTCTTTCCCAAGAGCGGCACCAAATTTCGAGCTCACGCCGGCAACGGCTACCGCGCCCCGGCACTCTACGAACGGTTTGGCTCGTCGTTCTTCTTTGGTAGTTTCAGCGCCTCCGGGGATCCGCAACTGCGTCCCGAACGGCTGCTCTCCATCGATGCCGGTTTCGATCAATACCTGATCGCGTCCCGCCTCCGCGTCAGCGCGACATACTTCTACACGCGCATCCAGGAAGCCATAGTCTATGATTCCAGCGGCATCATCAATCCCGCCACCGATCCCTACGTCCGCCGCTTCGGTGGATACCGCAGCGCGCCAGGCGGCCTGGCCCGAGGCGTGGAAATCTCAGCGGAAGCCAGCGTAACACGCACCACCACCGTAAACGCCTCCTACACCTACACCAACGCAAAAGAACGGACCAGCACTCTGGCCGGCGGTTACCTGCCATCCATCCGCATCTTCAAGAACATGTTCACCGCCACCGCGTCCCAGCGCATCGGCCGCAAATTCGACATTGCCTTCGACTTCCTGGCCGCCAGCCCCTACGTCTACCCGCTGTTCACGGCCACCGGCAGCCGCCCGTTCCAATTCGACGGCCCCGTCCGCGGCGACTTGGTGGTCAACTATAACCATCCCATCTCCGATCGTCAAACCCTGCGCTTCTACACCCGTGTGGAAAATGTTTTCAATAGGACATACTTTGAAGATGGCTTCCGCACCCCGAAAGCGTGGGCGGTGGCCGGAATCAAATGGATATGGAACTAGCCCACCTTCGCGAAAACTACACCAAAGGAGGTCTCGCCGAGCGGGACCTCCGCAAGAATCCGTTCGAACAGTTTCGCCTCTGGTTCGAACAGGCGCAAGCGGCCAAGATCACAGAACCCAATGCCATGACGCTGGCCACAGTTGCCGCCGATGGCGTTCCCTCCGCCCGCATCGTACTGTTGAAGCATTTCGACCAGCAGGGCTTCGTCTTCTTCACCAACTACGAAAGCCAAAAGGGTGAGGAACTGGAAGAGAATCCAAACGTGGCGCTCGTATTCTACTGGGCAGAACTGGAGCGCCAGGTCCGTATCAGTGGAACCGCGGCCAAGACCTCGCGCGAGGAATCCGAGAAGTACTTTGCCATGCGGCCGAGGGCGAGCCAGTTGGGTGCATGGGCCTCGGAGCAAAGCACGGTAGTCCCAGGCCGCAACTTTCTGGAGGAACAACTAGCCTCGCTGGAGAAATGGTACGAAGGCCAGGAAATCCCAGCCCCGCCCTATTGGGGTGGCTATCGGGTACAGCCCGAAGTGATCGAATTCTGGCAAGGCCGGCAGAGCAGATTGCATGATCGCCTGGTTTTCAGCAGGATGGAAGAATCGAAATGGGAGATCGAACGCCTGTCGCCATAAAAAGATCCCATCCATCTCATTCATCCCAGCCATATGTTTTGATCTTGTCAGAAAAGATCCGAGTGCGTTCCCGTTCGCACAAGGTGCAGTTCTCCGCCGTCGATCTTGTAGATTAACAGCCAAGCCGGCTCGATGTGGCAGTCGCGAAAGTGCTTCCAATCGCCCCCCAGCGAATGGTCCTTGTATCGAGGCGGGAGCGGACTACCTTCCATCAGTAGCGCGATCACCCCGCGCAACTTTGCCATGTCCTTGCCGCGTTTCTGCGCGAGTTTCACGTCGCGCCGAAACTGCGCCCCGCTCACCGGGATTCGCACGGAATCAGATTCCCAGATCTTTGAATAGTACGTCCGCCGAGCTTAGACGTTTTCCTTTGCTCCGGTCGGCGGCGCGCATTGCCTTCACGGTTTTCGGGTTGGGCACCTTCACCTCGAAAGGCAGAGCCTTCTCCGCGGCCACTCGGATCAGCAGCATGCGCACGGCGTCGGAGACGGAAATTCCCATTGCGGCCAACGTTTTCGCGGCACTGTCCTTCGTCTTCTGATCCACGCGCACGTGAACCATCGTGGTCGGCATGATTTGACCTCTCTGCGATACATTGTATCTCAAGTTATATTCAAACTGAGGTCGGCCAGGACCATGAACATCGAAGTCAATTCTGATCAGGGAAAGATCATTCAGGTGCAGCTTGCCAGTTGCCGTTCCACGCTCTCGAATCCGCCCCGGCGCAAGAAGCCGTGCTCAGTGGTTCGCCGAATCTCACGGAGCGTCCGATCGAGATGCAAAGGGCTCTCTGTTCGATACCGACGTCCTCCTCGAAACTGGCGAGGTCAAGATCGGATCCGAGTGCTCACACAGCGACCAGAAACGGATTCTCGAAGAAGCCTTCTACAAATGAGCGGGTCGGCGTCTACTCATGAATCGCTGGGAGCCATAAGCCGCTCCGCATCCCGTTTTAAACTCAACGAATTGCCCCCCGTTAGCGTCAATCTAATGTGGCCAGGCTTCTGCTCTCGTTTGTCCTTATTTTGCCTATATTTGGGGCTGACCCCAACCTCTCGCGCACGCTCAAGAGCGTCGAGGAGCGCTACAATCGCGCCAAAACGCTGCAAGTCGTTTTTGAAGAGACATATACAGTCAACGGCAGAAGTCGCAAAGCCGAATCCGGCGACCTCTACCTGCGCAAGCCGGGCCGCATGCGATGGGATTACAAAGCCCCGGCCGGCAAGCTGTTCCTCTCCGACGGCAAGGATGTTTTCCTCTACACTCCATCTGACAACAGCGCCGAAAAGATGAAGCTCAAGGAAAGTGACGATATGCGCGCCCCGCTCGCCTTCCTGCTGGGAAAGCTCGAATTTGAGAAGGAATTCCAAAACTTTCAGATTACCCAGTCAGACGGTGGGTCACTCAAAATCACCGCGAACCCGAAATCGGACCGCGTGCCCTACCGCGAAGTGGATTTCTTCGTCACTCCGGAGTACAAGATCCGTAAGCTCAACATCACCGGGCAGGATTCGTCCGTGCTCACGTTCGTGCTCAGTAATGAGCAGGTCAACCCCGCGCTGGACGATAAGATCTTCCGCTTCTCCTTGCCCGCGGGCGCTACCCTGAAGGACGGGTCGAAATAGCCATGGCCGAGTTCACGCTGAAATACGCGGACGCCCGCGGTGAAATCCACAGCAAGATCGCCGAAGGCACCTCCGAACAGGAACTCCGCGACCGCCTCTCCCAGCAGGGCTTTCTCATCTATTCGGTCCGTCCGCGCGGCAAGATGGCGAATCTCTCGGCCAGCCTGCCAGGCGGCAAGAAGAAGCTGAATCTCGAAAAATTTCTCATCTTCAACCAGCAGTTCCTCACGCTCATCCGCGCCGGGTTGCCAATTCTGAAGTCACTTGATCTGCTGGCCGACCGGCTCACCGACCCGAAACTCGGCCCCTACATCAAAAACGTTCGCGATGAGGTCCGCAAGGGAACTCTCCTTTCGGAAGCCTTTGAACAGCAGCGAATCTTTCCTGCCATCTACGTGACGTCGGTGCTGGCCGGTGAGAAAAGCGGCTCGCTGACCGAAGTTCTGGAACGCTACATCACCTATCAGCGAATGGCCCTCGCCATCCGCAAGAAGATCATTCTCTCGCTGCTCTACCCGGCCGTTTTGACGGTGTTGGTCTTCGTGCTGGTCATCTTCCTCATCACCTACGTCGTCCCGAATTTCGCCGAACTCTACACCAGCATGTCCGCGAAGCTGCCGGCCATCACCTTACTGCTAATCGCCCTGGGGACCACAGCCAGAAGCTACATTCTCATCATTGCCGCCGTGCTCGTCGGCGCCATCATCGGCTTCCGCATCTGGTCGCGCGGCGATTCGGCCCGTATCAAGATCGATTCCGTCAAACTGCGCATGCCGGTCTTCGGTAACATCTGGATCAAGTATCAAGTGGCGCAGTTCTCCCGCGTCCTGGGCACGCTGCTCGTCGGCGGCATCCCTCTCGTACAGGCGCTGGGCACCGCATCGGATTCGCTGGGCACCAAATTGCTAAAGCGGGCGCTGGAAACCGCGGTCCGCATGGTCAAGGAAGGGCAGTCGCTTTCCTCGGCCTTGAAATCCACCAAAGTATTTCCCAACCTCTCCATCGATATGATTGAGGTAGGCGAATCCACCGGTGCACTGCCGGCCATGTTGAACTCGGTAGCTGAGTTTTATGAGGACGACGTGGCCACCCAAATGGCCGCCACGCTGGCGCTGATTGAGCCCGCCATCATGATTTTCATGGGAATCTTCGTGGCCTTCGTATTGATCGCGCTCTATCTGCCGATCTTCTCTCTAGGAGATTCATTGCAATAGGGAACAACAATGAAACGATATCACTCCCGAACGCATGACCGAGCCGTGACCGTAAGGGAGCGGTCCCGAACAGCTTCCTAAGGAACAATCATGGCCTCTGACCGCCTTAAATTAATGGACCCCGAGCAGGAAGCCGCCAACGCGCGCGCAGTCGCCGCCCGCTATCGCTGCGAGTTCGTAGACCTGCGCGAAGAGCGCATCGATCACGACCTGTTTCATTCCGTTCCGGTCGACCTGATGTTCCGCTACAACTTCGTCCCGATCCAGGTCCACAACGGCACCCTCGACATCGCGCTGGCCGATCCCCGCAACCTCAATCTGATCGACGAACTCTCCATCATGCTGCAGAAGAAGCTGCGCGTGAAGGTGGCCACGCTCTCGCAAATCTCCGACCTGCTGAAGAAGACCGAACAGTCGCAGCGTGTGCTCGAAGAGGTCACCGAGGGCTTCACGCTGGACGTAGTCGCTGAAGAGGGCGATGGCGATGAGACGTTGTCCATCGATCGTCTCTCCGCGGCCGATAGCGATATCGCACCGGTCATCAAGCTGGTGGATACCACCATCTTCAATGCACTCGAACGCCGCGCCAGTGACATTCACATTGAGACGCGAGACCAGGAAGTAGCCATCAAGTACCGCATTGACGGCGTGCTGCACTACGCCATGCCGCCCATCGCGAAAGATTGGCATTCCACCATCATTTCGCGCATCAAGGTCATGAGCGAACTGGATATCGCCGAACGCCGAGTTCCGCAAGACGGCCGTTTCCGCGTCCGCTACAAGAACCGGCTCATCGATTTCCGCGTCTCCATCATGCCCACCATTCATGGCGAAGACGCCGTGCTCCGCGTGCTGGACAAAGAGTCGATGAGCGAGAAGTTCTCCAAGCTCAGTCTCGACGTAGTCGGCTTCTCCGATGCCGACAAGGTCAAATTCGCCCGCTACATCAAGGAACCCTACGGCATGGTGCTGGTTACCGGACCCACCGGTTCCGGCAAGACCACCACGCTCTACGCCGCGCTCAGCGAGATCAAGAACGACGAAGACAAGATCATCACCATCGAAGATCCGGTGGAATATCAGATCAAGGGCATCACCCAGATCCCGGTCAATGAGAAGAAGGGGCTCACCTTCGCGCGCGGCCTCCGTTCCATCCTGCGCCACGATCCGGACAAGGTGATGGTGGGCGAAATCCGCGACCAGGAAACCGCTCAAATCGCAATCAATGCCGCGCTCACCGGACACCTGGTATTCACCACCGTCCACGCCAATAATGTGCTTGATGTGTTGGGACGCTTCCTGAACATGGGCGTTGAACTTTACAACTTCGTCTCCGCGCTGAACTGCATTCTGGCGCAGCGCCTGGTGCGCATCATCTGTGTTCACTGCAAGAAGCGGATCACCATCACTGATGAATACCTGCATGAAAGCGGCCTGAACCCTGAGGAATGGCGTGATGTGCCTTTCTACGAAGGCTCGGGATGTTTTGAATGCGGCGGCACTGGTTTCCGCGGCCGTACTTCCATTCACGAACTGCTCGACCTCAGCGAAAAGATCCGCGAGATGATTCTGGAGCGCCGCCCCGCTTCCGAAATTAAGCGCGTGGCACGGGAAGAAGGGATGACGTTTCTACGCGATTCGGCGCTGGAGAAAGCCCGTCTCGGCATCACCACATTGAAGGAGATCAACAAGGTGACCTTCATCGAAGGTTAGCGGCCCGCCATGATCAACCTCGCCAACCTGTTAAAGGATCCACCACCGGAGTTCATCTTTGAGCTCTCCGGCGCGGGCATCGCCTTTCTGCGTCCGGGGCCGTCGATGCAGCCGGCATTTGAACCACTCGATAGCGATGTCATCTCCGTCAACCCGCTCCGCGACAACGTGCTCCGGCCGGAAGCACTCAGCGCGAAAGTCGCCGCTTTGGTCGGCGCGGCAGCCAATCGTAAGCGGCGCAAAGCGGTGCTGATTCTGCCCGATTATTGCGCGCGCATCGCCGTCCTTGAGTTCGATGCATTTCCAGAGGAACCCGCCGAACAGCTGGCGCTGGTTCGCTTCCGTCTGAAGAAGAGCGTGCCGTTTGATGTGGAATCGGCTGTCGTCAGCTATTATCCGCAGCCGGTCACGGGGAAGAACGGCGCCAAACGGTTTGAAGTCGTGGTGGTCGCAGCGGCTCTGGAGATCGTCGCTCGCTATGAAGCTCCGTTTCGCCAAGCCGGCCTGCACACCGGAGTTGTCACCACGTCCATCCTCGCCGCCCTGGAAATGGATCGCAGTGAAGGCATCACGCTGCTCGCAAAACTAAGCGGCACGGTGCTGACTGTCGCGGTTATGAAATCGGAGCGGCTGCGGTTGGTTCGCTGCGTGGAGCTGTCGGAGTTGAGTACAGAGGAAGTCATGGCGGTGTTATATCCCACGGTCGCCTACGTGGAAGATGAACTGGCGGCACGCCCGGACCGCGTTCTTCTCTGCGGCTTCGGATCCGTGGCCGACCAATATGTCACGCAATGGACCACGGAATTGGGCGTACCCTTTGAAGCGGTGCGGTCGCGATTTGGCACCCCTGGGCAGTTCAACGCCGGCCTGCTCGGTTACCTGGAATCCCCGGAGGCCGCCCGCGTATGAGGTTTCCCGTCAATCTGGCCAGCGAGCCGTTCCGCCGTGACCGCCCCATGATTGTGGGAACGGCCGCGGTTTCCGTGTTGCTGGTAATCCTTCTCGGCATCTTCATCTCTCTTGCTATATCGGAACGGAATCGCGCCAAGGAAGCCCGCGGGTTGATCGCGAAGGTCGAATCGCAACTCGCCACCATGAACACGGAACAGAACAGGCTGGAAGCGATTCTGCGCAAACCGGAGAACGCCGAAGTGCTGGACCGTAGCGTCTTCACCAATCAGCTACTGCTGCGCAAGGGCGTGAGCTGGACACGCATCTTTAACGATCTTGAGAAAGTCCTGCCACACGATGTCCGGCTGGTCTCCGTCAGACCTCAACTCAACGGACCGAACGACCTGCTGCTTGACATGGAAGTAGGATCCCAGAATGCCGAAGCGGTTGTTCCGTTCCTGATGAACCTGGAAAGTTCCCCCATGTTCGGCTCTACGACGATGCATACTTCGCGGCCGCCTTCGCAATCGGACCCGCTTTTCAAATACAGGGTAAGTGTGACTTATGCTCAAAAACTTTAACTGGCCGAAGCTGCCCGCGAACCTGACTATGAATTCGGTTCGGGAGCCGCGCATCGTGGCCCGCACCATTTTGGGTGTACTGCTGGCTGCGAACCTGGTCGCCGCCTTCGCCGTTTTCCGCCCGCTGGGTGGCTCGGCTGAGGAACTCGATTCGCAGCTCATCGGCATGCGCTCTCAGGTTCAGCAGCGCCAGGCGTCGCTACAGAAACTGCGCGTATTAGTCAAGAAGATCGAACTGGCCCGCACCGCTGGCGATACATTCCTCAACACTTATTTCATGGACCGCCGCACCGCATCGTCCACAATTCTGACCGAGCTGAACAAGAATGCCAAGGAATCCGGCATCAAGCCCAAGGGCGATTCGTTCGTTTTCGAACCGGTGGAAGGAAGCGATAATCTGAGCATGATGACCATCGCGGCCAACTACGAAGGCACCTACGGCGATCTGCTGCAATTCGTGAACCGACTGGACCGCTCTCCGCGATTCCTGATTCTGGAAGGCCTCACGGCCGCACCGCAACAAGCCGCGGGAATGCTCAGCGTCGCCATCAAGTTCAACACCTTCGTGCGAGAGGAGGCGCCAGCGCGATGAAGCTAGGAGCCGAGCCCAAGAAAGTTGCATGGCTTGCCGGGCTGATGGTGGTCGCCATCGTAGCGTTTTTTATGAACTCCACGCCGAGTGGCCCAACCCAGCAATCCACTGCGCCGCGTACATCTGCCGGTATAAGGATTCCTTCGCAACAGGTCGCTGAAGTCCCTATGGGCCGCCCGGTGCAGGTAGCTCAAACACGCGCCAGCAGCCGTCAGGGCCGTGTGTTAAGCGAGTTCAAACCCAGCATGAAGCCGAAGCGGCCTGAGGATCGTCCGGACCCAATGACCGTCGATCCCACCATTCGTGTCGATGTGCTGGCCAAATTGCAGGCAGTCGGGGTGGAAGGAACGCACCGCAGCCTCTTCGAATTCTCGCAGGCGCCGGTGCCAACTCCCACCGTAATCGCCGGTGTCGGGAAGGGCGGTAAGAAGCCGGTGATTCCAGATCCAACGCAGATTGCGCAGGCAGCGCAATCTGCATTTCCAGCCGTCCCGCCGCCGCCTCCACCGCCGCCACCCATCCCGCTGAAGTTCTACGGCTACATCACGCCGTCCAGCGCAGGCGGCAAGCGCGCGTTTTTCCTGGAAGGCGAGGACATCCATGTCGTCACCGAGGGTGACATTGTGAAGCGCCGCTACAAGATTGTCCGCATCGGCATAAACTCAGTAGTAGTGGAAGACACGCAGTTCAAGAACCAGCAAACACTTCCGCTGGAGGAGCAGCCCGGTTGAGACGCCGCAAGCAAGAGTCCGGCTTCGCGCTACTGCTGGTCTTTGCACTGGCCGCCGTTCTCGCCATCTCCCTCTACGTCCAGTTGCCGCGTGCCGCTTTCGAAGCGCAGCGCGGCAAAGAAGAGATGTTGATTGAGCGCGGCGAACAGTACAAGCGCGCCGTTCAGCTCTACTATACGAAGAACAAGAAGTTTCCCCAAACGATGGACGAACTGGAGAAGACCGGAGAGATCCGCTACCTCCGCAAACGCTACACAGATCCCATGTCCGGGAAGGACGAGTGGCGGTTGATCCACACCAACGGCCTGGCGCTGACCGACTCCGTCATCAAAAAGAAAGACGAAAAGAAAGAGAACGTGAACACGTTCGTCACCGAAGGCGCATCGATCGGAGGCAGTAATTCTCCGGATTCAGGCGGAGTCAATCTTGCAATGCGGCGTAGGGCCAGCGACCAGGCACCGGGCACGGGCGCGCCGGCCGACCCCAACGCGCTGCCGCCTTTGCCACCTCTGCCCGGCGACGCGAATTTTCAACAACAGCAACAGCAACAACAGAATCAGCAGCAGCAACAACAGAATCAACAACAGAATCAGCAACAGCCAGGCCAACTGCCTCAACAAGCCAACACGGGCGCCATGCCCTTCGGTGGGGGCGGCTTCGGACAGCAGCCACAACACGGCGTCCCCGGACAGCCGGGCCAACCCGGCGTTGGGCCTAGCAACCAGGCGATCGACCTCATCGGCAAGATTCTGACTTCGCCCCGCCAAGGACCCAATCAACCTGGAATCACCGTCGGGACTCCCCTCAGCTGCCCTTCCGGTACTTGCATCGCGGGCGTCGCCAGCAAGTTGGAAATGCCCAGCATTAAGATCTACAACGAACGCCAGAAATACAACGAGTGGGAGTTCGCCTATGAGCTGAAGGCGGACAAACGGCTGCTAAAGGGCGCACTGGGCGAGGTGATGGACGGATCAACCCCGAAGAATTTGAATCAGGGTTTGAACCAAGGTCTGAACCAGGGTACGGTGCCCAGCCCGATCACCGGCTTCGGATCTTTCGGGCAGAACCAGAACCAGAGCCAGAACCAGAATCAGAACCCCGGCCAGAGTTCGAATACGACCACTCCGGCTTCGGGTTCCAGTGGCGGTTCCGGCGGATTTATAACGGCCGGACCGGCCATCGGTTCCGCTCCTCCGGCTACTACAAACACCAACACCAACCCAACCCCGAACCCTAATACGAACCCGCAACTGCCGGGCTTTCCCAACCCCGCCCCCGGCCCGCAGCCGCCGCATCGCGGACCTTTCTGACGCGCGTGGGATACTACCTATCTTGGACACGCTGGATCAAGATTCGCTGCTGGAAGAGATCGGAAGACGGAAATGGTTTCATCGCATTGAAATCGCTCCGGGCGTGATTACGCCGGGCACGGAAGACACACCGCGCAAGGCACAGCTACTGCAATTGCCGCAGGACCTTTCCGGGAAGCGAGTGCTCGACGTAGGCGCCTATGACGGTTTCTTCAGTTTCGAAGCCGAGCGCCGCGGCGCTGCGTTCGTCCTCGCCTACGATCATTTGCGTCCCGAAGATACCGGTTTTGCCACCGCGAGAAAACTGCTGCACTCCAACGTGGAACACCGCTTCGGTTCGGTGTACGATCTCTCGCCGGGCGCCATCGGCGAGTTTGACATCGTTCTTTTCCTCGGCGTCATTTACCACCTGCGCCACCCGCTACTCGCGCTAGAGCGGCTGCATTCCGTTTGCCGCGGTGAAATGTACCTGGAATCTCACGTAACCCAGCGTGGCTTTGATCTCGACGGCCAGTTGCACACGTCTCCTGAAATCGAAGAGCTGCTGCAAAAAATCCCGTTGGCCGTGTTTTTCCCGGGCGGGGAATTGAACAACGACCCCACCAACTGGTGGTCGCCCACACGCTTGTGTCTGGAACAGATGATCCGTTCCCATGGCTTCGAACCGTCGGTGATCGCCGAGTGGGATTCTCGCATCGCATTCCGCTGCCGGAAGACCAACGAACCGCTACCGTTCTACGTCTGGGATCAATAGCTCTCTTCCAAGGCCGCGTACACTTCGCGCTTCGACAACCCACGCTCGCGCGCCACCGTTTTCATGGCGTCCATCCGCGGCATGCCGCCGAGAATCAGCGCGTTTACCGCATCCGAAATCGGCACGCCCGAGGTGTCGGCGATAACCGGTTTCCCAATCACCAGCGTCATCTCCCCTTTGATGGACGGCCGCTCCCGCAGTGTCGCCAGCACCTCGGCCGCAGTGCCGCGCAGAAACTCCTCGTGCATCTTGGTCAACTCGCGGGTCAGCACCATGGGCCGCTCCCGCAGCACCGCCGCAATGTCTTCCAGCGCCTCCAGAATCCGGTGCGGCGTTTCGTAAAACACCAGCGAGCACTCGAAATCGCGGACTGCCTCCAGCGCTTTTCGCCGCTGCGCCGCCTTGGCCGGCAGGAACCCGCCAAAGTGGAACGCGTCCGTCGGCAGCCCGGACGCCGTCAGAGCCGCCAGAATAGCCGAAGGCCCCGGAATTGGCACCACCTCTACCCCTTCCGCCAGCGCCTGGTTCACCAGCCGGTAGCCGGGGTCTGAAATCAAGGGCGTTCCCGCATCGGAAACCACGGCGATGCTCTGACCACTTTTCAAGCGCTCAATCAATTCCGCGGTCCTGCCGGATTCGTTGTGTTCGTGGTAGCTGATGGTGGGCCGGCCAATTGCATAGTGATCCAGCAACACGCGGGTGTGGCGCGTGTCTTCACAGGCAATCAGGTCCGCTTCCTTCAGGGTTCTTACCGCGCGGAAGGTAATGTCTTCCAGATTGCCAATCGGAGTCGCGACCAAATAAAGTTTGCCAATCACCACAGCCCAGTATCGTACAGCCCAGTATCGTAAAGTTGAGTTTGTCCAAGACGCCAGTCTACGATGGAAGATACCGTGCCAGATGAGTCACCGCGGGAGCACTACGTATGGCAGCCTCCCAATAAACCGTTTACTATTCAGCTTGCCTTCGACGTCATCGACCGGATGAACGTCGAGATCATGCGTGGCTTCGGCGCCGTACGGCGGCGCGGAACCGAGGTGGGCGGAGTACTGCTCGGACGCATCGATCCCGTCGGCCGCCATACCTACATTACGATCGACGACTTTGAACCGGTTCCCTGTGAGTATTCCTTCGGACCCTCCTATATCCTCTCGACGCAGGATTTACAGCACCTCAGAAAGACACTGGCGCATTTTGATCCCTCCGCCGGCCGCGACCTCTATACCGTCGGTTACTACCGCAGCCATACGCGCGACGGATTGTTTCTTGACGACAGCGATCTGAAATTCTTCCGGGAATATTTCCCCGATCCGCTTCATGTGGCTCTGGCCGTGAAGCCCTTTGCCACCAAGGCCGGCATCGGCGGCTTCTTCTTTGAGGAACCCAATGGCGCAATCGTGGGCACGTCCAGCTACCTGGAATTCCCCTTCCGCCGCAAGGATCTGGCGCCAAACTCCGAAGAGCCCGCCGAGCCCGAAGAGGCGCCGGCCGAATTACGCCACTCCCCGCCAAGACGTCCTGTTCCAGCTTCGGCCCGCTATGAACCGAAACCCGAGCCCCAACCGGTACAAACGGCGCTGGTGCCGAATTACGAAACAAAGCCAATTCCCCGTACCCCGAATTACGAAACAAAGCCAATTCCCCCCACCCCGGACTACGAAACGAAGCCAATGTTCGCTGAGTTCGCCGCCGAGCCGGTCCGCAGCCGTTCGCGAGCCGGGTGGCTGATTTTCGCCCTGATGATCGTCGTTTTCGGCGCAGTGGCCGGCTACCAGTATTTCGGGACGATGACACAAACCAGCGCCATCTCGTCATCCAGCGATCCGTACGCCGTTAACCTCACTGCTTCGCGGGTGGACGATAATATTCTGGTGCAATGGGACCGCCAGTCGCTTGCCGTCAAGGGCGGCTGGCGCGGATTGCTCACCATCACCGAAGGCGGTGACAGTAAGTCGGTTCAAATGGACGTTCCACAATTGCAGAACGGCACCGTTCTCTACCGCCACGTCGCCCCGGAAATCCACTTCAAGTTGGAAGTCTTTCTGAAGGAGCAACGCAGCGTGGTGGAAACCTATACCTGGCGCATGAAATAACCGCCCGGTCAGGCCGCGCGAAGCAATAGCTCGGCATTATCACTGGAAAGCTCGGCATGGACCGATCCGCCCGGGTCAATACGTCCCTCGGCAAGCATGGCAGACAAGGGTTGCGTCAAATGCCGGTGCAGCGTCCGCTTGATTTCCCTGGCTCCGTATTCGGCGCTGGTGCCGGTTTTGAGCAGGAATAACCTGCTCTCCTTGGGCACATGCAACCGGAATCCGCGGGCTCCCAGGCGGTGCAGAATATGAGTCTGCAGATCTTCCAGATGCTGATCGAGAATCAATTGCAGCGATTCCTGCCCCAACGGTTCATAAGTGATGGAGACGTCGATCCGGTTCATGAACTCCGGCGTAAATTGACGCCGCGCCGCCGAGTGCGCAATCTGGTTCAGCCGTTCGCTGGTGTGTTTCGGGTCGTCCGTGCTTTGGGGCTCAAAGCCAAAGCCGGGGCGCAGTTGCTTCATCATCGCCCGCGCCCCCAGGTTGCTGGTGAGAAAGATCAAGGTCTTCTCAAAATTGACCGTATTGTTGTCGCCCAGCCGCAGCGTCGCCTTATCCAGAACGCCCAGCAAGAGCCGGGTCATCGACGGCGCCGCTTTCTCAATCTCATCGAACAGCACAATGGAGATATTGCTCTTCTCACTTGCCACCGAGGCAAGTTTCGCCTGGCTCAACATTGGGTGAGTCTCACGATGGCCCAAGTAACCGGGAGGCGCGCCCACCAATTTCGCCACTTCGTGTTCCATTTGGAACTCGCCGCAATCCACTTTCAGGACGTTCTTGGCGCTACCATGCAGCACTTCAGCCAGCGCTTCCACCGTTCTTGTTTTTCCCGTACCTGTTGGTCCCAATAACAGGAAAATTCCAATCGGCCGTCCTTCCGGCGAAAGGCCGGCTTGGAACATTTGAACATAAGGTACGATCTTGCCGACCGCGGAAGGCTGCCCCACAATCTTCTGGGCCAGCAGACTCGTCAGGCTATCGGGCCGTGGTTCCCCAGCCGATTCCACTCGCCGCCGCGTCCGTCTCACCGGCAATTCATTCAAATCCATCTCGTACCTCCCTTTCTGAAGAAATCATAAGAGGGGCCGAACTTCGAATGCAGAAAAAGGGTTCCAAAACAGCCCTTTTCCCCAACTATTTGTAAACTCTATTTATTGAAGAATGAGCGGGTTGCGTCCAGAATACGGCTGCTGGCATGCCCGTCGCCGTAAGGGTTGTGAACGCGCGCCATCGACAAGTACTGTTCGTGGTCTTCCAGCAGCCGGGCGGCTTCGGCGACAATGCGTTTCCGGTCCGTTCCCACCAGCTTCACCGTGCCTGCTGCTACCGCCTCCGGCCGCTCCGTCTTATCCCGCATCACCAAGATCGGCTTGCCCAATGAGGGGCCTTCTTCCTGTACTCCGCCGGAATCTGTGATCAAGATATGCGCCCGCCGCATCAGATCGACAAACGGAACATAGCTTTGCGGTTCAATCAGGTGGACGTTCGGCAGTTCGCGCAAATGGCGGTTTACGGGCCCTTGGACATTCGGATTCGGGTGCACCGGATACACAATCTGGACATCGGGCCGTTGCGCCAATTCGGCCAAAGCCAGACAGATCTGCTCAAAGCCTTCGCCGAAGCTTTCACGCCGGTGCGCCGTAACCAACAGCAGCTTCTTGTCAGGATCCAGTTCCGGCCAACCGCGGGATGCCATGGTCCGATTCTCCAGACCATCACGCACGTGCATCACCGCATCAATGCAGGTATTGCCGGTGATGGAAATGGCGGCAGGATTGATTCCTTCCGCGATAAGATTCTGCGCGGCGGCACTGGTGGCGGCGAAATGCAACGCTGCCAACCGCGTGGTGAGAACGCGATTCATCTCTTCCGGAAAAGGCTCCAGCATGTCGCCGGTGCGCAGGCCGGCTTCCACGTGGCCCACCGGGATCTGGCGGTAAAAAGCCCCCAGTGCGCCGCAGAAAGTAGTGGTGGTATCGCCTTGTACAAAAACCATGCTGGGCGATTGCGCAGCCAGGACGGGCTCGAGTCCGGCCAGAATTCTGGATGTCGATTGGAACAGCGTTTGGCCCGGAAGCATGACGTCAAGATCGACGTCGGGACGAACCTGGAACGCCTCAAGCACCTGGTCCAAAAGTCCGCGATGTTGCGCTGTTACGCAGACCCGGACATCAAAATCCGGTGCATGCTTCCGCAGGTAAAGTACAACGGGACAAAGCTTGATTGCTTCCGGCCTGGTGCCGAAAATAAAAAGGAGACGCCGCATGCTTGGGCTGGACCGCCGCGGTTACTTGTGGCGATACGTGATACGGCCTTTCGTCAAATCGTACGGGGAGAGTTCCATGGTGACGCGATCACCCGCCAAAACGCGGATGCGATTGCGGCGCAACTTGCCGGCCAGGTGCGCCAACACGGTGCGATCTACGTCCAGCTGTACGCTGAACAGGCCGCTGGGAAACTTTTCAACTACGGTTCCGGTGACTTCTATGCAATCTTCTTTACTCATTCGCCTCTTCTATTTGGAATTGGAATACACAACTACGCAACGATAAGTATAACGTACTGTGGCTGCTGGACTTTCAGGCGAGGGGACTTCCAAAACCCTGCGCCTGGCATGAGCATTCTATCGCCGGCCGGTCCTGCATTTGCGAAGTTTTTGGGCGACGCCTATGCCGGTAGTATCATGCTGATTGTGAGTTGGCGAAATGGGGCTGAGTCGTTCTACACATTGAATAAGCGAAACAGCCCGAAGGTTGCCGGGGCTTTCCTCATACGTTTGCCGTCTCTTCCGGTTCGTGTCATCTAGCGAATGTCCATTGATACCGATCACGCCGTCTACGGCAAAGTCTGGAAGAATCGCTTCGAAGAAACCGGCTGGTGGCACAGCTTCGAACTTCCGGACGGCACGCGCATCGAGGGAGTCAACAGTGTCGCCGGACTGAAGACGCGAATTTCGCAGTTCCCCATCCCGGAAGACCTCACCGGCAAGCGCGTCCTCGACATTGGTGCTTGGGATGGTTGGTTCACCTTCGAAATGGAACGCCGTGGCGCCGATGTCATGGCCGTGGATTGCTGGGACAACCCGCGCTTCCGCTCCATGCAAAAAGTGTTCCAGTCGAAGTGCGAGTACCGCATCCTCGACATATACGAACTTACGCCGGACCGCATCGGCTACTTCGACATCGTCCTGTTTATGGGCGTCTTGTATCACTTGAAACATCCCCTGCTGGCGCTGGAACGCGTTTGCGCACTGACCAAAGACCTGGCCGCCGTGGACTCTTTTGTGCTTCGCGAGCAGGATCTGCCCGGCGTCAATCTGCAGCATGTGCCCATCATGGCCTTCTATGAGAACGAGCAACGGAACCGCGCCACCTCCGTCGGTTCCAATCTATAGCCCCGATCAGTTTCAAGCGCGGGGCCAATTGCTGACGTTCATTATCCGGGCGTTTTTCTCTTACAGAAGTGTGGTGCTGGAGTCGCCGCTGCCGTAGCGGCGGCCGGCTAATCTTTCCGGACTACCTCGGACAGCACAGCCGATGCACTGGCGGCATACTGGCTGTTTCCCAGATATCTCACGGTGATGGAGTGAGTGCCCTTGGAGAGCTGCTCCGTGCCAAAGGTGGCAGACCCGTTGGTCAGGGTGGCAGTTCGAAGGACCGTCGATCCGTCGCGGAACTCCACTTGCCCGGTTACGGCCGCAGGCGATACGGTAGCCGTGAAGACCACATTGTCATGCGGCTCTACTGGATTGCGGCTGGCGGTGACCGTAGAAACAGTTACGCCCTTGTTGACTGTCTGCGGAATCGCTGGGGCGGAAGCACCAAGGAAGATGCCGTCGCCACTGTAGGTTGCAGTCAGGCTCTGGGTGCCCAAAACCAAACCGGACGTCGTCAAGAGCGCTACGCCATTGGTCACTGGCACGGTTGCCAGCAAGGTCCCTGCGGCAAAGAACGATATCGCGCCGGTCGCGGACGCCGGCGTCACTGTCGCTCGCAGTGTCACTACTTGCTGGAGTGTTGATGGATTCGGCGTCGACGTAAGAGCAAGTGTGCTGACAGTTTTCACGATAAGCTGACCCAGGGACGAAGTGCCGGCCGTGTTGGAAGCGTCTCCGCTATAGTTCGCCAAAATCGTGTGAGATCCCACGCTCAGGTTGCTTACAGTCAGACTAGCGACACCCGAATTGATCGCGACGGTTCCCAACGGAAAAAACCCAGAAATATCGCTATTGAAGAACTGGATCGTACCAGTGGCCGAAGCGGGTGAAATACTCACGCTAAAGGTCACGGGCGAAAATACCGTCTGCTGCGGATTGCTCGAAGTCATCGTCAGATTCGACAGAAACAAGACGAATGTGCTTAGAGTGCCGGTCGAGGGAGATGTTACCTGATCTCCGCTGTAGTTTGCGGTAAGCGTATGTTGGCCTCCGCTCAAGCCGTTTGTTAAGAACGTTGATCTGCCCCCGAAAATGGGAGCGGAACCCAGTACAGTGGCGCCGTCCAGGAATTGAACGGTTCCGGTGGCCGTAGGCGGCGTCACGTTGGCGATAATATTGTTCGGCTGTCCTGCCACGGGCGGGTTGATGTAAGTACTCAGGTTCAACGCCGAAGCACCCCTGACCGCCTGCACATAGACAGCGGATGTCACCGAACCATAGTTGGCGTCCCCGCTGTAAACCGCGGTCAACGAATGCGAACCGGCCGGCAGGGACGTAGAGACTACGGCCGCTCCACTATTGAGAACCGCCGATCCAAGAATCGTTGCTCCCTCCATTAACTGCACGCTTCCCGTCAGCGAGGGAGGCGGCCCGGCCGTTGCGGGAGTCACCATAATGGAGAACGACAGTGGCGGCCCATTCTCGGTGGAAGGATTGGTAGAACTGTTGAGTGTCACCGACGATCCTCGCTTCACCACCACCTGGAAGTCAGGTGAACGGCTCGATCCAGTGTTGTTGGAGGCGTCGAAAAGAGCGCCAAAAGTATGACTGCCAAGAGTCAGGCTCGGGATTGTCACCGAGGCCGAACCATTTGTCACCAAAACGGGCGATCCTAGGAACGTGAAATTTTCGATAAATCCGAGCTGTCCGGCGGGCGTCCCGACATCAATCGCCATTACAGTAGCGCTCAGAGTTACAGGTTGACCTTCTACTGCCGGAACCGGCGCCAGTGGCCCGTAGGTCGCCGTGTACCCACTGAACTGTTGGTAGAAGACCTCGCGAACCCGGTGCCCCGCCGCCTCGGACAGCAACAACAACCCGGTTTGATTTGCCGGAATCGACGGGGTTGTAAGAAACGCGAGTCCATTCAGTCCACTCAAACTTGTTTCTGTCGCGAACGTTCCGTCCGGAGGTTGGGTTGGCAGTTGGCTGACCAAAGGCTCAATGCCAGCCAACGTCGCAATCACTCCAGTAGAAAGATTCAAACGCCGCACGCGGTTATTGCTCGCGATCAACAAATTGCCGTTTTTGTCGAGAACTGTCCCCAGCGGAAGCAGATTCGTCGCCGTGGCTTGGACGCCATCGCCGTTAAAAGGCAGCGAAATGCCAGTCCCGGCGATAGTCGTGATGATCCCGCTCACAGCATCCACCCGCCGCACGCGATAGTTGGAAGTGTCGCTCACGAACAAGTTTCCGGATGCATCCACAGAGACCGCTTGCGGGGCATTTAGGGAAGCCAGCGTAGCCGCCCCACCGTCCCCGCTGAACCCTGCCGTTCCGTTTCCCGCCACCGTCGTGATGACGCCGGTCAGCGCGTCGATCCGTCGAATCCTGTGGCCGAGCTGCTCGACAACAAAAAGATTTCCCTGCGAATCGCCGGAGACCCAGGTGGGTCCGTAGATGCCGGCGCTGGTGGCTGGACCGCCATCGCCGCTCGAAACGGATGATCCGTTGCCCGCATACGTGGACACCGCGCCCGTCACCGCATCCGTTCGCAGGATGCGGTTATTCGCGCCATCGGTGGTATAAATATTGTTCGCCAGATCCAGCGCCACGCAGAGATTCATGAGATTTGCGGTAGGGCCAGGTCCGAAAATATAAAAAGGCAAGCCAGTGCCTGCAACAATCGTGGTTGTGTTGGAAAATTCAAGCCGGTACACGAAGCCATTTCCTGCATCCGAGATCAGCAGCCGTCCAGAGGAGTCAAACACCATGCACGACGGAGCCGTCAGAGCCAAACTCCTGGGAGGACCGCCGACTCCCGTTGTGCCGGGAAACCCAAACCCCGCGGCGGTAACAATAGTGCCGGTCTGACCGGTCTGCCCGGCTCCAATTCCAACCGCCAGAGACCCACAGACTAACAATTTCGAAATAAATGTCAAAATGTCAACCTCTTTTTCCCAGGTACAATAAGGAATACCCTTTGTACCACTAAACGTCAAGGATTTGCCTAAATAAACGCCCTTAGAATGCGCCTTAATTTCTAAGGGAAACACCCGCCGTGACTTAGGAGCGTCACCTCCCGTGGGTTTCCCTTAGAGATTTCTTCACCCACGGGACAATAGAGTCGTATGGGTGTACCAGTCTCGCAGATGTGGACCGTAGCAACTTACGTGTTGCGGCAAAAGATCGCCAAGCGGCGTCAATACACGCTCATGCTGATTCTGAAGCCGCTATTCCGTTGCAACCCGGCCTACGCCGGCTGCGGAAAAATTCAATACCCGGCCCACATTCCGTAGAAGAAGTTATCCCCTGAGGAGTGTTTCAAAGCCGTGGATGAATGCGGCGCGCCGATGGTTTCTAATCCCGGCGGCGAGCCGCTCATGCACCCGCAAATTAAGGAAATCGTCGAATGTCTGGTCGCCCGCAAGAAGTACATCTACCTCTGCACCAACGCTCTTTTGCTGGAAGAAAAGATCGGCCAGTTCACACCGAGCAAGTACCTCGAGAACGACGATTTCTGTGGCAACTTGGACAATTGGGTAGCGCTTGTGTAGCGTGCCACCGCAAGTGGGAAGATCCGCCAACTCCGGCTGCGCCGGCCCCCGAGCTTCTAACGGCGTTGCATACGAACTACGGAATCAACTTCGATACCCATCGCGACGAATACGTGGCCTGCTTCTTTCGCACCAGGGAGCAAAGCCTGACGCGGAATGATGTCCAGGCCGAGGCGGGAGGTTACGGTGCGCGGCCGGTCCACATCAGCGGCGTGGATGGCGTCTGGCAGGCGAATTTCAAGCTGCCTCCGGGGCTGCCGGCCGGATGGCAGGACGTTCGTGTCCGTGTTCGTGCCAGTGCGCCAAGCAACGCTCAAACGATAGCGGTCGATGTCCCAATCGGCGACGCGCAACTGGAAATCGCCGGAGTGCGCGACGCTGTCACCTCCATCGTGAACCGCTTGGACCTCAGCCGGGGCCGCCACCTCAGCCTCTGGATTGGCGGTCTGCCACCGAATGCCGATCGCAATAATGTGCACATCTTCGTGGATGGCCACAAAGCCATCATTTCCTACTTCGCGCTTTACGCGGAAGGCTTGCGTCAAGTGAATGTCCAGATCTCTCGGAACGTGTCCGCAGGCACCGCAATGCTCACTTTGCAGCTGGCGCACAATGCGGCGGAGCCGGTTGCCATCGAAATTGCAGACTAGGGACCGCAGCTCGGGTGCACAATCTATTTAGGAGACAGCATGCCGAAATTGCAGGGAAAGAATGTTTTGATCACAGGCGCCTCGTCCGGCATCGGCCGGGCCATTGCCATCCGTTTCGCCAAGGAAGGGGCAAACGTGGCCATAAATCATTTCAACGACGCGGAACAGGCCGAAGTCACCAGGCAGTTGGCCTATGCGGCGCGTGCAGGCGAGGCAGGACAGCTGATGGTGGTGGCCGGCGACGTCTCTGTCGAACAACAAGTGAAGGAAATGTTTGCAGACGTTATCCGGACTCTAGGATCGCTGGATGTGTTGGTAAACAACGCCGGAATTCAGAAGGCGTGCCCAAGCCATGAACTGGAAGCAAGCGATTTCGACCGCGTACTCGCCGTGAATCTTCGCGGTTCGTTTCTGTGCGCGCGCGAAGCGATTCGCCATTTTCTCCCGCGCGGCAGTGGCGTGATTGTGAACAACTCCAGCGTTCACGAAATCATTCCGAAACCGAAATATCTCAGCTACTCCATCAGCAAAGGCGGTATGGAGAATCTTACCCGCACACTTGCCCTTGAGTACGCGGCCAGCGGCATTCGTGTAAATGCCGTGGGGCCGGGTGCGGTAGTCACGCCTATCAACAAAGCTTGGATCGACAATCCCAAAGCGCGTGGAGAAGTGGAGAGTCACATTCCAATGGCCCGGCCGGCCGAGGCGGACGAGATTGCGGCGGTGTTCGCCTTCCTCGCCTCTGACGAAGCTTCCTACATCACCGGACAAACGATCTTCGCCTGCGGTGGGCTCTCGCTGTTTCCTGAATTCCGCACCGCCTGGGCTTCCGGGGAATAAGATACCATCACTCTGGCATTTGCAAGTTGAAAATGACGGACTCTCCCATACAATTCGAGCAGGATGAATGCACCAGACTCAGCCGCGCCACAAAATTGGAGTGGCTTGAGACCAATGGCATCGGTGGATTTGCCTCCTCCACCATCGCCGGCTTAAATACCCGCCGCTATCACGGTCTGCTCATCGCGGCCACAAAGCCGCCGGTGGGCCGCATGATGTTGCTCTCAAAGTTGGACGAAACGCTGATATCTGGAGATCGCCGCTATGAACTGTCGGCGAATCAATATCCCGGCGCCGTTCACCCGCAAGGGCATCAAAGCGCGTACCAGTTTCGGCTGGATCCATTTCCGATTTCGTGCTACCGCATTGACGGTCTCGAGCTGGAAAAGCGAATCTTCATGGTGCATGGAGAGAACACGACTGTAGTGGAGTATGAACTGAAGGGGCCCGCCGGCGAGTACACATTGGAACTGCGCCCCTTGATTGCCTTTCGCGATTATCACGGCGCCACGCATGAAAATAGCGCGCTCGATCCAACCGTCATCGCCGGCGACGGCATGGCGAAGATGACGCCGTATCAAGACATGCCATCGCTCTACTTCGGATACGGCGATGCGGAACTGGAGCGCGGCGGAGAATGGTACCGTAACTTCGAATATGCGGTGGAACTGGAGCGCGGCCTCGACTTCCGCGAAGATCTGTTCAACCCGTTCGTCCTGCGATTCAAGCTCAAGCCGGGGGCCGTGGCCACAGTGATCGCCTCCACCGAACCCCGTGCTGCAGAGGCAGGTTCCGCATTCAAGCAGCGCGAACTGGAACGCAGAAGCGCATTGCTTGATTTGGCGCCTTCGCGGCAACCACTCATCCGGAAGCTGGCGGCGGCCGCGGATCAGTTTATCGTGCAGCGCGGCGAATTCGAAACCATCATCGCCGGATATCCGTGGTTCAGTGATTGGGGGCGCGACACCATGATCGCGCTGCCCGGCCTGACGCTGGCCGCGGGCCGGCCGGAAACCGCACGCGAAATTCTTCTTGCCTTCGCACTATCGGTGGATCAAGGTATGCTGCCCAATCGATTCCCCGACGGCGGAGAGGCTCCGGAATTCAACACAGTGGATGCGACGCTCTGGTTCTTTGAGGCCATCCGCGCCTATACCCACTACACTGGTGATTTCAATTTCGTTCGAGAACGTCTGTACGACACGCTGACCAGTATTGTCGATTGGCACATTCGCGGCACGCGCTACGGAATTCATGTTCAGTCCGACGGCCTGCTTGCCTGTGGCGAACCCGGAGTGCAATTGACCTGGATGGACGCGAAGATCGGGGATTGGGTGGTGACGCCGCGTTCCGGAAAGCCAGTGGAGATCCAAGCCCTTTGGTATAACGCGCTGCGCATCATGGAAGACTTCGGCGCCCGGTTCGGCGACGTCCCGCGCCAAGCCATGGTGAGCGAACTGGCGGACCGTGCCAGGGAGAGCTTCAATTTGCAGTTCTGGAACCAACCGTACTTCTGTCTATACGATGTGGTGGACGGCGAATTTCACGATGGCTCCATCCGGCCAAATCAGATTTTCGCCGTGAGTCTGCCACATACCATGCTGCCCGCCGAACGGGCCCGCGACGTGGTGGAGACAGTTCGGCGTGAATTGCTGACGCCATTCGGACTGCGGACTCTTTCTCCGCACGATCCGCGGTACCGCGGCCGTTATGAAGGTGGCGTCCGTGAGCGCGACAGCGCCTACCACATGGGCACGGTGTGGCCTTGGTTGATGGGGCCGTTTCTCATGGCCTATCTTAAAACCAATGGCGAGACTCCAGGTGCGCGGCAGAAGGCCGCCGGCTGGCTGGAACAATACTGTGAACAAATGTTTTGCGCCGGGCTGGGCCAAATTTCGGAGATCGCCGACGGCGACCCGCCGCACGAACCGCGCGGCTGTATCGCGCAGGCCTGGAGCGTCGGCGAGCTGCTACGAGTGGCTGTCGAAGAGATTTATCGGCAGCAGCAGGAAGAGCACATCCAAGGGGAATAGAACTTCTCCGTGGCGAATGTTCGAACCGCGCATGCTCAACGCGATTGCGCCGCCCTGTGAGACCTGGGCTACTATCGACAAGTCTCGAATCGCCAGCCTCCCTTCTATTTATTTTGTATCCAGCGGGCGGTACCAAATATTACGGAAGCGCATGAACGTTTCTTTGACGTCCGGATGGAAATGGTCCTGCAAGCGGAGTGGTCCCGGGTCGCAAACGCTACCCTTCTGCGCCCCGCCTGACACGCCCTTGATCGCTACATGATCCTGCACCAATACGCCGTTGTGAAGCAGCGTCAGCGTGCCAGGCGCGGTAACGGCGCCGTCCGCGCTACACGTAGGTGCATGAAAGACAATGTCGTATGTCTGCCACTGCTCCGGTGGCCGGCAAACATTCACCAGCGGTGCGGACTGCCCATACAGCGCACCGCAAGATCCATTAGGGTAGGTGGGATTATGGAACGAATCCAACACCTGCACCTCATACCGGCCCTGCAAATAGACCCCGCTGTTTCCGCGCGCCTGGCTCTTGGCATTCGGCATCGACGGAGTGGCAAACTCCACGTGGATCTGCGCACTGCCGAATTTCCGCCGGGTGTAGATGTCGCCCGTGCCGCTCTTGAGTGTCATCGCGCCGTCATTCACCGGCCACGCCGCCGGACCGCCATCCGCGGACGTCCATTCGCGCATATCCTTACCGTCGAACAAGGCAACCGCATCCGATGGCGGCGCGCCATTGGTCCCCGGATCCACAACTCTTGGCTGCGGCTCCTGTTGCGCCGCGCACACACCCGCGAAAATAAGGAAGCAAAGAAATTTCATCGAAGCAGACTCCGGATCAGCACCGCCGGATGCATCCCGCGGTGTCCATTTAACTCAGCCACCTGATGGCGGCAGGAAGTGCCGGCTGCCACCAGAACGTCGCCGGACTTCATCGCCTTCACCGCCGGCAACAATTTCCGGTTCGCAATTGTCTCAGAAACATCGTAATGCTTTTTCGCGTACCCGAATGACCCAGCCATTCCGCAGCATCCCGCATCCAGATCCACTACCGTTGCCGAAGGCACTTGCGAAAGTAGCGCGATAGCCGCCGGCAGCACACCCATCGATTTTTGATGACAATGCCCGTGCAGCAAGATGCGTTCCGGTCCGGCCTGCAGCGGAAGATCAAGCCGGCCGGCAAACTCCTCAAACGACAAGCAGGCATTTGCCACGGTACGCGCCCGATGCTGCAGTACGCCGCGCAACAGCGAAGGCGCGTCTTCCTTCACGGACGACAAGCAACTAGGCTCGCAAAACAAAATCTTCTCGCCACGATCCGCGATGGGAAACAGTCCCTCCACTACTTTTTCCAAATGCGCGCGGGCCTCCGCCAGCAGCCCCTGCGAGATCAGCGGACGGCCGCAGCAGCCCGGACGAACCACGTTCACCCGGCAGCCCCCGCGCTCCAGAACCTCCATCGCCGCAATCCCAATCTCCGGATCATAGTGGTTCGTAAACGTATCGTTGAAAAGTGTCACCGCCGTGCCTGTTTGCCGGTCAGTCCGCGGATGCCGCGCCAGCCAAAGCGCAAACGTCTCCCGCTTCCACTCCGGCAAAGTCCGGCGCCGGTCTACGTCCAGCAGTTTTTCATTCAGCCACTTGGCCGGCGCGCTACCCGAAATCCAATTGGAAAACGGAGCGAACCGGCTTCCCCAAACGGATAACTTATGAATGTTGCCCAGCGCCCGAGCCTTCAACGGCGTGCCATGCCGCCGCCAGTAGTCGGAAAGGAATTCGCTTTTGTACCGCGCCATGTCCACGCCCACCGGGCACTCTGCTTTGCACGCCCGGCATTCCAGGCACAAATCCATTACCTGAAAAACACCCTCGTCGCCCAGGCCCGTTTCTTCCAGCCGCCCGGCCATCGCCAACCTTAAAACATTTGCCCGCCCGCGTGTTGTATCCCGCTCGTCGCGCGTCGCCATATACGACGGGCACATGTTTCCCGACAGTTTCTTGCGGCAGGCGCCCACTCCGCTGCACATCTCCACCGCGCCGCCCATGCCGCCATACTCGGAATAGTCGAAAAACGTGGCCGGCTTGGCGGTCACATAACCCGCGCCGAACCGCAGATTCGAAGCAATCGGCGGCGCATCCACAATCTTCCCCGGATTCAAAATCCCCAGCGGATCGAACGTCTTCTTTATCTCGCGAAACGCCTCATACAGCGCATCGCCGAACATCATCCGCATGAACGGACTCCGCACCAGCCCGTCGCCATGCTCGCCAGAGAGTGCGCCGCCAAACTCCAGCACCAGCTCCGCAACATCCAACGCGATGGCCTCAAACTTCAACACACCCTCGGCGGTTTTCAGATTGATCACCGGACGCACATGCAGGCAGCCCACGGAAGCGTGTGCGTAAATTCCAGCCGTCGTTCCATGGCCGTGAATGATCGCCAGAAACCGTTCGATGTAATCGCGCAGCTTTTCCGGAGGCACCGCCGTATCTTCCACAAATGATATCGACTTCGCGTCATCCTTCATCGCCATGGACAGACCCAGCGCCGCCTCACGCAAGCTCCAGATCTTCGCCTGCGCCGCCAGATCCGTTTCGGCGTGATACGCGTAGCCGAAATTCTTCGACCGCAGATCCTGCTCCAGCGCGGCCAGCCGAGGCGGCAAATCCTCTTTCCGGTCCGCATAAAATTCCACACAGAGCGTGGCGCCGGGATCGCCGGGAATAAACTGATTCCGGATCCGGTCCAGCCCCACGTTCTGCCGTGTGTTGTCCAGAATCGCCTTGTCCATCACCTCGATTGCCGAAGGCTTGTGCGTAAGAATCACCGGCGTGGCCGCCAGCGATTCCAACAAATCCGCAAACGCAATCACCATCACCGCTTTCGCTTTCGGCAGCGGCACCAGCCGCAACTTCGCCTCCAGCACAATGCCCAACGTTCCTTCCGAACCCACCATCATCTTCGAAAGATTCACCGGCTTCTTCGGGTCTGTGAATTCGTCCAGGTTATATCCGCCCACGCGCCGCAAAACTTTTGGATACCGCTTGTCGATCTCCTGGGTATGGTCCTTGGCCAACTGCAGCACGGTGCGGTAGCATGCCGCCTCCAGCGAATTTCCCTTGGGCACGTCCTTCCGCGGAATCTCGCGAAAATGAACAACGCTGGAATCTGAAAGCGCCACCACCTGCTCTAAGACGTGATCGATGGTCTTCCCGTAAAGCACGCTGCGCGCACCGCTTGAGTTATTGGCCATCATGCCGCCTATCGCAGCACGGCTCGCGGTGGAAATATCCGGCGCAAAGCGCAGCCCAAGCGGAGCCAGTTGCGCGTTCAATTCGTCCAGCACAATCCCGGGCTCCACGCGAACCCAGCGCTCTTTTGCGTTCACTTCCAGCACGCGGTTGTAATATTTCGAGGTGTCGATCTGAATGCCGTTCCCAATCGACTGTCCGCCCTGCGATGTGCCCCCGCCACGCATCGTTACCGGGCAGCGATGCTTGCGGCAGATCTCCAGTGCAGCCAAAATATCTTCGCGGTTCTTCGCAATCACCACGCCCAGCGGTTCAATCTGATACACACTGGCATCGGTGGAATAGAGCGCCCTTGAAATCTTATCGAAGCGAACTTCGCCGCTGATCCGGCTCTCCAATTCCTGCCGTAGCGCGTCCCTGGTTCCGGTCTCTATTTGTACAAGACTCACGAACGGCTCTCTCCAATCCGCGTCAGACCTTCTCGCAATCGCGCCAGTCCCTGCGTAAGGGCATCACCGCCGGTTGCAAACGAAACTCGCAGCGTGCCTTCGCCGCCCGGCCCATAAGCTGCTCCATGTACTACCACCACCCCATACTCATGCAGCAGCCGGGTCCGGATCTCCGCACTGGGCACGCCCAACTTCCGCGCATCCGCCATCGCAAAAAAGCCACCCTCCGGAGCCATCACATCCACGCCCGGAATTCCGGCCAGTGACTCCAGCACCTGCGCCCGCCGCTGCCCGTACTCCCGCCGCATACCAGCAACGCACTCTTGCGGCCCAGCCAGCGCCACCGCTGCCGCGTCTTGAATAAACGTGGAAGGCCCACGGCTGGATTGCGCCAGAATCAGAAACATCGCTTGTATCAAAGCGGCCGGACCCGCGCAGTACCCAACCCGCCAGCCCGTCATCGAATAGGTCTTCGACAGGCTGTTCACCATCACGCAGCGGTCGCGCAATCCCGGCGCAACCGTCAGCGGTGAAACATGCGTGTGATGGTCATAGGTAATGGTCTCGTAGATTTCATCGCTGATCAGCACCACGTTCCGCCGCTCACAGAATCGTGTGATGGCAATAAGCTCATCCCGCGTCAGCACGGTGCCCACCGGATTCCACGGCGTATTCAGCAGCAGCGCCCGCACCGCAGGGGTCCAGGCCGCCTCCAGCGCTTCTTCACGCAGTGCGAACCGCCCGCCTTCGATTCGCGCCCGCACTCTGCGGATCCGTCCGCCAGCCAATCGCACTGGAGATTGATAAGCATCGTAGATAGGATCGGGCAGCAGCACTTCATCGCCCTCGTTCAGCAACGCCATCAGTGCCGCATAAATCCCAAATGTTGCGCCGGAAGTTGCCAGCACTTCCGTTCCCGCATCGTAGGTAAGCTGGTTATCGCGCGACAGTTTCTGTACCATCGCCTCGCGAAATCCCCTCTCGCCCCGGTTATCCGGATACCCCGTCCGCCCATCGCGCAGCGCTCGGTTGCACGCTTCCACTATGTGCGGCGGAGTGGGCAAATCCGGCTCACCGCGCATCAACGAAACCAGCTTCTTCCCTTGTGCCTGCAGCGCCTTCACTTCCGCCAGAATTGCGTTCACCGCAGTGGGTTGAAGCCCCGGCAGCCGATCAGAAATGGAAAGCATGCAAGAAGAATATCAGAGGCGTTGACTATCCCTCAGCCACAAGGTTCTAATAATCCTTGCTAACCACCGAACAAATTCCCACGCCCGCGCTTCTTCTCCACCTTGACGCCTTCCACGCCAACTTGCAGAAGATGGCAGCCCACGCCAAGGCGTCCGGCAAAGCCCTGCGCCCGCACGCCAAAGCGCACAAGTGCGTCGAAATCTCCCGGCATCAACTGGCCGCCGGGTCTACCGGGATCTGCGTCGCCACCGTGCCTGAAGCGGAATTGATGGCTAACGCCGGCATCACCGATCTGCTGCTCACCTCGCCAATCGCCGACCCGTACAAGATGGCACGCATCGTGAAGACCGGCGCCATGGTAGTGGTGGACCACATCCAACAAGTCGAGTGGTATAACGAAGCGGCCCGCGCCGGCAACCGCACCATCGATGTCCTGGTCGATCTCGACCCCGGCGACCACCGCACCGGCGCCCGTCCCGGTGCGCATGCGCTGGCCGTGGCCCAGGCGGTAGACCGCGCCGGCAATCTGAATCTCCGCGGCACCCAAGCCTACTCAGTCCTCGGCTCCCATGCGAATACGCATGAAGAACGGCGCAGTGCATCGGAAGCGGGCTTTCAACTGGCCGCTGAAACGCGCCACGCCATGTCCCGCAAAGGTCTGTGCACAACCATCTTGACGGGCGGCAGCACGGGCACCTGGGACATCGATAGTAACATTGCCGAAGTCACGGAACTGCAGGCCGGATCGTACGCATTGATGGACTTGGCCTACCGCCGTCTGGACGTTCCCTTCCACCGCGCCCTAACTGTACTCACCACCGTAATCAGCGCCAACCACGACGCGTTCGTCACTGTGGACGGTGGTTTCAAAGCCTTCTCGACAGACCGCAAGTTTGGACCGGAAGCGGTGGATCTACCAGGTTCCAACTATCGCTGGGGTGGCGATGAATTTGGTTATTTCGAAGGCTTCTCCAGCAAGCCGCGCCTCGGAGATCGCATCGAATTCCTCCATCCCCATGTCGATCCAACCGTGAACTTGTATGACAGAATTTATGCCTGCCGCGGCGGGAATGTGGAAGAGGTCTGGCCGGTTATGGATCGCCTGCGATGAACCTGGCCTACCTGTCTTTAGGCGCGCTGCTGCTCACCATCGCCGTCAGTTGCTTCACTGAAATCAACGTTGGTGTACTGGCCATCGCCTTGGCGTGGATCGTCGGCGTGGTGATCGGCGGCATGAAGGTAGATCAGCTAACCGCCGGCTTCCCCGTGTCCCTGTTCCTGACGCTAACCGGCGTGGCGCTCTTCTTCACCCAGGCGCAAGTGAACGGAACGCTCGATCGAATCGCCCATCACGCAGTCCGCCTATGCCGCGGCAACGCCGGTCTCATCCCGGTGATGTTCTTCGTGGTTGCCGCGGCATTGGCCACCATCGGACCCGGCAACATTGCTACCGCCGCATTGCTGGCCCCCATCGCTATGAGCGTCGCGTCGCAAGCCCGCATCCCCGCATTTCTGATGGCCATCATGGTAGGGAACGGCGCCAATGCCGGCGCCCTCTCACCCTTGGCTCCGACCGGCATCATCGCGGCAAATCTAATGACGCGCATCGGCATAGGCGGCGTCGAGTGGACCACTTACCGCAACAATCTTCTAGCCCACGCCATTGTCGCTTTCGGGGGATATTTTCTTCTGGGCGGTTGGAAGCTCTTCCGCTTTTCCTACACCAGCGGCGAGTCCACTGGCGCCGTTTTTGAAAGACCGCACTGGATCACCGTCGCCCTGGTTTCCGTGCTCGTCATCTCGGTTGTCGTCTTCAAGGTGAATGTGGGAATGGGCGCGTTCGCCTGCGGAGTGCTGCTTTGCGCGCTGCAAGCAGCCGATCACAAAGAAGCCATCCGCCGCATGCCGTGGGGCGTAGTTCTGATGGTCTGCGGTGTAACCGTGCTGATCGCACTGCTGGAAAAAACCAGTGGCATGGATCTATTCACCGCCATGCTGGCCAAATTCTCAACGCGCCATACCGTAACCGCCGTGGTCGCATTCGTCACTGGCTTAGTCTCGGTTTACGCCAGCACCTCCGGCGTAGTGCTGCCCGCGTTCCTCCCCACCGTGCCTGGTCTGGTTGAGCGCCTGGGCGGCGCCGACGCCATGGCCATCGCGTCTTCCATCAACGTAGGCGGCCACTTGGTTGATGTCTCGCCGCTTTCCACCATCGGCGCATTGTGCCTGGCCGCCGCACCCGCCAGCGAAGATTGCCGCAAACTATTCAATCAGCTGTTAGCCTGGGGACTCTCCATGTCCGTCGTAGGCGCCATAGTCTGCTACCTAATGTTTTGACATGAACCTAAATCACCTCTTCGATCTATCTTTTGTTGGCCGCCGTGAAAAACCAGCCCTCGAATTCCGCGGCACTACCTATACCTTCGGCGATATTGACGATCGCAGTAACCGCTTGGCGCAGCTATTCCTTCACCGTGGCCTGCGCAAAGGCGACCGTCTCTCGGTCTACCTGTCTAACTCAATCGAGCTGATTGACATATTTCTGGCCTGTGTGAAAACTGGAATCGTTTTCGTGCCCGTGAACATTCTCTATCGCGGCCGCGAGATCGCGCACATCCTCACGGACGCGGAACCGTCGGCGCTAATCACGGATGCGGAGATCTCCGCCACGGTTCCCATTTGGCGCCCCGCCGAACTTACGGAAGCAGCGGCCGCGCTGGCGCCGTCCCGCCCCGCCATCACCCTCGACGGCGACGATCCAGCCGGCATTATTTACACTTCGGGCACCACCGGTACATCGAAGGGCGCGATCCTCACGCACAACAATTTCGCCTCAAACGCCATCAACCTGATAACCTGCTGGCAGATTTCCGCAGCCGACCGCTTCCTCCTCGGCCTCCCCTTGTTTCACGTCCACGCGCTGGGAAACGGCCTTCACTGCTGGTTGGCTAGCGGCTGTTTCATGCGCCTGCTGGAACGCTTCGAACACCAAAGGGCGGCGGAGACGATGCTCGATTTCCGTCCCACCCTCTTCTTCGGAGTCCCCACCATTTACGTCCGCCTGCTGGATATCCCCCCGGACATAGCGCAAAAAATCGGACACTCCATGCGGCTCTTCGTCTCCGGCTCGGCGCCGCTACCAGCTCACGTAATGGAAGAGTTCGGCGAACGCTTTAGCCACACCATCCTGGAGCGTTACGGCATGAGCGAAACGCTGATGAACATCGGTAACCCTTACACCGGAGAACGCCGCCCCGGCAGCGTTGGTCTGCCGTTCCCCGGCATCTCCGTCCGCCTGGTGGATCCCGAAGGTCACACGGTGGCCGACGGAGAAACCGGGGAAGTCGTACTAAAAGGTCCAAACATTTTCGCCGGATATTGGAAGCGTGAGGAGGCTACCCGAGCTGCGTTCCGCGACGGCTTTTTCCGTACCGGTGACTTGGCCACTCGCGCCCCGGACGGATACTACACTCTCTGCGGCCGCAAGAGCGACCTGATCATTTCCGGAGGATTCAATATCTACCCGCGGGAGATTGAAGAGTTTCTTCAGGAACAGGAGGGCGTAAGCGAGGTAGCGGTGGTAGGTGTCTCAGACCGGCTGCGCGGGGAAGTCCCGGTGGCCTACATCGTGACAACCGGAACCTTAGACGCCGCAACATTGGAAGCCGAGTGCCGCCAAAAACTGGCATCGTTCAAAGTGCCGCGCGGATTTCTGTCGGTTGAGCAGCTCCCCCGCAACGCCATGGGTAAGATTCAAAAACATCTGCTGCCGCCCTGGGATGCGAACCGGTAGCGCAGCGCGGTACCACCGTTCTTACAGCAACGTTGCCAAGAATACAGATGGCGTACCGTAGTATCATCAACAGCTTACGGAGGTAGCGATTTTGAGCGGTATTGACTTTTTCTAACGGTGCGATGCACTTATTGTTAGGCGGTTCGTATGATGGCGTTCTTGGCTGCCTGCCTTTATACGAAGGGCTTCGAGCGTCCCTCTCAGAGGATGGCCCATTTTTACGCACACGTCGTTCGCGAGAAGGATACAGTCGCCGCAAGTGAGATCGAATATGTACTCATGGCAGATGCATTTTTCGGACGCATGGGACAGATGCGCTGTTGCAGTAGGAGAGGCGGGAGGGACACGATAGCTTACGATGAAGGGACCAACGAGTTCATCATTGTGTCGTTTAGCATGCACATACGAACCTACTACCGACCAGACCCAAGGGTACATAAGTGTGCCACAAACTTGCGATATTTTGAAACGAGGTGCCGCGATGTCAAGTGCTGAGAGTTTCACCTGCCTAGTGTGTGGTTATCCGGGAATGGAAGACCGGCCTCAGGATGAGAATATTTGCCCATGTTGCGCAACTCAGTTCGGTTATTCCGATCACGGCACATCGCATAAAGCATTGCGAGAGGCTTGGGTTGAAGCTGGAATGCCGTGGCGTAGCCCATTTTCCCCCGTGGCTTTGGACTGGAACCCCGTACTCCAATTGCAGAACGTTGCGCCGCATAATGGCACTGCGACTCTCGATGTTGTGCAGCGGGTGAAGAAGGGTGTAGGTCTGGTGCGCCTGCTGCCGCCTGTACCAACTGAAATTTTAGATTCATCATGCGTATCAACTGCAAATACGGAGGCGAGTTTCGCCTGATATGCCAAGGCTCTTAGTATTTGTGCCCTGTTTCTCCGTATCGCTCGGATCGCACGACAACACTGCGTCTGTGTTGTCCATTATCGAAAACATGAATTTGGAGACTGTTCCTGCGGTGGATCAGAGTCTATCGAGAGACTGGTACGTATTCACGTTGTGGAAGCGTGAGGCGGGCGAAGCGGATAAAGAATTCTCGCAAGAGATGACGTATATCGCTCCAAGCGGTCAAGAAATTGCAATGGGCGCTGTGGAGTTTAAGATGGGCAAGGAGTTTCAGCGAAACATTATCCACATGAATCAAATGCCTATTGGGGAAAATGGGCAATACACAATCAACATCGTAGTCACAAGCAAAGAGACCAACCAGACGGTTGCTACAGCTTCCTACCCGATTGCCGTAATCCATCCCAAAAATGCGGGGCTGGGTACGTCTTGATTATCGTGCGTCCGGCAGAGTTCGGGTTCTTCGTTCGACGAAACTCAGCCTTGGCAATCTTGATCCGATTGCCTATTTGAGACTTGAAAACCGACAGTTACGCGCTTGCGAGCGATCTGGCGCATCTAGAAGCGAATCCGCACGGCATCTGTCCGGGTGCGGTTGTTGTAGTGGAACGCTTGTCCATAAATAAACGGGAACCACTGAACATGCTTCGGTGCTTCCTGCTCATGCGCAGGGTTGTATCTGTCCCGCGCGTAGCAGTAGTAATTAGATTGGCTTCGTTTCGTAAGATGCCGCCAACCGGCGCCACCCAAAGTCCGGCCGTCCGTTGACTTCCCGGGGACCGTAACCTAATATTAAGATTCCTGGGTTCTGCGGTTGTCGAGGGGGACGGCCGGCGGCAATCTGTTCA
>JBBRNO010000046.1:0-41208 GCA_038230275.1 Bryobacterales bacterium
CGCGTCGGCACGCTTGAGAACCGCTGCAAGACGGAGTTGGAGAAAACCAAGACGGCCGCGCTTTCAGCGGAAGCGCAAGCTGCGTTGAAAGTTCCGGACCGCGAGCGCACGGCAGAACAGAAAGCCCTTGCGGAGCGGGTGTCGAAGGACATCAAGGTGAGCGACGACGAAGTCCGCGCCTGTCTAAGTCCGGGTGAGACCGAACAATTGCGCGATGTGGAGAAGCGGCTGGTGGCCATGGTGGCGGGCTATAAGCCGAAACCATACTTCTGCGGCTTGCGCGAGAGCAGCCCTCGCGGGGGCATGGCGACAATGCCAATGCGCGGATCCGCGGAGGGCACGCCTGTTGGTCCCGGGCTGTTTTCAGCATTGGGTGGAGGCCCCATCACCGAAGCGCCCATCACCGTAGGCACCAGTTGGCGCCGCAAGGCCCTGGCGGAGTTCATCACATCTCCCGATAACCCTTTGACCGCGCGCGTCATGGTCAACCGCATTTGGCAGCATCACTTCGGCCGCGGCATAGTAGGAACCCCGAGCGACTTCGGAAGCCGCGGAGGGCAGCCCAGCAATCAGGATCTGCTGGACTGGCTGGCGGCGGAGTTTGTCTCCCGCGGCTGGTCCATGAAACAGATGCACCGCCTGATAATGGCGTCCGCCGCCTACAGGCAATCTGCCGTGGCTGTGCCTGACGCTCTGGTACAGGACCCCGACAATTTGTATTTGTCCCACTTCAACCGGCGAAGGTTGGAGGCCGACGAAATCCGCGACTCGGTATTGCAAAAGGCCGGCAAGTTGAATCTGAAAATGGCAGGGCGTCCCATAGTGCCGCCGCTTAGCGAAGAAGAATTGTACGGGTTGAGCGGCCCGCGGGAAGACGCCTGGTTTGTCACTGCCGACAAGTCTGAGCAGAACCGGCGCAGCATCTACTTGCTGGTGCGCCGTTCGTTCCGCATGCCGATGATGGAAGCCTTTGATACCCCGGAGAATATGTTTAGCTGTCCACGGCGCGAATCGAGCACCACCGCTCCGCAATCGCTGGCGCAGTTAAACGGCGATCTCGTCGTCACGCAGGCTAAACATCTTGGCTCAACACTGGCCAAAGAGAACGCTGCCGACTTGAGTTTGATCCAGGCGGCGTGGCGGCAGATTCTCTCACACGATCCGTCTGAAACCGAAGTGAAGGCCGCGCAAAAGCTGCTGGAGCGGCAAACCGCGGCGTTTGGATCCAGGGAAGCCGCCGCTTCCGAGTTGTGCCGCGGTCTGTTCAATGTGAATTCATTTTTCTACGTGGACTAATCATGAAACCTTTCGACTCCCGTCGTGATTTTCTAATGCGGTCTGGCATGGGGTTCGGCGCACTGGCGCTTACCGGCATGCTGCAGGCAGCGAATCCCGCGAGCCCCTTGGCTGCTAAAGCGCCCCCGCTACCCGCCAGGGCGAAGAGCGTAATCTACCTTTTCATGCACGGCGGCGTAAGCCACGTGGACACCTTCGATCCGAAGCCGGGGCTGGTGCAACGCGCGGGGAAACCGGTGCCGCCCGGGTTCGGCGAGGGCCTGAAGGTACAGCGCATCGACATGACCAAAGCGTTGGTGCTGCCCAGTCCGTGGAAGTTCCGGCACTGTGGCCAGTCCGGGATCGAGGTCTCAGAGCTGTTCCAGCATATTCCCAAACACATCGACGACATGGCGATCATCCGCTCCTGCCACGGCGATGCTTTCGACCACGCTCCGGCCATCTATTTGCGAAGCAGCGGCTCGCAATTTCCGGGTAGGCCTTCCCTCGGATCCTGGGTGGTCTACGGTCTCGGTTCGGAGAACCAGAATCTGCCGGCGTTCGTCGTCATGTCCGATGGCGCTATGAAGTCGGGTCCGCAAGCGTATGGCGCGGGCTTCCTGCCCGCCCTGTATCAAGGCACCGTGTTCCATGGCGGCGCGCATCCGGTGCTCGACCTTGCCTCGCCGGCAGGTGTTAGCCAGAAGGCCCAGAGGTCCACAATCGATTTCATCAATGAAGTCGATCAGGCGCATCTGATTAGCCGTCCGGGCGATTCCGACCTGGAGGCGCGCATTGCTTCCTACGAACTTGCCTACCGCATGCAATCGACGGCCCCGGAGGCGGTGGACACCTCTAAGGAATCCGACGCGACAAAGAAGCTATATGGTATGGACGACCCCAGAAGTCAGGACTTTGGACAAAAGTGCCTGCTGGCGAGGCGCATGGTGGAGCGGGGCGTGCGATTCGTACAACTCTATTCAGGACAGTTTCTCGGTGACGATTGGGACGACGCTCACAGCGACCTGGTGGGATCGCACAACAAAATGGCCGCGAAAGTAGACAAGCCGATCGCGGGCTTGCTCACCGATCTGAAAGCGCGCGGCCTGCTGGATTCAACGCTGGTGGTCTGGAGCAGCGAGTTCGGCCGGACGCCGCTGGCGGAGGGCAAGAATGGCCGCGATCATCACCCTTACGGGTTCACCTCGTGGATGGCTGGAGCGGGCATCAAAGGCGGCCAGGTGATCGGCGCCACCGATGAATTCGGACTTCGCGCGGTGGAAGATCCGGTCGATACACACGATATGAATGCGACGATCCTCAGACTTCTCGGCGTGGATCACATGAAGTTGACCCGCCTCTTCATGGGCCGCGATCAGCGCCTGACGGACGTGCATGGCGAAGGCGAGTTCACCAAGAAGCTTCTAGGTTGAAGGTCACTGTGACGCAGGCACCGGCTGGCCCATTCCCTTCATCCAGCCGGGATACCAATGGAACACGTTGCCGGTAACGGCGCCGATGAAAATATCACCGGTTGCGCTGACGTTGATCCAATGCCCAGGGCTTCCCATGGATCCCAGAATCTTTCCGCTGGCCAAGTCAACGTGGACGATCCGGCCTTCCAGCGAATCGTAGGCCAGGTTTTCGATATTGTTCCGGTGAGTGATCACCCACATCTGGTCTTTCGGAGTGATGAATATGCTTTGCGTGGCGCCCAGGTGGGTCCATTGGCGCAGAAACTTGCCGTTCGCGTCGAAAATCTGAATGCGGCTATTTTCCCGGTCGCTGACATACACCGTGCCTTTGGAATCCACTTGCACCGAGTGCGGCAAGTCGAAATCGCCCGGCGCGGAACCCTTTTTGCCCCATGCCAGCAGATACTTTCCCTCGGCCGAAAACTTCACCACGCGGGAATTACCATAGCCATCGGAAACATAGAAGTCCCCATTTGGCGCGAAGGCGATGTCGGTAGGCCGATTGAAAGTCTGGCTGTCCGTGCCCGCCTTCCCTTTGACGCCTAGGGTGAGGAGAAGCTTGCCGTCACGGGTGAATTTCATCACCTGGTGATCGGCGTTATCGGTGACCCAAACGTTGTCGTGCGAGTCAATCCGCAGGCCGTGAGGATTGTTGAACATCCCGTGGCCCCATGACCGGAGATACTTCCCCTTGGCATCGAACACGATAATTGGGTCGGGTCTCTTACCGCGCTGGAACACGTAAACTTCCTTGCCTGCCAGATCCGTGGCCACCGCGGAAACCCGCCCGAATTGCCAGTTGTTGGGCATGGTTTCCGGCTCTTCTCCGAAGCGATTCTGCACGCGGTATTTGAGGAGACCGCCGGGTGGGGGCGGCCACAACGGATCGGCCGCCATCAGATGGGCCTGTGTGCCCAGACAAACCAAAAGTATGGTCAACCGCGGAACGCTATCGATTTTCACCGCGACCCTCTCCTCTGGTTTTCATACCAGGTAATATTGAGGCTATCCTGTCCGGCCACGAGAATATCGAGATCGCCGTCGGCATCCATATCCACCAGGTGAACTTCATACCCTGCCTGGTCCTTATGGATGATATTCGGCGTAAACCCGCCCTTGCCATCGTTCTTGAACCATACCAGTATTTTTGAGTCCTTCGCGCATGTCACAACGTCGGGATAGCCGTCTCCGTCCACATCTCCGATAGCCAGGGAATGCGGGCCTGCCAGATCGTTACCGAAGTCGTGACGCTTCCAATCCGGGGCTTCAAACCACACCAGCCCGCGCCCATGTCCGCGCGAAGCTACGAAGTCCGCGCGGCCGTCTCCGTTTATGTCGGCGATCAGGATATTCGTAGCGCCTTCTTCCCCTTCGGAGATGAGGTGCTTTTTCCAGGGTTTCTCCACGTTGGCCGGCGCTTCCCACCAGGCGAACCAATTGCCCGTTTTCGCCGCCGTGGCCACGTCCAGCCGCTTATCCCCGTTGACGTCGGCAACGGCGATGTAATGGCTCATTCCAGGCGCGTCATGGTCAGCCAGAACATGCCGGATCAAGCGTGGCATCTCAAACCAGACAATGGAATTGGGGAAGCCGCCGCCGGGGCCGGCGCTATTCGAGATCAGATCGGGACGCCCGTCGCCATTCACGTCCGCAACCTTCAGCCCATGAACGCCATCCACGCCGCCGCGGTCCGCCCCGTCTATGACGTGATACTTCCACTCACCACTCATGGGTAACTCAGGCTGTTCCAGCCAGTAAATCAGGCCAGGCAGATACCGTGAGCCGACCAAGTCCAGGCGTCCATCTCCGTTTACATCCAAGACCGTGCTGTGTGTACTCTTGATGCCGGCGTGGAGCACGACTGGTTTCCAGTCCGGTCCCACGAATAGTACGTCTTTGTCATCTGGACCGCCGTTTGCAATTACGTCGATAACGCCGTCTCCCGTGAAATCACCGGGCACAGCCGTGAAGGCGTGGAAATTCTCCGCGATCACGTGCCGCCGCCACGAAATGCCCGCGGGGACGGGCTGGGGCGGACGTGTCGCCACTACCGCCACCGGCAGCGCCAGCAGCGAGCATAACAGACCCTTAGCGAGCCGGCTTCGCTTCTGCCTTGGTGCTGTAGAGATAGGCGTCAAATGGCACCTTCAGATGTTTTTCGATGGCCACGTGCCACCCCGTCTTGTGCCCTTCCGCCAATGTCCAGGCGACGCGTTGTTCCTCCGTTGCGAATACCTGGATCAAGCGGTAGTTGAAATGTTCCGGAGCCTTGCCGATAGTTGCCTTTTCGAATTTCAGCAGCTTTGCATCAATGAATCCCGGAGCTTTGCGCACGGCGGGCAGGTAGAGCTTTTCGAAGTCGGACAACAGTTGATGTTCCTCTTCCAGTTTCACGTGCATATCCGTATGGAGTTGAATGGGTCCATTTCCGGATGGTTTTGCGGCCGCTACCGCGGTTCCCGCTAGCAGCGCCGTTATAGCCTTTCTGCGATTCATTGTTCTGCTTCTCCCCCAGTAAATGGTATGACGGCTGAAGTCCGGCAGCTACCACGATGACCGTAAGTATTAACAGAAACATATCATCCGCCAAATCCGGTCGCGCGCCCCATGCCAGTGCATAATGATCTGATGCACGCCTCGTATATCGTGTTTGATTTGGATGGTGTTCTGGTGAACTCCATCGCAGCGATCGAATTTGCCTGGCGTACCTGGAGCGAAGAACATGGCTTGGACTCCGGTGGTATACTCGCAACCGCGCATGGCCGCAGAAAGTCAGAATGTCTGGCGATGATCGCGCCGCATTTAGAGCCGAGCCGGGAAATTCAGCGTCTCATCCGCCTGGAAGACGAACAGATGGGCCTTGTCGAACCAATTCCCGGGGCCGTCGAATTCATCGCCACTCTTCCTAAATATTGTTGGGCTGTCGCAACGTCAGGGGAACGCCATGGAGCCTTGTTGCGCTTGGAAAAAGTTGGGATTGCCGTTCCCGACGTTTTGATTGCCGCCGAAGATGTAGCCGCCGGTAAACCGCATCCCGAGGTATATCTGAAAGCCGCCGCGGGCCTCGGTGCCCGGCCGGAAACATGTGTCGTCTTCGAAGACGCTCCTCCCGGCATACTCGCCGCAACGGCCGCGGGGATGACTGCTATCGCCGTCACGACGACCTACTCGCCCAGTGATCTCTCTTCCGCCCGGGCCATGATCCGTGATTTCAGAGACGTCCGCGCCATCATCCGAAACGGAGAACTCACGGGGTTAGCCCTCCTTTCATGAGAACTCTGGCAAAACTGTTACCCGTACTCGGCGTGGCCTGGTATCTGTATGCTCAACAGGCCGCCCAGCAGTTTGTGGAGGTGCCCGCGTCGCGAAGCGGCATAGTCTGGCGGCACAATAATGCAAAGTCGGCCGCACGCCATTTGCCCGAAACGGTCGGCTCCGGCGTCGCCATCTTCGACTACAATGGCGATGGTTGGATGGACATCTACCTTGTAAACAGCGGCCCATCTGACTTCTATTCTCCGAAGACGCCTCTTCGCAACGCACTTTACCGAAACAACAAGGATGGCACGTTTACCGATGTCACCATCGCCGCGGGAGTGGCCGGCGCGGGATTCGGGATGGGCGCCGCGGCAGCCGATTACGACGGCGATGGAAATACCGATCTGTTGGTAACCACCTACGGCCGCGATATTTTGTATCACAACAATGGCGATGGCACGTTTCGCGACGTAACCGCGGAGGCGGGGATTGCCGGCAGCGGGTGGCACACCTCGGCCGTGTGGTTTGACTACGACCGGGATGGAAAGCTCGATTTGTTTATCGCCAGCTACGTGGAGTACAGCAAGGAACTGGTGAAGCATTGTTTCGATGTGACTCTCAACGTGAGCGCTTACTGCGTGCCGCGCATGTTTCCCCCCTCGCGCAGCCGCCTCTACCATAACCGCGGCAACGGAACCTTCGCCGATGTCAGCGTCGAGTCCGGTATTGCCGCCTATGCCGGAAAGGCGCTTGGCGCGGTGGTGACCGATGTGAACAACGACGGTTGGCCGGACCTGTTTGTCGCCAGCGACATGGCCCCGAATGCTCTCTTCCTGAACCGCCAGGGACGCCGATTTGAGGACATCGGACTGAATGCCGGGGTGGCCTACGGCGAAGACGGTGATCCCCGCTCCGGCATGGGGACCGACGCCGCCGACACCGATGGTGACGGCTGGCAGGACCTCCTCGTCGCAAACATCGATCAGCAAAGCTTCGCTCACTACCGCAACCTCGGCGACCTCACCTTCCATGAGGAGCACGGCGAGGTGAGGCGGGACACCCGATTGCTGAGTGGCTGGGGGCTGAAGTTCTTCGACTTTGACAATGACGGCGATCCGGACCTGATCCTCGCCAATGGCCATCCGGACGACATGATCGACAGGCGAATGCCTCATGTAACCTATGCCGAGCCGCTGTTGCTTTTTGAAAACCGGGAGGGCACGTTCAGTCAGGTGAGCAATCAGCATGGGGCCGTTTTCACCCGGCGCTGGAATGCCCGCGGACTCGCGGTGGGAGATCTGGACAACGATGGGGATCTCGACGTTGTCGTGTGCATCAATGGCGGCGCGCCGCTCCTCCTGCGGAACGACGGTGGAAATAAATCGAACTGGCTGGGCCTGCGACTGCGGCCGTCGCGCAGCAACCCCTCGGCGGAGGGAGCCAGGATTCGCTGGGTTGCCGGTGGCAAGGTGCACCAGCGGCTACGGACCGCGGGCGGCAGCTATTTGTCTTCGCATGATCCGCGGGAAATACTGGGGCTGGGCAACGCATCTTCCGTCGAGCAACTCGAGATCTTCTGGCCGTCAGGTCAAGTTTCCCGAGTGGAACACTTAGCTGCCGGCCGGTATATGGAGATCGCCGAGCCGGCCATCAGATCGACGCGGCAATAGGTTTGTAAGAATTCTTGCTATTCCTCTTATATCCCCTGATTGGCAGCCCTGATAAACTCGCTGACAATTCGATTTTTCGTGACTCACAAGGGAGCTTTCCATGCAGATGCGCTCGTGGTTCCAGAATCTTGTTTTCCTCCTCGCCGCCGCCCATGCGGCCTACGCTCAGACCATCACCGGAACGGTGACTGGCAGTCTGATTGATAGCAGCGGCGGAGCCGTTTCGGGCGCATCGGTCACCTTGAAGAGTGAGACCACCGCGGAGTCGCGCTCCATGCAATCGAATGACGCCGGCGACTTCGTATTCAATGCCGTCGTCCCTGGCCGGTACACTTTGCGCGCCGAGCGCGAGGGATTCAAGACAATCGAACGTACCGACCTCGTCCTCACTGCTACGCAGCGTCTGTCCGTCGGCAGCATTCAAATGCCCGTCGGCGCCGTAACCGATCGTATTACCGTCGAGGGAGTAGCAGCCGCCGTTCAAACCGCAAGCTCCGGCAACTCCGCGGAACTATCGGGCAAGCAGTTGAATCTCCTTGTGACTCGCGGCCGTGACGTGATCTCACTACTGCGCGTGCTGCCGGGCGTGAACAACGGCGTCGACGAGAGCGCTCTCGGCGGAACTTTCGGCACCAACACACCCAACATCAACGGCCAGCGTATCGCCATGAATACGATGTCGGCCGATGGCCAGTCCGGTAACGACGCCGACGGCGTCGGCGGGTTTAACGGGATGACCAGCCTTGACGCGATCGGCGAAGTGAAGGTTCTCTTGAACACCTACCAAGCCGAATATGGCCGCAACGCAGGAGCCAGCATCAACCTCATCACCAAGTCGGGATCGAAAGATTTCCATGGAAACCTTTACTGGTACTTGCGGAACGAGAAACTTAACGCCAACGATTTTTTCAATAACCGGAATAGCCAGGCACGCCCCCTCTACCGTTACAACACCATCGGCGGCACCATCGGTGGGCCCGTCTATATTCCCGGTAAGTTCAACACCAATCGCGAAAAGCTGTTCTTCTTCTACTCCCGCGAAAACTGGGAGATTCGCGAGCCGCGCAATCCGCGGCGCGTCACGGTGCCAACGGCCCTGGAGCGCCAGGGAAACTACTCTCAAACGCTCGACGTCAGCGGTCGCCTCATTCCCATCACCGATCCCACCTCCGGCCAGCCCTTCGCCGGCAACATTGTTCCCGCCAGCCGCATCAACAAGAACGGGCAGACCATGCTCAATCTCTTTCCCCTTCCGAATTTCCTCGATCGTGGAATCTCCGGCGGCAACTATAATTACCAGTTCCAGGAAATCACCAGCCATCCAAAGAAGTTGAACACTTTTAAGGGCGACTACAACATCACCCAGAACGATCGCCTCTCCGCGCGCTACACGTCCTGGTGGGCTGACCGGCGCGGCTATGAAGGCCTGGCCGCCTTCAACTCCAACTGGGATCAATTTTATTCCCATTATCTGTTCAAGACGGATCAGATCCAGACCAACTACACCAAGATCATCCGCCCGAACATTATCAACGAAGCCCAATTCGGCTATCGGGTGTTAGGAGAAATCGGCGCCGCCACGTCCTCCACTTTCTTTGACAAAGTGGACCGCGCAAAAGTAGGGTTGAGCTCCCTGGGCCAACTCTACCCGGCTGTAAATTCCCTCAACATTATTCCGCAAGCGAGCTACGGCGGAGTTCCTTCCGCTGCGAATGTCTCCTACGACGGCCGCCTGCCCATTGACGCCCGCGATTGGCGCTATAACTACAACGACACGCTGAGCTGGATCCATGGCGCCCATTCCTTAAAGTTTGGAATTTCCGGCGAACACCAGATGAATAGCGAAGGACCGCGGTCCAACTTCGGCGGCAGCTTTGACTTCGGCCGCAACGTCAACAATCCGCTTGATTCCAATTACGCTTATTCCAACGCCCTTCTGGGCAACTTCGGCTCTTACACCGAAAGCAGCACGCGCACCACAGGCTTCGCCCGCCAGTCCTTGTTCGAGTGGTTCGCGCAGGACTCGTGGAAGGCTACCCGCCGCCTCACTATCGATTACGGCATTCGCTTTACGTGGTTCACGCCGTGGAAAGTCACCGATGGAAAGGCTGCGGCCCTGGCGCTGGAGCAATATGACCGCGCCAAGGCGCCCCAATTTGTGCAACCCGCGCTGGTCGGCGGCACGCGCGTCGGCCGCAATCCCATCTCGGGCGCCATTCTGCCAGCGGTCTTGATTGGTTCATTTGCGCCGAATTCCGGAGACCCCGCCAATGGAATGGTTGTCTCGGGATCCGGCACGCTCCCCGCCGGCTTCGCCAATCGCGGCTGGGAAATGGGTCCGCGCTTCGGCTTCGCCTACGACGTTTTCGGCAATGGACGGACCGCCGTTCGCGGCGGAATCGGCGTCAGCAAGCAAGCCGTCCCCAGCGCCGGTTCCTACCTGTGGACCACGCGCACAAACCCGCCCGTGCAGTTCAACCCGCAAATCTTCTACGGAAATCTCGACTCCCTGGCCAGTTCGTCGGGCGTGCTCTTCCCCAGCAATGTCAGCTCGCTCGAACGCAACCCCAAAGCGGGCACGGTGACAAACTTCTCCCTCGCCGTTCAGCAGGATATCGGCTGGAAGACGGTTCTTGATGCCTCCTACGTCGGCAACCGCTCGCAGCATCTGCAGCAGACCCGCGAATTGAACACGCTTCCCTACGGCGCGCGTTTTGCCGCGGCGAACCAGGACCCTTCCGCTCCCGGCCGTCCACTGCCGGATAACTTCCTCCGTCCCTATCCCGGCTTCGGCGGCCTCACTTACATTGAAAACTCGGGATACGGAAACTACAACGCACTGCAGACCTCGCTCAACCGCAGAATGAGTTCCTCCCTGCAGTTCGGTGTCGCCTACACCTGGTCCAAGGCGATGGACTTAACCAGCGGCGATAACGGCGTCCTGCCACTTTACCGTCCTTACCGGGTCTGGAACTATGGCAAATCGAGCTATGACCAAACCCACGTATTTGTCACGAACTTCCTGTGGGATCTTCCCAAAGCGAGCAAACACTGGAGCAACCTGCTGGCGAAGTCCGTACTCGACAATTGGCAGTTTTCCGGTATCGTCACCATGGCCAGTGGAACGCCCCGGGACGTGTCGTACTCTACCGTTGACGGCGCCGATATCACCGGCGGCGGTGACGGCGCGCGCGTGAACGTCACCGGCAGCGCCATCCTGCCCAAGAGTCAGCGAACGTTTGACCGGTTCTTCAATACTTCGGTTTTTGCGCGCCCTGCGCGCGGCGATTTCGGCAACGCTCCCAAAGATATCTTCCGTGGCCCCGGAATCAACAACTGGGACTTTTCCTTCTTTAAGCGCTTCCCATTGAAGAACGAATCCCGCTACGTGCAGTTCCGCTGGGAGTTCTACAACGCCTTCAACCATACTCAGTTCAGCAACGTGGACAACGGCGCGCGTTTCGACACTTCGGGCAGCCAGGTGAATGCCCAGTTCGGCCGATTCACATCCAGCCGGACACCCCGCGTCATGCAAGGTGCGCTAAACTTTACCTTCTGATGCGGTTGTGGTTCGTTCTCATTCTCGCGGCATCTTCGGCGGCCTTTGCGGCCGCCGATTCCATTAAAGACCGGCTTGAGGGTGCTCTCCGCGCGCAGAAATCGGGCGACCTGCAAGGTGCTGCCGCAACCTACCGCGATCTGCTGGCGGTAAATCCCCGACTCACCAACGCCCGCCATCTACTTGGCGTCTGCGAACTTCAGGCGGGCAATATGACCGAGGGCATCCGCGAACTCGAAATTGTCCGCCGCGAAGACCCGGCAAACCGTCAGGCCGCCTATACCCTGGTCTCGACCTACGTCGCCATCGGCCTGCTGGATGATGCCCGAAAGATCCTCGACACCACGCTCCGCGGCGACCTCACCGGGTCCGGCCGGTTTATGCGCGGCTCCTACGCCATGGCCCAGGGCGATTACGCTCTCGCTATCCGCGAACTGCGGCAAGCCCGCCAGATCGACCCCCGGCTCCCGGGCCTCGCCTCCCAACTCGGCATCGCGTACTGCTTCGCCAATAGCCTCGACGACGCAGTCCCTATCCTTGAGGCAGCTCTTGTCGAAAATCCGTTGGACGCCAACGCGGCCGCCTTCCTCGGCTGGCTCTATAAAGACCGCGACCGCACGGCCGAAGCCGAGAACCTGCTCAGTAGAACTGTCCGCGCCCGCCCGGAGGACAAAGGCGCTCTTTTCCTGCTGGCGCAGCTCACGCAATCGCGCGGTGAAACGCCGCAGGCCGCCGCCATGTTGGAAAAGGTGGTGTCGCTGGACCCCCGTCATCGCGCCGCGCACGTCTTGCTGGCGCGCTTATATCAAAAGCTGCAGCGGCTCGAGGATGCCGCCCGTGAGCGGGAAATTGTCGAACGCTTGAACGCGGAAATACAAGCGTCCCAGCCCAAGGCGCAATGATTCGCACGAGTCTGCAAAATCCCCCGCGAATGGTATACTTCGATCAGATTTTCGCATGGCTAATATTACGGATGTCGCGAAGCATGCGCGAGTCTCCACCTACACAGTTTCGGCCGTTTTGAATCGGTCCGCCTACGTCAGCCCCGAGTTAACCCACCGCGTTCTCGACGCCGTGCGGGAGCTGGATTATACGATTAACGGGCTTGCCCGCGGCCTGTTGACCGGGAAAACCAGCACTGCGGGGATGTTGATCCCGGACCTTTCCAACCCGTTCTACGCGAAAGTAGTCCGTGGCGTGGAAGATGTCCTGAGAACTGCCGGGTACTCGCTACTTCTGGGCAACACCTACGACCGCGCCGAAGAACAATCGCGATATCTCTCCGTCTTCCGCTCCAAGCAGGTAGACGGGTTGCTGATCTTCTGCGCGCCGTTTGGCGAAAAGGACCTTGCACCACTACTGTCGAAAAACACTCCGCTCGTTTTCATCGGACGCGTACCAAAAGGGGCAATCGGAGACTCCGTTTCCGCTGACAACCGGGCCGGGACGAAGCTCATCATGGATCATCTCCTGGGGCGCGGACACAGCCGGATCGCCCTGATTACCGGGCCTGCGTCGATCAGTGCAAACCGGCATCGAATCGAGGCATGGAAGAAAGCACTGCGGGAGGCGGGGTTTGAAGCGCCCGCGGACTACGTGTGTTCGGGGGAGATGACGCCGGAAGCCGGATACCTCGCTGCGCGCCAATTCCTGGCGTTGGGGACCCGCCGGCCGACGGCTCTGTTCGCCGCCAATTTCCTCATCATGACGGGTGTATTGGCAGCGCTGCGCGAGGCGCGTCTTAAATGTCCTTCTGACGTTGAGGTAACCAGTTCCGACGATTCTGAGTGGCTTGACGTCTTCAAGCCGCCGGTCTCCACCGTGATCCAACCCAGCTATGAGATGGGCGCCAAAGCCGCGGAATTGCTGCTGCGGCGCATGAGTGCCCCGGATGGGCAGCGCGTGCAGATTCTGCTGAAGGCGGAACTCAGGATCCGGGTTCGGGGTCGAGGCCGAGGAGTTGAGCGGGGTTTGTGACCATCATGCGGCGGATGTCATCCCGATCAAACCCTTCAGCGGCGAGCATACCAGCGTAGATTCGCAAACCCTCTACCGGTGCGGGCGTATCCGGCTGTCCCAGATCGCTGGCAAGCACCGTGGACCCCGCGCCGAGTTGAGCGATGGCCCCTGAAATAGCCGCGATGGGAACATGGCCGCAACGATGCGTAGTGGAAACGAAGCACCGTTCGAAGAAGACTCCGAGCGCGGCCAGTTCGCGCTGAAGCGCTACTGGGTAGAACGTCGCAGGCCACTCCGGGTGTGTGACAAGCATGTGCTTGACACCGGCGCGCGCGGCATGGCGCATCAGCGCGGCGCCCTCCTCCGGCGAGAGATGTCCGGTGCTGAGAATGCAGCCCGCGGCCGCCACCAGGCTAACTACTTCCGCAACCACGGGAAGCAAGCCGCCGCATCCATCCAGAATCCCGATTCCGCCATCTTGCCCATGAAAGTGCCGGTGGTTGGCTGCCGATCGGGTGGGCATCCAGATCTGCTTCGCGCCAAGTTGAATTGCCAGCGCCACGGCCGCGGGGTTGATTCCACCGCTGGGAGCATTCAAAGTCAAACCGCCGAAGACGCCGATCCCGGGAACAATTTTTCTGGCCAGCCACGCTCGCTCAACGGTGGAGTTCTGGTGCGACTTGAGCAGGACCGCGCGCATGCCTGCTTTGGCCGACTCTCTGGCGAGTTCGAAGTCGTCGAAACGCCGCGGGTCCACGTCGGGCGCGCTATGAACGTGCAGGTCAATCGCCCCCTGCAAAGCATCAGGCAAGTGCATTGACGGCCCTAAAACGTAATCCGAGCCGCCAGTTGAACGTTACGCGCCGAATCGGAGGAGCCTATCACGCCGTATGTGGAGGTGCCCACTGTTGTTCCCGGCAAACCGAAACTTGTATGGTTCAGCGCGTTGAATGCTTCCACGCGGAACTGGAAAACCGCCCGTTCGCCGAGCCGTACATTTCGGAAGACGGATAGATTAATGACAACCGATCTAGGTCCGTTCACGATGTTCCTGCCGCTGGACCCGATCGTTCCGGAAGCGGGTTGGGCGAAGGCGGCAGTGTTGAACCACATCAGCCGGGATTGCGTGAAACCAGACCGGTAATCCCCCACCTGTTGCGCCGTTTGCGGAGAGGCGCCGCAGAGACATGCGTCGCCATTCGCGCTTACAGTGAAAGGAAATCCGCTGCGCACGGAAGTGATGGTGTTTAGTTGCCAGCCTCCGGCCAGCGCGCCGGCCAAGCCGCTCGTCAGATGGCGCTTACCCTTTCCGAAGGGCAGTTCGTAGGTGCCGCTGAGAGCGACAAGATGGCTGACATCGAATGACGATCGCCCTCGGTCCAGAGCCAGGTTATAGATGTTGCGAGCGTTGTCGTCGATCAGCGAAGCCTCGTCCAGGGATTTGCTGATGGTGTACGAGGCGAGTATCGAGAAGTCCGTTGCCAGCCGCCGCTCCACCTTGCCAAAGAAGCCGTGGTAACTGGAACTGGCCGCATCTTGCGTCAGTCGAATGAGGTTGCCGAATTTTGGATAGGGAAGCCGCGACTGAATAGAGGTGGGACGCGCCGGATCCGGCGGCAGCGCAGCCTGGTTGGCGTTGATCCGTTGGGCGAGGGCCGTACCCTTGTTGCCGATGTATCCGAGTTGCAGCAGCGTGTTGCCCATCGAGTGCTGCACGTTGAAGTTCCATTGTTGATAGTACGGAGTGCGCCCGCGGTCACCTGCCGAATAGATGCTCGGCTGGGACAAACTGGACCCGGAAGCCGGGAAGAGATCGGCCACCTTAAATACCGTGGGCGAGTTCGAGTTTCCGTTCTGGTCAGATTGCAGGGAAGCGATGTCACCGAACGGCGGATTCCTCAGCCAGGTCCGCAGGTCTTGCAATTCAATTTGGCTGTAGAATATGCCGTAGCCTGCTCGAATGGCCGTCCGGTTTCCTCCGAAGGGCCGGAAAGCCAGCCCTATTCTGGGCCCCCAGTCCTTTAGACTGGAGGGCAATAAACCGGCTGGCGTGTCCGGCCCCGTGCCGAATCCGATGCCGGGTATATACGTCTTATTCGTACCGGCGAGCAGCAGGCGGCCACCGGGATAAGACCGGTCGAATACGGTGATTGCGTTCAGCTTGTTCACCAGGCGCGAATTGAGATCGTAGCGCAGGCCGACATTTAGCGTGAGCCGTGAAGTGACCTTCCAGTCGTCCTGAACATAAAAGCCGTAATTGTTTCCGTTGAAGACGCCGGCCAGAGAAGTTCTGGAACCATTGGCGGTTAGCGGCAGGCCAAGCAGCAGGTCCGCCAGCGACATCCCAGTGCCCGCGGGGCTGGCTGTATTGGCGGTAAGCCCGCCTGTGAACGACAAATTGCCGCGGACCTGGCGTTCGGTTTCATCGTTGTAGTTTAATTTGCGCAGATCGGCGCCCACCTTAACGGAGTGAGCGCCGCGCGTCAACGAGAATTGCTCTACGATCTGGTAGACATTCGAGAGCTGATTAGTAGGATAAATATCGCTCGCCGCGATGCCCGCATAACCGCTGATGGAAACCACCGGGTTGCCATAGGCGGCGGGAACGTCCGCAAGATTCTTTAACCCCAAAGCGGCGCTGAAATTTGTACCGTAGGCTCCGTCCTGGAGCTGGAAGTAACGCGGCCGGTTGTAGCCCAGCCGGAGTTCGTTCAGCGTGGCGGGCGTAAAAATGTGTACGTAGTTCAGCCCAATGTTCTGCGTGGTCATATCCGTGATATAGCCTCCGTTATGAATCGCGCTCTTGAGGCTCAAGGATCCTGAATAGATGGAATATCGCAAAAACAGGCTATCCCGGTTGCCGAAGCTGTGATCCACGCGGCCCATACCCTGATTGCTATTACTATAGTTCTTCAGCAGATCCGCAAAATTATTGCCCACCGGGACGTTCAGGTTTGGATTCGGAAACAGACCGAGAATCGCAGCGCCGAACGGCGAAATTCGATTCGCAGGGATACGGTTGCCCGCAAACTGCTGCCTGGTGGTCACGCCATTCGCCGTTGTGGTGGTGGCCGGGTCGTAGATTGGCTTGTTTCCAAACGCGCCGACCTGGCTGAAATCGCCGGTCTTTTGGACGGCAGTGGGCACGGCAATCTGTGTTGTGGAGCCCTGCCGGATTTGCGTCCCTTCATAGTTCACGAAGTAGAAGGTCTTATGTTGATCCGCTTTCCTGCCAGGCACTGCCACTGGCCCGCCGAACGTGCCGCCGAACTGGCTATAGCGAAAAGGCGGCTTCCTGCGGCCCGCGGCGTTGGTGAAGAATGGCGTGGCATCCAGCGCGTCGTTCCGGAAATATTCATACATCGATCCGTGAAGCTGATTGCTCCCGCTCCGCGTCGCCACGTTTACTTGCGCGGCGTGGGCGCCATATTCAGCGGAGTATCCGTTCATTTCCAGGCGGAACTCCTGAATTGCGTCCACGGAAACATAGATGGAGGGGACCTGCACATGCGGATCTTGCGCGTCGACTCCATCCAGCAGGTAGCCGTTTCCCTGCTCTCGAGCCCCAGCGACATTGAAGGCGGGGTATGAAAGAGATCCCGGCACGGGGTGGAGACTAACTATTCCCGAATTGGGATGGGCCGGAGAAACCGCTGGAGATAGCAGCACCAGATTGAAAAACGAACGCCCGTTCAGCGGCAGGTTCTGAACCTGCCTGGTGTTGATCACCTGGCTGACTGAAGCTGTCTCCGATTCCACCACGGGAGCGGCCGCCGTCACATTCAGCGAATCGGTAACACTACCCACTTCGAGATGCAAGTCGACGCGGGCGGTTTGGCTCACCTGAAGTTCAAACTGGGGCACTTGGGTACGCTTGAATCCCTGCTTTTCAGCCGTCATCCGGTACATACCCGGCGGAAGCAGATCCAGGGTGTAAGTCCCGGCCGAATCGGTTGTCCCAGACCGGCTTGCAGATGTTGTCACTTGGATCGCGGTGACGACAGTGCCGGCAACAACGGCCCCGGTAGAGTCACTAACAGTGCCAAGAATCCTGCCGGCGATGTTCTGGGCACTTGCGGTCGCGAGGCCGCACGCCACGAAGACCAGGGTCTGGATTGAGCGGGAAAGCAAGGGATCACCTCCATCAACTAAAGCTTTAGTTGAGATCCAAAATATCACTATTATGACAGCGGGTCTAGCTGTAATAGGCTCGATCTTTGCCACGATCCTATCTTTGTAGTGGCATAAAGGTCCCCGGTTTCATGTAGCGGGTTTTTAGCCGGAGGAACTCGAGAACCTGGCGATGATAGGGGTTGAATTCCGGATCGGGAATGGCGTGCCTCGGAACCGCGGGCGAGCCGTAGCCCGTCTGGAACATGTCGTGGTGATAGGTGACGTAGGCGCCCATCTCCCACATGCGGGAGATCTGGAGGATCTGATCGTAAGGGCTGGTCTGTTCTTCCGGTCCGCCGAACTGCGGCGTGCCGTTGCGCGCCGGCTCGTCGTCCACAACGGGTTTCTGATATGCCTCGATCAGATAGGCGACTTCACTGGCCGCGATGTCCCAATGCCGCCCGGCGATCTGCCTGGCGGTATGCGGCGTTAAAAAATCGAGAAGCTGGCTTTCCGCGCGTCCGTGAAAGAAGACACCATCCGCTCCCACCGATGAATTGCTGATCAGACGCCGCGGATCCGCGCCTCGAACGGCCGCGGCATGTTCCGGCACCCGTTCGGCGAACTCATTCCAGATTTGAAAGGTGAGATTTCGCCACGGCAGCATCGCCTCCGTGAGTCGCGTCGCCGCCCGCCCGGCAGCGTCAGCATCCAAGCGGACGCCGCTGTGCCAGCTCTCCTGTGAGAACAGCGCCAGTTGAATCACCACTCCCAACTCGTCCGCGTCGCTGCAGATCTCCTGAAGGACGGCCAGCCGGTCTTGGCGTAGACGGCCGTCAAGAAAGTAGAGCGAACAATCGGGGCCGGTGTCAGCGAAGCCAAATGTGCTGTCCCACTGCGCCCAAATGCGAAGGACATTAATGCCATAGTCCTTGAACTTCAAGATCCATTCGCGGCGGGCCGAACTGTTCCGGTTGAACTCGGGGTTATATATCGCGTTGAAGAAGCTGAGCCCGGTGTACGGGAAGGGCAATCCATCCAGCAGGAAGCGGATGCCCTGAATGGTCAGTTCGTGTTTACTATGCATAGTTTCCTGATAGACAACTCCATGGAAGAACAGTACGATGTGCTTCATCATGACTGCTGCGGCCGCAAATGAGGAACAATTTCGCTGGCGAGTTGTCGCTCTCCTTTGGATTGCGTTTTTTCTTAACTACATGGACCGGCAGATGGTCTTCTCCCTCTTCCCGGTCTTGAAGCGGGAGCTGGCCTTCACCGATACTCAGCTTGGATTGGTGGGCTCGCTCTTCACCTGGACGTATTCTCTGTGCATGCCTTTCACCGGCAGGCTGTCGGATATGCTGTCCCGAAAATGGCTGATCGTCGCTAGTCTGGTTCTCTGGAGCGCCGCCATGGTGGGCACCGCTTTCAGCGCGTCGGTAGGCTGGTTTCTCTTCTGGCGCGTTCTGATGGGAATTGTGGAGTCGCTTTATATTCCCGCGGCCTACGGGCTCATCGCGAGCTTCCATTCCGGCGCCACGCGATCGCGAGCCTTCGCCATTCATCAGACGGCCCAATTGGCCGGCATCGTTGCAGGCGGGTGGTTCGGCGGGTGGTCGGGTCAGTCCATCGGCTGGCGGTCCGGGTATATTCTGTTGGGTGCGGCCGGAATCGGCTATGCCCTCATTCTGGCGCCCCTTTTCCAGCGGATTGCATGCGCACCGGCGGGTTCCATCCGCGATTGGGCCAAGCCCCCGGCGGTCTTGCAGTCTGCTACATACCGGCTTCTTCTGCTGGCAACGTTCTTCTTTTCCCTTATCCTCTGGCTGATGTACGCGTGGCTTCCCAATCACGTCTATGAGCGTCACCACCTTTCGCTGGCGGAGAGCGGGCTGGTGTCCACGTTGTTTATCCAGGTGAGTTCGGCGGTGGGCGTGCTTGCCGGAGGCTATTTTGCGGACCGCATGAGCGCGCGGCGGCCGCGGATCAGTTGCCTCATCGTGGCGGCCGGCGACGTACTTTCGGGACCTCTGGCATGGGCTACGCTTGCATCTCCGTCGCTTGCGGGAATGAAGGCCGCCGCCATCGCCTACGGGTTCTGCTCCGGACTGCATGTCGGAAGCATTTTCCCGGCCGCGTCCAAGGTGCTGAAACCAGCCGATTACGGCTTCGCCGCGGGACTTCTGAATCTCTCGGGAGGCCTTGCGGGTGGGGCCGGCATACTGCTCGCCGGACGATTGAAAGCGACACTTGGCCTCGCCTGGCTCGCCGCCGCCGCGGGGGTCGCATGCGCCGCGGCCGGCATCGCCCTGGCGGTTCACGTAACTGGCGCGGCCGCGCGGCGGCGCGAAAAATCGTCCGTCAGCGGTAACTGAACTCATCATCTTTCGAGCGGCCGGAGATCAGCTTCCAGCCGGTTGCCCATTTCGCGCCAGGCCGCAATGACCTCATCGTAAAAGGGATCGTCATCGCTGTTTTCGAAGCCTCCGGTCCTCTCCACCCAAGCCAGGGTTTCGCGCGAGCCCCGGGCGAACGGCACCGTGCAGCGGAATCCCAGTTCACGCCGCGCGGCCGCGTTGTCATAAATGCCATTGAACTGGTAATTTTCCGGGCAACGAATTGCACGCGTAGGCGCAATCCGCGCAAGCAGGCTGGTGGGGATCGGAACAAGTACAGGCTCCGGGCCGCACAGCGACTCGGCTAGCACTTGGTGATACCGGTTCCACGTCATCCACTCATCGCTGGTAACGTGACAGACGCGCAGCGTTTCGGGCATGCGCTGCGTTGCGGCGAAGAACGCCCCGCTCACATCGTCAAGATGGCAGGAGCCGCGAAGCGCGCCGCCATCGCCTGGGACGATCACCGGCTTGCCCCGCCGCAGCCGGTCAAGGAACGTCGTGCTGCTTCCAAAGGCGTGCACAAAATTGCCTCGATGGCGGCCTCCCGGACCATAGGTATGCGCGGGCCGGATGACTGTGACTTTCAGGCTGGAACCTGCCGCGGCCATCACCACATCTTCCGATTGAGCTTTCCCCCGGCCATAGGCGTTGACGGGTTTGCGGGGTTCGTCTTCCGTGACCGGATAGCGCCCAGCGGGCTTGGCATAAACGTCAACAGTGCTGCAGAAGATCAGATGGGGTGTGCGGCCTTTCACGGCCGCAATCAGGCTTTCCGCGTCCTTCGGCTCGTAGCAGATCATGTCGACAACGCAATCGAACGGGCCGGCGCCGCGCACTGTATCGATAAAAGTAGCCCGATCATAGCGATCGCCGGTAATTCGTCTTGCCGATTCCAGGCCGGGAGCTTCCGCCGTTCCGCGATTGAAAAGAACAACCTCGTCTTGATGCTCAATGAGTTTGCGGGCGATAGCCGCGCTGATCAGTCCGGTTCCGCCAATTAATAGAATGCGCATGTAGATAACCTTGTTAGCACTTCACGCCGCGTCGGCGATACCAGGAATTTATGGCAAATTAACATGGAACTATCACACAGGTCCGCCGCGTGCAGGCCCGGCTCTTGTATCCGGCGACGTCGCTACCCAACCTGCGGCGGCGGCTATCACGACGGCGGCCGTAACGCCAAACAGCGGCGCGGCAAAGGAACCGGTCCTGGCTGTCACCGTCCCGACGGCCCACATCGCCACCGCTCCCGCCAGCGCGCCGCTGCCGCCGAGGAGTCCGGCAACGGTGGAGACATTCGCCAGGTCTACTTCCTGCGCCAGCGTGAGATACATGGCGACCCAAAGCCCAAGGGAGTAGGTGACACAGCAGGTCAATGCGAGCACGACGCCCCTTCCATGCGCCGCCGGTATCGCCGCGGCGGCCAGTCCGATGACGGAAGCGGCGACGAACACTACGCGGCGGGCGGTGTGCAACTTCAAACCGCCGCGAAGCCCCAGGTAGACCGCTGCCCCGGCGCTCAGATTGCCGAGATCGAGGGCGAGGTACGCGCTTGTTAGCATTGCCGCCATGGCTGCCGGAGTCGAGACGCCGAGTTGCTGTGACAGGTATGTCGGCAGCCAGTTCAAGAAAAAGTACAGCGCCGGATTGACTGAGATGGTGACGACGAATACCCGCCAGAACTGCCGGTCCGCTAAAGCGCTCCAGTACCGGTTGCGTGCGCCATCCTTGAGCCCTCCTGTGACGGGCGGATCCGGGAGAGAAGATCCGCGGGTGAAGGGAATCCAAGCCGCGAGCCAAAGGAAACCGAGCAAACCGACCACGCCGAACGAGGAACGCCAACCGGCAATCGCCGCCACTGCGAGGATAAGTGACGGAGCAATCACCGCCCCGATGCTTGTGCCGCTCGTAAAAAGCCCGTTGGCAAACGCGCGCTCCTCGGGCGGGAACCGCAGCGCGATCATCTTCATCGCTCCAGGCCAATTGGCGGATTCCATTACGCCGAGCAGAAGTCGAAAGGCAAACAGAGAGGCAAAGCCTTGGGCCAGGCCCGTAAGTCCGGCGGCGAGCGACCAGCCAGCCACAGCCAGGCCATAGATCACGCGCACGTTGCCGCGATCGAGCAGCAAACCCACGCAGAATTGCGCCACCGTGTAGGCGTAGTAGAAACCGGCGAACAACCAGCCCAGCGCCTGGTTGTCCAGCCCCATCTCGCGTTGAATCGCGGGGGCCAGAATGCCGACCGTTTGACGGTCAAGATAGTTCAGCGTTGTCGCCAGCAGCAGGAAGATACACAGGCTCCACTTGGGGTTTCCCGTGCGCATCCCTTACCGCTCCGGTGTAAAGCGGTCCCTCATGCGAATGAATTGGAAGACGGCATGGTGATACGGCGAGAACTCCGGATCGGGAATTCCGTTGGAGGGTACGGTTGGGCTGCCATACCCTGTCTGGAACATATCGTGGTGATAGATGATGTATGCGCCGAGCTGCCAGACTTTGTAGATCTGAATGATGTGGTCTACAGGGTAACTGGTGTCGGGTGGACCACCGTACAGACGGGTTCCATTCCGGGCGGGTTCATCATCTACCACGGGCTTTTGAAATCTGCTCAGTAGATAGGCGATTTCGGATGGCCCAATCTCCCAGTTTCGCCCGGAATTCTGCCGTGAAGTGTGGGGTGACAAATAGTCGAGGGCTTGCGTCTCCTGAACGCTCGCCGAGAGCACTCCGCTGCCCCCCGGCGACGTGGTGACCAGGCGCTGCGGATCCAAGGATTTAATAGTCTTCACGTGATCGAGTGTGCGCTCGGAAAATTCATTCCAAATCTGGAACGTAATATTCCGGTACGGCATCAGTTCGCTGGTGAGGGCGCTTACAGCCTTCTGCGCGGCCTCGGGGCTTAGCCGGACGCCGTCATGCCAGCTTTCCTGGGAGAACAGCGTCAATTCGACGCACATCCCCAGTTCGCCGGCATCCAAGGCGATCCTTGCGGCCATCTCCACATTTGCCCGGCGCAGGCTTCCGTCTTCGTAGTACAACGAACTCACCGCGGAGGAATCGGGGAAGCCGCGGTGATTATCCCATTGGGCCCAAATACGAAACACGTTGATACCGTAACTGCGAAACTTCTCCATCCATTTGCGTCTGGCGGCCGCGTCTTTGTTGAACGCCGGATTATAAATGGCGTTGAAGAAACTGACGCCGGTAAACGGAAAGGGTTTTCCGTCCAACTGGAATCGGGTTCCCTGCACGGTGAGGACCGGGCGGGATTGCTGTGCGCAAAGACTGGCCGCGCCCAGCAGTGACAGTAGCACCAGAACGGTGGAAGTTTTGATGGTTTTCATATAGCTAAAGCTTTAGGTAGGCGCTATTCTATGTATTCGGAGACCTCGATGTCAAGCAAAGCACGCAGCAATGTCGGAGCAAAGTAGAAATGTCCTATTCCAGCGAAGTAGAAATGTCCTATTTAAGCCGATTTGCGAACGCCCCCTTTCCCTTATCTCAGTTAGCCGCTCAGAACAGCGCGGAGCCGTCAAGGGCGCGCGCTTATTGCGCGGCGAAAGCGAACCCTTGACGGCGAGCACTGTTCTGCACAATGAACTCAGGGGGAAAGGGGGCTACCTCCCTTGCGATGCTACCTCTCCGAAATAGGACATTTCTACTTTGCTGCGACAGCAAAGCACGCAGCAAAGCACGCAGCACGCGCAGCACGATTAGCATTGTCCAAAGTAAGATGAGCCGTGGAAATAGCGCGGAAAACGGTTCATGCCGCAAATCATCGAACGACTGACATTGATCGGGATGCGTCCGGAGTGATTGTCATTCCGGATGGTGGCGCACATAATCTACGGTCTCCGTCAATCGCCGCGTCGATTTCTATGTCCGGCACTCCCTGAACTTTTTGGGCCGTTTTGTCGAAACGCTCCAGAAGTTTCCTGGACGCTACTGCGCGCTCCATGGCCGTCGACAAAGGTTTGTAAGCACTTACGGCAGCCGCCTTATCCTCACGAAGCGATCGGCCGAGAATGTCCTCGATGACGCGGCGCGCGTCGGCTGACAAGTCCTGCAACTTTTACGAAGGCTCCGCTTAACTAAGCGCGGCCACAAAACGCTCCGCGCGGTCCGCGCTCGGTGCCTCGCCTTAGATCGCATAAGCCGATTTTATTTCTTTCGTGAGAAGATCGTTCACCGCTCGAGCCAAGACTCCCGGATCGCCATTCTCGATAAGCTTTTGGGCTCGCTGCCAGAGATCGGCGCCCATGGCAGATTGTCGTTAATGGGTTGGCGGCGGACTCGACTCTCGGGTCCGGCCATATAGATGGTTTTGTCCAAAAGGTCGAGATACCCGGTCGGAGGTACGTCGTTAAAATCCAGGATCTTACCGGTAAAGAGACCTTACAAACACCAGGCATGGCTGGCAAATATGCCCATATGCTCTGCTCGAATCCAGTCTTCCAGGACGTGAGAATCCAAGGTTCGGAAAGCGGCGTTGAGAACGCCAATGTGGAACGGTTCGTAACGCATCGCAAACTTACGATGCCGGTGATACCTTCACGGGCATCGCCACGAGGGTACTGCTCGACAATCGTTGTCTCGGTGGTCTTGGTGCGGCGAACTCCAGAGACAGTCTCGGAGCGAACGGTTGGCAACGGAACAAGGAAGTTAAGCTCTTGTATGAGCTGAACGAGTCCTATAGACTCTCGTCCCCTTGCGGATTCCTTATCGTTCAGGCGAAAAGCTGATCAGGTCCGTATAGTGCTGCGAAAAGTTCATCAATTGCTTCTAGGCAGACTTTGTACGCAACCAAAACACATATCGAGCTCACATTCTTGTCATCAATACGGCAAGGCTGAGTCTTATCTCACACAAAAAGCTCAGTTGCTACCAACTTTGATACCAAAGAAGAAAAAGGGATGGTCGAAACGCGCTTAACTCACTGATAAGACTGGTGCGCCCGGCATGACTCGAACATGCGACCTTCTGGTTCGTAGGCTAAGGATGGCGTCGTCCGCGTTGTGTTTTCAATGTCCACACTTCGGCGGTAACCGATAATGTTGGCGTGTTCGCCACCAATTGGGTAGGCATTTGGGTAGGAGGCGGGCTGGTACGTTTGTGGCGAGCTTGAATCCCCGAGGTCGCATTGAGAGCCCCGAATTCAGCGAATACGACCAGAAGAAACGTCTTTCGGTAGCGGTGGACTTCGCCCTTTGCCGAGCCTCCCTTCGAGGCGATCGGTCCGATGAAAGACGGTCTGCCGGTATCCCTACATCATCGGTCGTGCGTTGCTACCGCTGGCAACGGCGCGCTTATCCTGCGCAATAGCACTCCATAGCAAACGGCGGAAAGAACAAGCATCATTGAGGCAACCGTGAACGCCGACGAAAACCTTCCATTGCGCCCTACGAGCCAACCCGTCAAAATCGGCGCCACCACTCCGCCCATGTTTCCAAAGGCATTTTGAAGACCGGTCCACGACCCCGCTTTTCCCGGACCTGCCAGTGTCTGCGTGATCGCCCACACGTTGCCGGAAAACAACCCAACTCCCCCGAACGCCAACATGAGCAGCGGCATAGCGATCCAGGCAGGAGCAGCGGCCGACAGGGAAAGCATCACTGCGGCTAATAATAACCCCGCCGTAGCAATTCGCCTTCGAACATCCGGACCGGCTCCGCGGCGCACCCGCCTGTCCGTCCAGACACCGCTCAGAAGCGACGCCCCAGCCGAGACACAAAACGGAAGCGATCCGTATACCGCCATGGCTGTCATGGAAAACTTACGTTCTGTCACCAGGTACGAAGGCAACCACGTTAGCAGAAAGTAATACGCGTAGTTAAAGCCGAATAGTCCCGCGAATGTGATCCACGCAGCAGTTGTCCTCAGCACTTCCGCGTGTTGCGAACGCGGGTGCACCCTACCAGGCAGCTCGGCGGGTGGAATCGAACGCATCCACGGGAAGATCCATAGAAGAGAAAGCATTCCCATGACGACGAAGAACCCGCGCCAGCCGCCGGCTTGGATAAACATGGCGCCCAGCACGGTCCCTAACGCAGGCCCTGCTTTACTGCCGACGTCCAGCATGGCGTTGGCAAATCCGCGGCGTCCCTCGGGAAAATTCCCAGCCAGAATGCGCGAGTACGCAGGATATGCCATTGACTCGCCCGCCCCAAGGACCAGCCGCGTGGCAAATAGAAACACGAATCCGTTCGACAGTCCCCCGGCCGCGACCGCCAGCGACCACACGGCAAAGCCGGCTGCGTATAGCCGATACACATCGAATCTGTCTACAAGCCATCCGGAGAGCGGCTGAAGCAGGGAGTATGTCCAGAAGAATCCGGAGAACAGAATTCCCATCTGCGTTGGACTTAGCCCCATCTCCGCCTGCAGCGCTGGTGCGGCAACGCTCAGGTTGCCACGGTCCATATAGTTGATCCAGACCGATATGCAGAGAAGCGCGAAGAGGGAGCGGCTCATAGCAAGGCCCGCATTCAGGGCCTTCCTCTGACGCCTTCTAAATCCAGCCGGTAAACTCGTCCCTCAGCCTTACTGCGATGGCCGATGCTGCCTGTAATGAATAGCTGGCCGAGCTTAGGACCACCAAAAGCGAGGTTACTGACATCGTAGTTTCCGCCCGGCAACGTCTGCGTCAGCTCACCTTTAGAGTTCAGCACCAGCACGTGGCTCGTGCCAAGATGAGCTACGTACACATTACCTGTCGCATCAATGGCGAGACCATCCGGTGTCGCGTCGTGGCCTTCGCGGCCCGGAAGAGTGGCGAACACTTCCATTTCGCCGAGCCTGCCAGGAGCCAGTACCCGGAAACGGAGAATGCGGTTTGGAACGGTCTCCGCCAAGTATAGGACCTTCCGCCGAAAGTCGATCACCAGACCATTCGGGACCCGCATTCCTCCCTGACACAGATGGGTCGTGCCGCGCGGATCGACGTAGTGAAGTGTGCCAATGGGCGCTTCCCGCGAGCCGCCGGGATCGGTGAAATAGTACCCTCCATGATCGTCGAGGGTTATATCGTTCGGAGCTCGCAACGGTTTACCGTCGCATTTGGACGCGGCGACGCCGAGGAATTTGCCATCCGGAGCCATGTGCCAGATCGCGCCTTTTTTCGATGCGCAAACCAGGTGTGTGCCATCCGGCAGGATCTTGTGTCCGTTGAAACCAGGTTCCGCATCTTTCACCCAGTCCAGCAGTTCTCCCTTAGGGGTGAGCTTCGCAATTCCCTCGTTGTGGGTGAAGAACAGGCTTCCGTCACGATCGAAAACAGGTCCTTCGGTGAACGTACGGGTCCGCGCAACCTCAACTGGTTCCGACGCAAAGAGGGCGGCGTAAGAGAGAAAAAGAAACAACCACTTCATTTCCGAAACTCCAGCAGGACCACGGGCCCGGGCCAATTGATCTCCATGGCGTGCTCCTGGGTGCCGGAGAAAATGAAAAACTCATTGTCCCCCCGGCGAAGGATCTTCGGGTCGAAAGGTACGGCATTGAAGCTGAAATAGTCGTTCCGGCCGACGCGGTCGGCGATCTTGGAGCCGTTAAAGCCGAACGCATCCCCGTGATTGCCGGCCCAGGTTGAAAGAACAATTCTTGCCGCCGTTGCCGAACCTGGGTCATCCGCAATCGGTAACTTGCAGGACAGCGTCTTTCCAATCCGTACGCTGAAGGCTTCGGGGATGTCTTTCGAACGATACATGCGGACGGATCGCGACGGCCGTACCAGCTTCACTTCGACCGCGGGTGTCATGAAAGTGATTCCGTGTACGTTCGTGATACGGGCCGCCAGCAGCACTGACTGGCTTTGGTCCGGAACCCATCGGTTAGACCACGTCACCCGATAAGGTGCGTCCATCGAGGTGCCGATATGCTGGCGCAGCGAGCCCTGCTCGGTCTGATAATGCCATTGACGGTATACGCCATCACCTTCCCAGTTGAAGTCTTCATATAATCCGAGAATATCGACACGGCGGACATCGCCAGGCGTAAATTCCATCTTGCCCGGCGCTCCCGGAGAACCCTGCGCCTCAGCTTCAATTAAGGGATCGTCCCCGATGGTAGCGCCCGGCGCCGGGGACACGATTCGTCCGGTTGGATGTGGCTTCGCCGGTTTGTAGTAGACGCGGACAGTGAAGGAGTAGACCTTGTAGATGGCCCAATCGATTGAATGGCAAACTTGCGGACCTGCGCGGAACTCAAAGCGGTTGCCTCCAAGTTTCAGAGACTCGATTGGGACGGAGACGTTCACTGTCCCTGGCAGGTAGCGATGATAGCAGCGGGGATCTGTCGGGGTACCTTTGATTTGAGGAATGTCGACCCACTCTCCGCCGTTGACGCGAAGCGACTGTTGAGAAGTTCCGGGATGACCGCCCCAGAATTCGAGCGAGATCTCGGCGCGCTCGGCATCTTGCAAGTCCCAGATGTCGAGGTTGCGTTCCCGGTGCGACACTGACTTTCGGAGCAGCGCCTTTGGATTCTGTTGCTTCGGGCTGGCGCTAAATTCGATTATTGTCTCCGCGTTGTAGTGGTACTCATGAAAGATGTCTCCCGGTTTCGGCTGCGCGGCGACCGGGACCGAAGCCAGGACGAGCAGCAACGAGCCGAAGATCGGCTTGGATCCACAAGATTCAAACATGCCGGTGATTCTACACCCCCACCGAAGACATGGCCTAGGACGATTCAACGAATGTTTCTGACGATCTGATCGCGCCGCCGCAGTTACTTCCCCGGGTTGCAAATTCCGGCAACTGGGATATACTCTTTCCCATGGCTGGGGCCGTTGGCATTCACTGGGAAGATGCATTCGATGCCGTGATGCCGAAGATCAGCGCTGACGGATTGTTGTCGCAGAAATTCGATCCGGCGCTTCCGTTGCAGGTGCGATTCTATTCCTACGACCGGAAGAGGGATTTCCGCAGTTGCCGCCACGATTATTTTGAGCTGTTCTATCTGAGTTCAGGAAACGCTGTCTTCCGAATGGGCGAGCAGCGGCTCGACATACACGCCGGCGATATGGTGCTGGTCAACGGCGTCTACTATCACAACATCGAATTGCCGAAGACCGGCCGGGGCCACGCACTCCACGGCGTACTGCTCTATTTCCTGCCCGATTTGTTTCGCTCCGCCGTGGCGGCGCGGGATGACGTCGGGTACCTGGTTCCGTTTCTCCAACAGGACGATTCCTTCCCGCACGTAATTCCCGCGGCCAGCGGTGTGCCTGAGCAGGTCTACTCCTTGATGCGAGAGATCGCGGCTGAGTTACCGCCGCGTAATTCCCGGTCGCGCCTGATCGCGAAGGCATCTCTGAAGATGATCCTCGCAAAGCTCCTCAAGCACTATGCTACATATACCGGCACGCTCCATAACTTCGAACAAAAGCACCGCTCCATCCAACGCCTCGATCCTCTTTTCCGCTACTTGGATTCTCATTATGCGGAACCGCTCACACTGACCGACGCCGCCCGCGTTGCCTGCATGAGCAAGTCTCACTTCATCCACTTCATGAAGCAGGTAACCGGAATGTCGTTCATCGCCTACTTGAATCAATTCCGGGTAGCCAAGGCGCAGAGCCTGATGGCAAACACCGGCAAGAGCCTTGCCGAAATCAGTCACGAGGTAGGTTTCTGCGACCAGAGCTATTTCGGGCAGGTTTTCCGCAGGCTGTTGCACACTACACCCCGCGATTACAGGGTCCAACTGGAACTGGAGGGGCGAGTTGCCATGAACACGCCGGCGATTGCTTCGGCGGCCGCCGAATGAGTTATCCGGCGGTTGCTACCGATTCGGTCGTCCCGGCGGGCGAGCTGATGGAGCGAGTCGAGTCGCTGTTTGCCGGATGTGGGATGTCCGCCCGGGATGCTCACTTGTTGGCGGATTCGCTGGTGGCTGCCGATGTCCGGGGAGTTCATTCTCACGGAGTGATAAGGGTTCCGGATTACGTCAGGAAGCTTGTCCATGAAGGCGTCGACCCGCAGGGAACACCGGAGCTGGTCCGCGAGTTTGGCGCTACGGCGACAATGGATGCGCGCAACGCCATGGGGCAGATCGCATGTGCAGCCGCCATGCAGGAGGCCATCGCACGATCCCATCAGTATGGCGTTGGAGTTGTTTCTATCCGCGGCAGCAACCATTGCGGCGCCTTGTTCTACCCCGCTATGGATGCCATCAAGGCTGAGATGATCGGAATCGTAGCTACCAATGCATTGCCGACGATGGCTCCCTGGGGCGGAAGCGACAAGATTCTGGGAATCAATCCGATTGCCGTTGCCATTCCATCTGGCAACGAACCGCCGATTGTGTTTGACGCGGCCTTCAGCATGTCGTCTCACGGGAAGATTCGCGTGTATGCACAAAAAGGTCTAGAACTACCACCGGGCTGGGCGTTCGACCAGTCGGGGCAGCCCACGACAAATGCAGAATTGGCGTTGCAGGGCCTCCTGCAACCGATAGGCGCGTTCAAAGGCATTGGGCTTGCGATGCTCAGCGGCGTCTTGTCATCGTTTCTCTCCGGAGCGGCGTTTGGCGCCGAACTCGGCGACATGGTGAATGGTCCAAAGCCCGGCCTCGACGGACAGTTTGTCATGGCGTTGAATATCGCCGCATTCGAAGAACCGGACCGATTCCGCGATCGCGTGGACCGGCTGGTTCGCCAGATCCGGGAGAGCACGCCGGCTCCAGGTTTCGACCGCTGTTACTCTCCGGGAGAATTGGAGTACGAGACTGAATCCCGCTACCGTGCGAATGGTATTCCTCTGAGTGCCGAGACCCTCAGGGGACTGAACGAGTGCGAGCGCGCACTACCTGCATGATGAGCCTCTCCATCACTTTGTCATAATCTTTCGCCACATCGCGACAGATCGGAAAGTCAGCTTCCTGGATAATTCTTGAAGCATCAATCACCAGGGAGCTATTCCATGAAGAAAGTTTTTGTTCTGTGCGCCGTCAGTTTCGCCTCGCTTTGGGCCCAACTCGACCGTGGACAAATTGTTGGAACAGTAACCGATTCGTCCGGCGCGATGTTGCCGGGCGCAAAGATTCTCATTCGCAACGCCGCCACGGCAGCCAGCTACGAGACAGAGGCAAACTCACAAGGCCAGTATGTCCAACCGAATCTGCCCGTTGGTCCGTATGTGATCTCGGCCGAGCAGCCGGGATTGAAACGCCTCGAACGAACGGGAGTTACCCTCAGAGCCACCGAAGTTCTGCGCGTGGACATGGTGCTGGAAGTCGGCTCCGCGTCGGAATCGGTAAGGGTCTCGGCGTCAGTCCCGCGCCTTCAATCCGATAATCCGGAAACCGGAACGGTGCTTGACAATAAGCAAATGATCGACCTGCCGTTTACTTTCTCTGGAGGCCGATTGATGGAGAACCTTGCCCACAAAGTAGCTGCGGGCGTAAACGGAAACCGCTGGCAAAATACTTCGAACGGATTGCCATTCTTCTCGAAAGACGTACTGCTCGATGGCGCCTCCGTATCTTCATGGGCGCCGGGCGTTTTTGTATTGACGGCCGTGTCCATGGAAGCGGTCAGTGAATTCAAGATGCAGACCAGCGGCATGTCGGCGGAGTACGGCCGCTCCGCGGGCGGCATTTACAACTACGTGATGAAGTCGGGAACGAACGACCTTCACGGATCGGCCTATGGTTCGTTGAGAAACGAAGCGTTTAACGCGAATCTGTTCTCCAACAATGCCCGTGGTGTGGCCAGGCCCTTGGACCGGAAACAGAATTATGCCTTTTCACTGGGCGCTCCGATTCTGCTGCCGAAGATCTTCAATGGCAAGAACCGCACCTTTTTCTATTTCGCATACGAGAACTATCGCGACAGGAATCTAATTTTCTCCTCGCCGAACCGGACCGTTCCCATCCCCGATTTTTATGACGGAGATTTCTCGCGACTTCTAGGCGCCGCTACCGGACAACTCGACGCCCTCGGCCGTGCGGTTCCGAAGGGAGCCATTTACGATCCGGCGACGTTTCGGCAGTTGGATAACGGGCGCTGGATTGGAGAAATGTTCCCTGGAAATCAAATCCCCGTGACAAGATTCTCGGATGTGTCGAAACGTCTGATAGCCATAGCGCGCGATGGCTATCTGCCAACGGTCCGGAACGCGGCGGGGCAGTTCGCGCTGCAGAACAATTCCTATGCGCCGACTAATACAATTCCCGTTACCGACGATCGTTTCATTTCCGCAAAGGTAGATCAGATCATCAGCAACAGTCACAAGGTTTCCGCCGTCTGGACGATCGACGACGAAGGTAGAACTCTGGCAAATCAGGGCGGCGTTTTCAATGCCAACGCGGGTGTGCTGGGCGGTCCCCTTGCGTCGGTGATTGTGGAAAGAGTTCGAGGCCAGAACGTTCGCATCGCCCATGACTGGACGGTTTCGCCGCGCATGCTGAACCACCTGACTCTTTTCTGGACCCGCAACGCGCGGCCCGAGCAGACGGCGCAACATGCCACGGACGGAGCTAAGCTGCTTGGTATCCCGAACCTGCGAACCATCGGTCTTCCACTGATTAATTGGGGATCGGGACCGTTTGTGACCCAGGATCCAGCTGGTTTCCCGTATTCCCAAAACACCACCGCGGACTCCTTCGGCCTACTTAACACCTTCAGTTTCTCCCAAGGCCGTCACTTCATGAAGGCCGGTTATGACTGGCGTATAACGAGGCGAATCCGGGTTCAGACACAGGGCGGACAGTTTGATTTTTCGCCTCTTTCTACCGCTATTCCGGCCGAAGCGTTCTCCGGCTCACAAACCGGATACTCGTTCGCGAGTTTCCTGCTGGGCACGGTCTACAAGGGACAACTGATTGATCCAGTTTCGCTGGGACAACAGCGGCACTATTACGCCCTTTTCTTCCAGGATGACTTTAAGGTTAACCGGAAGTTGACTCTGAATCTGGGTATGCGCTGGGAGTATCAGCCGCCATTCTTCGAATCCGCGGACAGGCTGTCATCCTGGAATCAAAACAAGATCGATCCGGCCACTGGCCTACGCGGAGCCTACGACTTCGCCGGAAACTGCTCCGCTTGTACCGGCAGCCGTACGTTCGGGAAGACCTCGAAACGCGATTTCGGTCCACGTCTTGGATTCGCGTATCAAATCTCTTCGAAGTGGACCGTCCGCGGGGCATACGGAATTATGTATTCGCCGGATATCGCGGGCGGCCCCGGAACTCCGGGAACTCCGCTCGGCACGTCGACGAATGTACAGGCGAGCGGAACATGGTCGCTGGATCCGAATCCAACTCAGCCTTGGAATGGCATCTTCCGATGGGACAATGGGCTGCCTTCGAATCTTTTCCGGCCCGCCAGCTACGATGTGTCGTGGGGCAATCGTAACCGTCCCGGCATGTTTGCGCCGGACTATGGGCGCACTGCGTATATCCAGAATTGGAATCTGAACCTGCAGCGCCAACTTCCGGGCGGCATTCTACTGGACGTTGGCTACATCGGCAACAAGTCCAGCGGGTTGCGAATCGGTGAGTTGGCCAACGTGAATCAATTACGCGCCGATGCCTTGACGAAGTATGGCCGTAATCTCACGAACCCGATCCGCAATGCGCAGGATGCGGCGGCAAATGGGATCGCCTATCCTTATGCCGGCTTTACGGGCAGCGTGGCGAGTGCGCTGCGACCTTATCCCCAGGTGCAGGGAGTTTCCACGGTGGCGGTCTACGGCGCGCCTCTCGGATTCTCCAATTACAATTCTCTGAATGTGATCGTGAATCGCGAGTTTGCGAACGGGCTGACGTTGTACTCCAACTACGTGTTCTCCAAAGCGCTGGGTAATCTCCGGTCGCTCAACACCGGAGATAATCCGAACCGTCCCATCGACTACTACAACCTGAAGCTAGAAAAATCCATCCTGGACTATGACCGGCCGCATTTCGTGAAAATCTTTGCTATTTACGAGCTTCCGTTCGGGCGCGGTAAGGCATTTGGCGCGGCCGCAAACAGAGTTGTGAACAGCGTGATCGCGGGATGGGCACTCTCGCCCAGTCTTCAGTACGCCAGTGGAACTCCCCTCACTTTCGTTACCAGCACCTCTCCGTTACCCGGATACTGGAATGGGGCGGTGAACAGGGCGAATGTAGTTTCGGGCAGTTTGCGCAACGATTCATTCGACAAGGCCAACTTTAACGCTCTGAACCTGGCTGCGCCGGGCAACACATATCTGAACAAGAGCGCGTTTGCAGACCCAGCGCCATTAACATTGGGAAATAGCTCCTATGCTCTGGCGGGCGCCCGAGACATCGGCATCATTAGTGAGGATGTCTCGCTGCAAAAGAACTTCTTCGTGCGGGAGAATTATCGCATCCAGTTCCGCGCAGACATGCTGAACGCATTTAATCGTCACTATCTTGGGGGTGTTCAGACGAACCCTACAAACCCGCTTTTTGGTCAGGTCACCTCCGTGGGAGGAAAGGAGAATACCGAAGCTTCGCGCTCGATCCAATTCGCGCTAAGGTTCGATTTCTAAATGCTTATGGAACTTGGAATTGCTTCGTGGACCGTGCCTTGGGCCATTGGAATGCCGGGATATCCGGCGCCGGCGAGGCCGCTCACTCCGCTGGGTCTTCTTGATAAGGCGGCGAGTCTCGGCGTTGGCATCGTTCAAATCGCCGATAATCTGCCGCTCGACAATCTAACGCCGCGGGAACTGGAAGGGCTGGCAGAGGCAGCCAGAGGCCACAGCCTCGCATTGGAAGCTGGTACTCGGGGTCTCACGCCCGCGCACCTGCGAAAGTATCTGGAGGTATGCCGGCACACGAAGGCCGCCGTTCTCAGAACACTTTCACACACGTCAAATTCGAAGCCGACTATTCAGGAAGCCGCATCGTGGATTCTTGAGGTGTTGCCGGAATTCGAAGCCGCGGGCGTCGCCATCGCCCTGGAAAATAATGAGGCGCACACCGTCAAGGAGTATGCATGGCTCATGAGGGAAGTGCGCAGCCCATTTCTGGGGATCTGTCTGGACACGGCGAATTCCCTGGGCCGGCCGGAAACATTGGACCGCGTGGTGGGAGAACTCGCGGAACACGCGATTATGGTGCATATTAAGGACTACGATATCCGCCGGATTGATACGCGAATGGGCTTTGAAGTGGTGGGGAAACCCGCCGGCGAGGGTAAGGTCGATTTTGACCTTCTCTTCAGTGCGCTTCGATATCACCAGCGGACGCCGAGCGTCATCCTGGAGCACTGGCCGCCATTCGTCGATACGATCGAACGGACCATCGAACTCGAGGAGGAATGGGTAAAGCGCAGCATCGCATTCTTGCGTACCTGGGTTCAGGGCTCGCGGCAGCCTGCTGTTGCCTAGGTAGTGTTTCGGGCGCCGAACCCCTCTATACGGGAAGCGCTGCCTGTGCCCCTTGTCATCCGTCTCAATACAAAGGCTATACCTCGACTCCGATGGCTCGAACCTCCGGCGAGACATCGGCAATCTCGCTGGACGCCGGCGAGGTGCGTGTACCAAACGCGGACATCCGCTATCACATTTCTAAAGACCTCAACCTGCGGTACCAGCGCGGGAATATCTCGGGCTCAATCCAGGCGGCGTATTTTATTGGATCTGGAACCGCGGCACGCAGCCTGATCTGGCGCATGGATGGATTCCTGTTTGAATTTCCTGTTGCCTGGTACGCACAGAGCGGATGGAACCTCGCACCTGGCTATGAAAAGCGCGACACATTGAGCCTATCGAGAGCCGTTGGTCCGGAGTGTCTGAACTGCCACGCAACCGGAGTCCGCCATCGCGCCGGAACGGAAAATCAATATGAGACTCCACCGGTCGCTGAACCGGGCATCGGTTGCGAACGGTGCCATGGACCGGCTGGAGAGCACGTCAAATCCGGAGGGCCAGGAGCAATCGTGAACCCCGCGAAACTCTCTCCGCCGTTGCGCGACAGCGTTTGCGCTCAATGCCACTTGACTGGCGTCGAGCGCGTTTTGCGTCCCGGCCGGTCCATGCTCCAATTTCGTGCCGGCGATGACGTTCAGGCCTACTCCGTCACATTTCTGTCGAACAAACTCGAAGAGCGGGATTTGCATACCACAAGCCACTTCGAGCGCCTCCAGACGAGCGCTTGCAAGAAGGCTTCCGGGGCCAAGCTCTGGTGCGGGACTTGTCATGAGGCTCATTCCCGCCCGGACGCTGTAACAAGAGACGCCTTCTACAGAAGCCGGTGCATTGCATGCCACAAGGACTCCCAGCATGCCTCCGCGCAACGCGAGTGTCTGTCCTGCCATATGCCGCGCCGGCCGGCGGCGGACGCGCGATTGGCCCAATTCACAGACCATGCGATTCCCCGCCAGACCGCTCACACTATTTCTACAAAGCCCGACGGATTGGTACAGTTCTCTGGACGTGCCGATACGCGCGAGGAGGGGCTGGCCTGGGCGCGCATCGGTACTGCAACTAGCGACTCGGCGGCGCTTGATCGCTCCCGGTTACTGCTGGAACGCTCCTATAGCGCAGAGTCTACCGACCCTGAGGTGACGGCGGTGCTGGGCTACCTGAGAGATCGCGCGGGTGACACCAAAGGCGCGGTAGCGCTCTACGAACGGGTTTTGCGCATAGATCGCTCCCAGACGGAAGCCGTGATGAACTTGGGTTCGTCTTACGCGGTAACCGGCCGTTTGAAAGAAGCAGTGGAACTGTGGCGGGACGTCGCGGCCCGCAACCCGGGCCTTGAATCCGTATGGATCAAACTGGCCTCGGCGTACGCTGTGCTCGGTGAAAAGGAGGCAGCGCGGGAGGCGGCTCGATCCTGCCTCAAATACCATCCCGATTCAAAGCTGATGCGCGATTTCCTTGTGGAGACTAGCGGCCAATAATTCGCTCCAGTGCTTTCTCGGCGGATCGACGAACGGAGGGATCGCCATTCCTGGCTGCCGCGACGTAATGAATGCGTGCAGCGGAAAAGTCGCCTGACAGCACAAGGGCACTTGCGAGATTCAGGTGCGCCGCGGCGTTGTCGGGCTGAATCGTTAAAGCCCTCTCCAGCAGGTCGCGTGCTTCTGCACGATCTCCGGCCTGAATCAATCCGAGAGCCACATTTACCAGCACGTCGCTTCCGGCCGGGTCTTTCTCTAACTCCCGAAGGGTCGCCGGATCTCCGGCCGGAAACGCAGCGCGAAACTGTTTCAACGCTTCGCTGCTGTCGCCCCGGCGGGCCAACAAAGACGCCAGGTTGTAATGTGCCGCGCGCAACGCGGGGTTTAACGAGACCGCCTGTTGGAACGCTTCAATCGCCTGATCGGTTTGCCCGAGGGCAGAGAGGGTGAGCCCGTACTCGTGCCGCGCTTCGGCGTCGGAATGGTCGAGTTCCATCGCCCGCTGGTAGACGGACGCTGCGTCTGCGTGGCGGCCCTTCCGCCGCAGCAAATCCCCATAGTCACGTTGTGCCCTTCCGAACGATGGCGCAGACACAGCCAGGCGTCGCGCCACTTCAAGCTCGTCCGCGCGCCATAGTATCTCCGTTATAAAGACGATTCCAAGTGCGCCAGCAGCAACGACGGCCTGAAGAATTACCGGATTCCGCAAACCAAGCCTATGGAATGCGCTCTTCGGCTCGGTTATCGACAACGTCTTCCGGGTGTCCAAATCACGAATTCGCCAGATGAACCCGTCGAAATAATAGTGCAACGTGCCGGATGTGACGATGAGCGCGGCCAGTATGTCCAAAAGGAAACCTGGTTCAATGTACCGGAGCGACCAGTTGATTGCGCCATAGCCGAAAATAAGGGCGAGATAGAGCAGCACCAATCCGAGGCGCGGGCGAAAGAGGAACGCGAGAACTCCAGCCGTGCCGCGGCCGAAGCGATTCCGATTGAAAGCCCACACAATGGCGTAATACTGAACGCAATGGAACGCAGACCAGACCGCGAAACCGACCGTAAAGTCTGGATACACGACGTACAGGTACCACGTGACACCCAAGAAACAGGAGAGCGCGGCCAGTTTGCGCCAGTTCAGCGGCATCCCTCGTCTCAATAAGATCGTTTCGCGGCCCAGATACAGGACAGTCAGCAGGATGCTCAAGGTCAGTAGCCAAAATCGGATTCCAGAGAGGGCCGCGGGAGCAAGATCTGGTGCACCCGAGAAATAGGCCCGGAGCAGAAAATTGTAGGAATAGTGCGGGCTCATCGCGATCAAGGTGAGGTACCACGACAAGGCGACCCAGCGGTCCGCCAAAGCGGTGAATTTATCGGTCCGGCCCGCCTTGGCGTCGTAGATTCTGAGGAATCCATACTGCTGCATGAGGACGTGCCAGATGTCCCACGTGAAAACGACAAATAGGAGACCGTGGAGGTCGAACCTGGCGAATCCGTAGGCCAGAATGAAAACGACAGGTGGGGCCAACACGAAAGCTGCTTTGTGCCGCTGAAAGAGGTCTCGATCGGAATACGCGCGAAGAAATCCGGGGAAATGGTGACCAAACGTGAAGAACGCCAGTAGAAATGCGCCGAACTCGGCCGAAGGAAAGTATCGCGCCAGCGGGATTAGGATTACGGTGGCTAAAAGTGGAGTAAAGATGAAGAGCAGCGAGTCTAACGACGGCGACAGGATCCACAACTTTGAACTCTCCCGGACAGTTGCGCCAGTAGTCACAGTTCCAATCGCCTTCCTGTGTTGTGAGCTTCACAGCCCTTATAGCGACGACATGAAGCCGTCCAGTATGAAATCTACGTCTCGTTGAACCCTTTGCGAATCATACGCCAAGCGTATGGCGTTTTCAACGATACAGAAAGCGTGAATTCCCGGCTGAACGGCCTGGCAACACATTCCCCCGACAGACGTAAGCTGTTGCGGGCGGCTAAAGAGCTTTTATTTGGTAGGCGAAGAAAAAGAGTAGATTGTCTAACTGCTTGATTCTTTGGTGCGCCCGGCATGACTCGAACATGCGACCTTCTGGTTCGTAGCCAGACGCTCTATCCAACTGAGCTACGGGCGCGCGTGGTAGGTAAGCTCTTCCACTCTACCGATTCCCGGCCGCTAAAGTCAAGCCAAACGCTCTACTTCAGCGCTGTCAGCACCCTGGAAGGATAGCCCGTCTGCTTGACCATGCGGTCCGTCACAATCCGGAAATCCAGCGACTCAATCAACTCCGGAATGTCCTGTTCCACCTGCCGGCCCCAAAACGCGGGAGCCACCTTCCCTGCCACCTTATACAGCTGGTTGAAAATCTCCGTGTTCTCGCCGATCAGCACCAGGGTCATCGTGCCGCGCCGCCGCAGGACCCGGTGAAATTCCAGCAGCGTCCGCACAATGTCGTCCGACGACAGCAGCTCCAGCATGTAACAACAGACCACTGCGTCAAACGTATCGTCGCGGTAGGGCATATATCGCGCATCCACGGCCTTGCATTGCGTCCGTGCGTTAGGGAATTCCATCCTAGCCCGCCGTTGCGTCTTCGCGGCCATATTAGGCGACAGATCCAGCCCGATCGTCGCTCCAGTGGGATTCACTTTCACTAGCCGCCGGAACATCTCGCCGGAACCCGTCGCCACTTCCAAAACTTTCATGCCGTCCCGAATTTCGCAGACTTCAATCACTCTGCGGTGTGCCTTCGAGTGGAAGAAGAAAGTCGAGGCGGGGTAGACGCCGGACAGACGGTCGTAGACGCGCCTGGTTCTATCGGCAATCGTCTTCGGCATCCCATCTCTGGCTGCCAGAAGAAACGGCAGAGTCATTTTGTTCAGTCGAGAATCCATAGTTTCGAGCTTCACCTAGGAAACGGCCGCGAGGATCGCGCGCGATTCCGGAATTTCAATTTCAGTCTGCGTGCCCTGGCCGGGCCGGCTGTCAATCCACATCCGGTAATCGTTTCCGAACAATACTTTCAACCGCTCATTCACGTTACTAACACCGATACCCTGCTCGAATAGTGTAGCCAGTTTCGCCTCCGGGATGCCAACCCCGTCGTCTTCCACTGTCAGATGCAGCCGGCCATTTACCAGACGGCTGCGTACTCGAATCATACCGCCATCCACCTTGCTGCTCAAACCATGCTTAATACAGTTCTCCACCAGCGGCTGCAAAAGCATGCTCGGCACCAGCCGGTCCAGCGTGTTCGGCTCCACTTCCTTGACGAACCGGAGCTTATCGCCAAAGCGCACCAGTTCGATTGCCATGTAGTCGTCAATAAATTGCAATTCGTCTCTCAACGGACTCAGATTCTCATGTTTCCGCAGCAGCCGGCGTAGGATATTCGACAGTTTATAGATCACGCCGCGCGCCTTTTCCGGATCGGTCCGGACCAGCGACGATACGGAGTTTAGTGTATTAAAGAGAAAGTGCGGGTTGATCTGGCTGGTGAGCGCGGCCATGCGGGCATCCTGCAGCAGCCGGTGCTGGGATTCCAGCTTATCCTCGTTCCGGGTGTTGTTCCAGACCTTTAGCGGCAGCGTGGTGGCAAAGACGGTGGTGGCGAAGATGGCGATCACCAGCAGCGGTTGCGTATCGGTGGGCAGGTACGCCGAAAACAGATAGCGCGGCTCGAAAACCCGCAGCGCCGACCAGCGCAGGAATTCCGCGAATACGATGGTCAGCAGGAAGAAAAACTGGAAGCCCTGGCGGCGCGGGTCCAGGTAAAGCTTCAGGTCCGGCAGCGGCGAAAAGCGCCAGATTTCTTCCGGCTCCGGGGCCAGATCCCGCAGCACTCCGCCTAGGACGCCGACGCCCGCGTAGAGTGGCATGGTTAAAAATTCACCGTTCATCATGGCCGGGATGGAAATGAGGATTCCGGAAACCAGGCCGGTCACGTACCCGCCCAGAATGCCCGACAGAAGGCTGCCTTCGAGGCCCAGATCCACTGATTTGTAAATTCCGGTGAGTACGCGCGTGGCCACGCCCGCGCCAAAAATACTGGCGAAGCCGAGGGCCATTTGGATGCGCTGGTTGAAGGTCCGTTCCTCTCGCAACAGCATGCGCTTGAACTTGTTCGACCGCACCAGAATGCTGGCGAGGGAAGCCGCAACCGCAAGCTTGACGAGCAGGATAACTAATCGTTCTTCGAGCATGCGGACCTAGGGACATTATAATGAAGCGTCTAGTGATTGCGTCCAGCCAAGCATTTGAACTCCTGAAAATCGCCGAAGCGGACTTTCCCACGCGGTTCGGGCATTTCCGCATTCATGGCTATGAGGGGCACTCCGCGTCTGGAGTGGAAGAGGCAGTTGTTCTGACGATGGGTGACATTCATAGCTCGCCGCCGCTGGTACGTGTCCATTCTCAATGTCTTACCGGGGATGTGTTCCACAGCCTGCGTTGCGATTGCCGGGCGCAATTGGAGCTAGCGCTCTATATGGTGGGCGAGGAAGGCCGCGGGATTATTCTCTACGAACATCAGGAAGGCCGGGGGATCGGCCTGATGAACAAGTTGCGCGCCTACGAACTGCAGGATGGCGGCGCCGATACGGTGGAGGCGAACGAGCAGCTTGGCTTCAAGGCCGATCTGCGCATTTACGAAATGCCGGGGGC
>JBBRNO010000047.1:0-39764 GCA_038230275.1 Bryobacterales bacterium
CTCATCCAGAGCGCTTTGTCCGCAAACCACCTATCCAAGCCCAGCCGCCCATTAGAGTCTGGATCAACAAACCGCCAAACCCAGATAATAATACTCATTAAATTATCCAACTGACTGTCTCAAAGTTGTTGACACGCACCGGGGATCAACTGGCAGATCAAGTAGCGAAGGACCTCGAATCGCAGGGGAGCGTGTTGCCAATCCAGATGAGCGCCGCGTTTCGTGGCTTGCAGTTTCTTACGCCCCTTAATGTCAACCAATATCGAAAATGCGGAAACCTGGATGGGCTGACGACACTGCTTTTGGAAGCGCAGATTCGCGAAGCGGAACGTATATCGAGGGTCGATTTCAGCGTGATAGTGCTGCTGCTAAGCAAGTTGGTTGATCCTTTCAATACGGCGAAAACAAAACCGTCCAGTGAAGTTCACCTCTTCGACCTACACTCCAACAAGGGAAATTCTCCAGAGTCCGCACTGAAGATCGCACTTTGTTCCCTAGCAGAGCAAGAGGTCGTTCGAACTCGGAGAAATCTGGACTCAGATTCTCCGACGTGGGTTTTGAACCACGATTACCTTTGCACTGGTGTGTTAGAGCTTACGCGCAGACAAAAGCGGTGGCATGCTCTTCTCATTGAGGCCTATTCGGCGTTCGCCTCTACGACAAGACTAGCGGCAAAATGGAAGGCTCTACTCAGACCATCGCTTCAATGCCGACTGTATTACGAGTTTCTGAGGGGGCGTTTGGTTTATGGTCCTTCACGGAAGTTTGCAGTCGCAAGCATAGTGAAAATGTTAGTCAACATTCCGGTTGTTGCTCTGTTGCTGTTTATTGCTTCATATCAATACCTGGCGTTTCAACGAGATCGGAGCACAGCCGAACATATCTTTTCGGAATTTGGTCTCGACGCATCTGAGGGGCTGACCGAGTCGGAGCGCTCGCAACTCTGGAATCTAAGTAGGTCGAACGAACGAGTTCGACAGGATGTTTTCTCTGTCGCACTCGAGTCCCCGGGATCGGTAAAGCGCCTTTTGCGACGACTTCCTCTGATCACTCACAGCGCAATTGGGCTCAACCCCTCGAGGAAAGATGCCTTGGTTCGAGCACTGCTTCCGCGGTGTCTAAATGCGGCGCACGAAAGCGGGGAGTCCGACGTGTTTGCTGCGTGCGTCAGCCTATTGCGTAGCGTTTCCCCGCGTAGTGACGTCCTCCAAACTTTATTAACTGGCATATCTGATACGTATTGGGTTGAGCGTACGATTCTTGAGTTTCGAGATGGACTTGACTCCGCCACCGCGGACCAACTGGCGGATACGTTCACGGAGAAGCTTTCTTCTCTGCATTCGAAAGGTACCTCAGCAGCTGACGAAAACATATCGCCAGATGACACAAGGTGGCTGCTCTCTCGCAGTATCGGCAATCTTGGCCCTCGATTGAGTCAAAGTTACGCCGACAACCTTGCCGCTTTGGTTATAACTGCGGTTAAGCAGAGGATTGACTCAGGGCTGCTAGTTACCAAATTACAAATGCTACGAGAGATTGGCGATACTCTGTCGGTCGGCCAGCAGGATAATGTTGTTGCCACCTTGTCAGAGGCAATCAAACTGAAGTGGCCTATCCCCGATCCACGCTTCGAGATGTTGACGATCCTAGCATCGTTGTCTCTCCGTCTCGGTACTGAACAGGCGGACGCGACTGTGGGGATCCTGAACTTGCACTTCGCCAACTATTCCGACCGCGATCGATGGGTCCAAGTGGCGAGTGCGATAGCGCCGCACCTCTCCTCAAAGAATGCTGTAATTGTGGATTCCTTGTTGTGGGAAACTGTTTCAGGTGACGTTACACAACTCACCCATTCCTCCAAACTTCTCGAGCAATTGGCATCACGCCTTCCGGAGGATTACATCCGGTCCAGAACAGTGGGGATGAATACTCGCCTTCGTGCGAGTATTCTGGATGAATCTGAGGGCGCGTTCGTCGCGGCAGTGGTGCCATCATTGCTCTTATGGCCAAGACTTCCTGTCTCCACGCAGGATGAAGTGGTGAAAATGCTAGTAGCAGAACTGTCAGGCAACGAGCATTCAACCGAGGATCGACGTGAACGACTAATCTGGTTGCTAACCGCTGTGAGTTCAAAGTTATCCCCTGGTGGAACCGCGGCGTTGGGGACCCTCTTTAAGGTTCGTACCGTGCGGGACGATGTCGGTGATCTTTCAAGGGCTCAGATCGATCTAATTAAGCTTGGCGCGAAAGTCTCCAAAGAGTATGGTGTAGAAGTGCGGTCCAGAATAATCGAAAAGTTGCGCAAAGCGGACGACATTCCTCAAGTAATTTCGGTCCTTAAGTTGTTTTGCGTTACACAAAGATGCGATTCGCCGATCCGAATCAGCGCGGATGACGCATCGACAATTGCCAAGGTACTTTTCAAGAGTGCTGTTCTCTCCGATAATTCTGTTCGGTCCTACGAATCTCTAATTGAAGAGTTTCTGGAGAAGGTTGGTTTAGACCTAAACTTGTCGAGCGTTGAGGAGTTGGGAAAGGCAGCGTTGGTTGGAGCGTCTACAAACCCACGTTACGTTTCGGTTTTGAAGGCGTTTGCGATACTCGGACAGAAAATCCCAAGTCCATTAGCAGATGCGATTATGGGAGTGTTAGTCGCGGAAGCCACTAAGAATCCGGCGTCAAGATCGGGGGTTGAGGCCGCAGTGCTGAGACTGCGCACTTCTATGTCACCCGCAGCGCGGGCGATAACTGCGAAGCAACTTTTAGGCTGGATACCTGTAAAGTTTGACAAGGGGCTTGCTGACAGTCTGACCGCGCTGCAAATTCCAACTGATGTCGATGTCGAAAAGACTTTGAACGAGCTGTTGCCGCGACTTAGACGTGGGCCACTATCAACCTGCTTGCTAGTACGGCCGTTTATCGACGACAGGACCCTGCCTTCTATAATTGAAGTATTGAAGTGGCCGACTTGCATTGAAGAGGATCGGAAAGAAATCATAGAAGAGATTGGTCATCGTTTCGGTATTGACTTTGCGTTAGGCAAGGAGCCGATGTTTTCTGGAGTCTGGCTGAGATTTTTCGACTGGTGTCGCAAGCGTCACCTTGACATTGACGGTGTCCTTCGGGATTCGAAGGACCTTAATGTGCCTTCTTGGCAGCTATAGCGAGGCCCGGCAGCCGTCGGCACGTGCTGGAAACCATAGCGCGACTAATATCGCTCTACTTGAAGCCCTCGGGTGCAAATGTTGTCAGACACTCGAGCCTCGCGAGGCCTGCGTAGCGGAACAACGGTCCGGAAGCCCCCTTCACGCATCTACACCGAAGTTAATCCGCCGGGTTGACGCCTCCCCGCTCGCCCTTCCTCCGTCCCAGGACGCCAACTCTTCTGCCACCGTGCCGGTTCTTAAATGGCTGCCAACCCTCACAACCCAGTTTTTGCAGCCTCCACTCTCTCGGCCAGGCGGCCGCATGCTCTCCTAACGCTAGCGATGCTGACGCCCGCTTGACGCGCAATGGCGCGCCAAGATAAACCTTGGTCTCGCATCTCTCGAACCTCATCCCGGCGGAATACGACCCGAGGTCGGCCAATTTCCTTACCGCTCCGTGTTCCATTTGCTTTGGCGCGTGCCAGTCCGGCTTTCACCCTCTCAGAAATCCGTACCCGCTCTTGCTTGGCGATCGTTCCAATAATTCCCACGATTGCGTCCTTGAAAATTCCACAGGAATCAAGATAAGGCTCCGCATACGAACGAAATCCAACGCCGTAGTCGCTTAGTCTCTGAAGGTGTTGCAGTGTCGCAAGTGCCCCTTCCCTCGTCAATCGGTCCAGTGACCAGAACAAAACGATATCAAACTTGCGCTGGCTGGCATGGGTAAATAGTTGCTGGAATTGAGGCCGGTCCGCGGTATTGCCACTTTCGTGGTCGACGTATTCAGCGGTGACATCCCAGTTCTGAGTTCCGGCGAATCTGCGAAGTTCAATGAGTTGGTTGTCGGCGTCCTGTCGGCCGTCGGAGGTGCTGACGCGTGCGTAGATGGCGACAGTCATATCCGGGACCCACCGTTAGTGCTTGTTTGGCGGTCCGTGTACCCGCCGTGTACCTCCGTTCGGCGGAAGTATCGATTCTGGCGTTTTTGCATCATTGCAGAATCAATAACTTGCCCGTTATCAGAATGGTGGAATGGTTCGACTCCCGCCGCCTCCACCAAAGTTTTATGTAACTTCGCCTCCAACTGGAATGCGTGGTCTGAATCAGGTCCACGCCATTCCGAGGTTCCGGACTCGCTCTGCAAACTCATCCGTAAGCAACTTGGTATTGTGCGAGATTCTTGGAAACCCGCCTTGGATGCAGCTTCTCCCAAGACGACTCAAGTGCAGTTGTGAACTATCTTAGAGGGGCCCGGATATGTAGCCGGGTTGAATTGGTCGTCGTTAATCGAGACCGCCAACTCGAATGAACGAAGAAGGACGTATTCAGCGCTGAGGGATGAAGTTGGTGAACTTCATCCCTCGTAGCGTAACGAGTTACTAATTGACGTCCGGCAGTACCAGTAGTTGGAAAGAGCCGCCCGTTGTGGAAGGGTCGAGCGCGACGACGGTCCGAATTGTCCCGCCTGTCAACGGCAGTCTGCCCGAGTCGATCGCTATTGTTTTGGTGCCTGCTACCGCCACCCGCGCCTGATACACGCCTTCCGGGACGATCAAGTACGGCCCGGCGAGGGGATAAGGAACGGAGCTGAGCGCGGGAGTAGCAGGCAGCGGCGCATATGGCGCCGAAGCGTAGACATCCACAGCGGGGGCAGTAGAAGCGCCATGCACAACGCGAATCTTGGTAGATCCGGGCTGCGGCTGCGTTACATCGTCGCCGGTGGCCATGATGAACAGCGTGCCAGCCGAAGCCTTACCCAAAGCGTAAAACGTATACGCGCTGCCGCCTTGCAGTTTCTCCGGCCCAGTGGCGACTGCCGTAGTGCCAGTGCCAGTGAGATTCACTTGAAACGTATAGGTGCCCGGGGGAACGGGAGTGTACTCGGTAAAGTCCTTAAACTTCAAGCCCTGAAAGACCAAGTTGCCGTTGGCAAGGACATCGACCGCGGGCGCGTCCGACGCGGCGTGAACAACGCGGACCCAACTGGTATTTGAAGGAACTTCCGCCGAGGCTGGGCCGGAAGCGAGGGTGAGGGCGACGGCGCAAGCGGTCGCCAAAGACAATGAACGCACAATATTTCTCCTTTTTGGTTGAGGCTGTGTCAGTGAGACCTCGATATGGCGGGCCGCTGACGTTCATCCAGTTGGATAGCGTTCGTTTCCCCCGAGGACTATTTTATTGATGCTTCGACTAACGGAGTGGGTCGAACGGCTGCCCGGCAAGCAAGAGATAACTTGCAAGCAGGGTGATAAGATCTGATTTGAAAACACTTTCCAAGCGAGGCAAGTATGCACTCCGCGCCCTGTATTGTCTGGGGCGCGAGTATGGTAAAGGCCCGATCTTGATCGCCACTATTGCCGCCACCGAGCAGATTCCGAAGAAATTCCTGGAGCTGATTCTGCTCCAGATGCGGGACCGCGGAATTGTGGCCAGCAAGAAAGGGAAGGGTGGCGGATACGCTTTGGCGAAGCCGCCGGAACAGATCACGCTGGGCTCGATTATCCGCATTATCGATGGACCGCTGGCGCCGCTTCCATGCGCCAGCGAGACCGCCTTTCGCAAGTGCGACGAATGCGTGGACGAGAAACGATGCGGCACCAAGCTGGTGATGCGACAGGTTCGCGATGCCATGTCCGCCATCTTGGATCACACCACCATCGCCGATGTGAATGACACCGTCAATAACGTGGAAGAAGAGATGGCCGAGCCGGAAGAATTGATGTACTACATCTGACCGATAGGCTGGCCGGGCGGAGGTTCCGCCGGTTTCGGGAAGTCCAGCTTCTTCGGGTCGTCCTGGAAGCGCTTGATCCGCGCAAGCGCGAAGCGGTAGTGGGCGCGCTGATCGGGGTCGGAAACCGGTTGATTCAGAAAGCCCTTCAGGTCTTCCAGCTTCGACAGTGCGATGGCACGGGTCTGGGCGGCAGCAGTGTCGCTGGCCGCGAGCGCCATCAATTGATAGAGAGCAACGTCGTCCACCACACGCTGCGTTTCCGACGCGAGTCCGCCCACTCTGGGACGCTTCCAGGTTGCGGCGAGCACGTTGTCAATCACCTCCGCGAGGCCTGGATTCTTGGGGTCGCGGGCGTGGTATTGAATCAGGCGCGCGCCTCGTTCCGGATGCAGGATCTGCGTCAAAGTGATGGTGGCTGCGGCTTCCACCGCGGCCATCGGATCGAAGGTGACCCCGGTTTTCGCCTTGAACGACTCACGGTCGCGCGGGTAGCCGAAGGCGCGGGGTGGAATCTGTTGCAGCAGCTTTTCCGGTAGTGTGAGGGCTTGCGGATCCAATGTACGCAGCAGGGCTTGCAAAGCGCGCTGCTGTTCGGCTGCTGGAACAATTTCGGCGATCTTTTGCCCATCGCCGCGCAGCGCATAGGTATAGTTCAAACCGCCCAGCACCTTTGATGCGGCCTCCACCTGATAGCGGTGCGAGAGGTACAGAGGAACGAGTGCCTCTTCGAGCGAACTCATTGGAGCGCCTTCCCGGATATTCTTCTCGCCGAAGCGGGCCAGTGCCTTGCCACGGACTTCCATTACACGGTTCAGTTCGTCAACGGCGTTCGCGCCATTGTCCCAGAGGTGGGAGGACGGATGCGCGCCGCCTTGGGGACGCGAGTCTGAATCGGTGATGAAGTAAAGGCCGCGGGCGTGCGCTTTGTCGAGCACACCGGGCTGGTCCCCGTAGCCGAAGGCGATTGCGGTCTTGTCCCATTCGCCGATACCGGTGGCGTAGGCATCGGAGAGATCGGGGCGTCCGCCTTTCATTTGGACCAGTGGGGCGGGATAGTCCATGACCGACGCGCGATTGTGGGTGCTGGCAGCGAAGTTATGGGCAAGGCCCAGGGTGTGGCCGACTTCGTGAGCGGCCAACTGCCTCATACGGGCGATGGCCATGTCCCTCATCTCCTTTGAAGCCGGTTGACCCGTTTCGTAGGGCGCTAGAAGGCCTTCGGCGATCAGGTAATCCTGGCGCACGCGGAGCGATCCCAAAGTGACGTGGCCCTTGATGATTTCGCCGGTCCTGGGATCGGTTACAGTGCTGCCGTAGGACCAGCCTCTGCTGGAGCGGTGTACCCACTGGATCACGTTGTAGCGCACATCCATCGGGTCGGCGTCTTCCGGCATCAGTTCCACGCGGAAGGCATCGTGGAAACCAGCCGCTTCAAAAGCCTGGTTCCACCAGCGCGCGCCTTCGAGAAGTGCGGAGCGAACCGGCTCCGGCGCGCCTCGATCCAAGTAGTAGACGATGGGCTTCACTGGTTCCTGTTTCAGCAGGCGATGGCGGGAGATGTATCGCTTGCGGACGGGCTGGTCGATGGGCGTGGCGAAGTCCATGAACTCGATGCCGAAGAAACCGGAGCGCGGGTCAAAGGCTCGTGGCTGAAAGCCAGGGCCTGGCAGTTCGACAAAGGAATGGTGCTCGCGCACGGTGACGGCGCCTGGAGTTGGGACCACTTCCTGAACGAAGTTGCCAGGGTCGTCGCTCAGGAACGTCAACGTGGATTCGACTTCGGTGTTGCTCGGGAAGTTTTTGGTGCGGGCCAGGTAGAAGGCCGAACGCGAATCGTCCAGTTTAAACGAGCCTTGCTTTGAGCGCCGCATGGCGGCCGGAACCTCATGAGCATCGCGAAGGTAAAAGCCCGTTGCGTCTACCAGGACGCGGTCGCCGTCGACTGTGTCGGCCTGGAATCCCCAGAGCACGGATCGGGCAAAGGCCTCGCCGACGGACTTACGCTCATCGGCGTTGTCGCTTAACGCCCGGAAGCCGTAGTTGGATTGGACCAACAGAATTTTCGGACCGCTGCGTTCGAACTGCACTACTTTCTCTTCACCCAATTGGCCGCGGTCGAGTCCGAGGTCGTTCGATCCCACACCGGCGGGAAGCGAACTGATGTAAAGGAACTCTTTGTCCCAGCGGTTGATTTCGAGCCATATCTTGCCTGCGTTCGCATCCCAGTAGATGGGGAAGAAACCGGGCATTCTGGTCATGCCTTCGGTCTTCTTCAGAATGGGTGATTGCGCGGGCGCGACGGCTGCGCAGGCCAAGCAGAGAATGAGTAGGAGAATACGTTTCATAGGGTTGATGTTTCAGCTTGCCATAAACTAGAAAGATGCGGTCTTGGATCTATGCTGTTGTGCTGTTGACGGCCGGAATGCTGCGCGCTCAGCCTTCGTGCGCGCCAACGCCCGTGTATAAGGCCTGCGACATGGTCTTCGAATTAGACGAAGCGCAGAAGAATCCGTACCAGACGGTGGAGTTGCGGGGTGAGTTTCGTTCCCCCCGTCACCGCACCCTGATGCTATACGCCTTCTGGGACGGCGGACGGCGCATGGTGATCCGGTTCGCTCCGAATGAAGTGGGCGAATGGGAGTTCCGCATCACCAGCAACCAACGCCAGTATGATGGCAAGCAGGGCACCATGACTGCCACCGCTTCCGAAGCGCCGGGATTCCTGCGGGCGGCGAACATGCATCATTGGGCCTATACGGATAGCAACAAGGCGCATCTTTGGATGAGCGATACGGACTATAACGCCACCGGTGACGCCTTTCGCAAGCTGGTGGATTCGCGGGCGGCGGCTAAGTACACTCACCTTCGGACCTTTGGCGCAACGTTCACTACACCGGATATCGCGGCCCTGCAAGCGCTGGACGAACGGGTCCGCTACACGAACGAGAAGGGACTGGTGTTCGACATGGTGCTGGCGAACACCGTGCCGGAGAGCGAGGCGCAGCGCGACCGCTATATCCGCTACATGGCATCGCGGTATGGAGCTTTCCACATTACCTGGCAGATCTTTCAGGCATTTGAAGATGTGAAGAATGGCCGGCCGTTGGCCAGGGAGATGGGGATGGCGTTGAAGAAGTACGATCCTTATCAACATCCGAAGACGGCGGGCGCCCATGTCACTTCGTCACCAATGGCTGGCGATGGATGGATGGACTATATCGTTTATTCGAGCTCTGACGATCAGCTTGGATCGATTGAACATCAGCTTTACCCGATGCCGTTCGTCAATGCAGGGTTGACGGCCAAGGACAATGACGTGCTGCGGAAGCAGCTGTGGAACACCACGATGAACGGACAGTACGTGGGGTCTTCTCAAGTGGACCCGAAGCAGATGACGGTCTGGTTCGACTTCTTTTCGGACTCACGGCATTGGGAGCTGGAGCCTTACTTCGATGTCGACGGAGGCAGGGCGATGGCGCTGGAGGGCATTGAATATGTGCTCTATGTGGAGAAGCCGGGGCCGGTGGAAGTACGCGTGGAGCGGCATGGCTACGACGTGGTGTGGTTGAATCCGCTGACTGGCGAACAGACGAAGCTGAAGAACTACAAAGGCGAGAAGTTTGCCGCGGAACCGCCCGATGCATCCCACGATTGGGTGCTGTATCTTTCACGCGAGGGGAAGAAACAGTCGATGCTGGAGTCTTACAAATTCGACTCCCGGGAGTACTCGCTTGAGCTACAGCAGATTGAGCAGAATACACAGAAGTTACCGTTCGTGATTGTGGAACCTTCGAAGGACGATGTGTCCGCGTCGAAGCCGCCGACCTTTGCGGCGAAGCTGCGGCGGGAGAGCCGGGCTACGCGGTCCATGATGTACCTGTGGACGGGCGAGGTTGTGATTGACGGGCTTGGGTTCCGTGTGTTTGGAACCGGGCGCGAGGGGATCTTCCGCATCCCGCCCTTCATGGCTACCAATTATCCGGCCATCCTGAATATCCGGCTGGTGGGCATGAACGCTAACGGCAAGGTCTACATGACGGACAAGGTGCTAACGCTCAACCCCTGATGCTGATTCTATCTTTGGATACTACGGCGCACTTTGGGAGTGTGGCGCTTTTGGACGATGCCTCCGTGGTGGAAGAGGTGCTGCTGCATTCGCCGGAAGGGTTTGGGCCGATTTTGTTTGGTCAGATTGAGGCGCTGCTGCGCCGGCATGCGGCGCGGGTCGGCGACATTGGATTGTTTGCGGCAGCTGCCGGGCCGGGATCGTTTACCGGAGTGCGGGTGGGATTGACGGCGGTGAAGGGTCTGGCTGAGGCTTGCGGGCGCCCCGTGGTGGGTGTGTCGAATTTGATGGCGCTGGCGGAGTGCGGTTCCCTGCCCTTGCGCGCGGCGCTGCTGGATGCGCGGCGCGGGGAGATTTACGGGGCGGTTTATGATTCGGAATTGAACGTGGTGCAGCCTGAAGTGGTGATGCCTTTTGCCGATTGGTTATCGGGACTGCCCGCTGGAGACATCGAGTTTGTATCGACCGACTTGGGGCCGTTTCGTGCACACATTGCCGGAGGAGTGGAACGGCGGGCTTTGGCTGCTGCGGTTGGCCGAGTGGCTTTGCGGTTGCCGGGGTTGGACGCGGCGGCCGTGGATGCGAATTATGTGCGGCGCTCCGATGCGGAGCTGTTGTGGAAGGAGTAATGGCGCGTCGCTGCCCGCCGCCCCTTGGCTGCTGAATTTCAAAGCCCTGGCGGCTCCGTATACAAAGATGGTCAAGATCACTGCGATCAAAACCTTGGCGCTGGACAATCTTGGTGATGGCTGCCTTGTCAAGATTGAAACGGATGCGGGCCTGGTTACTCCGCACAAGCCGCCCGCGCCATTATCGAGACGATGAAGCCGGCACTAATTGGTCAGGATCCGCTGGCGATCGAACGGCATTTTTATGCGATGACCGGAGTGCAGCACCCATACAAGGCGCACATGCCCACCATTGGCGGTGTGGATGTCGCTCTGTGGGACGTGGCCGGCAAGATTATCGGACTGCCCATCTATAGGCTACCGAGCGGTCCGATCCAGAAAGAGATCCCGGTATACGGGCACGGCTCGGTTGCGAACATGCTGGATAAGGGCGAGTGCCGCGCCTGGGCGGAAGGCGTCAAGGGCGAGCCCGAGGGCATTACCACATTCAAGTTCAACGCGCTTGTTGCCAGTGGCGAGGCGCCGCGCCTTTCTGGTCCCGCGGTGGGCGCAGCGCTGACCAATGCGTTTCGCAGATCCGGCAAAGGCGGGTTCCCGTACAGCACGACTCTGGACGGCGACGATTTCCGCAGAGCGGCGAAAGGATACATGAACGTGCGTGAAGCCGCGGGCGACGACATCGACATTGCGATGCATTGCCTGGCCCAGTTCGACCCCCGCAGCGTGATCGGACTCTGTAAGGCCATTGAGCCTGCCGACCCGGTGTGGATCGAAGATCCGTTGCCGACGGCGTATTCGGAAGCGTGGCTCGAACTGAAGCGCTCCACGCCGGTGCCCGTGCTTACCGGTGAACGGCTGGAACTGGTGGCCGGGTTCAAGCCGTTCCTGGATAATCAGGTAGTGGATGTGATTCACCCCGATGTGGCGTACGCCGGCGGCATTACTGCATGCCGCGACATCGCCAAATATGCTAGCCTGACATGCACTCCGGTCGGGTTCCACAGCGGACCTTGTTCGTTGATTCAGTTCTATGCAGCAGCGCATCTGGCCGCTGCGACATCGAACCTTTTTAAAATCGAGAACGTTTTGGGAGCGTTCCGCGGGAACAAAGAGAATATGGCCCAGGGTGTGAAGTCTGCTCTGCGGAAGGGCAAGCTTTCCGTTCCGGAAGGACCTGGGTTGGGCCTGGAGATCGACGAAGACTGGCTCAAGTCGCATATGGAAAAGGGCGAACCCTGGTGGGGGTAGATGTCAGTAGTGGTTTGGCCTGTTAAACAGCCTTCGGGTTAGTTTGGTCGATCTGGTGTAACTCGTACGTGCTTGTGCCTGGCGTTACCGCTCCCTTACGGTCGCGGCTCGGAAACGGGGACAAAACGGGTACAAAACGGGTACAAAACGGGGACAAAACGGGGACAAAACGGGTACAAAACGGGGACAAAACGGGTACAAACGCAGTGTGAGCCGCCGCGAAAATCCAGAATGCCTATTGCCGAGACCTGGGCACTAGGTTGTTACCAGTTCTGCGGCTTCACTGGCGGTGAAGTAGACGCAGTCCGGGTGATGGAAGACTAGCGCGCTGACGCTGGCTTCGGGTTCCATCATCATTCCTTCCGTTAGCTCTACGCCGATTTCTTCCGGACGGAGGAGTTGAAAGAGGCCCACTTGATCGTCCAGATTTGGGCAGGCCGGGTAGCCGAAGCTGTAGCGGTTGCCGCGGTATCTGGAAGTAAAGCGCTCTTGCATGGTCATGGTCACGGGGTCCGGGAAACCCCAGTCTTCGCGGATTCTGCGGTGCAGCCACTCGGCTGTGGCTTCGGCGGTTTCTATCGCTACAGCTTGCACCGCGTGGGCTTTGAAGAACTCGCCGGCGTTCTTCGCTTCTTCGTATTTCGCGCGGACGGCTTCGCCGGCCGTCACTACAAACATTGCCATGTGGTCGCGCTTTCCGCCCGAGGGCTCCATGATGTAGTCGCTTAGGCAGAGGCCTTCGGCTCGGGCTTGGCGACCGAACCGGAACGTATGAATCGGGTCCTTGGCGCCTGGGGTGAACAGGTTGATTGCGTTGCCTTCGCGTTCCGCTTCGAAGAACTGCCAGACTGCGCGGACCTTCATGAACTTTTTGGCTTCCTCTTTTACGGCCTCCACTTGATGGAAGAGATCGAGCGCCTTTTCGTCGCGTTCGGCGATGCGCTTTTCAAAGCCGCCCTTGAGGCCGAGGTGATGGCCGTAGAGCATGTTGGGATTGATGTAGCTCCAGACCTCGGTGAGTTGCGGAACATCTCGCACCTTGCGGTCCAGGTAGGGGACCGTCGGAATCGGCACGCTGGTTGAAACCTTGGCGCTGCGGTTCTGCGATACCGGAATGCGTTCGTCCGCTAAGTGATCGACGGCCTCCACAAATTCGGTGAAGGTGTGCCGTCGGAGAGACTCTTCCCTGGTCAATGGGTCCATGATCTCATTCAACAAGCGCAGCCCGGTCATGGCGTCTTTTGCGTAGAAGGTGGGCGAGGTGTAGCTGGGTCCGATCTTGGTGTTGGTGTATTTTTCGGACAGGGCCGCGCCGCCTACTAAGAGCGGTACGTTGATGCCCGCTTCCTTCAGATCGTTGGCGGTGATTACCATCTGCTGGGCGCTCTTGACCAGTAAGCCTGACAGTCCGATGGCATGCGGAGTGTGATCCTGATAGGCGCGGACCAATACGTCTGGCGCTACCTTGATTCCCAGATTAATTACTTCGTAGCCGTTATTGCTAAGGATGATCTCGACCAGGTTCTTACCGATGTCGTGCACGTCGCCTTTCACGGTGGCGAGAATGATCTTGCCTCGTGAAGCGGTGTCGGCTTTCTCCATGAAGTTCTCGAGGTGATTGACCGCGGCCTTCATCGCCTCGGCCGATTGCAATACTTCGGCCACGATCAGTTCGTTGGCATTGAAGAGCCGGCCCACCTCGGCCATCCCGGTCATTAGCGGGCCGTTGATGATGTCCAGCGGATTGGCCCCTTCGGCGCGCTTCAGTTCCAGGTCTGGGATGAGGCCGTCTTTCGTGCCTTCAATGATGTAATTCGCCAGGCGCTGATCGAGCGGCAGGTCGGCTTGTTTTTCTTTCACCTTCGCCGTGGCGCCGCGGAAATGTTCGGCGATGGCGGCGATGTGGAACTGGTTGACCGCGGCCTTGGCTTCCTTGGACTGCTGGCGCCAGTCTTCAGGAATTCCGGCGAACTGGCCTTCCTTGGGCGGGGTATTGAAGAGCAGGTTTTCGGCTAGCAGGCGTTCTTTTGGCGGAATGGAGGCGAAGCGCTCCAGCTTCTCCGCATTGACGATTGCCAGGTCGAGGCCTGCTTTGGTGCAGTAATACAGAAACACGGAATTGACTACTTCGCGGGCGGAAGCCGGGAGTCCGAACGAGATGTTGGAGACGCCCAACACCGTTTTCACGAATGGGATTTGGGTCTTGATTAACCTGAGTGACTCGATGGTCTCTACTGCGCCGCCAATGTAGTTTTCGTCGCCGGTGGCGCAGGGAAAAACCAGCGGATCGATAATAATGTCTTCCGGGGCGATGCCGAATTTCGTGGTCAGGATTTCTACCGACCGCTGCGCTACCGATAGTTTGCGTTCCCTGGTGAAGGCTTGGGCTTGCAGCTTGTCTTCGTCAATGCAGCCGACTACCAGCGCGGCGCCGAAGGCTTTGGCCACCGGGCAGATGCGTTCGAATTTCTCTTCGCCGTCTTCCAGATTCACCGAATTGATGATGCTCTTTCCCTGGCAATAGGTGAGCGCCAGTTCGATGGCCTTGGGATCGGTGGTATCGATCATGATCGGCGCATGCACCTTGCGAATCAGTTTTTCGTAGAAGGGCGGGATGTCGTCCATCTCTTCGCGGTCCGTGGACTGCAGGCAGACGTCTACGATGTGCGCGCCGTTGCGGACCTGGCGGCGGGCGATGTCTGTTGCTTCCTCCCACTTCTCATCCGCGATCATGTTCTTGAAGAGACGCGAGCCGATGACGTTGGTTCGCTCGCCTACGATGAGCGGACGGTTGGTGTCGTCCGCTTCAATGAGATCGATGCCGGAATAGTAAGCACGATGGCTGGACGGCGGGGCTGGACGGGGTTTCCTTCCGGCTACTGCGTTGGCGATGGCTGTGATGTGAGCGGGCGTTGTGCCGCAGCAGCCGCCCACGAAATTCAACCAGCCGTGGTCTACGAATTTGGCGAGCTGGCCGGCTACGGAATTGGGAGTTTCGTCGTAGCGCAGATCTTCATTCGGAAGACCGGCGTTGGGATAGCAGGAAATGCGCGTCGAAGCCATTTCGTGAATGGTCCGAAGGTGGTCGGTCATGAACTCAGGACCGGTGCCGCAATTGAGCCCGATGGAAAGCAGGTCGGCATGGGAGACGCTGGCGCAGAAGGAATCGGCCGTTTGGCCGCCTAGCATGGTGCCCATGGGTTCGATGGTGCCGGAGACCATGACGGGAACCTTGTAGCCGATTTCGCGTTCTACCTTTTGGATGGCGAGCAGCGCGGCTTTCACGTTTCTGGTGTCCTGCTGCGTTTCTACCAATAAGATGTCGGCGCCGCCTTCCACCAGGGATTTCGCTTGTTGATAGAAGTTCTCCACCAGCTCGGTAAAAGTGATACCGCCGGTTACGGTGATGGCCTTGGTGGTGGGTCCGATGGATCCGGCTACGAAACGAAGCCGATCTGGTGTGGAGAGTTCCGCCGCGACTTCGCGCGCCAGGCGGGCTGAGGCGAAATTTAACTGGTGCGAGTGGTCCTCAAGATTGTATTCGGCGAGCACAACCTTGGTTCCGCCGAAGCTGTTGGTTTCCACGATGTCCGCGCCGGCGTCAAAGTAGGCTTTGTGGACGCTTTTCACAACGTCTGGACGTGTTACTACCAGGTTCTCATTACAGCCTTCGAGGACAGGGCCGCCGAAGTCCTCCGCCGTGAGGTTGGCCTGCTGCAGCATGGTCCCCATGGCGCCATCGATTACGAGGATGCGGGTGTTGAGGGCGTCGTATAGGGCTTGTTGCCGGAGCTTGTGGTCTTCCATTGGATATCTGATTTTAACATTGGGGCTTCGGGAGATTCTGGGGCCGGTTGGCTGACGGCGGCTGGTTGCTTTTGCGAAACGGACCCAATGGACTGGGCTTGCCGCTGCTGTTCACGGCGCTCGGTTTGGATTTTGCGGAGTTCGGCGATTGCTTTGTAATACGAGCGTTCGATGGCGGTTTCATAGCGGCGGAGATTGTCGAAAGCTTTTGCGTTGGCGTGGAAGGCGGCGGCCATGGCTTCGTCGGGGTCGGTTGGGAGCATCTGGATGCGGCCGCCTTGGACGGATTTCGGGGTGGCTTGGAGGTTGGGCATGAAGGCGTTGAAGCTGGCGGTCTCTACGCGGCGAGCACGTTCGAGACGCCAGGCTTGCTCGCTGATTTGATCCACTAGCGTGGCCTCTTGATACGTGGCTGGTTTCCAGTCGGCGTGCATTTCGGCGCGGAGCTGATCAAAGGCGGCGGGATCTTCCCCGGGGATGATAATGCGCTTGGAGGTGAGGCCGTGTTTCAGCGAGTTGGCGGCGGCGGTTTGTTTGCCTGACTCGGTGGTGGGGCCGGTGGAATTGCGGCTATTTATCAAGTTTGCGGCGGACTGTGCGGGGCTCGGCATGGGAAATGCTCCTTGGAATTGAAATGGTGAAGCGGAAATAGAAAAAGCTCCCGCGGCGGGGAGCCTTTTCGGTTTCAGTTATAGCATGGGGTTGGCGAGCTAAAAGAAGGGCTTGTTGATTCGATGGGAGATTGAGGTGTTCTTTCGTGTGACTGGCGCAGATGGGGGTATTGGGATTTGGGGTTCTTCTGGTTGATCCGTCCGGGGAAGTGGCGATGAAACTGCATGTAGGAGTAACTTCGAGCTAAAGGAGCTCGAAAAGATGAATTTCCTACCTGACAAATACCTGATTGCACTTGGAACGGCGGCGCTGAGCTTGGTCCTGGCTGGGTGTCAGACGAGTCCGCCGCCTACAACGGTGGTGAATCCGCCTGCTGCGAATACTTCGCCGGCACCCGTCACCACGGAGCGCACGACTAGCAGCACGGAAGTGAAGGAGACTAAACCCGCCGCCACGAATCCTGATGGCACTCCCTCTGCTCCTGACGCCACCACTACGACGCAAAAGACGACAGTCGTCGAGAAAAAAAAGGAGTAGGGCCGGTAAATTCGTCGAGCGCGGATTGACCAGATTGATTGTTCCTGCTCCGCATCGATCACAGCATTGTAATGGCGGGATGGCTCAACCCTTCGGGGGTGGGCCATTTTGCTTTGCAGGATCTCAAGCGTAGCTGTAATAGACTGGCGGAGTGCCGGCATCTCAGCCAATCCCTGTGCAGATTCCTCCCTCCGGCCGGAAAGCCTGGGACGATCTGGCGGCGCTGACGCGGCCTTCCTGGTATTTGGATGTCGAGGTGGCGCGGCAGAAGCGGCGGGTGCACCAGGAGTTGATCCGGCGATGGGTTGGCGTGCGGCCGGTGGGCGTGGTGTTGAAGACCGATCTGTTTGAAGAGGCGTGGGGGCAGGACGGGATTTACGGCGATTTGTTTGACCCGAACGGAGCCGTTTTGCTTGGGATGGACATCGCAAAGGCTACGGTGGCACGAGCCGGCAGTGTAGGCGGGTTGCCGCCGGCGCATGGCTTCGTTTGCGATTTGCGTGCGCTGCCGGTTCGGGAGTCTTCGTTGGATCTGGTGCTTTCGATTTCTTCGTTGGACCACTTCGACAGTGAGGCTGAATTCCATGCATCGCTACGGCAGTTGTGTGGTGCGCTACGGCCCGGCGGCGAATTGGTGATCACGCTGGACAATCCGGCGAATCCGCTTTACCGGCTGCTGCGGCTGGTGTCACGAACCGCCATCAGCCCGTTTCGTTTGGGGTTTACGCCGGCGCGGAAGGAGTTGGAACAGGAATTGGCGGCAATCGATTTCGAGGTGTTGGACGGTGGCTGGCTGATTCACAATCCCAGGCTCTTATCGACCGTGATTTTTGGCGCCCTCCGGCTGATTCTGGGGAAACGAGCAGGTTCGGTGATCCGATGGGGTCTGGTGCTTTTCGCTTTGCAGGAGAGGCTTTGGACGTGCCGCTACTCTGCGTGTTTCTACGCGCTTTATGCGCGGAAACGCCGACACGCTAAGCAGTGGTGCGGTGGCGGCCGTAGCTGAAGTAGATCACCAGGCCGATGGCGAGCCATAGGACAAAGCGGATCCACGTCTCCAGCGGCAGGCCCAACATCAAGACCAGGCAGCAGGCGATTGACAAATAGGGCAGCACCGGAACAAAGGGAACACGGAAGCCGCGCGGACGGTCTGGCTGCTTCTTTCTGAGCACCAACACTCCCGCTGAGACTACGATGAAGGCGAACAGCGTGCCGATGTTGGTCAGGTCGGCGAAGGTGCCCAGGTCCCAGACGCCCGCGGGGATGGCGACGGCGATGCCCGCAACCCAGGTGCTTACATGCGGCGTGCGGAACCGGGTGTGCACCTTGGAAAATGCGTCTGGCAGCAGGCGGTCGCGCGACATGGCAAACCAGACTCTTGCTTGTCCGTACTGGCTGCAGAGAATGGCCGAGATCATGCCCATCAACGCACCGGCGCTCACCCAACGCCGCACGCCATCATATCCCAGCGACTTCAAGGCATCGGCCACAGGGGCGGCGGTGTTCAGGTTTTTGTAATTCACTACTCCGGTGAGCACGACGGCTACGCTGACGTAAAGAATGGTGCAGACGATCAGCGTCATCATGATTCCGAACGGGAGATCGCGCTGCGGATTGCGGCACTCTTCGGCCGCGGTGGATACGCCGTCGAATCCGATGTAGGTGAAGAACACGATGGCGGCACCGGTGAGAACTCCGGGGAAGCCGTTGGGAGCGAAGGGATGCCAGTTTTCCGTCTTGACGGAACCGGCGGCCGCAAAGACGAAGATGAGGATGGCGACAATCTTGATGACCACTACCACGTTGTTTGCGCCGGCGCCTTCCCGCACGCCGCGTGCCAGCAGGTAGGTGATGAGAAGAACTATAATCACCGCTGGCAGATTAATGAAGTTACCGGTGAAGACTCCGCCGGCGATCATGGGTTCCGATAGCAGCTTTGGTAAATGGACTCCGAGTACGCTATCCAGGATATCGTTGAAATAGGCGGAGAACCCTACGGCTATGGCCATGCTGGAAACTGCGTATTCCAGAATGAGATCCCAGCCGATGATCCAGGCGATGATTTCGCCCAGAATCGCGTAGGCATAGGTGTAGGTGCTGCCGGCGATGGGGATCATGGACGCCAGTTCGGCGAAACACAATCCGGCAAAGCTGCAGACAATGGCTACCAGTAAAAAGGAAAGAGCGATGGCCGGACCTGCGCCCGGCCTGCCTAACTTCGAAACGGCGCTTGGCCCCTGAATGAGAATATCCAGCAGGGGCGCATTCATGATGGACGGGATAGTAAGTGTTTCGCCCGCCGCGGCCGTCCCGGTAACAACGAAAATGCCAGTTCCGATTACCGCACCGATGCCGAGCGCCGTGAGACTCCACGGGCCCAGCGTCTTGATCAACCGATGGCGAGGGTCTTCCGAAGAAGCGATCAGCGCATCGATGCTCTTGGTGCGGAAGAGCTGACTCACCTCTTGCGTTGGCCCTTGACTACCTGCTTGACCTTCTTCTTGTTGGAACCGCGCGCTACGCCGGACGCCCGGGGTGCTTTGGGGGCTGCCTTCTTGCGGGCTGCGCGTTTCGCTGTCTTGCGTTCTTGTGTGTCTTCGATGTGTTTAGTGTTCATTCGTCTATTTTGATCCCTGCAAATTTAGCTACTAATTTCTTCAAGCCATGACCTGGAAAGCTGACGGTTAACTTCGCGTCGTCGCCCTGGCCCTCTATTCGTAAAACCGTTCCGCGTCCGTACTTGGCGTGGCTTATCATTGAGCCCGCGCCGAACGGTTTCTTCTTGGCCGCAGCTGCCATCGGTCTGACGGCCTGCTGCTGCTGCGGGATCCCTTGGCGGACCGCTACCGGTTGCGCCGCACTTGCGGGCGGTGCACCTTTTTGCCGATCACTTGCCTGCCGATCAGCTGCCTGCCGATCACTTGCCTGCCGATCACTTGCCTGCCGATCGGTGAAGAATTGCGAAATATTCTCTACCGAGTTAAACGTCTTGCCCGTGTATACGTTCTTGCGGGCGGCCTCTCTTACATAGGAGCGCTCGGCCATCAGGTTGACCTGCGGCACTCCGGAATCGTCACGAACCTTTTCGATCAACCCCTTGGGAACTTCCGAAAGAAAGCGCGAAGGGAACGATACTTCCGGCTGTCCCCCGCCCCACTTGCGGCGATAACGGGCCCACGTGAGATACAAACGCTTTTCCGCTCTCGTCATGCCAACGTAACATAACCGGCGCTCCTCTTCCATCTGCGACTCCACGGTAAGGGAGCGGCTGTGCGGAAAAAGGCCTTCTTCCATGCCGGCGATGAACACGATGGGAAACTCCAGTCCCTTAGCGTTGTGCATGGTTAACAACGAAACTTGCGCGCCGGAATCCAGGTTGTCGCTGTCGGAGGCGAGCGCCGCATGATCCAGGAATTCGGCTATGGTTTCGCCTCGCTCCGCGGCTTCGGCCGAGGCGTTGAGTAGCTCGTTGATGTTCTCCAGCCGCGTTTGGGATTCCGGCGTGCCGTCATCCTCCAGCATCTTTTTATACCCGGTGCGATCCAGAATCAGCCGCAGGACCTGATCCACGCCCCGCGTTTGCGCCTCATCGGAAAGCTCCAAGATCATTTGCTGAAACAGACCGAGAGCGGATTCCGCACGGCCGGAAAAGACCTTCTCTTCAATCATGCGGCCGATGGCGGACCAAACCGACAGGTCGTTTTGCAATCCAAACTGTTCAATCTGATCGATGGTGGTCTTGCCGATTCCGCGCGCCGGAGTATTCACGATGCGCAGTAGATTGATGGAATCGCTGGGGCTGGCCACTACTTTCAGGTAGGCGAGGATGTCTTTCACTTCGGCGCGCTGATAGAAGCTGAAGCCTCCGATAACCACGTACTTGCGCCCATAGCGGCGCAGCCCTTCTTCAATCTGACGGGACTGGAAGTTGGTGCGGTAGAGAACCGCGATGCGCTCCTTGGGGTCAGCCAGCAGAAGCTTGTCGATGGTATCGGCGATGAACAGCGCTTCGTTTTCGCCATCGGGCGCATCGTATTGGGAAATGCGGTTGCCTTCGCCGGATTCGGTCCAGAGCGTCTTGCCCTTGCGTTCCTTATTGTTGGCTACCACTGCGCTGGCGCCCTTCAGGATATTCTGCGTGGAACGATAGTTCTGCTCCAGCCGGGTGACCTTCGCTTTCGGGTAATCCTTCTCAAAGTCGAGGATGTTGCGGATATCGGCGCCGCGCCAGCCGTAGATGGATTGATCTTCATCACCGACGACACAAACGTTGGAATGTTCGGTGGTGAGCAGGCGCATCAATTCGTACTGCGTGCGGTTGGTGTCCTGATACTCGTCGATCATCAGATAGCTGATGCGGCGATTCACCAACATGCGGGTTTCGGCATCGTGCTGCAGCAGGCGTACGGCCTGGATCAGCAGGTCGTCAAAATCCAGGGCGTTCGCTTGCAACAGCCGCTCTTCGTATTTCTCAAACACGACGGCCAGCCGAGCCATCTTGGGATCGGTGACGTCTTTGTAGAAGTCCTGCGGCGTCTGTTTGTGGTTCTTGGCGTGGCTGATACGCGAGAGAACGGCGCGATACTGCATGAACTTTTCGTCCAGGCCGATGGCGCGGAAGATGGACTTGATGATCGCCAGTTGTTCGTCATCGTCGTAGATGGTGAATTGGGTGGTGAAGCCGGGCCGGATATCGGCCAGACGTGCGCCGTCACGCCGCAACATTCGCACGCAGAAGGAGTGGAATGTAGAGACTACCGGACTGCCGGAAGCGCCGGCTTTGGAGAGCAGATTGCCGATGCGGTTGCGCATCTCCTCCGCGGCTTTGTTAGTGAATGTGACGGCCAGTATGGAGTAGGCGGGCACCCGGTGATGTGTTACGAGATGGGCGATGCGATGCGTGATGACGCGTGTTTTTCCGCTGCCGGCGCCGGCGAGAATCAGGAGCGGACCATCTACGTGTGCAGCCGCTTCGCGCTGGTGTGGGTTTAGGCCTTGGAGGAAATCCATGAAAAAGTCGGGGGCAGACGTGATTTTACCATGGTGGCTGGTGGGTGAGGAGATATTGCGGACTGGGTGTGATTCCGGATGCTGACTATGCCGTTGACTGGATTCCATTGATGGAGACGATCCGCGTTGTTCTGGATAAGAAGATGCTGCAAGCCCCCCGGCCGCGCGGGCCGCGAGACGAAGAGGAATCGTTCCGCCATCGTTCGAGATGCGCTTCGAGAGCATCTCCGGAGACTGGAGATAAGGAAGTTTTAGGAACGCGCCCGCGCGGGCTATTTAGCTTGGTTTTGACGGAGTCCGGTCCGCGATTGCGTAAGGTGGAGTTTGCCGCTCAAAGTTCGCGAAGTAATTAAGACGCTCGAAAGAGCTGGATGGCGACACATGCGCACGTCTGGCGATCATCGGGTATTCCGAGGCCCTGATGGTCGCTCCGGCCCGGCACGTATCGCGCGATTCTGAGGCAACCTGGTATTGAGGAGCTAAACAAATGACCCGCAAGTATTCGCTGGTGATCGAAGGCGATGCTGATGGATACAGCGCCTACGTTCCGGAGCTTCCGTCCATTCTAGTAACCGGACAATCGATGGAGGAACTCTCGGCCCGGGCCGTGGAGGCGATCGGAATCTATTGGGAATGCATCCGGACAGAGCGGTCGGCAACTTCGACCCTCCGTGAGATCGAAGTCGATTTGCCTGCTTAGTTTCCACCTGAGCGAAGAAGGCATTAAAATCGCGGCGCGGGGCGGGGGGGGCAATCCTGTGGCCACGACAGATATTCGGTGCGTGTGCGGTGTCATCGGCGGGTTGGGGAGGCCTTGAGACGGACTGTGGATCATATTGTGGAGTAGGTTTCATAGATGGAAACAATTCAAATTGTTCTCGATAAGAAGTTGCTGCAAGCCACGGATCGGGCAGCCCGCGAGACGAAGCGGAATCGTTCCGCGCTGGTTCGAGATGCTCTGCGAGAGCATCTCCGGAGATTGGAGATAAGGGCACTTGAGGAACCCGATCATGCGGGCTATTTGACGCGGCGCCAAGTGCCCGGTGAGTCGTTTCAGTGGGAGGCGGAAGCAGTTTGGCCAGGTGAATAGCCAGAGGCGATGTGGGGCTTTACGGGTTTGCTCCACCGGACAAACGACGGCCAGTGTTGGTGCTTACGCGGGACAACGCCGTTGCTTACTTGTCGACCGTTACCGTCGCGCCAATCACATCGACGATTCGCGGGGTGCCATCCGAGATCGTTCTGGATGAAAACGACGGGATGAAAGCCCCTTGTGCCGTGAATTTACACAACACCGTTACCGTCTCTCAGCAACGGCTTGGGAGGCGCGTCGCACAGCTGAGTTCCCTACGGATGAGCGAAATCTGCACCGCCTTGCGATTTTCACTTGGTTGCGATGCTTCGAGACATGTCTGTCTCGAAGAACTTCCCAATGTGCGACCGAATTTAACTGGACAACTTATCCTGAGTGGTGTGCTTGCGGTGCGGAAAGTTGTCTACACCTAAGTGTAGTGTCCGCGAATTGGGTGGACACTACCGGAAACCGCTCCTTTACAGTCGCGGCTCGGAAACTACTGTTGCAGCAACGAGTCCGAGACCGAGCCGCGCGCGTGAGCAAGCCGTCTCTTGTGTCCAGTTATTTGCCGGACAGTACACTAGATGCCGTCGCTGCGGCAGCGCTGCCCGCTTGCCAAACATCTTGTTATTCCGCCAATAGCGCAATCCCCTGCTACAGTCAGAGCGTGGCGGAAACCCTTTGGCAGCGAATCCAAGCGGCGCTGGAAGGGGGAATGCGCCCGCAAGTCACGCGCACCGGCGTGTTATTCACGCTCACTATTCTGCTGGTGGGCCTGGCGGCACTGGCCTCCGCCAATAACCTGATTTTCCTGATGGTGGCATCGCTATTGGCCACACTGCTGATCTCCGGGTTCATCAGCCGGCTTGGACTGGCTGGTCTGGAATTGGACCTCGAGTTGCCGGACCACATTCCGGCGCGGCGGAAAGTGACGGGCCATCTGATTCTGAAAAACAAGAAGCGGTGGGTGCCTTCGTTCTCCATTCACCTTTCGGGCGCCGCGGAGAGCGGAATGACCACCGCTCTCTATCTGCCCATCATCCCGGGCGGCGCTATTCTGCGGGAGCCGGTGGAGTTGCTTTTCACCAAGCGCGGACTCTATCGCGAGAATGCGTTTTACTTCACTAGCCGTTTCCCGTTTGGCTTTACACAACGGCGCGCGCAAGTGCGGCTGGTGCGGGACGTGCTGGTATATCCGTCCATTGACCCACAACCAGGCTTTGAAGCCCTGCTGTCGACCGTGGCGGGAGAGCTGGAGTCATCCCAACAAGGACGAGGCACTGATTTCTATCGCATCCGTCCTTACGAAATCCTGGAGAGTTCCCGTCACGTGGATTGGAAAGCCACCGCTCACACTGGAGACCTGCAGATCCGCGAGTTTGCCCGGGAGCAAGACCAGACGGTGACAATTTTTCTCGATCTGGACGTTTCCGAGGCTGAAGAAGCCTGGTTCGAGACAGCCATAGACTGTTCGGCGTTCCTGGTCTGGCGGCTCAGCCTGCAAAGTATTCGCACGCGGTTCGTAACCCAGCGCTGTGAATATCGCGTCCCTGATTCCGGGAGTGTCTATACTATCCTCAGGTACCTGGCTCGTGTGGCTCCGGCGCAAGGCCTGGAACCGCCAATACCCGATGATGACTCCAGCTTCCAAATTGCGTTCAGTGCAAATACGTCCCGCGTGGTGCAGGCTGGCTGGGCTCGCGCTTGCGTGCTTGGCATCCACGATCTTGCAGGCGCAGACGGCGGATCCGGCGAAGCCCGACCTGCCTCCGGTTAAAACGTCGATTACAGTAGTGGAGCAGATCGCCGCCGAAGTGCCGGCGACCATCACCGTGCTGGATAAGAAAGACATTCAGGAGCAGCCGGGAGTCAACCTGGACGACCGGCTGCGCTCGCTGCCCGGTTTCAGTCTGTTCCGGCGGTCGTCCAGCTTGGTGGCCAATCCCACGACGCAGGGAATTTCGCTGCGCGGGTTGGGTTCCAGCGGCGCCAGCCGCACGCTGGTGCTGTGGGACGGCATTCCTATCAACGATCCGTTCGGCGGATGGGTCTACTGGACTCGCGTCGCGCCGGATGAACTCGACCGGATTGAAGTTTCGCGCGGCGCATCCACCAGCGTATTCGGGGACCGCGCCATGAGCGGCGCCATCGGCGTCTTCTCGCGCCCTGCCGAGCATGAGCGGCTAACGGCATCCTATGAAGGCGGCAACCGGAACACGCAGTCGTTCGGCGCCGGCTATTCTTACCTGTGGCGCAAGTTCGCGGTTTCCGCACAAACGCGCGCTTTTACTACGGACGGTTACTATATTGTTCCGGAAAACCGGCGAGGCAAAGCGGATTCGCCTGCCAATGTGCGGTTCGTGGCTGGTGATACGCGCTTCGATTATCTGGGTGGCGCCGACCGGTTGTTCGTCAAGCTCGACATTCTGGCCGAGGAGCGGGCGAACGGAACTGTGCTGACCAACAATTCATCCAGTCTGGGCACGGTGTCGATGAATTATTCGCACCAGTGGACTAACGATGGAATTTCGGTTCTTGGTTACCACACCCGCGAACAGTATCACGCCAGTTTTTCATCGGTCTCCGCGAATCGAAATACAGAAGCAATTACCTATCGGCAAACGGTGCCGTCGCAGGCTACCGGGGGGGCCGGAATGTGGCGTCATTCCGAATCGCGCTGGACGCTGCTGGCCGGTGGCGATGCGCAGCGGGTTTCGGGAACCAGTACGGATCGGCTGGCGCCGGCGGGGCTTCGCGTGGGCGGAGGATCGCAATTGCAGCATGGGGTCTTCGGCCAGTTCGACATCAGCGCGGGTCCGGCGAAATTCTTTCTGGGGGCGCGCCATCAGTACACAGGCCAGGACTCCACTTTCTTCAGCCCGAGCGGTGGGGTGGTGGTGGGCAAGGGCCGGATTCGGGGCCGGGCGTCGCTCTATCGAAGTTTCCGTGCGCCGACGCTGAATGAGTTGTACCGTGAGTTTCGGGCCGGGAATGCGGTGACGCAGGCGAACGCACTGCTGCGGCCGGAAACGCTATTTGGCGCCGAGGCTGGGTTTGATTTCGTAGGCGAGACGTCGCACGCCACGGTGACCATCTATCGCAACAGCATTGAAGATTTGATTACTAACGTGACGCTGTCATCCACGCCTGCGCTGATTGTCCGGCAACGCAGGAACGCCGCTTCCGCCCTTAGCCGCGGCATCGATATTAACGGGCAGAAGAACTATCGCAATTTTCGCGCGGAGGCTGGTTATTTGTACGCTGAAACGCGATACGTGACGGGAGAACGTATTCCGCAGGTGCCAAAGCACCAGGGTTCGGCGCAGCTTTCTTATGACCGCGGGCCGACGCTGGCTGCAGTGTCGATTCGCAGCTTCACCTATCAGTTTGAGGATGATCGGAATACGTTTCTGTTGCCTGGGTATGCCACGGTGCAAGCTACGGTGCGGCAAAAGCTGACTAAGAGTTTGTCGGCGAACGTGGCGGTGGAGAATATGCTGAACCGCGAGTTTCTGGTTGGGTTTAGTCCGGTGCCGCTGATTGGCTCTCCGCGGCTGTGGCGGGTGGGGCTGCGCTGGGACGGGCGGCTGCGGTAGCGCGCTTCGAGAGTACGCTTTGGTTGGCGGCGTAGGCTATCGCGGCGTAGTGCCGATGGTTGCTGGTACCTGCTTGCAAAAGTTCGTGTGTACCACTCCCTCACGGTCGCGGCTCGGAAACGCAGTGTGAGCCGCGAAAATCCAGAACGCCTATTTCTGCAACTAAGCACCAGTGTAGTGTCCGCGAATTGGGTGGACACTACCGGAAACCGCTCCGTTACAGTCGCGGTTCGGAAACTACTGTTGCAGCAACGAGTTCGAGACCGAGCCGCGCGCGTGAGCAAGCCGTTTCTTGTGTCCAGTTATTTGCCGGACAGTACACTAGCAGTATGTGATTTGAGCGGCACTTCAGTTTCCGATTCTGAAGAAATCGCCCGCCACAGCTGCATTGGCGGGCTAGACAAGCAAGCAAAACCGGCCTCAAAAAGCAGTACCGCTAAACGACGTCCAGGGGTACGGAACCAGGTCGCGCAGGAACGTTTTTTCCCAGGCGAATTCGGGATGGAGTCTGAGGTGTTCGGAGGCGTTGAAGCGGATGCCGCAGGCATGGCCCATGGCGGCTTCAAACGTCATTTTCCCGGCCATGGTAGCGTCCGTCACCTTATTCTGAACCGCGCCCGCGGTGCCGAACTCGGGCTGCCAGGGCTTCTCTCCGCGCGGCGATAGATCGATGTGCCCGCAAAGAGTGCGCTCGTTGGGATCGTTCTTCTTGGCGAAGGAGTCCCAGTGGTCGGAAAGATACTTTTTGCCGAAGGCGACATCGATCTTGCCCTTGTTGGTACGGATCAGGTCCTCGGCCCGAATGCGCCGCGCGTTGGGACTGCGGCTCTTGTCGTTCAAGTCGAAGTCAGTCTCCTCCCGCGCCAGTTTCTCGCTCACGGGAAAATTGCTGCCTACGAAATAACCGTCCTTGGTGCGGGAGAGGTTTACGTTCTTCAACCCTAGTTCCAGGTCGGCGATCTCGCCGGTCTTGCGGTCCGCCACCAGCCAGTTGTTCGCGTAGCCTCCGTTGTTGCCGTCTTTCATGATGCGAACGAAGTCGTCAATCGAGGCGGAATACTGCATGGCTTTTCGCGCACGGACAAATTCCGGAATGCCGTTCGGGTCGAATCCATGGAAGCGGCTGATGGTGGTTTCGGTGATCACAATTCCCGCCGAGTTGATGCCGAAGTCATCCCCGCTGTGAATCCACCCTGGCATTCCGTCCATCACAATGTGGTTGCCCTTAGCCGGCACAATGTCGTAGATGATGCGCCAGCGCGCACCGTCCATATAGTTGGTCCAGTTGTTGTGGCCGACGACGATGTTTCCATCGCGAGTGAATTTGCCGGTGGCGACGAAGGCGCTGCAATGTTCCCCGACGCCCCGATTTTTGGCGTGGGTGGCGCGGTTTTGGGTGTCCCACCAGTCGGTGTAGTATCCGTTCAATTCGAGCGACGCGTTCATCACCACGACGTCCCAAAGATCCAGCTTTACTGATTTCGCCGCCAGTCCGTCGACGATGCCTTGCAACTCGGCGCGATACTCCGGCTCGATCTTTGGCCAGAGACGCTTTTCCGCGGCTGCCCGGAAGAAGGCGTAGTCTTTGCCGGAATCGTGCGTCAACTCCAGCGCCAGAATTTTCTGGAGTTCCTTGATTTCCGCCGCCAGATGGAAGCCGTTCTGGAAGCCGATCTCGGCCGGTGAGCCTTCCAGGTGCACGTAGATCCAGCCGTTTTGCTCTGTTCGGCGCGCGGAGTTTTTCAACGACGCGGCCTGGGTGGAAGAGAGAAAACCGAGCAGCGCAAGGCACGTAAACAGTTGTTTCATGAGGCTCCTGAAGACTTCAGTATAGTGGAATGATAGGATGAAGATTCTTCCGAATGACCACCCCGGTACCTGGAATCTTAGCCCGTATTGTCGAAGAGAAGAAACTAGAGTTGCGACAGGCAACCGTAAGCCGCGCCGCGCTTGAAAATCGGGCCGCCGACGGGGTTGCGGATCGCCGGGATTTCGCGGGTGCGTTGCGCGAAAAGAAGATCGCCATCATCTCGGAAATCAAGAAAGCATCACCCAGCAAAGGCATTCTCAGCGCGGATTTTCGTCCCGCCGAAATTGCCCGGGAGTACGAAGCCGGCGGCGCGGCGGCCTTGTCGGTTCTCACCGACCGCAAGTTTTTTCAAGGCAGCCTGGCGGATCTGGAATCGGCTCATGGCGCGGTACGGCTGCCGGTGCTGCGGAAAGATTTCACTACCAGCGAGTATCACGTGGTGGAAGCCGCCGCCCACGGGGCTGACGCCATTCTTTTGATCGCCGCGGTGCTTACGGAATCTGAAATGCGGACGCTGCGGGAGTTGGCGGCACAATACGGGATGGCCGCGCTGGTGGAAGTTCATGACGGCGAAGAACTGGAAAGCGCCATTGCGTCCGGCGCGGAGATCATCGGCGTGAATAACCGCAATCTTCACACGTTCGAAGTGACGCTGAACACCTCGCTGCGCCTGGCTGAGAAGATCCCGGCGTCCATCCTCAAAATCAGTGAGAGCGGTTTTGATTCGCGCGAGCAAATCGACAGTTTGCGCGCCGCCGGTTACCAGGCGTTCCTGATTGGGGAGCATCTGATGAAGGCGCACAGCCCGCGCGAGGCGCTGCTGGCGCTGACGGCATGATGGTGAAGATTTGCGGCATCACCAATTTGGAAGATGCGCTGGCTGCCGCCGATGCCGGGGCCACGGCCATTGGATTCAATTTCTATCGCGGCAGCTCGCGGTATATTCAGCCGGAGCGAGCAGGGGAGATTGGCGCTTCAGTGAATCTGATGAAGGTTGGCGTCTTTGTGAATGAAGGTCCGGCCGAGATGGAACGGATTGCTGAATTGGCTGGGCTCGACGTGGTGCAGCTTCACGGAGACGAACCAGCGGCGGCCGCGAATGAACGGATCGGGCGCGTGTGGAAAGCATTCCGCGTGACTGAGGGTTGGCGTCCGGAGTTGCTTGACTCTTACGCTGTTGAGGCGTTCCTGCTGGACACTCCGGCGGACGGGCAGTATGGCGGCTCGGGGCATGTCTTTGATTGGAACCGGGTGCGCGGATTAAAGTGCAAAGTCATTCTGGCGGGCGGATTGGATGCGACGAACGTCGGCTCGGCCATCCAAACCGTATTGCCGTGGGGCGTGGACGCGTGCTCGCGTCTGGAGATTTCCCCCGGCCGAAAGGATCACACCAAGATGCGCCGCTTCGTTGAAGCCGCATTGGCGGAATACATATGATTGCTACTCAACCAGACTCCACGGGACACTTTGGGCCTTACGGCGGGCGGTTCGTCCCGGAAGTGCTGATGGCGCCGCTCGAAGAGCTGGAACACGCCTATCTGTGGGCACGGGACGACCAGGGCTTTCAAGCCGAACTGGCCGATCTGCTGCACAATTACGCCGGCCGGCCCACGCCGCTCTACTTCGCCAAGCGGCTGAGCGAGACGCTGGGCGGGGCGCGTATCTACTTCAAGCGGGAAGACCTGCTGCATACCGGCGCGCACAAGATTAACAACGCGCTGGGCCAGGCTCTGCTGGCGAAGAAGATGGGCAAAAAGCGGATCATTGCCGAAACCGGCGCCGGGCAGCATGGCGTGGCCACGGCCACAGCTTGTGCGTTGTTCGGCATCGATTGCGTGGTTTACATGGGTGAGGAAGATATGCGCCGCCAGCGACTGAACGTCTTCCGCATGAGGCTGCTGGGGGCTGAAGTAGTCAGCGTCACCAATGGCAGCCGCACGTTGAAAGACGCCATCAGTGAGGCGATGCGCGATTGGGTTACCAACATCGATACTACGTACTATTTGTTGGGATCGGCGCTGGGCGCGCATCCGTATCCGATGATGGTGCGCGATTTTCACCGCGTGATCGGCATTGAAGCACGGCGGCAGATTCTGGAACAGGAAGGCCGCCTGCCGGATCGCATTTTCGCCTGTGTGGGCGGAGGCAGTAACGCCATTGGCATCTTCCATCCGTTTCTGGCGGACGCCGGCGTGCGCTTGATTGGCGTGGAGGCCGGCGGCAGAAGCAGTGCATTGGGCGAGCATGCGGCCCGTTTCTCCGGCGGGATGCCTGGCGTGTTGCAAGGCACTTTCAGCTATCTATTGCAGGATGCCGATGGGCAGGTGGCGCTGACGCACTCGGTTTCGGCGGGCCTGGATTATGCGTCGGTTGGGCCGGAACACGCACTGCTGCACGATGAGAAGCGCGCCGAGTACCTGTCAGTGAATGACAAGTGCGCCCTGGATGCGGCGCAATTTCTGGCGCGCAATGAAGGGCTGATCCCGGCGTTGGAATCGGCGCACGCGGTGGCGGAAGCGATGGACCGTGCCCCTGAAGCCAAGGGGGAAGTGTTCATTGTGAACCTCTCCGGCCGCGGCGATAAAGATACAGACATCTACAGAGAAAACATCAAGGAACTGGACATTGACTCGCATTAGCCGTCTCTTCGACCGGCTCAAACAGGAAGGCCGGCCGGGCCTGATCGCCTATCTGACCGCAGGCGACCCGGCACCGAATCGCACTGTGGCGCTGGTGGCCGCGCTGGAACGTGGGGGAGCGGATCTGATTGAGCTGGGAGTTCCCTTCTCTGACCCCATCGCGGACGGACCGGTGATCCAGCGTGCTTCCGAACGGGCGCTGAAGGCCGGCACCACGGTAGCTGGAGTTTTGAAGATGGCCGCGGAGATCCGGCGCCAATCTGAGATTCCACTGCTGCTGTTCACCTACATGAATCCGCTGATTCGCTACGGTCTGGAAAAGCTGGCGAAGGATGCCGCCGCTTGCGGTATTGATGGTTGCCTGCTTACCGACCTGAGCGTGGAAGAAGCCGGGAAATACATCGGGGTGATGCGTGATAACAATCTGGACACCGTCTTCCTGGCGGCGCCTACCAGCACGGAGCGGCGGTTGAAGCTGGTTGCAGAGTATTCCAGCGGGTTCGTATACTTGGTCTCGCGAACCGGTGTTACCGGCGAGCAGGCGTCTGTTTCGGACGCAGTGGGGCCGCTGGTGGCATCGATGCGCGCGGCCACTCCGCTGCCGCTGGCAGTGGGCTTTGGCATTGCTTCCGCCGATCATGCCGCGCAGGTGGGAGCGTTCGCCGACGCGGTGGTGGTGGGCAGCGCCATTGTCCGAACCATTGAGAAGTATGGCGCCGATCCGGCGTTGGAATCAAAGCTGGAAGCATTGGCGCGCGAATTGAGAAGTGGATTGGAAAGGGCTCGAAAGTGACGAAAGAGGACGCACAGGCGAAGCTGGCCGAATGCCGGCGCAAGATTGACGATATCGACCTCAGGATCCTGCAACTGCTGAATGAGCGGACGCGGGTGGTGGAGATCATCGGCGGCGTGAAGCAGGAAGCCGCGCTACCCGTGTATGAGCCCAAACGCGAAGACGAGGTCTACCGCAATATTCTGGAACACAACGAAGGGCCGTTGCCGGCCGACGCGGTGAAGCGGGTTTTCGAGCGTGTAATTGACGAGATGCGAACGTTGCAAAAGATGAGGATGCAGAAGTAATGCTGGTTGTCATGCAGGAAGGCGCCTCGGAAGCGCAGGTACAAGGCGTCATCGATCGACTGGTTTCGCTGAATTTCACCGTTCACCGCTCCACTGGAGTGGTGCACACAGTGCTGGGCGGAGTAGGACCGGCCGACACTTTCGATCCCGCCGATTTTGAAGCGCTGGATGGCGTGAAGGAATGCCATCGCATCGTCTCGCCGTATAAGCTGGCCAGCCGGCATTTCAAACCTGGCGGCACCATCGTCAAGGTGAAGGGAGTGGAGATTGGCGGCAGTCACGTGGTGGTGATGGCCGGGCCATGCAGCGTTGAGAATCAGGATCAGATCAATCGTGCGGCGGATCTGGTGGCTGAGGCGGGCGCCTCGGTGATCCGCGGAGGCGCGTTCAAGCCGCGCAGCTCGCCATACAGCTTCCAGGGTCTTGGGGAAGAAGGCTTGAAAATGATGCGGGCCGCCGCCGACCGCAATGGCTTGCTTGTGATCAGCGAGGTGATGGACCAGACGCAGATCCCGCTGATGGCGGCCTACACCGACATCCTGCAGATTGGCGCGCGCAATATGCAGAACTTCAACCTGCTGAAGGAACTGGGGAAGCTGCGGATGCCGGTGCTGCTGAAACGAGGGATTGCGGCCACCGTGGAGGAACTTCTGCTCTCGGCTGAGTACGTTATGTCCGGTGGGAACTACGAAGTGATCCTGTGTGAGCGCGGTATCCGAACTTTTGAGACTTATACACGAAATACCATGGACATCTCCGCTATCCCGGTGGTGAAGAAACTGTCCCATCTGCCCATCGTGGCCGACCCATCGCACGGCACTGGGCGGCGCGATCTGGTGCTGCCGATGGCTCGCGCCTCGGTTGCCGCCGGCGCCGATGGACTGCTGGTGGAGGTTCACCACGATCCCGATCATGCGCTGAGCGACGGCGCGCAGACTTTGCGTCCAGAACAGTTTTCGGAACTGATGCAGCAATCCCGCATCATCGCCTCGGCGGTGGGAAGAACGCTGTAGTGAAGTTTGGCGCGGTCGAGCGGGCCGTCTTATGAACACGGTAGCTATCGCCGGCGTAGGGCTGATCGGCGGATCGTTTGCGCTGGCACTTCAGAAGGCCGGGTTCCAGGGAAAGATTCTAGGGATCAGTTCGGCGGCCACCATTGAGGCCGCACTGCATGCCGGTGTGATTCATGCGGGCGTCTCGCTGGAAGAAGCTTGTGCCGTGGCGGACTTGATCTACCTGGCGCAGCCGATACGACCGATTTTGAAAACGATCGACACTATCGCGGACATGGTTCGTCCCGAGTGCCTGGTGACCGACGCGGGTAGTACTAAGGACGAGATAGTTACATTTGCAACCAGGCGGCTGACCCGTTGCCAGTTCCTTGGCGGGCATCCGATGGCGGGTAAGACGTCTCGTGGGGTGGCTGTGGCCGATGCCGATCTTTTCCAAGGACGCCCTTACGTACTTACTCCCCACAACAAAATTGACCTAGAAACGCCCGCGGCATTGCGCTTAGTTTTCTGGTTGGAAAAAATAGGTGCGGTGCCCATCGTGTTGACACCGAAAGAGCACGACCGCACGGTAGCGCTGACTTCGCATCTGCCCCAACTGGCCTCCAGCGCGTTGGCTGCGACGCTTGCGGGGAAAATAACAGGGGACAACCAGTTGCGCGTTTCTGGACCGGGGCTCTCCGACACCACCCGTCTGGCACAAAGTTCCATCGAAATCTGGGAAGACATTTTAGCGACAAACACCTCGGCAATCGGCGAGGCGTTAGACGCGTATATTGACAAATTGCAATTTTTCCGCCAAAATCTAACAAATCCTGTATTGCGTGAGGAATTTGAGGTTGGGGCGGAGTTGGCCCGCAAGTGCCGCCGGTAAAGAGTGAATCATTGAGATCAGATTGCGACTGACTGCATTATCTAACGCTATCCACGAAGAACTCGTCGGTCGCGACGGGGTTCAAAAGCTAATCCTGTCCCGGCGAGCGGCTGCGGTGTTCACTAGCGGCACCCCTGCAAATCATGTTTATTTTCTGGACTCCGGTCTGGTTAAGATCGAAAAGGTGACGGAATCCGGCAAAGAGATTTTGCTGGGAGTGGTAGCTCCAGGTGAATTGTTCGGCGAACAGGCATTGCTGGGGGAAGGCGCATTTTCGGTCTCCGCAAAAGTGCTGGAGAGCGGCGTTGCGTACGCGATTCCGACCGGAGTTTTCCAGTTCTTCTGCGAACGGCGTCCCGAAGCGTGGCGACTGCTGCTGCAACATTTTCTGACCAAGAAGGATGAGCTGGAACGTAAGATTGAGCATCTTTGCTTGAGCGACGTGAGGGAGCGTATCCTCTATTACCTGGACGAACTGGCGCGAATCAATCCCGGCACTGATCCATCGGGCAGCATGATTCACATCTCGCAAAACGAACTGGCCAGCCTGGTGGGCGCCACCCGAGAGACCACGTCGACTACCCTCAATGCGCTGGCGCGTCAAGGGCTGATCATATTAGGACACCGGCTGGTGATGATCCCATCCCTTGAGTTGCTGCGCGAGGCCCTCAGCCCCAAGAAGATGGCGCAGACTTCGCAAGGCGGCGCGCAGCAGGCGTGATTGCTGGGGCCGAGCCGGCCTCCCGCGGATCATAGCCCTTCCAGAAGACGCAAGAATGCCGTGCGGCCTTCGTTGAATTTGCCGATGGCCAGCGCCCGTTGCGCGTCATTGTCAAAGCGGTAACTCTGGCGAACCGCGCGGGTGGAACGATCAATTTCGTCGATGCTGGCGCCAATGGACTCCGCGCGGCGGAACGGAGTTCCGTCTAAACGAAGGTAGACGGGGCTAGTATGGGCGAACACCGGGTAGCCGGCGTACGTCTTGGCCGTGCCGGTGACGCGCGCGGCAATCCATCCACCTTGCTCTATTTCCAGTTCCCGTTCCAGGCGGGCCTCGCGGCCGTGAAGCGCAGGCTGATCGGCCACGATATGCCCGTCCTGAATGATCTCAAGGCGCTCGAACGGCAGGCGGGATAACACGGAGGCGGAAACCTTAATGCGTCCCTTAGGGGCGACCGTAGCCCCCGGCCCGTGGCCGTCGACGGTAAACTCAAGCAACGGACCGTTGCTGACAAACGTGCGGCCCGCGCGCAGACCGGCAATCCACGCATCGTAGCTGAATGCGCCATCCACTTTGACGAATACGCGGTTGTGGTCGTAGATCCACCAATCGGTTCCGGTAGAGGCGGCGAGCTTGAGGCCGCAATTCAACAGCTGGTAGTATCGGTCGTAATCCGCTGCTAGCCCGTCGGCTATGTTGTAGGCATCCACATGGCCCAAAGCGGCGGCAACGGGCACTTCGATGCCGCTTCCGTTATGGCACCAGACGACGGTGCCGCCAATCTGCCTGGTCTGAGCGCAAAGGGTGGTTAGGGTTGGGTAGTCGGGCGCTTTGCCGTCTTTGCTAAGCAGTCCGGTGGACACCGGTTCAACGGCTCGCGGTATGTTCAGGAAGAGTACGTGGCCGTAGCCGGCGTCGCCGAAGCGGCGGTTATTGCGAGCCTCTTCGCCCATGTCCATGATAGTTCCGTTTTGAGAGAATTTCGGCATCCGGCCGACGGGATAGCGGTTGGAGATGTAGGGCGAGTTGTTGCGAACCAGGTAGCTGAGGACGCTAACATCGAGGTCCTCGGCGGGCGGAACAATGCGCAGGCGGTCGTCCGGGTCTTCATCCAGAGAAAGATGATAGTGGGTGTGGGTATTGCCGGAATACCAGCCGCCGGCTTTAGTATCTTTCAAGGGCTGGATGCGCAGGTCGACTTCGTAGCGCATTCCCGCCCCTACTTCTACAAACTCCGCGGTTACCTCGTGACAGATGCCGCGAACGCCTTCGATTCGGTAGCGGCCTGGCGGGACTGCGATCTCGTACTCTCCGCGCGCATAAAAGAATTCCCGGTTGGGCATGGAGGCGATGGCGTTTTCCGGAAGAAATCGCTGGTTGGCTCCCGTTTCGGTGACGCGGATTTTGGCGGCGACGGGCTTGCCTTCCGCATCCAGCAGGCGGCCGCGAATGACGGCAGGCGCTCCCGCGCTGCGACGTTGTCCGTGCAACGGGGCCAGTAAGACGCCGGAGGAGAGGACGGGAATGGAGGCCAGAATCTGGCGGCGGGTGTAGTTGACTTTGTATCCCATGGGTTTCTTGCCATGTTCTCATTTTCTTGCGATGCGCGGGGAGGGTGTGTGCAGGTTGACAGAATTAGCGAAAGTTCTTGCCAAAGTTCTTGAAAAAACGTGGCACAGTGAATGAGAACATCCGCTTCCTGATCGAGTCAATCAAATGGCGCTCGCTTCCAGCAAAAGACCCGGCCCCTACGAAATCCTCGCGCCCCGTAGGAACGACATCAGCGCTCCGTGGCCATCCGTTCGCGCAGAATCTCGTTGATCCGGCTCAAATGCCCTTCGCCCTTCGATTTCAGCCAATCCAGCACTTCGTTATCGATGCGAAGCGAGATCTGCGTCTTCAGGGGCCGGTAGTACTTGCCAATGGACGCGCCAGCCCAGTAGCTTGGGGGTAACTGCGGAGCCGCTTCATCTTTGTCCAGCGCGCGGTCCCGTTTCCCATATGCTTTTTTCGTCGCCTCGCTGATCTTCAGTTTCCTGACGGAATTGGTCGTTGTAGATGCTTTCTTCATAATCAACTGCCTTTCGCGCTGAAACGATGCGGAGCACATCCGCGCCGGGTTCAACAAACACAACCGGAAGGAGAACCAGGCTCCGGGTCATGCCGATGATCTGGAAGCGCTGCTCGCCCGTTTCTTCCACGTAGTAGTTGTCGCCCACGGCGTGATCTGGGTCATCGAAAATCTCCGCCTAGCCTTGGCCGGATCCCACGTGAATCTCATTTCTGTATCACAGTATTGTATGTTTGCGAGGCTGGCGCAAGGGAGCCCGTTCTCCCTGCCAGACCCGCCTTCGCCCCACGAAGGTTGACGAGCTAACGAATCGCCCGGCACTCGGACTTAGACGCCCAAAATCGCTCAACGCAGGGATTACTCGCGGGAAGTCGCGCAGCGTTTAGCGATCCATTCGCTGCGGACCGTTCTGACGGCGCGCCCGAAGGTACTACGGGGACGGAGCGCCGTGTATGATTATTTCAACAACACCGGCAAACGCGTAGGATTACGGTTTCGCCTTTACTGCCAATGCGGGCATTTTCATTTGGTCCGACAACCTACAGTGTGCAACAGGCGTGAATCTCCGGCACAGTGCCGCGCACCCAAGTGCTCTATTTTCAGCCATCTGCAATTGGCCGCTCAGTTGCATTAGAGGAGATGCGATGAAAGTCTTCACACTCTTCCTGCTGCTGCCCTGGCTGCCCGCCGTGGCGTTTGCCGATTCTAACCGCAACGCACTGCCCTCCGATAACGTCAACTCACGCTATACCGTGGAAAGCGTTTCCGTCACCGCGAAGGATCGGGAGAAACTGAGCAAGCATCTCAAAGAGGACATGGAGAAGTTGGTGGGTGAGAAATTCGAGCAAGGCATTGTGGACAATCTTGCCCGGCGCATTCGCAAAGACCTGCGCGCGGCCAGCGTGATGGCAAAGTTAAGCCGGGGCACCACACCGGAACATGTTCGAGTGGACTTTGAATCGCGGCCGCGGAAGGTGGAAGAGGACGCGGATCTGACCAAGTTCTCCTACCATTCTCAGCAGGGTTGGACCGGCGGCGTGGAACTGGGCTTTGATGCCGGACCGGCGCGGGTGAAATTAGGCATTCAAAGCGATGGCAACGAACTGTTGGAGCGCTATGCCGGAATCACCACGGGCGTCGCAGTGCCGGTAGGGGACCGGCTACAGGTCCGGTTCGCCTTTGACAGTTTTCATGAACAGTGGAACCAGGCGACGCTGAATGCGCTTGCACGGCGCAGCGACATTCCCGGCGTTTACCGCACACGAAACCACTTCGAACCGTCGCTGCGGATCGCGCTGGTTCGCAACCTGACACTAACGGCGGGTGTCAGCTTCGACGAATTGCAAACACAGTTTCCGGCCGCCAGGACTGAAGGCTCTCATTCGGTGATCACCGCTCTGCGATATCACCGTCAATGGGTAGATTCGGACACCTCCGGGCAGGAGTTGGACGCAGGATATAGCCTGCGGGCGGCCACCACTATTTTAGGCAGCGCTTCCGTTTATACGCGGCAGTCGGTAAACGCGCTGTATTCGCGCAAGTTCGATCGTCAGGAGGTGCTGGTACGGTTCGGAGCGGGCTCGATGAACGGCAGTGCGCCACTGTATGAACGCTTCGTTCTTGGGAACACGCGCACGCTGCGCGGCTGGAACAAATTTGAGATCGACCCGCTGGGCGGCTCGCGGATGATCTACGGGTCGACGTCGTACCGGTATCGAGTGCTGGAAGTCTTCTACGATACAGGTTCGGTGTGGGACCGCAAGGAAAATGCGGTAGCGAGGAATTCCATGGGCTGCTCGCTGTTGTTTGGATCGCTGCGTGACGGGCTGGCATTCACCGTCGGTTTTCCGCTTCGTGACGGGCACATTCAGCCCCTCTTTATGATGAGTGCCAACTTTTAAGGCCGACGGGTGAAATCCCTCTGGACGCATCTCTTCCGCGTGGCCCCTTTACAGCTTCTGTGCCTGTGTGTGGCGATCTGCGTGGTCGGGCAGGAGCTAACGGTATACAATGGCGGCGATCAACTACACATCACGGCACCGAAGCTACACTTTCTGATCGGCAAGCCCCTGGAACGAATTAAGAACGGGAATGCGGTAGCTTACGATTTCCAGCTGAGCGTGCTGGGGGAATCGAAAACAGCCGTGCTGCACCGTAACTTCGAGCGATTTGTATTCAGTTACGATTTATGGGAGGAGCGATTCTCAGTCACCCGTATGCGCAGTGCCCAAAGTTCGGCGGCGCATTTAACTTCGTCAGCGGCGGAAGCGTGGTGCCTGGACAACATGGCCTTTCCATCCACTGGACTACCGTTCGATCAGCCGGTTTGGATCCGACTGGAAGTGCGCGCGCAGGACGCTAAAGAACCGCCACCGGTGCCTGGCGAACAAGGTATCAGCATTGCCAGTCTGATTGAGCTTTTTGGCCGGGCCAGCAAGACGAGACAGCCTCAATTCTGGAAACTGGAAGCGGGACCGCTGAAGCTGGCGGACCTGCGGAGCCCCACCGGCAGGAGTGCGGATTGAATCGTCTGCGCAATCGTCTGATCGTCATTTTCGTAGCCGCCACGCTGGTCCCCCTGGCGGCCACCTTATGGATCACTACCGCGTTAATAGATAAGAGTTTGAGCCTGGCTTCGACCCGAGAGTTGCAGGCTGTGTCGCAGTCGCTGGAGTCTACCGGACGCGCGCTCTATCAGCAGGTCCGCCAATCGCTGAAGGACAAAGCTGCCGCCGGACAGATTACTCCCGAGCATTTTGAATTCGCCAAACGCCGCAACTGGCCGGCTCCGCTGGAGGAGTTCGCGGAGTCCCAAGACCAGGAACAATTCGTAATTGCCGGCGCGGATGGGGAGCAACTGCAATACATGGTTCGGAAGAAGAGCGAGATCCTGATTTATACGCAGCCTTTGGGCGGTATTGGAATGCACCGGCTGGCGGAACAACTCTCATCCACCAAGGCGTTGCTGGAGCGAGCGGAAGCTCGCGACCTGCGCAAAGGCTTCTTCTACACATTGATCGTGCTGGCGGCTGCAACCTGGTTGATAGCAATCTCCGCGCTGATTTATTGGGCACACCGCATCAGTAGACCGATTCA
>JBBRNO010000048.1:0-39727 GCA_038230275.1 Bryobacterales bacterium
CGCGACCCAACGGATTTTAAACGGTCCCATCGGGATACGGAACTCCACACGCGCGCCTGCCTCCAGCCCGCCTTCCCGGCTAACCACCTGCACTTTCTGGTCCGGCGGCATCAGCAGTTCAATGGCGTCAGGGCGCTTGTGAAAATCGAAGACGGTTTCCAGCGGCGCTGCAATCCACGATGAGTGCTCGAACTGCATCATGCTAAGTTAGATTCCGGAGCCATGCTGCTTGAGCTGAAGAATATTCAAAAACGATTCGGCGGCGTAACGGCGCTACGCAACGGTAACCTTACCATTAATGAGGGCGAAGTTCACCTGCTGATGGGGGAGAACGGCGCGGGCAAGTCCACGCTGATGAAAATCGTCGCCGGCATTACGCAGGCGGACGCGGGCGAGATTCTCTGGCGCGGGCGGAAAGTCGCGTTTCAGAATCCGGCGGAGGCGTCGGCAAACGGCATCGCCATGGTGCACCAGGAATGCCTGCTGGCTCCGCATCTGTCCGTGGCGGAGAACATCTTTCTGGGCCGCGAGCCCAAGCACGCCGGCGGCTACGTGAACCGGCGGGAGATGGAGCAGCAGGCGGCGCGCTTGATCGAAGAGCATCATTTTCCGCTCCAAGCCGGATGGCAGGTGCGGAAGTTGAGCCCCGCGCAGAAGCAGCTGGTTGAGATCTGCCGCGCTATTCTGCACGGTTCCAGCTTGCTGATTTTTGATGAGCCGACCTCGTCGCTATCCGAATCGGAAACCAAGGAAGTGTTCGGCATCGTGCGCACGCTGCGGGCGCGCCAGATGGGCGTCATCTATATCACTCACCGCCTGGATGAACTGCGGTCGGTAGGGGATCGGGTTACCGTGCTGCGTGATGGCGAAACGGTCCACACGTGTCCGCTGGGTGAGCTCACCACCGATCAATTGATCAAACATATGGTGGGCCGCGAGGTTACCTCAATCTATCAAAGAGACGCGCTGCCCCCGGGCGAGGAACTGCTGCGGGTGCATAATTTGTACCGCGGCAACGCGCTGCAAGATATCTCCATGTATCTGCGCGCCGGGGAAATTGTAGGCGTCGGGGGCCTGATGGGCGCGGGCCGAACGGAGCTATGCCGCGCTATTTTCGGCCTGGACCCGGTGGATCGCGGCAAGATTTTCGTCGCTGGCAAGGAGCTGAAAATTCGCACGCCTCGGGAAGCGGTTCAGGCGGGCATCGCGCTGATTCCGGAAGACCGGCAGAAATCAGGACTGGCTACCGGGCTGCCCATCAGTGAGAACGTCACGCTGGCGAGTCTGGGCGCAATCAGCACCTTCGGATTTCTGAATCAGGCGGCAGGGAAACAAATGACGAACACCTTCATTGCGCGGCTGCGCATCAAGTGTTCCTCGGGTTCACAGCTTGCGGGCCGGCTGAGCGGCGGCAATCAGCAGAAGGTAGTGATCGCGAAGTGGCTGGCGCGCGGCGCGAAGATTTTCCTGTTCGATGAACCCACGCGCGGCATTGACGTGGGCGCGAAGGTGGAAGTTTTCGACGTGATGAATGAGCTGGCGAAGTCCGGCGCGGCGATTCTGATGGTGAGCTCTGAACTGCCGGAATTGCTGCAAGTGGCCGATCGCATTTTAGTGATGCGCCAGGGCCGGATCAGCGGCGAGTTGCCCGGCCGGAGTGCGACGCAAGAACAGATTATGCGGCTGGCTGCGCCGCAGGAGCAGACTACATGATTCAACGGCTGTTGCCGTTTATAACACTGATCGTCTTGATCGTCGCGCTGGCAATTGCGTCTCCCCATTTTCTGACGAACACCAACCTGTCGAGCGTGGTGCGGCAGACGGCCGTCATCAACATCATGGCGCTGGGCATGACGCTGATTATCGTTTCGGGCGGCATCGACCTGTCGGTTGGGGCCATTCTGGCGATGGGCGGATTGCTGGGCACCATGGCCATGGAAAAGGGCTATCCCATTCCGGCGGGCATCGTGATTGGCATTGTGACCGGCTGCTTCTGGGGATTCGTCAACGGACTGCTCACTACACGATTGCGCATCAACCCCTTCATTGTGACGCTGGGAACGTTGGGCATCGTGCGTGGCTTGACGCTGATCATTTCGAATGGACTGCCGGTGCATCAGATCCCGCAGAGCTTTTCCTTCCTGGGCGAGGGCACGGTGCTGGGCGTACCGTTCGTCTTGTGGGTGCTGCTGGTTTGCGCCGCGGCAATGCACGTAATCATGGAGCACACGCGGCTGGGGCGTTATGCGTTCGCCATCGGCAGCAATCCCGATGCGGCGTTTTATGCGGGCATTCCGGTGGCGTTTCATGTAACGGCCGTCTATGCCATCGGCGGCGCGCTCACGGGCCTGGCGGGAATGATTGAAGCTTCGCGTTTGATGACCGGGCAACCCACCGCCGGCCAGGGCTATGAGTTGCAGGCCATTGCCGCGGTGGTGATCGGCGGCGGTAGTCTGCGCGGCGGCGAAGGCAGCGTGATCGGCACGCTGGTGGGCGCATTCATCATGGGCTTGCTTTCGAACGGCAGCGATTTGTTGGGGATCAGCCCGTACTTACAGCAGGCGATTATAGGCGCCGTAATTATTCTGGCTGTAAGCGTGGACGAACTGCGAAAGCGGAAGCTGTCCAGCTAAGCCGGGAACAGATCGATAGTTCCTGGAATCAAACAGTGGTGTGCTCGAGGTCCGCGGCCTCGCCAAATATTACGGTAATGCCTCTGTAGCCGAACACGTCACCTTCGCGCTACAGCTGGGTGAGGCAGCCGGTTGTAGCGCAAACGATTGTATATTCTTGCTTTTTCATCGAGACTGTTCCCTGACTTTGGGTCAGCGACCTCTGAATGACGTGGAGGAGTTTGATGTGCGGCTGCTCACAACTTAGACCGTAAGCGAGCCGCGGAACGCCCTGGCGGCATAGTAGGACTCCGCGCCGTTGTGATACACGAAAACAGTGTCGTAGCGTCGATCGCAAAAGAGGGCCCCACCGAGTTTTCTAATTTGAGAAGGGGTTTTGATCCAGCTTGACGTTTTCAAATCGAATTCCCCGAATTTTTGCAGCGCTCGGTATTGTTCTTCCGTTAGGATCTCGATGCCCATGGCAGCTGCCACATCTAGCGCATTATTCGCTGGCTTATTTTGTTTTCTGGACTCCAGCGCTTCCCGGTCATAGCAAATGCTTCTCCGGTCTTTCGGGCTCTCCGCTGAACAGTCGTAGAAGATATATTCGCCCGTCCTTTCATCGTGGCCAACAACGTCCGGCTCGCCCCCGGTCCTTTCCATTTCATTCAGCGACCAGAGCTTTTTCGCGTTAGCTTCCAGCTTCTTTCGTACTTGAGTCCAGTCGAGGCCTTCGTGACGATTTATGTTTTTCTCGAAACGGGCCTGCAGCGCTCCGAGGAGTGGCCCGCGATCGCCGGGAGCCAAGTTCTTCTCGCTATTTATGCTTCGCGCTATTTTTGATTTCATAAGCGATCTCCGGTTTCCTGCACGAAAAGCCGCCAATTCCGCGACGCATAACTCCTTGCCCCTCCCGGGCCCCCATGCCTCTGAGAGTATCTCACGATGATTCGATGACGCAGGCCCATCTGGTTCGGTCAGGCGACGTGCAGTCCGGAAACTATGGTCCAGGTCCAGAGGTCCTGACTTACGGCGATGGCGGCCGCCATGCCGGAATGGCTTTGCCCGCGACCACAACTTATTCCCTTTGGCGGCATGGCCGCGACCGCAAATCTTGAACGATCCAAAATCCTTGTACCAGTCGTCCGCGGGGACTCCTGGGCTCGTCTCGATCCAAAGCCGAAGTTGGTTCACATCCACCATGCCGATGGCGCAGTCGCGCATTCGACCGACCCGATGACGGCGGACAGCTGCGGGAAAATTCGCCCAGCGAGCGATCTTCGCTATCAACCACCAAAGACCATTTGCCCCAATTGATCGCCCAAACGCTTTGCAGCCTCCGGGTCGGTTTCCTTTCGGAATCGTTCGGTGCTTCGCCGAAATGGCGGCAGGCGCAAGGGACTAAACTAGCCATTTAGTTGCTCACTGAATAGCGATCGTCACCAAATACGGCGCGCTCTCACGCCCTACATTCACTCGGATCATCTGAACGCCTGGCAATACTTCTGCCGGGACGTGCTTTGCCCCGCGTGTGCTTCAACCTGCCGTGCAGCTTGATCCGGCAGAGGCACGGGACCGATTTCTCCATACTCACGAGACACTCCGTGGACTAATGCGGCAGTGTCAGGACGTTGACGTGAACCGCATGCGATTCCCACACCCGGTCATTCATCTCCAAATCTCCGCCGGAGCTACATTCTGGTTGCTTGCGGTACATGAGAGCCGCCACTTGCAGCAGGCCGAGCAGGTGCTCGCGGCCTTTGACTCGGGGTGAGCCGCACAGACTTGCACAAACGAACGGTTGCGCACCACGTCAGTCGATCAAGCCGTTGCGCACGGCAAACCGCACCAACTCCCCGGTGCTGTGCAGATTTAGCTTCTCCATAATGCGGCCGCGGTGCGCGTCCACCGTATAGACACTCAGCTTCAATTCGTTGGCGATGTCCTTGTTTGTCTTGCCCACCGCAATCATCTGCAACACCTCGCGCTCGCGGCTGGTGAGCAAATCCAGCGGCGCGGTCACGTGCTTGCGGTAGTCTGTTAACACCGCATCGGATACCGCCGGGCTTAGATAGCCTTCCCCCTTCGCCACCGCTCTTACCGCGGCCAGAAGATCGCCGTCAATCGAATCCTTCAGCAAATAACCGCGTGCGCCCGCGCGCAGAATCTCCCGAACGTACACGGAATCCTTATGCATGCTGAGCGCCAGAATCCGGCTGCGGGGCTGCGCCGCGATGATCTTGCGCGTGGCCTCAATGCCATTGAGTTCCGGCATCGCCACGTCCATAACAATCACGTCGGGCAGCAGTTTTTCCGCCATCTCCACGGCTACCTTGCCATTGCCCGCCTCGCCGATGATTTCCATATCGGACTGCGAACCTAAAATCATACGGAAGCCCTGGCGAACCATGGCGTGATCGTCAACTAACAAGATGCGGATCATCTACCAGCCGCTCGCCGTGCATCGGCACCCAAATATCAATCCGAACCCCCGATCCTTTTTGCGATTGCACCCGCAGTTCCCCGCCGGTGCTGCGCGCCCGAGCCCGCATCCCAATCATACCCAGCCCGGTAGATTCCAAAGAATGGCCAGGTTCCAGTCCGCGGCCATTGTCGTTCAGAAACATGTGCAGCTTGCCGTTCCCGGCGTGTAACTCTAAACCAACGTGCGTGGCGCCGGAATGCCGCGCAATGTTGGTCAGCGCTTCTTGCGCTATCCGAAACAAGTGCGTCTCAGTTTCATCCTGCAATCGTCCGGCAAAGTCGGACTTATACTCCACGTCAATCCCGGTGCGGTCCGTAAAGCCCTCGCTCAGGAAGCGGAGTGCCGCGTCCAAACCGAAGTCGTCCAGAATTACCGGGCGCAGCAACTGCGAGAGCTCGCGGACGTTGCGAATCGCTTCATCCACAAGTTGGCGTGCATCATCTAAACGCCGGCGGTCAAACTGCCCGCTGTGGTCAATCGCCAGCAAATTCGCCTTCACCGCGGTCAACGATTGTCCGAGTTCATCGTGCAATTCGTGTGAAAAGCGCCGCGCGGTAGTTTCCTGGTTCTCCAGCATGTGCCAGGAAACCCGGCTGAGTTCGTTGGCCTGCTCTTCCATCTGCCGGAAGAGCCCGGCGGTCATCCTCACCGTGAGCACGGCGCACAGCAGGGCCAACAAGAGCGAAGAACCCAGCAACCCAATCGATTCCTTTACCAATTCAGCCGACCGGCTCTCAATCTTGTTTTGCGCCGCCGACGCCTTGCGGTATCCGGCCGAAAGCAGCTTCGCCGTCAGTGCGATCACGTCCTGGTGCCTGCGCAACAGATCGGCGGAAGCGAAAGTATCCGTATCTTCCTCGTCCAGCAGCCGGCGCACCTCACGGGAGAAGCCGGAGGTTGCGCCTTGCAGATCCCTCCAGGTTTGCTCCTCCGGCGTGCCTTTGGCGTCACGGACAATTTTCTCGATAGAGAGATCCGATTCATCCAGTTGCGGCAAAATCTGGTCCGGGTCCGCCGAATCGGGAGTGCGCGCCAGATTGTAGAAAACGGCGTTGACGGTCTTCTGTTCCCGCTCCAACCGCTCAATCAAACGCGTGGTCACCCGTTGTTCCACCACCAGCCCGGCCGAACTCTCTTTGATGGAGCGGACGTTTTGCACGCCCATGAAGCCGGCCGCCAGCAGTAGAAAGATGACCAGGCTGAAACCGAGAATCAATACCCGGAGGATGTTGCGCTGCGTGATGCGGTCTGGAAGCATGGGCTGGGGAAGCGTGTCGCTATTGGATCACTCCTTAGTGTGGTGCAAGCCGTCTCGAACTGCTATACCCGATTTCGGCTACGTACCGCGACCAATTGGGGGTACGTTTTTCGGTAAAAGAGTTCATTAAATTCACAACCCCATATCCCCCGCAACGCAGTGCGTGTTCCTAGCCTTTCGAGGCTATCGAAGTTCTTTCCGTTAAGCCGCATGATGGGACTGTAGAAAGCGGAGAGCAAATGCCTCCGGAGGAGAAATAAAATGAAAAAGATCGCGATGACCCTTCTGGCAACTGCTGTTGCCGTCCCCATGATGTTTGCGGCCGATGCGCCGAAGACAGACCCCACCACCCCGGCCCCGAAGACGGCCAAGAAGCACAAAAAGGCCAAAAAGACCACGGCTTCCGTTGTGCCGGCGCACGTGGCGCCTGTTAAGTAATAGAGCTGTAACCGGTTCCACAGTCGCCTGACGGCGGCCCCGCAACGGGCACCGTCAGGCGATTTGCTTTTTACGGCGCCATTGCGCTGTTCATTAACGTCCCGGCACCGAATCCCCCGCGAACTGGTGTGCCTTCGTAACCTTTCAGGGCTATCGAACTTCCCGCCGGAAAACCGCATGATGGAAGAGTAGAAAGCGGAGAGCAAATGCCTCCGAAGGAGCAATAAAATGAAAAAGATCGCGATGACCCTTCTGGCAACTGCTGTTGCCGTTCCCATGATGTTTGCGGCCGATGCGCCAAAGGCAGACCCCACCACCCCGGCCCCGAAGATGGCCAAAAAGCACAAGAAAGCCAAGAAGACGACGGCCTCGGTTGTGCCTGTGAAAGCCGTTTCTGCCAAGTAATAAAGCTGTTCCGATTTTGTCCATCGCCTGACGGCGGCCCGAAAAGGGCACCGTCAGGCGATTTGCTTTTTATGACCCGTGTGGCGCTTCATTAACATTCCCGCACCGAATCCCCCGCGAACTGGTGTGCCCTCGTAACCTATCAAGGCTATCGAACTTCCCGCCGCAAAACCGCATGATGGAAGAGTAGAAAGCGGAGAGACAAAAACCTCCGAAGGAGCAATAAAATGAGAAAGATCGCAATGACTCTTCTGGCAACCGCGGTTGCCGTTCCCATGATGTTTGCGGCCGATGCGCCAAAGGCAGACCCCACCACCCCGGCCCCGAAGATGGCTAAAAAGCACAAGAAAGCCAAGAAGACCACGGCTTCCGTTGTGCCCGCGCATGTGGCGCCTGTTAAGTAATAAAGCTGTATCCGGTTCACCAATCGCCTGACGGCGGCCCCGAAATGGGCACCGTCGGGCGATTTGCATTTTACGGCCCCATTTTCCTGCACATCAACGTTCCGGCACCCAATCCGCCGCGAACTGGTGTGTCTTCGTAACCTTTCAGGGCTATTGAACTTCCCGCCGGAAAACCGGGTAGTGGGTCCATTTGAATGTAAATTTTTTTTAATGAAACTTGTAGAGATTCCAAACTTCGGCGCTATACTTATGTAGGTAGAGAAATCGTGGGTGTGATATGCTTCCTTGATCGTGTCAGGCAAGAAGAGTGATCCAGGAGCGGTAGCGGTCGCGAGTATCAGGGGATTTTTTTCAGTCATAAGTTCGTTCATCGAAGTTTTTGGTTGGCCCGGTTTCTTTGGTTGTATACGGCATGTGGTTCGTTCAGTCCTTCGCGACCGATGCGCAAAAGCGTGAGATCATCGAAATTTATGTGTTGGGTAAATCCGTCCAGGTGATTTGGCCGATCTCTGTTGTTTGTGCTTTGGCAGTGGCGGTAGTGCTAGCACAGAAACGGTACTACGACAAGAAAGTTGCCGAATTACAGAGCCAGATTGATACAGTCGCACTGGAAAAGAGTCGATTACAGGAGAGTCAAGCGCAGAAGGCACTGTCTCATGGAACGACGAACCAGGGAAAACGAAGTAAGTAACGCCGCTGGGAGGTAGTGGAAACACTGACATGCTAATCGCTGTTGTCACCTCGATATTCCTCATCGGTCTGCTAGACCGAGTCACTCGTGTTGGACGTATCGATATCTTGGTCATGCGCGGGCGCCAGAAATTGTTCTCGATCCGTGACTTGCTCAGAGATGGCGTAATCATCGACTGCCCGACCAAGAATAATTGGATGTTTGATTTTTTAGACACAACGCTGACGAGGGCGGCGGACACTTTGCATCACTTTACTGCCTATAGAATCATAGGCTTTACGGTAACGGAAGCTGATGGCGAACATCAGAATGCTGTGAATTTTTTTAAACGCGAGATTGAGCTTCCAGAAAATTCCAGGTACAAAGCAATTGCACATGCGTACGAGCGTTGTATGGGAGAATTCCTACGCGATAGGCACAGGTGGGGCGCAGTCCTAGGTCGAAGCGCAGCAGATATCACTAAATTCGCATCGGACGTGAGAATCAAAATGCGTGACAAGGAAGAGCAGGCTATCATGGCTGATCCGGAGATGTCTACGTTAGATCGATTTTGCCCGGCTAAACGGTAGTTATCGGTCGTGACCCAACGCCGGACCCTTCGAAGCGTACCGCGCTTCAATGTGTTCAAGGCAGACCCCACCACCCTGGCCCCGAAGAAGGCCAAAAAGACCACGGCTACCGTTGTGCCCGCGCACGTGGCGCCTGTTAAGTAATACAGCTGTATCCGGTTCACCAATCGCCTGACGGCGGCCCTGAAAAGGGCACCGTCGGGCGATTTGCTTTTTACGGTCCTGGGCCTCGTTCATTAACATTTCGACACCCAATCCCCCGCGAACTGGTCTGTCTCACTAGCCTTTCCGGGCTATAGAACTTTCCTCCGCAAAACCGCATGATGGAAGAGTAGAAAGCGGAGAGACAAATACCTCCGAAGGAGCAATAATATGAGAAAGATCGCAATGACTTTTCTGGCAACCGCGGTTGCCGTCCCGATGATGTTTGCCGCCGGCGCGCCGAAGGCGGATCCGTCCGCTCCGGGCACCAAAATGGCCAAAAAGCACAAGAAGTCGAAGAAGACTACGGCCGCCCTTACCGCATCGCACACCGTACCGGTTAAGTAATTAAGCCTTCCCCGTTTCCCCAAAACGCCTGACGGCATCCGCACCGGGACCGTCGGGCGTTTCTCATTGCAACGCACCAACCCCCTCAACTTTGTACCCGCTTGTAGCCTTTCCGGGCTATCGAAGTTCCTCCTCAATCCGAGCATCATTGTTCTTGGCAGCCCATGTCGCTGCAACGAGGATTCTGCTACACCGAAATCACGCCTCTCTATGTCTACCCCAAGATTCCTATTGCTCAGTGTGCTTGCCACCGGCTGCGTCTTCGCCCAAACGCCCGCTCCGCCGGGTCCCACCAACCCGGCTCCGATCACCATCGATCAGGCGATCCGGGAAGCCATCAATAACAACCTGGGACTGGTCGCCGAGAAACTCAATATCCCGCTGGCGCAGGCTCGCCTCATCACGGCGCGGCTGCGTCCGAATCCGGTTCTGACTGTCGACGCCGACTATCTTGACATTCTGGGGCATCGCTTCTTGCCCGATACAAACGGCGGACCGAACGAAGTAGCCGTGCGTGCCGATTTCGTACTCGAGCGCGGCAAGAAGCGCGAGAACCGCATTGCCGTGGCGGAATTGAGTAAATCTGTAGCGGAACTGGGCGTCTTGAACACCCTGCGTGGAGTGATTCTGGATGTCGAGAACGCTTTCATTGACGTGCTGGTGGCCAAAGAGACGCTGGCCTTGGCGCAGGAGAATCTGAAGGCGCTGAACGCCATCGTCGAAGTTAATACGAATCGAGTGCGCACGGGCGATCTGGCGCAAGTGGAGTTGGTCCGGTCACGGCTGGCCGCCTTGCAGTTTCAAAATGCCGCCCGCCAGGCCGAATTCCGTGTACACTCCACTCGGCACAAGCTGCAAGTGGTGATGGGCCGCAAAGCGTTCGTCCATGGCTTCACCGTCGAAGGGGATATGCGGAAGGATGCGGAACTGATCGACATTCATCCGTTGCGGGAGCTGGCGCAGAAGCTCCGGCCCGACCTGAAAGCGATTCAACAGGATCAAGCGCGATCTGCCGCCGACCTGCGTCTGCAGATCGCCCAAGGCAAAGTGGATTACACCGTCAGCGCTGTTTATCACCACCAGGTGATTCCGGTGGGAACCGGGAACTCCATGGGGTTCTATTTCAGCGTGCCCATTCCAATTTCCAACCGAAACCAGGGCGAAATCGAAAGGGTGCGGCTGGAACACAAGCAACTGGAAGCGCGCATCGACGCCTTGCGGGCCTCTATCGCCGCGGAAGTGGAAGTATCGTATGAACAATATTCCACATCTCGAAACATGGTGGAAAGCCTGGAAAAGGAGATGTTGCATCAGGCCCGTGAAGTGCGCAACACCATGGAATACTCCTACCGCCGCGGCGAAGCGTCTTTGATTGAATTTCTGGATGCGCAGCGCGCCTACAACGACACCATCCAGAGCTATAACGATGCGCGCGCGGACTATGCCCGCAGCCTCTATCAAATTGATTCCATCTCAGGGAAGGCGGTAAATCCGTGAAGTTCGTTCGCACTGGCTTGATTGCGTTTTGTGCACTGCTGGCGGCTTGCGGCCATAAGGAAACCGTGGTGGAGACTGCGGCGCCTGCCGTCGTCTCGCCCGCCAACGGCGGTGAAATCGTAATTCCAGCCGATTCGCCAAAGTTGAAACAGATTCGCGTCGAGATAGTGAAGACCCAGAGTGTCCCCGCTGACGAAGTAGTAGCGCCTGGCAAGATCGAAGTCAATCCGAACCGGGTAGCGCACGTCGCACTGCCGGTGGCCGGCCGTATCACCAGCGTCCTTGAAAAGCTGGGGGATTTCGTGCAGCAGGGGGCGCCGCTACTCACCGTGGAGAGTGCTGACGTGGATGCAGCCATGTCCACTTATCTGCAATCGGAAGCCGGTGTGAATCAGGCGAAGGCGACCCTGATGAAGGCCCGGGCCGACCTGGAGCGTGCTCGGGATCTGTTCGAACACAACGCGATTGCTCAGAAAGAAGTGCTGAATGGCGAGAACAATGTCACGCAAGGCAAGGCAACGCTGGAGCAGGCTGAAGCTGTTAAGAAGCAGGCAGGCAGGCGGCTGGAGATCTTCGGCCTGCAACCGGGGCAGTTCGGCCAGAAGCTGGTGGTGCGCGCGCCCATTTCCGGGAAGGTGCTGGAAATGACCGCGGTGCCGGGCGAATTCCGCAACGACACCAACGCACCGGTAATGACCATAGCCGACCTCAGCACGGTATGGGTGGCGTCCGATGTGCCGGAAAGCTCCATCCGCTTGATTAAGATCAATGAACGTCTGGAGATTGTACTAGCTGCCTACCCGGATGAGACCTTCACCGGACGCGTGACCAGGATTGCCGACGTGGTGGATCCGCAAACCCGCACCGTGAAAGTGCGCGCGGAAATGGATAATTCCCGCGGCCGGCTGCGGCCTGAAATGTTTGGAAAGATACGGCACGTAGAAGCCATGGAACTGCGGCCCGTGGTCCCCGCCGGCACGGTGATTCAAGGCGACGGACAAAACGTGGTCTACGTGGAGAAATCGACGGGTGTGTTTGTGCAGCGCACCGTCACGGTAGGTCCGCGCGTTAAGAACGGTGTGGCGATTCTGCAAGGTTTGCAGGCTGGCGATCGAGTGGTAGTAGACGGTGTGATGTTACTCAAAGGGATTTAAGGGACACATCACTTGATCGCCAAATTACTGCGGTTTGCACTCAAGCAACGGTTCATCACCCTACTGATGGGGTTGACGCTCATCGGCATGGGCATTTGGGCCTTTGGCCAGCTCAAGATTGAGGCCTATCCCGATATTTCAGACACGCAGGTGGTGGTAATTACTCTATTTCCTGGCCGCGCGTCTGAAGAAGTGGAGCAGCAGGTTACGGTTCCGCTGGAGCGCGCCTTGAACAGCGTGCCGAACGTGATTGCGCGCCGCTCACGGACTATCTTTGGACTTTCCGTGGTGGAGCTGACATTCGCGTACGGCACCGATGATTACTTCGCGCGGCAGGTGGTTCTTGAGAAGCTGCGCGATGCGCAGTTGCCGAACAATGTAACCCCCACACTGGGACCGCTTTCCACACCCATCGGGGAATTGTACAAGTATGTGATCGATGCCGGCCAGAAACCCGACGCGATCCGCTTGCGCGAGTTGCAGGATTGGGTGGTTGAACCGCGCTTCCGGCAGGTGGATGGCGTGGCCGACGTGGTTCCGTTCGGCGGCTTGATCAAGCAGTATCAGATTGAGATCGATCCGCTGGCTTTGGACAAATACAACCTCTCCATCGCGGTGATTGCGCAGGCAGTGGACGCCAATAATCAGAACGCCGGCGGCGCGCTTCTGGACAACCACCAGCAATCGATGGTGATCCGCGGTGTGGGCCAGATTGAATCCATCAGCGACATTGAAAACATCGTGATCTCCGCCACCAAGGGCGTACCGGTGCTGGTTCGCGATTTAGGACGCGTCACAATAGGCGCTGCCCCGCAAACCGGAATCTTCGGCGTGGACGACCGCAACGAAGCAATTGAAGGCATCGTGCTGATGCGCCGTGGCGAGAATCCGACCGAGGTACTGAAGGGGATCAAAGAAGCAGTCGAAGATCTGAATGCGAACCGGCTTCCCAAGGGTGTGAAGCTGCGGCCCATCTACGATCGCACGGATCTGGTGGATAACACGCTCGGCACGGTGACCCACACGCTGATGGAAGGTTTGATCATCGTGGTGACGGTGCTGATTCTATTCCTGGGCAGCGTGCGAGCCGCGCTGCTAACGGCAATCACCATTCCGCTCTCGTTGTTGTTTGCCTTCGTCTGCATGCACTTCACCGGTATCCCGGCAAACCTGCTGAGCCTGGGCGCACTCGATTTTGGAATCATTGTCGACGCCACGCTGGTGATGGTGGAGCATATCGTTCATACGCTGGGGCAAGAGAAGAAGGACCGGACCGGCCAAAGTGTAGTCTCAGCCGTGCGGGAGGCAGCGCTGGAAGTAGAGCGGCCTATCTTCTTTTCGCTGATGATTATCATTGCCGCCTATATTCCGCTGTTCACGCTGGAACGGGTGGAACGCCGCTTGTTCACGCCGATGGCATTCACGGTTTGCTATGCGCTATTGGGATCCATGTTGCTGGCTTTGACGTTAATTCCCGCGCTGGCTACTTATCTGTTCCGCAATGGATCCAAGGAATGGCACAACCCGGTGCTGCAGTGGCTGGAGGTAAGGTACGCGCAGATCTTGAAGCGCGTGGTGGTCAATCCCAAGCTGGTGGTGGCCGTATCGGTGTGTGTTGTGGTGGCTGCCTTCGGCATCGGCACGCTGTTGGGCTCGGAGTTTCTGCCTCAGTTGGACGAAGGCGTCATCTGGGTGAGGGCGAACTTGCCGCCAGGCATTTCATTGGAGAAATCGTCGCAGGTAGCTTCGCAGATCCGCACCATTCTACGCCAGTCGCCGGAAGTAAAGCTCGTAGCCTCGCAAACCGGTCGAAACGATTCTGGAACGGACCCCTACGGTCCCAACCGGAACGAAGTGTTCGTGGCGCTGAATCCGTACGATACATGGCAGGGCGGTAAGACCAAGGCGCAGCTGGTGGAAGAATTCTCGAAGAAGCTGCGAAACCAGGTTCCAGGCGCTTCGTTGAGTTTCACGCAACCGATCATCGACAACGTGACCGAAGCGGTCACCGGATCGGCGGCGGATCTGGCAGTAATCATCGGTGGAGGGGATCTACAAGTGCTGCGCGCCAAAGCGGCCGAGACGCTGGAGATTATCAAGAAGGTTCCCGGGGCGGCCGACAGCGCCATTGAGCAGGAAGAAGATCAGGCCCAGTTGCGAATTCAGGTAAACCGCCAGGAAGTGGCGCGCTACGGTATCAATGTGAAAGATGTGGAGGACGTGATTGAGCTGGCCATTGGCGGGCGGGCGGTGAGCACTATGTTCGAAGGCGAACGCCGGTTCGATATCACCGTGCGGTACACGCCGGAATCCCGAATCGATCCCAGCGCGATCAGCAAGATTTTGATTCCGACTCATGATGGCGGACGCATTCCGTTGTCGCAGCTTGCCGAAATCAAAGTGGTGACGGGTGCCAGTATTATTGCGCGCCGTGAGAATCGCCGCCAGATTACTGTCAGAACCAATATCCGCGGCCGCGACCAGGGCAGCTTTGTCGCCGAGGCGCAGCAGAAGTTCGATGCGGCGATTAAGTTGCCCGCCGGCTATCACGTGGAATGGGGCGGCCAGTTTGAAAATCTGGAGCGCGCGCGAAAACGCCTGACGGTGATTCTGCCAATTACCATTGCCATTATTTTCGTGCTTTTATTCTTCATGTTTGGCTCCACGGTTTACGCCGGACTTGTCTTGTTGAATGTGCCATTTTCCCTGGTAGGCGGCATTATTTTTCTGTATATGCGTGGAATCAATCTCAGCGTGTCGGCGGCGGTGGGGTTCATTTCTCTGTTCGGCGTCGCGGTGATGAGCGGCGTATTGGTGGTAGCCGAGATTAACCGGCTGCGGCGCAGCAATCCTGGAATCACCGTGGCGGACGCCGTGGTGCAGGGGTCCATCGCGCAGATGCGTCCGGTGTTGATGATGATCATGGTGGCGCTGTTGGGTATGGTGCCGGCTGCCCGGGCGAGCGGCATTGGATCGGACGTGCAGCGGCCATTGGCCACGGTAGTTGTGGGCGGATTACTGTCCACGCTGCTGCTAACTCTGCTGGCGCTGCCGGGTTTGTATGCTCTAGTTGCGGGAAGGAAAACGGGAGAGCCATGACGCCACCAACCAAGATGCTGATGATCTTTGTGGATGAATCCGACCAATGGGGCGATTTGTCGCTCTACGAAGCCATTCTACGGCGGCTGGTGCAATTTGAGATTTCCGGCGCCACCGTGCAGATGGGCATCATGGGTTTCGGCAGCCACCACAGGATCCACCGCAAGCGGCTTTTCGGCGTCTCGGATGATCGGCCAGTCACCATCATCGTAGTGGACGACGAAGACAAACTGCGGAAAGCGATCCCCGAAATTCGCCCGCTAGTCAAGGAAGGATTGATGCTCCTCACCGACGTGGAAGTGATTCCATAGCTGGCATTAAGCAAGTTTAATCTTTCGTTCTGTTCCGTAATTTTGAATCGCCAGAATCACTCGTTTCTCACGGCCTTCTAAAGACGTAACTCCAACGAAACAAAATGGTTGAACCGTCTTCTAAAGTGATGTCACCTGTTTTGCGCCACTCCCCCTGCCAACAGCCCCGTCATCACACCCTTCACACTGCTTAAGTCTATGAAAAGTCATAGGAAAAACGAATTGTATCCCGTGCGGAGCGATGCTAGAATCGAGCCGAGTTCAATCCCGGCTCGCCGGGTGACAAAATCTACAATTCGGGAGTTTCTCCTATGTGGTCTTTCAGGTCAAGACGCGCCTGGCTACAGGTGTGTCTGCTGTCATTGTTGGCGGTATTACCCTCGCAGGCGCAAACCAGCCGCGGAACGGTGAGCGGCCGGGTAGCGGATTCCCAGAAATCCGTTGTCCCCGGTGCAACAGTGGAGTTAACGGCGCTGGCGACAAACGTAAACCGGATCACAACTACTAACGAGGCTGGCGTGTACCGGTTTGACGCGGTCGACTTGGGCCGATACTCACTGAAGGTGAAATCTACGGGATTTCAGACGTTCAGCATGCAGCAGTTCGAAGTCAGCGCCGCGCAAGTAGTAACGTTGGATGCCAATCTGCAACTCGGCGAGGTGCAGCAGGTCATTGAGGTAAACGCTGGCTCCATTCAACTGCAGGCGGAAACCATGGGACGCGGCAAAAGCATAGCCGTCAACGACATCCAGGAGCTTCCGTTTGCAAACCGGAACCCGGTAACGCTGGCCACCACCGCACCGGGCGTGGTGAGCAGCAAATACGCAACTCCCAGCAATTCATTTATTGTGAACGGCGGGCGCGGCCGATCGAACAATTTCATGATCGACGGGACCGATAACAACGATATTTCCGTTGCAGGTCAAGCATTTACCATCGGGAATCCGGGCTCGGTACAGGAGGTTTCGGTGCAAACATCGAACTTCGACGCTGAGTTCGGCCGCGCGGGTGGCGGCGTGGTCAACGTGATCACCAAATCGGGGACGAACACCTTCCACGGCACCGCCGGGTTCGTCCTCGACTCCACTCGTGACGACGCCATTTCAAGCTCGCTGGCGCAGGACCCGTCCATTCGCGCGCGGGGCAAGAACCTGCCCGGCACCGAACAACAGTTCGATGGAACGCTGGGAGGCCGCATCATTCGCGACCGCACCTTCTTCCACCTGTCTTTTCTGGAGCTGCGGCAATTCTCGCAGAGCAGCAACGAGATGGTTTCGCCCACGGCGGCGGGCCGCGCTACGCTGCTGAATTTGTTCCCGAAAGGCAAGAATGCAAATGCTGATTTGTTGCAGAATATTTCCGCCGGGTACAACGGAGTCTTCAACAATTTCCTGATTCCGCTGGGCGCCGGACGCCCGGATGTGGAATTCGGACATATTGTCATCCCTTATTCGCAGCAGGCGCGGGACCGCCAATACGCGGTAAAAGTAGATCATCGTTTTACCGATAAAGATACGCTGGCAGGGCGGGTGCTGGTGGACGACCTGCTACAGCCTACCGGTGGAGAGACGCTCTCGTTTCCCAGTTTCACCACCAGCGCCTCGCAGAAAACTACCAGCGCCGCTTTGTACGAAACCCATATCTTTTCCCCTTCGATGACGAATGAACTTCGAGTGGCCTTCACGCGCTTTGAGTTTGACGTCCCGCTGGATCCGGCCAATTCCTTGGGGGCGACGCTGCCCCAGATCGCCATCGCCAGTATCAATACCCTGTCTAGCGGCGTGTATGGAATACGTTCCTCGTTCCCCCAGGGTCGAACTTTCAATAACTACGTTTTGCAGGATACCGTGAGCGTCGTGCGCGGCACCCACAGCATCCGCGCCGGCTTCGATCTGATGAACCAGCGTGCCCGCCAGGCAGCGCCGTTCAACGATCGCGGGACCTTGTCCTACGGCAACAGTTCTCCATCCGGGGGTACGTCCTTTTCTGGACTCGCCAATTTCCTGGACGATTTCGGCGGCGTGGGCGCGGCGGCGCGCACTTTCGGCACGCCGTTCTACTATCCTTCGCTGGTGCGCCAGGCTTATTTTGCACAAGACCGCTGGCGTGTAACCGATTCGATTACTGCCACGATAGGCCTGCGCTACGAGTATTTCGGCACGCCAATGAACGTGATTAAGACACCGGCGTACATTGGAATTTTCAACGTGGACCCGGTCACCTTCCAGAGCCCGTTCACGCTGCCCAACAAGGTAAATGCGGATAAGAACAACTTCGGCCCCATCGCCGGACTGGTTTACTCGCCCGCGGGCAACAGCACCGGCTGGTTCGGCCGCCTGCTGGGCGAAAAGAAGACGGCGATCCGCATGGGCTTCGGCATGGGCTACGACAGCTTTTTTAACAACATCACGTCGAACGCGGTAGCCGGGGCGCCAAACGCGGTGGCGTCGAGCGAATCCTCGCAAGCCACCACCGCCACTCCTCGCGGATCGGCAAACTTCTCAGCCTTGATCCCGAAGGTGCGGCCAGCCATCACGCCGTTGCTCAGCCAAAGCGGAATCGATCAGAATCTGCGAAATCCCTACTACATGCGCTGGTCGGCCGGAGTGCAGCGCGAACTGCCGGGCAGCCTGCTCTTGGATATCAGCTACGTCGGTTCCCGCGGAGTCCGGCTGTACGCCCAGGAAGATTTGAATCCACTGGTGCCGGTGGAATTACAGCATGCCGTTCCCGACACCGTTCCCGCCAGCCGGAAAATGGCGCGGCTGGATCCGCTATCCGGTTCGCGATCCATCCGCACCAATGGCGGCTCTTCTATCTATCATTCAGGCCAGACGGAGCTGAAGCGCCGCTTCCGGAATGGAATGAGTTTCACGGCGGCTTATACCTTCTCAAAGGTGATCGACAACACTAGCGAGATTTTCTCTTACGGCAATACCGCGAATCTGTCGGTCCAATCCGTTCCGTCAATATACGGCGGTCTGAGCGTCGACCGTGCCGTGGGATTCTTCGACCGTACGCACCGCGGCGTCTTCACCTATAACTATCAACTGCCCTTCATGAAGAACCAACAAGGAGTGCTGGGCCATTTGATTGGCGGATGGGAACTGAGCGGACTGACGACGTATGAGAGCGGCACGCCGTACAGCATTGTTAATGGACAGGATGCGGATGGCCTGGGTGGCGGAACGGCCGACCGGCCGAACTTCAATCCGGCCGGCCGCGCGGGCGTTAGGGCGGTTCCTGCGCCGGCTTCGCCCACCGGTTATATCAATCCGGACGATGCGAACCGGCCGATCGATCCGAAGGATGCGCGCTACATCGGCATCGCCGCCAATAATGGATTAAAGCGGACTTCTGGCGGAAATCTGGGGCGAAATACGCAGCGGGCTCCCGGGTTAAAGAATTGGGATGTAAACGCAATCAAGAATATTCATCTCACCGAGCGGTTCCAGTTGCAGTTTCGCGCGGAATTCTATAACATCTTTAATACGCCGCAATATGGAACGGTCAGCGTAAGCCCGTTCGCGCCTTCTCAACTTGTCCAGACAGTGGCCGCTAATGTCACTGCCTCGCAGCCGGGACTCTTTTTGAAGGAGACGGCAATGGATGGCGGCGGAAGAGTGATCCGCTGGCAACTCAGGCTGCAGTTCTAAGAGCCGTGGAGGAGTAGTTGGTCAAAGGGGCATGTTCTGCATGCCCCTTTTTTATTCACGATTCCAGAATTCTCACTGAGAAGAACTTCTTCGCGCTTTACTCCCGCTGGCTTTCTCGTCCCAGGTCCTATTGGCCCAAGGTTCTGATACCGATGAGTTCGGTCCGCTGCCAGGAAAGAAGCCCGACCGCGAGTGGGCGGTATCGGAACGATTGCGGAAAGGCCACGCGCGCCCGCCGGCGCATATTCAAAATGACGCGACGGCTGTATATGCATATGGATTGACTCCGGCGAAGACCTCCCACGCCTATGGGATTGATGCACTGGCCGGCCTTTCCAAGGCGCGGGTCAAACCATCGCGATTGTGGGGATAGCTACGTACTCTTTTTGCCGATAGCGAGTCAGGTAACCCGGTGCTACGTATCTAACCCAAGCTTCTTCCGGCCCGATGGCGTGAGCCGGTTGGAGTCCCATCCTGGCTCCCATGTCTGCTCCACAACGACTTTTCTCACTCCCGGAACTTTCATCAGTTCTTGGCGAACAGGCGTAGTGTTCCCGCCGGAGCCATAGCTAAAGTAGCCGAGCCGCGGCCGTCCCCGATGCGGCATGGTCATCACCACATGCACCACGTCTCCGCGGACTCGTATGTCGTAGACCAGGCCCAAATCGACGACATTGATATCTGTTACGTAGAGTTGTTCATCTTTGCAGTTCAGCAGAGCGTCCCACAACAACTGCTTCGGAATGGGACTGTCGGCTGCCTCGCCAGGCCTGGCTAGGCGCCCGGGTTGATCATTCGCGGCTATCGAGCGGTTCAACTCCCCAACCGAAGCGGCGTACGGGTTCACCAGGCGGTGCCTCAAATCCTCCAATAGTTTCGGGCCCTCCTTCGCGCTAAACGCGATTGCCGCATAAGCGTTTTTCTGGTGCAGCACCGCCCCAGCCGGAACGTCCTTGCCCGGCAGCGGATAGCGGCTCCATACATGCCCATGCCAGCGATAAAACATCATTGGGGAGGCAGAATGTTTCAGCGACGGCAGGCCTTCTGCCCGATGTTCGAGAAACAACGCGACGAACGAATCCTTACTCACGCCGTTGCAAAATCCGATTGCCCAGACATCGTCTTTTAACTTCGGATCTATGTCTCCGGTGCGGAGCTTTCCATCTGGACCCATCCATAGAATGTCCGTGAAAGACTGTCCGGAGAACACCCACTCATCGTCACGCAGAGCTTCAATCTCGACGTTCTTCACCGCCGTCATGGCGCCGATTTTGTGAAACCAGGGAAGACCGGCGTAGAAGCGGTATTCGACATCCACATGGATCCGTGCCGGAGAAAAGACGGGATGGACCGGCGAGTACGGGAAGCCCCAGCGGCGGATGGTAGTGCAGAGCGGCCCGCGAACCACTTCATAATCGGGACACGATTCCCATAAGGTGATGCGCATCTTTTGCATCCGGCCTGAGGTCACGTAGTCGTGCGCCCAATCGATACCCGGGGGTTCGCCGTGCCCTTCGCCGCCCGCGAAAAGTTCCAGTCCATGCTCCCGCTTGATTGTTAGCCGCTCCAGCTGACCCATCTGGCGTGAAAGCGACGCACGAAAGAAGTCGTTTTCAATGTCGAGTGCAAAGCCTTCGCCGCGCGTTTCGAGATCGGTGGGATACTGCGGGAGTTCGGCGTCGGGGTTGCCGTAGAGGATGAGATAGGTCTGGCGCTGATGGGCGGCCCCGGTGGCCAGGATCAGCACCTTGCAAGACCGCTGCTGCCCGCGGCGAACTTCGCCGTACACTTGGCACGGAACTTCACGCAAGTGCCCGCCGGCCACTCGCGCCACGCGCACCTCCCGCCCAAGCGAAGCGGCGTGCTCCGCGGGAATGCTGAGCGTCAATTCCACCGGTTCAGGTGGCCTAGGCTGACCCACTGTTTCATCCAACACGATTACCTGAAAGTACTTCCAGCCTTGCGCCCAGGCACGCCATGGGGCAGGTAGCGAGTTCACTGATTCCAGCCGGCTGTTCCCTGCAACCGGATCTCCGGAGATCTGTTCTTCCGATTGCGCCTGAATGGCGGTGTTGCGTAAAGAATGAGCCAGGGCTCGCGCCAGGCGGAAGTCTTTGCGCTTCCAGGCCGCCTCCAGCATCTTGATCTTCTCTTCAAAACTGTCGGTGCGGTCCCAATAGCTGGATTCGATCATAAGTTTCCCGTTGGAAAGCGATTGACTAATTGTACAGAGCTAGTATACTCAGTCAAATTACCATGAGGTTCACTTTGTTCACTCGATTTACTACATTCAAAAATTTCCATTCACTGGTTCTGATTTCCTCGCTGTTTTGCTTGCCCGCACTCCACGCGCAAACGACGGCGACAGAGATTCTTGGCCTTGTGAAAGATTCCTCCGGCGCAGTCTTATCAGGGGCTTCAATTACCATCACGCGCGCGGCCACTGGCCAGAGCCTTACAAAGTCGACGGATGCGACGGGCGAGTTTGCGTTCCCTCTACTTGAAATCGGCCAGTACACCATACACGCGGAAATGCAAGGATTCCGCTCCCAAACGGTGACTGGGCTGAAGCTGGAAACGCAACAGAAGGCCCGCGTCGATTTCACAATGGAATTGGGTAACGTCACCGAGTCTGTCGAAGTGGTCGCCTCCGGTGCGGTACTCGAAACCGAAAGTGCCACCGTCGGCCAAGTCATCGAAAACAAGCGTATCTCAGATCTACCGCTGAATGGCCGCAATCTCATCCACTTGGCCGCCATGGTTCCCGGTGTGCAATACGGCACCCGCAGCGGCGGTGCGGATGGCCAGGGAGGCTTCCCGATTCCCGGCGGCGGGATGTCAATCATCTCCAACGGCCAGCGGGAGGTGCACCAGAGCATCACGCTGGATGGCGTTGAATCCATTACGCCTCTTTACAACATTTCCAGCTTCACGCCTTCCATTGATGCCGTGGAAGAGTTCAAGGTACAGACCGGAACCTACTCGGCGGAGTTTGGACAAAGCTCCGGCGGCCGGGTGGAAATATCTCTCAAGACCGGGACAAACGCATTTCATGGTACCGGCTGGGAATTCATCCGCAACGACTTCCTGGACGCTGAAAATTATTTCCTCAACTTCGGACGGCCGGCCAGCGCCGGACGACTCAAGAAAGATCGCCTTCGCCGCAATCAGTTCGGTGGATTTGTCAGCGGGCCGATCATTAAGAACCGCACCTTCTGGTCATTCAACTACGAGGAGCGGCGGCAGACACAGGAAAGTATCTCCACCGCCTGGTTCCCCAGCCAGGACTTCCGCAGCGGTGATTTCTCCCGTCTGCTGAATCCCCCCATCAATCCAGCCACTGGCAGAGCCGTCCGCGCGCCCATCATCATCTACGATCCCATCACCGGGTTGCCGTTTAACGGGAATGTCATTCCCGCCTCGCGCTTGCACAAAGGCGCCTTGAACGTAATCAACAAGTATCTTCCGCTGCCGGACTTCCAACAACTGGACCCACTTGATTTCACCGCCAGCCGCGCGATCCCCAGCATCATCGGCGCCCGTCAATATTTCGGCCGCGTAGATCATTACCTGACCAGCAAGGATAAGGTCTTCGGACGATTCGCTCTCGATAAATCCAAATGGCAAGCCAATCAGATCAATCCGAATTTTCCGGAAGACCGGTACTCCGACGCCTACAACGTCGCTACCCAATGGATACACACATTCAGTGCTAACGTCCTTCACGAATTTCGATTCGGTATAAACAACTGGGGCGACAACTACGTGAATCCCCGTTCGAATTCAAACTTCGATGTGGACACGCTGGGAATCGGCCAGTTCCGCGTCGCCGGTGATGGTAACCGCAAGTTCACGCCCGCGGAAACAGGCGTCCCGGGCATCGGCTTTACCATCGGCGATTCCAACGGCCGTACCGACGATACTTACAGCTACCAGATCGCCGACAATCTTTCCGTGATCCGCGGCAAGCACTCGCTAAAAACCGGACTGCTTATCGTTCATGCCGCCATGGACCGCCGCGCCGCCAATCTCACTCGCGGGGCGTTGAGCTTTTCCCCTAACGAAAGCGGGCTTGACTTCGCTTCGCTCCTGCTCGGCTATCCAACGCGCGCGCAGACAGCGGAAGGCTATCCATCCGTCAACATGCGCTCGCGGCGCGTAGGCGCTTACGTCACCGACGAATGGAGGGCCACGTCCAATCTCACCATCTCCGCCGGACTTCGCTTCGACTATATGGGCAACCCATACGATCTGCTGGGCCACGTGCGCACCGTCGCCCTGGAAAAGCAATACACTACATCCTCTGGGCAACAGATCCCCACTCTTTTCCCAGCTGTTGAATCCGCTCAAGCCAAAGAGAAGTTCTGGAAGCAGGTGGCGCCATTTTGGCAGCCGCGCCTTGGCATCGCTTACCGTCCGAGAGCCAAATGGGTAATCCGAACCGGTGCCGGACAGTACACCAGTCCCCAGCATTTTGTTCAAATCAGCACAGCCAATCTGATGCCGCCGCTATCCGGTTTTCAGCAATACGATTCCGTCACCGATGCGGTTGCCAACGCGCCAACGCGCCGCTTCCGGGCCGGCCAGCCGATCCTGACTCTGGATGATCCATTTAGTGGAAACGTCGCCAATCCTCCCGTTAGCGTTTGGCGCCTGGAACCAGACCGTCAAGAGCGCGACGTCTGGCAATGGAGTTTCGACATTCAGCGCGAACTTCCCGGCGCCATGTCGCTAACCGTTGGCTACGTAGGCAGCAAAACGACCCATTCCGCCAACTCGTATGAGAACTACAATGGCGCTCTGCCCTCGTCCGATACCAACTTCCAGGCACGCCGTCCGGTGCGACAATTCTACGATCCTTCCCAGCCCCAGAAAGGCGTTCAAACGCTTGGCCGGATTTTCGCGTTCGATTCTTATTCCAACCAGCACTATCATGGCCTGCAGACCAAACTGGAACGCCGGTACTCGCGCGGATTCACTTTTGGCGTTGCTTACACCTATAGCAAGGCGAATGGTGATGGAGAGGACGGTGGCAACGAAGGAGCCATGCGCCAAGTCGCCAACGATCGTGCGGGGTCTCGTGGGCGCACCTCCTTTGACCTCACCCATAATGCTGTCATCCACTACGTTTACGAGATACCCTTCGGCCAGCACTTAACCGGCGTGACAGGCGCCTTGCTAAAAGGCTGGCAGACCAACGGAATTCTGTCGATCCGCTCCGGCTTCCCCTGGACTCCGACCGTCGGACAGAACGACCTGAACACCGGCGGCGATGGAACGCCCGTCAGGCCCGACCGGCTTCTGGACGGTCGTCTCGACAATGCCAACCGCGCACTCTGGTACAATCCGCTTGCCTTCCAGCGTGTCAACTGCAATATCGCCAGCCGCCCTGACCTATGCCACTATGGCAACTCCGGCCGCAACATCATGGATTCGCCCGGGCAGCGCAACATCGATTTCTCTTTCTTCAAGAACTTCGCCGTCACGGAGCGCGTCAAGGTGCAGTTCCGCGCCGAGGCCTTCAATGCTTTCAATACGCCGTTCTTCGGCCAGCCCAATAATCTGGGTTTCGTCTCGCTCAACTCCATCACTCCCGACGCTCCGCGCGTCGGAGAAATCCGCACGCTGCGCGGCGCCATGCGAGTAATGCAATTGGGGCTGAAGATCAGCTTCTAACATGCCTTGGGTGGGTCTATGCGTGTGATGCAGTTCGGATTTAAAGTCACTTGGAATGAGTGATTTGCCCGTTAATCGGCATTGACTGCGGAGTTTCAACCATTGCTCGAACCGAACATTTGCGGTCTTCCGGGATGTCGTCTTCGCCGCGGCAACCGGTGCAAAGGGTAGCGGAACTGGTGAAATCGAAGGCAAATCGCCTCCGGCCGATCGAAAAGATGACACACGAACGCCAAAGGCAAGGAATATCTACCACTCGCGGCGAAGGTGGAAAGGGAATAACTTTATCAGGCATGTCAGTGACAATACCGCTGGTCAGTCTCAACGGATGGCGGCATCTCGCTGGCAAGAGACGGCACCGAGCGGTAACGTCACTTAGGTCTACCCCGACTTTTGCAGTTCGAGGGCATTGAGGGGCTAAGTCTCCTGGAATCAGTAGAGGATATCGCTAGGTCTCCACCACAAAGCGGTACTAGACAGAGGTGGAGGGGAGGGAGGCAGAGGAAGTAATACGTGGCGGAGGCTGAGCCGGAAGCTCAATCCGTAGCTTTTGAAGTAGCAGCGAAAGGTCTTTCTCCGGCTGAGTGTACCGCGGCAGAATCAACCATCGTCGGTCAACGGTCGGCACCCAGACGTCGATCATTTGAATGGTAACCGATGCTCCCGTCGCACCAGTGGCACCAGTCGCACCGGTTGCCCCGGTAGAACCGGCTGGCCCGGCCACAATCGAGGCAGCCCCGCTTGCCCCTGCCGTTCCGGTAGCGCCCGTAGCTCCCGCAAACCCTGCGGCTCCAGTAGCTCCGGTAGATCCTTGCGCCGCCAGCAATGCCCACGGAACTCCATTGGAAGGCGTGTTCCCTAGATTGGCGTCGCTCAGACTGATATAGCTGGACCCGTTGAAGAAAACTGTTCTGCCCGTGCTAAATGATGTAGCGCCGCTCCATGTCCCCTGGAAACTCACTGGGGCACCCGTTGCGCCGGTGGCTCCGCGGCTTCCCGGTGCCCCCGCCTGCACCAACACGGCCGATTGATTTCCACTCGATGCTGGGGCGAGTCCAGTATTGTTGCTTACCAGCGATACGTAACTGCTCCCATCGACACTCACCACGTCTCCAGTTGTATAAACGGTCGCCGGGTTCCACGCCGCGCGATATACCATTCCCGGGGCACCGCCTCCAGCGGGCCCAGCGGGTCCCACGGCACCAGGCGAGCCATTGACTCCCTGCGGCCCCTCGGGTCCGGACAATCCGGTCAGTCCCCGCGGCTCTTGCGCGCCCGTCGCCCCAGTGGGTCCCGCAACACCCACCGGACCCCGCGACGCCGAACGATCCAGATTCGCCGATTGCGACTCAAAGCTGACGCCAGAGATACTTGCGGCAAAACTCTGTGGCGTTTGAAGCCGTTCTCGGGGTGTCTGCAAAGTCACAAACCCGGAGGTACCCTGCGAGAGCAATAGGTTTGCCGAAAGGGTAATGCTGCCTCCCAAACCGAAGGAAACCGCCGGTCCGTGATAGGTCAATACGATTTGCTGCGAATCAGCGCTCAACACGGCGGTGAAATTTGCGGGGCTGAAGCCGGTTCCGTTGACCGTGATAGCGCCCAACGGGACGATTGACGCGCCCGCGACATTCAGTCCGAAGGTGAATTGGTCACCATCCAGCAGTTGCTGAGGGGAATTTGGATTCGCTTCGAGGAGGGTGAATTGAACTCCGGAAGTGAGCCCGGTCTGAAAAACAGACGGTGCCACCGCATCCAGCGGGACAATGCGAGTGTCGGATTCGGCAATCCCCAACACACTCGCGATGGCCAGGATAACAGTGAGATGTATTCCGCTGCATAGCATTCGCATAATGGCAATTTCTGAGTGCGCAGCGCGAGAGAAATCTCAAAGAGAGTTTTGCACCCTCCTACGGCGCTCATTCTTCTCAGTAACGGGTGGCGCGCCCGAAGTATCGTGCCGGATGGCGCGGGCGCAAGCCGGGTAGGCAAGTGTGAATTTGCGTACCTCGGCGTTGCCCCCGGCACTCGCCCAGCAGGGCCACAATTCAACAGTTGCATTCCTGGTGCCGGATGGGTTCTCATGAAACCAATGAAATTCATACCGCAGTCCACCCTCGTCCTTTCCACCTTGATCCTGACTCTGGCCCTAGTGACGCCGAAACGCGCGGCCGCGAAGGATGCCGGCGGAGAATTGTTCGTCTACATCGGCACCTACACCAAGGGCGAGAGCAAGGGAATCTACGTCTACCGGTTTGAGCCGAAGACGGGCAAGCTGACTAAGATCGGCCTGGCGGCGGAGACGGTCAATCCATCGTTCGTGGCCATTCACCCCAACCACCGCTTTCTCTATTCGGTAAGCGAGATTGACGACTTCCAGGGAAAGAAGAGCGGTGCCGTCAGTGCCTTCTCCATCGATGGCAAGACCGGACTGCTCACCAAGTTGAACACGGTGTCTTCCAAGGGCTCGGGTCCCTGCTATGTGAAAGTGGACGCGACGGGCAAGACTTTGCTGGTGGCCAACTACGGCAGCGGCAGTATCGCAGCCATGCCTATTAAGGACAATGGCGAGCTGGCGGAAGCAGCCTCAGCCATTCAACACGTAGGAAGCGGCGCCGATAAAGAACGTCAGGAAGGTCCGCACGCGCACTCCATCAATCCTTCGCCAGACAACCGGTTCGCCATTGTGGCCGACCTGGGTCTGGATGAAGTCCTGGTGTATAAACTCGATGCCGCGAACGCCGTCTTGACGCCGAACACGCCGCCGTTTACCAAGGTTGCGCCGGCATCCGGTCCGCGCCACTTTGCTTTCGATCCGGCCGGCAAGTTCGGTTACGTCATCAACGAAATGAAATCCACGGTGACGGCCTTCTCTTATGACAAGGCAGCAGGAACGCTGAAAGAAATCCAGACCATCACCACGCTACCCGCCGGATTCACCGCGGAGACTTCCACGGCGGAGGTGCAGGTGCACCCATCGGGCAAGTTTCTCTACGGATCAAACCGGGGACACGACAGCATCGCCGCCTTCACCATCGACAAGAAGACCGGCATGTTGACAGCAGCGGGCCACACCTCCACGCAAGGTAAGACGCCGAGGAATTTCGGCATCGATCCAACGGGAAAGTTCCTGTTTGCCGCCAATCAGGACGCAGGCGGCGTGGTTGTCTTCCGGATCGACGCGAAGAACGGCAAGCTGACTCCCACCGGCGATAAACTGGACGTTCCCTTCCCGGTCTGCGTGAAGTTCATGCCTGCCGGTAAATGATTCGGGTAGACTGGGTCGATATGCGGCTCTCGATTCTAATTCTCTCGGCGGCGTCCCTGTTAACGGCGGCAGACCCCAAACAACTGTTCAACGGTAAAGATTTGACCGGCTGGCGAATGGTGGGGCCGGGCCGGTTCCTGGTGGAAGACGGGATGCTGAAGACCGAAGGCGGCATGGGGTTGCTCTATTACACCGGCCAGAAGTTCGGGAACCAGACAATCCACGTAGTGTTCAAGACGGCGAGCCCAAGAGCCAATTCCGGCGTGTATATTCGCATGCCGGAGGCGCCGGGCGATCCGTGGTACGGAGTCCACAACGGATACGAGGTCCAGATCGATGCGGCCGGTGACGACTGGCACTGCACCGGAGCGCTGTACTCGCTCAGCAAGGTGACCAAGCGCACGCAGAAGCCCGGCGGCGAATGGAACACCATGGACATTCAAATTGAAGGTAAGAAGACCACCGTGCTGCTGAACGGTGAAACGGTGAATGAGTTCCTGAACGATCAAGCGGTGCCGGAGAGGAAAGAATGGTTCGAGCCGATTCGCGGCCCGCGCGCCGATTTTGGATACATCGGGCTACAAAATCACGATCAGGCTTCCACCATCTACTTCAAGGAAGTGAGTGTCTCGCCCGCGGCCGCCGCGGGTTCCCTGCCCCAGGGCGACCGCGACCGCGCCATGAGCTATCTGCACGCCACCCGGAAGCAGTTTGTGGATGCACTGGCCGGTGTCAGCCAGGAACAGTGGAGCTACAAACCGTCGCCGGATCGCTGGTCCGTGGCGGAGGTGTCCGAACATATCGCCCTGGCCGAGGACAACCTGTATCAATATGCGATGGGTGGGCTGGCCAAGCCGCTGGCCGCGCCCGAAACAAAGGTAGAAGATAAGCGCATCATCGCGGGCATGACGGACCGCGGCAACAAAGCGAAGGCGCCCGAAGGCTTCGTCCCCACCGGCCGCTGGAAGACGAAGGACGAGGTGCTGCAGCACTTTCTGCAAAGCCGCGACCGGAACATCCGCTACATTCAGACCACGCCGGAGCCTTTACGCGCGGCGTTTCTACAAGCACCGTTCGGAACCATCGATGTGTACCAGGCGCTGCTGATGATTCCGGCCCACAATGAACGCCATCTGGAACAAATAAAGGAAGTGCAAACAAGTCCGGGATATCCCAAGCATTAACACTCAGGCGAATCACAGGAAGACGCTGAGGAACCGCCGCTTAGCTGCCATCGCCCTGGTGGCCGCCACTGCAGTCACGCTCGCCGTTTCCGTGGCCAGCGCCTCGAAACAAGAGCGGCTCGCATTCAGTCTGAGAAATTAAAGGTTGTCTGCTCCGTGTTTCGGAGCGTGCGGTGGCGGTTTCCTTCCTGTTCATCCACCCAGGAAAGCTGTTGCATGCAGTTCTCAATTTCGTCCGGATCGTTCTGTTCCTGAGCGGCGGTGAGAAGCTGTCTGTAGATATAGATCGCCTCGGCGAGGCGTCCTTCCTGGTTCAAGAATCCAGCCGCACAGTGCCCCAATCGGATGGCCAGCTTCCAGTTGGATCGCAACGCCCACGCGAAGGCGGTATCCATCTCGGCAAGCAGGGTTCTGCAGGAGCCGGGCTGCGTTCCCCACTTCGAAAACGATTCGGCTAGTGCCTCGGCGTGACGGCGGCGGTATTCTTCACCAACCGGCTCCACCGCACCCGCACCCAGGCGATAACAAAGGCCGGCTGCATCCATTGGGTCGATCCATCGCGCCTCCACCAGAATGCGGCACGCCTCCTGCGCCTCGGCTTCCTCCAACCTGGCAATCCGCGTCGCCAAGGCCAGCGGGCGGCAGATCTGTAGGGATCTCAATAGCTCATGAGCGGCTGGGTGCAGCGTGGACGCATCCATCGCGGGAAGCGGAATGGGCTCAACAGGGATCACCGTGGCGCCCGGCAGTAGGCTCACAGCCTCCGACCGGGTTGTCACCAGGACGGACGCCCGCCCACCGCCGGCTGTCGAAATGGGGAGGCCCTCGGCCGCATCGTCCAGCACCAGTAAGACGCGCCGTTCCTGGATCCGGGTGCCGATTCGCGCGAAGGCGTCCTCACCGTGGTTCCCAAGGGAAACACCCAAACGCGCCGCCAGTTCGCCGGCAATGGAAATCTCCGTCCGGGTGCCACACTCGATCCAAAGGACGTCGCGAAAATGACGGCTCGCCACACGGACAAACTCCTGCGCCAGTGTCGACTTTCCGCTTGCTGCAGCCGCGCTGGCCAGAATGGTAACCCCGGCCTCATCCACCAGTGATTCCCACAACTGCTCCAGTTCCACGCCGCGCCCTGCAAACCAAGACTGGCGAGCGGGGCTGAAATGCGTTTTGGTGCGTTCCGCCAGATTGGAAACCCAGTACGCCAGCTCGCGCAAGGCTCGCCGCGGATTGTCGGCATAGCGGAAGAAGTGCTTGCGCTCCAGGATCGGCGGGCACTTGCATGGCGCTATCGAAATCAGCCCGATGGGCGGCAAGGCGCTTGATTCCCGATGCCGCAAAATCGACGGCCACTTTTCGCGCGTCGCAGCAGAGGGGACTGACGACGGGGAGAGCAGCAGCAAGATGGCCGGGGCGTCCTCGCCTTGCGCCCAGACATCTTCAACGGAATCGCCGTCGCAGAACACCTCCAGCCGGACTTGCGCTTCGGCTAGAAATTCCAGATGCGCGGCAATTTGCGCGGCGGCGCCCAGGTCAGCCGCCGCATGGAAAAGGACGATCTCGCTACTTCGGTTCACTGGAAGGCGGAACTAGACCCTTCAACCGCAGGTAGACCGACATGTAGCCGTACTCTTCATTGGAGTGCGTGGTATTGCCAACCAGTGCGCCTAGCTTGGTCCGCATGCCGCGCGCGGTCTTGATCATCTCGGCGGCATTCGCGTCCGTTAGTGAGTCGTAGGCCGCATCGCATTCGGCGAACGATTCTTTCAGCGCAGCCACAATGTCGGCCTTCGCAGTCTTGCTGCCGGCGGTGCCCGTCTTCATCTCGCCCTTCACAGCAGAGCAGGTGCGCAGTTGGGAGTCGGCAACATGGGCCACCAGTTGGCCGAAGGTTCTGATTTCCGGTGTCGGCTTGAATGCGTAATTCTCTTCCGGCATCTTCTCGGCCATTTTCGAAAGGTTATTTTTGATGCCGGTATAGGCTTGTCTAACCTCCGTGCTTATGGGGTTGGTCTGCGCGGATAGAGCGGCGGAGCCTGCAAGGGTTGCGGCAAGAATCAGCATCGCATGGCGATTCATGTGGGTTTCCTCCCTGGGAACTTTACGATTCTATCGTGATTACGCCAGGATTTCCTTGATCACATTACCGGAAACGTCCGTTAAGCGGAAATCGCGTCCGCTGTAGCGATAGGTCAGCCGCTTGTGATCGATCCCCAACAGGTGCAGCGCAGTGGCATGAAGGTCATGCACATGACAACGCTTCTCAACGGCCTTGAATCCGAAGTCGTCCGTGGCGCCGTAGGTGGTCCCTCCTTTCACGCCGCCCCCGGCCAGCAGTGTGCAAAAACCGTGAACGTTATGATCCCGGCCGTTGCCCACCTTTTCCAGACCGCTGTTCTGAATCATGGGAGTGCGTCCGAACTCGCTGCCGACAATCAGCAGCGTATCGTCGAACATCCCGCGGGCCTTCAAGTCTTCCACCAACGCGGCAATCGGTGCATCGGCGGCGTTGGCCAGCTTGGCGTGAATGCGGATGTCGTCGTGGCTATCCCAGGGCTGAAAGTTTCCAAAGTAAACCTGCACCATGCGTACGCCTTTTTCGGCCAGGCGCAAGGCCATCAGACAGCCCCGGCCAAAATCACCGTTCCCATAGCGGTCGCGCGTGGCTTGGCTTTCCTTACTGATGTCGAAGACGCCCGGGGCCTCGGTCTGCATGCGGTAAGCCACTTCCATAGCCTGAATGCCTGCTTCGAGCCCAGGCTGGTGGCCCACCTGGTCCACGTAGGACCGGTTCAACTGATCCAGCAAGGACAATTGCCGTTCCTGGTTGGCGGCGGAATAAGTGGCGTTGCGAATATTCTGCACCAGTTTGTCCGGATCGCGCTCGCCGCTGGGGATGTAGGTGCCGCCGTGTACCGAAGGCAAAAAAGTAGAATCCCACAACTGCGCGCCCAACACCGGGTATCCGGGGCACAGGACCACAAATCCCGGCAGATTCTGATTCTCCGTTCCCAATCCGTACGTCAGCCAGGAACCCATGGCAGGCCGCCCAGTCAAGCCGTGGCCGCTATTCATCATCAACAGCGATGGCCCGTGATTGCCGTTGTCGGAATACATCGAGCGGATGACGCAGAAGTCGTCAATCTTCGATGCCACTCTCGGGAAAATCTCGCTGACCTCAGTGCCGCTCTGGCCATACTTGCGGAATTCGAAAGGCGAGCGCATCAGATTGCCGGACGCCCGGTCTGTGACAATCTTCGGTCCGGGCAGCGGCTCGCCGTCATGCTTGATCAACATCGGCTTCGGATCGAACGTGTCCACGTGGGACATGCCGCCATTGAGAAACAGGAAGATCACGCGCTTCGCTTTGGGCGGAAAGTGCGGCGATTTCGGCGCCAGCGGAGCGGCCAGCGTGGACGCCTGCGATTCGGCTTGCAACTGGTTCATCCAGCCCACCGTCCCGAACCCGGCGCCGATAGTCTTCAACGCGTCACGTCGATTCATTGGGAAGCCTCCTAATTCACCGAACTGAACTCAGCGGAACTGAGCAGCACCTGCGTATATTGTGGCCACGAATCCCCGGTCTTTTCAAGGAAGGCCAGGCCTAGCTTCAGTTCAGATTCCGTTGGCACGCGCCCAAACAACAGCCGGTAGGCAAGCGTGAGCCGCGCGCGGGAATCGCCGCCGGAAGCCGCCAAACGGTCCGCCAAAGCCTTCGCCTGCAGCGCGACGAAACTGTTATTCATGAAATAAAGCCGCTGCATCGGGCCCATCGTCACCATACGCTGCTCGCTGGTTGCGTTCGGATTCGGGAAGTCGAATAACGCCAGCGTCAAGTCCAGCTTGGTGCGGCCGATTTGCGCGTAGAGGGTCCGGCGCCGGTTCGTGTCCTCGATTGGCAAGGAAGGCCCACCCACGGTGGTATCCAGCTGTCCGGAAACGGCCAGCAGTGCATCGCGCAACCCTTCCACATCCAAACGCTGTTGCAGATTCGCCCGCCAGAGCAATCGATTCGCCGGGTCCTCCGCCGAATTCTTCACGTCATCAATCGCGGCCAGTTGATACGTTGCTGACAGCATAATTTCACGGTGCATCGCCTTAACCGACCAGCGCTGTTCCACAAACCGCGCCGCCAGGAAATCCAACAGTTCCGGATGCGTGGGCCGTTCCCCAAGCTGCCCGAAGTTGGACGGCGTGCGGACCAGCCCCTGCCCGAAGTGATGCTGCCAGAGCCGGTTCACCATCACGCGTGCAAACAGCGGGTTCGCTTCGGTGGCGATGAGATCCGCCAGTTCCACCCGGCCGCTTCCGGTTTGGAATGGCGCAGGTTCTCCCTTCGACAAAATTGCCAGGAACCGCCGTGGAGCAATTTCACCCAACGTACTCTCATCGCCGCGAATGTACACTTTGCTGTCCGCCGGATGTTCCCGGTCGTGGATGGTGTGCAGAAACGGAAATTGCGGCGGCAGGTCTTTCTCCAGCTTCGCCAGACGGGCGCTCAAGGCCTCATGATGCTCCCGCCACTCGGGCGCCAGAAAGCGGTCGATGTCCTTCGGGCCGAAGTAATAAACGCCGCCTTGAAAGTCGAGGAAATCTTTCTTGTAAGGCTCAGAGGCCAAGTCCCGCCACAGATAATACTTTTCAATCGGCAGCGATTCCAGGTTGGTGTACTGGCGCGTTTTTTCGTCCCGAACCGTTGCCGCTCCGCCCAACTTCACGTAGTTGCGGTCCTCCATGGCGTGCTTGTCGGCGAACACCGAAAGCACGAAGGTCTGGGTTTCCTCAGCTAGTTTCTGCGCCTGCGCGCGGTCTCCATGCGCGGCCAGCAACTGATCCCAGGCGGCAAGAAACTTATGATCGCGGTTAGGCGCCTTCAGATAAGCGATCCAGCGGGAAAGGATCATCTCATCCAACTTCTCCGTGGCGGCAATCGCGGAGACTTTCAAATCCGGAGTGCCGATCACCTGCCAGGCCGCCATCAGGTAGCGCGACGTCTTAGCGGCCAGAATCTCGCTCAGCTCCGTGCTGTGCTTTTGAACAAAATCGTCGACGGTGTTCTTCTGGTCGTCAATCTGCTTCTTCTGCGCTTTATAAGACGCAACAACTACGTCGGCGGCAAGCGGATATTCCTTCACTTCCGTACTCTTGAAAACACCCAGCAACGAGTAGAAATCTTTCGTCGGAAGCGGATCATACTTGTGATCGTGGCACTTTGCACAGCCAACAGTCAGGCCCAGGAAGACCTGTCCGGTGACATCCACCCGATCGTCACCGTCAGGCGTGAGCGCATAAAAACCAGGGCCGGGCAGAAGTTTTTCGTTCTTCATTTGATCCCCGGCGATCTGCGCTTTCACGAAAAGATCGTACGGCATGTCGGAGTTGAACGCGTCCACCACCCAATCACGATAGCGGTAAGCGTTTGGATACGGCGTGTCCTTACTGGCGCCCAACTGGCCGTCGGCGTAGCGCGCCAGATCAAGCCAGTACCGGCCCCAACGTTCGCCATAGTGAGGTGAGGCCAGCAGCCGGTCGATCACTTTCGCGAAAGCGTCGGGCCTCGAGTCGCTCTGGAACTGATCAAGCTCGACCGGCGTTGGCGGCAACCCGATCAGATCGAAAGTGGCGCGGCGCAACAGGGCTCTCTTTTCGGCCGGCTTCACAGGCCGCAGCCCTTTCTCTTCCAGCTTCGCCAGAATGAACCGGTCGACGTCGTTTCTGGGCCAAGTCTGGTCGTGAACCGCCGGCGGCGTTGGCTTCTGCACCGGCCGGAATGCCCAAAAATCCCGCTGCTGCTGCGTGATCACGTAAGCCGGGCTTGGAGGCACTGCTATTGGCGCACCCGTGTCCGGCCACACCGCACCGGCCTTCACCCAACTGGAAACGTCGTCAATTTCCTGGTTGGTCAGCTTGCCCTTAGGCGGCATCTTGAGCCACTCATGGGTTTGCCGTACGGCCTGAACCAGCAAGCTCTTGTCGGGGTCGCCGGGGACAATCACCGCGCCGTCCTGGCCGCCCTTCATCAGGTGCTCCCTGGAATCAAGTTGCAGCCCGCCCATCGCCGAGGAAGTATGGCAAGCAAAGCAGTTCTTCGCCAAAACGGGCCGCACCTTGGATTCAAAGAAGTCTGCCGGCTGTTGAGCGAAAGCCACGCCGGATAAGCCGAAACTTACCGTCAAAGCGAACCGCGCTAATCCGGAGGCGTCCATCTAACACGACTGTATCAGATGCCGCGCCAGATTTTCCGGATGATAGCATGGAGTGAGGTTACGTTCGGCCCCCGGTAGGAGTCTTTTGAATAGCCTTATGATTCGTGTGCTCCGTATGCTCCAGATGATAATCCTCGCTGCTGTGGCCTGTTTGCCGCTGGCTGCTGAGACGGCGGAGGTTTTCGCCTACGTTCAAAAGAGCTGCGTCGGCTGTCATAACGCGAGCGTCAAGTCCGGCGATGTCGATCTAAAGTCCCTGCAGACAGCAAAAACGTTCGACCAGGACCGGGAAATTTGGGAGAAGGTCATCGATAAGCTGAAGACCGGCCAGATGCCGCCGCCCGGAGTCCCGCGGCCACCCGAGGCAACCACCAAATCGGTCACGCATTGGCTTGAAACGGAGTTCGACCGGCTGGACCGGATGGTCAAACCGGAGGCCGGCCGGGTGACCGCGCGCCGGCTGAATCGCGCCGAATATAACAATACGATGCGCGACCTGCTGGGCATCGATATCCGTCCCGCCGACAGTTTTCCCGCAGACACCGCGGCATTTGGCTTCGACAATATCAGCGATGCGCTCAACCTTACGCCGGCCTTGCTGGAAAACTATGTGGATGCCGCCGAGCGGGTGGTGCGCACCGCGCTCTTTGGGCCCGAGCGGCGAAAGCCCGCCGCCATCCACTATTCCGCACCGGTTCGCATCAATGAAACGCGCGGCCAATCGAAACTCCCCAAGGATCTGTTCAACTACGACCTCACCGGTTTAAGTACGCTGCATTCGGCGCACTTCATTCACCGCTTCCCAGTCGACGCGGAATACAGTTTCCGAATGGTATTAAACGGTCACCGTCCGAATCAATCGGAACCGGTTCATCCAGCGCTTTTCATCGACGGCAAGTTGATCAAGGAATTCGAAGTAGATGCCACGGATCTGGAAGGTCAAAATGTCGAAGTGCGCGCGCGTGTCACAGCTGGCGAGCACTTGCTTTCCGAATCGTATCTGAAGACCTATCACGGACTGCCGCCAAGCTACCACGGCCCTGAGCCTTCCAAGCGGCCTTCGGTACCGTTGATTTCAGCGCTCGGCAAACTGTCTGAAAAAGATATTGAGACGATGCGCAAGTACGGCACCAAGATTAAGACGGACGCCATCGAAACGCGTGTGGACAACCGGTTTGAATCGCTGGATGTAGGCGGCCCGTTCAATCAGGTGACCACCGCTTCGCCCGAGAGTTTGCGCAGGATTTACGTCTGCGGCCATGCGGCGGGAAAGCACACCGGCGCCTGCGCGCGAAAGATTCTTACCAGTTTCGCCAGCCGCGCGTTCCGGCGTCCCGTCACGCCGAAGGAAGTGGACCAGTTTGCCGGCTATGTGACGCTGGCACGCAAGCAGGGCGATTCGTTGGAAGAAGGCATCGCCACCGCGCTGCAGGCCGTGCTGGTGTCGCCGAACTTCCTCTACCGCATCGAACACGACCGGCAAGCACCGGCAGGAAACGCATCCGTCCCTATCGGCCCATATGAACTGGCGTCGCGCCTCTCTTATTTCCTGTGGAGCAGCATGCCGGATGCGGAACTGCTTCGCCTGGCCGGACAGGGCACGTTGCAGCAACCCGCCCTATTGGACGCCCAGGTAAAGCGCATGCTGCGCGATCCGAAATCCTTTGCGCTGGTTGAGAATTTCGCCGGACAGTGGCTGCAGTTCCGGAACATCGAAGTGGTCCGGCCAGATCAGGAACGCTTCCCTATGTTTGACGACGCGCTACGCCTGTCCATGCGCCGCGAAACGGAATTGTTCATCGACAATATAGTCCGTCAGAATGGCAGCGTGCTGGAATTGCTGGATGCGAACTATACGTTTCTAAATGAGCGTCTGGCGCGGTTTTATGGCATCCCCGGCGTGACCGGGCCGGAGTTCCGGCGCGTGGATGTCAGCGGTACTCAACGCGGTGGCGGAGTTCTGGCGCAGGCCAGCATCTTGACTGTCTCGTCCTATTCCACCCGCACCTCGCCCGTGCTTCGCGGCAAGTGGATTCTGGAGAATCTTTTGAACGCTCCGCCGCCCGCCCCGCCCCCTGGAGTTCCTCCGCTCACTGAATCCAAGACCGGGCAGGACGCCACGCTGCGGCAACAGATGGAAGAGCATCGCAAGAATCCCACGTGCGCTTCGTGCCATTCCCGCATGGATCCCTTGGGCTTCGGGTTAGAGAATTTCAACGCCATCGGCGCATGGCGCACCGAAGACGGCAAGCTGCCTCTGGATGTGTCGGGCGCCCTGCCCGATGGCCGAAGCTTCCAGACACCGGCGCAGTTGAAGGCGATGCTGACCGGGGATCGCGATGCGTTCGCGCGCGGACTGACAGAAAAATTATTGATGTATGCGATTGGGCGCGGCATCGAACGCTACGACCGGCCCGCGGTAGCCAACATCACCACCAACCTGGCTTCGCACGACTACCAATTTTCGCAACTGGTTTTGGGAATCGTGAACAGCCTGCCGTTCCAAATGAGGCACGCTCGCGAAACGAGCCAAATAGCCGCTACCATGGGAGAGAGATCCAAATGAATTTCCTTACGGGCAAACACGTTGATCGCCGGACTCTGTTAAGGGGAGTGGGAGCGGCCATTGCGCTGCCATTGCTGGACGCCATGCGCCCGGCGTTCGCCACCCCGGCGAAGCTGGGCAGCCAGGCGCGCCGCGTGGCTGTGGTGTATGTTCCCAACGGCATTGTGATGAAGGATTGGAAGCCCGCCGATCCTGGTAAGGATTTCACGTTCACCCGGATCTTGAAACCGCTGGAGCCGTTCCGGCAAGACATCACGGTGATCTCCGGCCTGGCCAATGAAGCGGCGAACAAGGGCAAGGGCGGCGGCCATGCGAAAGCCTCCGGCAGTTTTTTGTCGGGAACATCGCCCAAGTACACCGCTGGACCGGACGTTCATGCCGGCGTGACGTTCGATCAGATTGCGGCGCGGCGCTTCGCTTCGGAAACGCGCGTGGCGTCGCTGCAGCTTGGCTGTGAAGATGCCCGCATGGTGGGCAACTGCGATACCGGATCCAGTTGCGCCTACACCAACACGCTTTCCTGGAAGGACCCCGATACACCGCTGCCCGTCGAGGTGAATCCGCGCTCCGTATTCGAGCGTTTGTTCGGCACTGTGGACCCCAGTCTGCCCGCCGATGTCCGCGCCCGCCGCGCCATGTATCGCAAGAGCATTCTGGACCAGACCCGCGATAACACGCAGCGGCTGACCGCGGATTTGGGCGCCTCCGACAAGCGGAAGATGGACGAGTACCTGACCGGAATTCGCGAGGTGGAAATGCGGATCGCCGCGGCCGAGAAGGATCCGGTGACGCCGCCTTCCGAAAAGCCCTCCGGCATTCCGTTCGACTATGCGGAATACGTGAAGCTGATGTTCAACCTGCAGGTAATGGCGTTCCAGTCCGATCTCACGCGCGTATCCACTATGATGCTAGGCCGCGAAGGCAGCGTCCGCACGTATCCTGAAATCGGCGTTCCAGACCCGCACCATCCGCTGACCCACCACCGCGGCCATCCCGACTTCATCGAAAAAGTAACCAAGATCAACTGCTTCCATGTCGAGTTGTTTGCCTGGTTCGTGGAACGGTTGAAATCCACGCCGGACGGGGACGGTTCGCTGCTGGATCATTCCGCCATCCTGTACGGAGGCGCGCTGAGCGACGGCAACGCCCATTCGAATTCCGATTTGCCGCTGGTGATCGCCGGGCATGCCGGCGGAATTCGCGGCGGCAGGTATTTGGCCGCGGAAGCGAAAACTCCGGTAGCCAATCTATTCGTACAGATGATGAACGGCGTGGGCGTGGAAACTGCTAGCTTCGCCGACAGCACCGGCATGCTGGACTTGCGCGCCTAAACTGTCATAATGTCTGCGAGGTCATTATGGCCACCGCGACATTAGCAACGCCCGCATCGGCGCACTTCGACGTTACGTCGAAAACAGATCGTCTGGTCAGTCTGGATGCCTATCGCGGGCTGATCATGCTGACCCTCATCTCGCACGGCTTCGGCCTGAGCGTGCTTCAATCGCATCCCAACTGGGCGTGGCTCGCGCGGCAGGTGGACCACACCGATTGGACCGGATGCACCTTTTGGGATCTGATCCAGCCCGCATTCACCTTCATGGTGGGGATGGCGATGCCTTTCGCTTTTGCACGGCGCACGGCCAAGGGCGCATCCACATTCGACCTTTTCAAACACGTCGCCTGGCGATCCCTCGTGTTA
>JBBRNO010000049.1:0-38851 GCA_038230275.1 Bryobacterales bacterium
CATTTTGCGGGAACATCTCCCCGACCTGAAAGTCCGCGTAGTCAACGTCGTAGACTTGATGAAATTGCAGCCGCAGACCGAACACCCGCACGGGTTGAACGACATGGATTTCGACCAACTGTTCACTAAAGACAAGCCGGTCATCTTCGCCTTCCATGGATATCCGTGGTTGATTCACCGACTGACTTATCGCCGCACCAACCACCACAACATTCACGTCCGGGGTTACAAAGAAGAGGGCACTATCACCACGGCTTTCGACATGACGGTGCTGAATGATCTGGACCGCTTCCACCTCGTGATGGACACGATCGACCGCCTGCCACAGACAGGGGATTCGGGCGTCTATCTGAAGCAGCAACTCAAGGACAAGCTGATCGAGCACAAGCGATACATCGATAAGTTTGGCCAGGACCTGCCTGAGATTCGGAACTGGAAGTGGAAACCGGTGGACCAGAGTCAGTTAGAAAATCAATCCTAGGTGAAGGAGGCCCGCGCCTGAAAACGCGAGTGCACTCCCAAAGGTAAATCATATGAACTCACAGGCGGCGCAAGTTCTCCAGAAGACCAAAGACCCGGTTTGCGGCATGACCGTTGACCCGGCAAGTGCATCGGGCGAGGTCGAATACGAAGGTCAGGCCTACTATTTTTGTAGCGCAAGGTGTCTCGAGAAATTTAAGGCAAATCCTCGGCAGTATATTTCACCGAAGCCGTCAGCAGCATCTCCACCTCGAGTGGCCGGAACGGCGAAGACTGAATACACCTGCCCGATGCATCCACAGATTGTGCGCAGCGAGCCTGGCTCATGTCCCATCTGCGGAATGGCACTTGAACCGCGTGTAAGCACTGAGGAACAGGCGAATCCCGAGCTAATCGACATGACGCGTCGGTTCTGGGCCTCTCTAGCTTTGACCCTGCCCATTCTCTCGCTGATGGTTTCAGAGTTCCTTCCTGGGAAGCCCCTTCAAGGGCTGCTCGGCGGAAACGCTCTCGTGTGGGTGCAGTTTGCTTTCGCAACGCCGGTAGTGCTCTGGGGCGGCTGGCCGCTTTTCGTCCGTGGTTTTCAGTCGATTGTGAACCGCCATCTGAACATGTTCACCCTAATCTCGCTCGGCACCGGCGCATCATACTTCTGCAGTGTCGCTGCGGCTCTCTTCCCTGGACTTTTTCCAGAGTCTTTTCGTGACCACCACACTGGGGCACTGGCGATATATTTTGAGCCAGCAGCGGTGATTGTCACCCTCGTTCTTCTTGGCCAGGTGCTTGAGCTTCGCGCAAGGAGTCAGACCTCTAGTGCAATCCGAGCCCTCCTGGGCCTTGCGCCGAAGACTGCGCGCGTAATGCACGATGACGGCCACGAGGAAGACCTCCCCCTCGACCAAGTTCAAGTCGGCACCCGTTTACGTGTGCGGCCCGGTGAAAAGATGCCTACAGACGCCGTCGTTCTTGAGGGAACTTCAAGCGTAGATGAGTCAATGGTTACTGGCGAGTCCGTCCCTGTCGAAAAAACGAGCGGAAGTAAGGTCACCGGAGGCACTGTGAACGGAACCGGTGGGCTCATTATCCGAGCCGAGCGAGTGGGATCAGACACAGTTCTTTCCCAAATAGTTCGCATGGTCGGAGAGGCCCAACGAACGAGAGCGCCAATTCAGCGCTTGGCAGATGTTGTAGCGGGCTGGTTCGTACCAGCCGTCATCGCAACCGCTGCGATCACCTTCATTGCATGGTCCGTATTTGGTCCGGAGCCTCGAATGGCTCACGCACTGGTCAATGCCGTTGCAGTTCTCATCATCGCTTGCCCCTGCGCACTCGGCCTTGCCACTCCAATGTCCATCATGGTCGCAACAGGCCGCGGAGCGTCTGCTGGTGTGCTCGCCCGAAATGCGGCCGCACTTGAGAGCTTGGAAAGGATTGACACTCTTGTAGTCGATAAAACGGGCACCCTGACCGAAGGAAAACCCAAACTCGTTTCGGTAATCCCCTCCGAAGGCCAGGATGAGAAGGACTTACTTCGACTCGGCGCGAGCCTCGAACGCGCTAGTGAGCACCCGCTCGCTCAGGCCATCGTCAAAGGAGCAGAGGAGCGCGACGTAAAGCTTTCTGCCGCGACGAACTTTCAGTCCGTAACGGGAAAGGGCGTAACGGGCTCGGTAGACGGACGCTCCGTAGCAATCGGCAACGTCATACTCTTCGAAGCCCTCAAGATTGACGGAAAGGCTCTCAACGCGCACGCGGAGAAACTCAGGCACGAGGGGCAGACCGTGATGCTTGTAGCGATTGACGGCAAATCCGCGGGGCTTCTCGGGGTTGCAGATCCAATCAAAACCTCCACACCAGAGGCGATCAAGCTCCTCCACGAAGCGGGCCTAAAAATCGTCATGTTGACCGGCGACAGTCGGGCAACTGCCGAGGCGGTCGCAAGGCAACTCCAAATTGACGAAGTTGATGCGGAGGTCTTGCCAGCCCAGAAGATTGAGAAGGTAAAGAAGCTTCAGGCGGAGGGTCACAAAGTCGCCATGGCGGGGGACGGCGTGAACGATGCTCCAGCACTTGTGCAAGCGGATGTTGGTATCGCTATGGGAACCGGAACTGATGTCGCGATGGAGAGTGCAGATATTACGCTGCTGAAGGGAGATTTGCGGGGCATTATGCGAGCGCGAAATTTGAGCCAGGCGACCATGCGCAACATCCGGCAGAATCTCTTCTTTGCCTTCGTCTACAACGCAATCGGGGTGCCGATTGCCGCTGGAGTGCTGTATCCTTTCTTCGGGATTCTACTCAGTCCGATGATCGCAAGCGCCGCCATGACCTTTAGCTCTTTCTCGGTCATCATGAATGCCCTTCGACTGCGCCGCGTGAATTTGTGAAGTACGCCGATCCCAAATCACAATCCGTTCGACTTCATCGAGAGAGACTTCATCGTCCGCGCCCGAAAACTGGGCCAGGCGACGATGCGAAACATTCGACAGGATCTCTTTTTGGCCTTCGTCTACAACGTGGCCGCAAGTGCCGGTCGCAGCTGGTGTTCTCTATCCGTTCTTTGGGCTGCTTCTAAGCCCTATGATTGCGATGCCGCGTGAATTCGCCAAGTCCAGGCGTACGAGCGGAAAACGTTGAGCCCAGACGCCCGACAAATCGGAGCCGGATACTGTGGCGGGACGCGCCGCTTAGTCGCGACCTGATAGCCTGGTCTCGTGGCCGTTTGAATGTGCGAGAATTTCAGCCACCGTCGGTCTAAACGCCAATCCACGATGAACTGGGCTTTCTGAGACGGCTGGTGGTGTCGGATTTGTTCCTGCGCCCGCTGGCGTTCACTGACGTCGCGGATTACGGCAGTCACGCGCAAACCGACTTCGGATTCAACAGGGCTCAAACTGATTTTAACGGGAAACTGGCTTCCATCCTTGCGCCTTCCAAGCAGCGTAAGACCTTGACCCATCGGACGCGTTACAGGGTTAGCCCAATAGTTCGCGCGGTGTCCTTCGTGGTCACCATGACGATCGGCGGGGATCAGAGCCTCCACGTTTTTTCCGATCAACTCATCGCACGGTCTACCACGATAATGGCGTCCGGAGCTGCTTCCAGGAGTTTCCGGAAGCGGCTTTCGGCCTTCGCCAGATCGTGTGCTTCCCTCTCTCGGGTTTCCAATGCGAGTTGCTCCACTTGTGCATGCTTCCGCGGTGCAAGGTCCACAACGAAGAGAATAATCCCTTTTCGTGCGCCATCTTCCCCGTCTCACGGTGCAGCTCTGACGCCAACGTCCAGTAGCGTTCCGTGACGCGTTTGCCACTGCGATTCGACTTCGTTTTCAAATGGAACTGTGCAACTCGATGTCCAACGGCAATTGCTTACCGGCGGGCACCGTAGGAAGAGGCTTGGCAATCACTTCACTTGCCTTCCAACCGAGAAGCCGCTCTGCGGTAGTATTCCAAATTCGTACATTTCCGCTACGGTCTAGGGCAATAATGGGCACAGGGCACTCATGCGCGATGATTTCCAAGGCGTGCCGTCTGTCTGCACTATCCATTCCATTTACTCCCATTCAATTGACCGCCCCATTCGGATGAGCGAGTTTGCTGCGCCATCCGACGCAGCTTTGCGTCAGACGGCGCTATACAAGGTGCGTTCCGCAAGATCGGCCACAACAACACCGTTAAGTCAGCGGGAAGTCCGCCTGCAATAGGCCGCTTCCCTTCATTGCTTTTACTTCTTGGCTACTAGCTTCGAAACGGTGATGGTCTTCCCATCGGAGGCTAGTTCGCCGGTAAGGCTGACGGTTTGGCCAGCCTGTTTGGTGAGATCGGCTAAATTTTGGTTGGCAATATCGAACACCTTTCCGTCGCTAAGAAATGCAAATTTCGCACCGCCTTTCACGCAGGTGAGTGTGCAGTCGTGCGAATCCACTTTTTTGCCACCGGAAGACATAGCGCTATGATCGGCGCCGCACATGTTTTCGGTGATCTGACCGGTCCACGTCTTCGTGGCGGCAAGGCTCGGCAGAGAGAGTAGCAGCAAATAAAATGCGAATTTCATGATTCGGCTCCTGGAGTTTCTTGTCCTCTACATATTGTGATCTGCTGGCATCTTCTTGTCGCCCATGGGCATCTTGTGATCGGCAGGCATCTTCGTACTTGAGCTCGCACCCCATTTCACAGACACTGCCTGGAGTTTCCCGCCCGCTGCTTCCTTCGCGTTGATCGCCACCCGTTCGCCGACTTTCAGGTCTTTGAGGGAAACTTTCGCGGTCTTATTCATAAATGTGGTCGACGCGTCTGGCATCACGGTAACGCTCTTGTGTTGCGTTGTGTCAACCGTAATCGAAGTCTCAGATACGGCAGTCACCGTTCCCAGGACGTGCTCAACCCCGTTGTGTCCCATTGCAATAGTGGCCCCGATCATCAGCGTGGCCATCACTACGAAAGTGCGAATGCTGCTTCTACGATTCATCTTGATTCTCCTTTTTAGTGTCTGTGTTGCTTCTGTGCTTTGTTCGGCGCTTGCCCGTTCAGGAACTCTTCTTCTTGTTGCTCCATCTCCCTGTCTTCCGGGCCCTTCGGATTCAGCTTTTCCATCTGGTTAAGCTCTTCCGGTGAAAGGTCCGGAAGGTGCCGAATGAAACGGACAAGCTTCCATGAGTCCGTCCCCTCAGCCCCAGTTCCGCCCCAGGCAGGCATCCCGCTCAGGCGGATTCCATTTTCAATAATGTGGAACAGTTCTCCGTCAGATAATTTTTGAGTTGCTTCCTTCCGCATATCTGGCGCATGCGGGTACATCTGCCTGCCCATATCCACCTGCCCACTTCCGTCATTCGCGTGGCAGACGGAGCAGTGGTCCGCCCAGTGCGCCATCGCCTGATCGAGAACTTCTTTCGATTGAGCTACTGGATTTGGCCGGTCCCTGACGGAGGACGGCATAGCCATGTTGCGCGCCTGGTGGGCAGCGAAGGTCTCCATGAAAGATGGGTCCGAACGAGCGCTAAATCCATTCGCGCCCGTTTTCAAAAAGATCACACCGCCTATCCCAACCACTGCGGAAATGGCAATCGCGCCCGCCGCAAACCACATCAGATCCCGCATCATACTTCCACCTATTGGGCGAGCGCCTGTCCCGAGGTGCCAACGCCGGCGTTCCCCAATGCCCCGGACGGCGCCGATAGCCCGTCCATCAAACCGAATCCGCGAATCCCAATCGCGCTTTGCCAGGCACGTTCCAATGCCTGAACATAATCCACTTCCAACTGAAACAACGTTCGTTGCGAAATAAGCACCTGTGGATAGGCCGCCGCCATGTTTTGATAGTTCTTTTGGTACAGTTTGTACGCCTGCTCAGCTCGCGGCAGCATCTCCGTCTTGTACTGCCTCACCGTATCCCGAGACGATTCATAATCCCTGAACAGGCTCGCAACGTCGCGGACAATCTGAAGCTTTACGCGAAGCAGTTCGCTTTTAGCGCTCTCGATCTCGCCCTTGGCTGCTGCCAGATTGCCCTGGTTTCGGTTGAAGATCGGCAATTGAACGCCAATCTGAACGCCGCCCTGGACCCCAGTGATGCGCGCAGAGGTTTCCACCAGTGGTGAGTTGTTCTGCGATAAGTTTCCGTACAATTGCAGATCCGGGATTGCAGACCTCTTGGCCTGCGTCAGTGAGGCCTGCGCACGGTCCGCAGTTTGCTGCGCCAGCTTCACCTCTGGACTCTCTCTCAAGGTTGTAGCCAGCCACTCGTCGTAATTCAAATCCGGAATGGCTTCCAGATCGCCTTCCAAGTTGGCCTGCGGAAGATCAGGCTTGCCGATCACGGCGGCAAGCGTTCTCCAACATGATCGCAACGTCTGTTCGGCAGTGCGAAGGCTAACATGGATTTGTTGCTGTTCCACCTCGGCTTGCAAAACGTCAGGCCGGTCCGCCTGCCCTACGTTCGCCAGCTGATGCGATGTTTGAGTAGCGTCCTCCGCCAATTTAGCCAAATTCTGCCGCACCTCCACCAGCCTTTGACCGGCGAGAACTTCATAAAACATCATGCGTACGTTATTCAGGATTCGCAGCCGCTGCACCTCGCCATTTGTTTCCGCCGCTTTGGTGAGCAGGTCTGCCACCCGCCGGGCCGCCCCTAATTTGCCGCCGGTCACAATCGTCTGGCTGATAAAGCCACCCTGTTTTCCGCCGCGCGAATAGCCGCCTCGAATCTCATCTCCGTAGTAGCCCACCGTCGGATTCGGATAGAGGCCTGCCTGCCGTGCTCGCCCAGCCGACACGCGAACGTTGGCCTGAACCAGAGACATGGTCGGATTGTTCGCCAGGGCCATTTGCTCCAGGTCATCTATCCGTATTCCAACCTGTCTCCCACCACGCGGAGGGACGGCACCGGGGTTCGGCAGAATCTGCAGGTCATAGAGCGTCAGGTCCCCTTCGAACATCTTGGCCGTAATATGGTCCCCTACCTTGACACGTCCAAGAGCTTCCTCTTTGTCCACGGCATAGTTCATTGTCATCGCGCCCATCCCACCGGGAATCGGCTCATTCGCCACGGTGAGACGCTTCGTAGTTGAGTTTACCTGCTCCACTGTGCCTCTCAGCACAGAAGATTTCCGTTCGTTTTGTTGCGCATCCCCAAGCGAAGCATACAGACTCACAACGGAAAGTGCGGCAATTCCTAATCTGAATTTCATCAAGCGCCCTTCCCCCTCTCCTTAGCCTTCAAGTCCATAATCTTGTCGTATTTGTCTGTCGGCAAAACGCGAACCAATGTCATCATTCCGCCCACAAAGCCGCTCCAACCGGCTGGGAGGCCGTACGTTTCCGGCTTATCCACGTCCTTGTCCAACGCCATCATCGGCCCCTCCATGAACGCGTCTTGGGGGTATAGCGGCACTTTCTCAGCGTTTTCCGGAACCCTCGGCATGCTCATTCCCGGCATTGCGCCAGTTTTCATACCGGCCATGTTCCCCATGGCTCTATTGGCGTCGCTTTGGGACAAAGGGCCGTTCGTCATCGGCATCTCCGTGCTGGAACCAACGCCAAGGGACCGCCCGAGACTCGGACCGCGATTTTCAGATGTCGCGTTCCCGTCTCGCAGCATCCCCATTCCATCCGTCATGCTGGCGCCAGCCTGGATGCCCCGGCCAACGCGAGTCATGGGACCGACGGTAGATGCCATCTGGTTCATCATGTGGTGGGGAAGATGGCAATGGAGCATCCATTCCCCAAGCCGGTCCGCGACAAATTCAATATCGCGCGCCTGAGCCACTCCCACCAATGTCGTATTGCCCCTGGTCCACGCCGATTGCTGCTGGCGTGCGCCTTCACGGCCGGTTTCCCAGAACGTAAAGCCATGCAAATGAATCGGGTGATGGTCCATTCCCATATTGATGAACCGAACCCGCACACGTTCGCCTCGGCGTATGACTAGTGGTGTCGAAGCCGGACCCACCTTACCGTTAAATGTCAGCCAATTAAACTCCATGCTCATGCTGTTGGGAATCGAGCTATTGGGAAGTACTGCATATTCCTGCAGCGCGATCAAATAGTCTTTATCGACGTGCGGCGCATAAGCCGTCTTGGGGTGAATGATGAACCCACCTAGCATTCCCACCATTTCCTGCATCGCCAAGTGCGGGTGATAAAAGAACGTGCCGTTCTGGTGAAGGTCGAACTCATACGTAAATCGCTCGCCGGGCATGACCAACGACTGGCTCACCCCCGGCACCCCGTCCATTTCGATAGGGAGTTCGAGTCCATGCCAATGGATTCCCGTGGGCTCAGGCAGGTGGTTGTCGAAGACGATGCGTACCCGGTCTCCCTCGTTTGCCTGGATAGTCGGCCCCGGCGCGCTGCCGTTGAATCCCCACAGATCGAAGGTTCTGCCCATGCCTCCGGGAATAATGACCTGCTTCACCGGCTCTGCAATCAGGTTGAAGACCTTGACGCCGTTGTCGATTGTGAATGGAACATCGCCCACGTCGAGGGTGGTGACTGGCACAGAGGCTGGCGCGGCTCTGCCGGTATTTGTGCCGGGTGTCACACGCACATTGGGCGCGGGCTTCGTACTAACCGGCTCCTGCATATTGCCCATGTCCACTTGACCCATGGCGCCTTGGGCTGCCTTGGGCTGCTGCGCCGGCAGTAGTCCTCTCCCGGCGAAAATGCTTGCGCCCAGGGATGTCACCCTGGTGAAGAATGCACGACGATTGCTGCCCAGAAACATGAATCTCTCCTCTCGATCTCGATGCGTTGGCATAGGGCTTCCCTGCAGGGCCAAAGGGGCTTACGCGCAGAGGTGTCGATTCGACAACTTGTGCGATAACGGCCACCACAGGGTTTATTTCGAGAATGGAAGGACTAGATTCGAAGGATTGTAATTAAGGAGGGATTAGGGGCAGGAGGCGAGATCTCGGTTTCGGCCAGATTGCCAAAGGAGCGCAACACATCTTCGGTAACCAACGGAATACTAGACGTCATAACAAACGCCTGTTCCTGGGCAGCGGAGATGGTATTCTCACTCGACTCAATGATCGTAATATCGTGCGAACAGGGAAGACCACTTGGATGTTCTTTAGCGGGATTACTTTTATGATGACAGTGTGTAGGTTGCGTTTTCGTGGGCCCGAATTGCTCTAACGAACACGCTGTCACGCACTGGGCGTTGCCCCCTAGCAAGGCCAGTGCGAGTACAGCAACCGTCTTAGAAAACATAGGAATCATCAGATATGTAACACACCGCTACAAGTGGTAGGACGCGCCTGCCGGATGTTTGTTTCATACTGGATGCTAGGCCACTTTCTATAGTGGACCACAGAATTCACACCAGGCAATAATTAAGCTAATATTCGACGAGTAATTCCCGAGGAGGGTTGATGACGACGAGGAAAAAGCATAGCGCGAAGTTCAAAGCGCCGGTGGCCCTGGAGGCGATCCCCGCGGCGCGAACTCTACTGGATGCCGGCGTATTCGGTTCAACCATGACCCTCAACAGTATTGAAACGGCGGCGCTCGATGCCTGTTGCAGCCGGGCGACGGATTGCGAGAATGTATCGCGACGAGCCTGACGGTAGGCGTCCTTTAATTCAGGAAACCTGCAACCAGCGTAAAAGTGTCTTGGTGGAAATGGCAACTGCTCGGGCAGCTTCCTCAATGTTCCGATGCGTCAGGAGGGCTGTTATCACCCCTTCTTTTTTCTGGCCGAATTTGGAGCCATGTCCGGTCATCTGGCTAGCCTCGAAGACGGACGTCCGTAGTCCATTGCAAGGTCCCCGGCGCTGAAGCTTGCAGCGGAATTGACTTGCTTGTTTCGCCGACCGGAGTGATGAATGTGATCGACGCTAAGCGAACAAGCGAAGCGGCTACGGAGAATAAACAAGATGACATTCGTAATTGACGCAGAAAACAACATCACGGCCTACACCCCGGACACCGCACCGAGCGGAACAGAAGTGAAGCTGAGCGAAGAGAGCTTTGGGTCCGAAAAGGAACTCGCCGCTTTGGCCGGTACATGGCCGGGCGCACGCCTGATCGAAATATGGAACAGCCTGCCAGGAGCGACACCGGTCAAGAAGTTCACTGATCGCAAGAGCGCTGTTGCCCGGATCTGGAAGTCGATCCAGAGCCTAACGCCCGCGCCGGAAACCGAGACGACTGAGGCAGCCACGAAGGCTATCAAAGGCAAGAAAGCCGCCCACGGCGTGAAGGAGAAGCCAGTCAAAGCTACCAAGGCCAAGCCCGCGAAGGAACCCGGCACAGCGCGCGACGGTAGCAAGAAAGCAGTCATCCTGGAGCTTCTAGAGCAGAAGGGCGGTGCAACTCTCGGGGAGATCATGACCGCAACTGGGTGGCAGGCGCATAGCGTACGCGGCTTCATCAGCGGACATTTGGGAAAGAAGCTGGGTTTTTCGGTGGACTCCAGCAAGAACAACACCGGCGAGCGAGTCTATCGGATCTCAAGATAACTGATCGCATCTCAACCAGCCGCGGAAATATCGAAGCGGCTGGTATTTAGGACGTAGTTATTTTCTTGCATTCCGTTAGCTTTCGGGTGATCGATGGAATCACAATGGCAACCACTACACAGCGAACCGCCGCAGTCTGGTACGCCGAGCGTAGCGCCGAGTGCAATGACCTAGTGAAGCGTATCGTCGGCCGATTAAAGCAACACCAACAGGATCAATCGCAAGCTCCGCGCGATTGGGGCTATTGCGGGGATCTGGGCCGCGTGGCGGGAGAACTCGTCGAAATTCTCGCCAGCCTGGGAGATCGAGGCGCCGTCGGAGCCAAGGGATGAAATACTGACGCCGGTAGATCGGTCGGGTGGGTGCGAACTGCGGCGGGTTCACACCCCCAGTAACCTCGGGAGCGAACTGAACCGCAGGGCCAAGCCCTGCAAAAATACAATCGGCCGGTGCATTAACAGAATCGGGAAGCAGCCACCTACTACGGATGATGCGATTATTCTCTTGCCTTCTCTGCGCACTGGAGTGATGAATGGTGCTGCAACGAGGACAAAGATGAAAACAACAAATAAACAAACGAAGAACACCAAGATCGAATTGACGCCGGAATTGTGGGAGGCGATGCGGAAGGCCTACTTTTGCTGCCTCGAGAGCGGCGGTCTCGACGAGAACGACAACGACAAGGAGTGCCTGAAAGCCGCCAAGGAACTCCGAACGGTCCTGCAAACCGCAGGACGCGACCCGGAAGGTCCAGACCCATACCGGAGGTAGATCCACTCGCCGAACAGCCTGGTAAGTAACATGCCGAAGCTTCCCCAGAAAGCCGGTGAAGTCCAGGGCGAAGAACTCAAGCAAACCCGCCACACCGCGCGACGGTGGCAAGAAAGCGGTCATTCTGGCGATCATCCGCCGCAAGGAAAGTGCGACCGTCGCGGAGATTATGTCAGCTACGGAATGGCAGGCGCGTTCCGTACGAGGGTTCATTTCCGGCCACCTGCGCAACAAGTTGGGACTGACATTTGAAGCCACGAAAGGTGCGTCGGGCAATCCGACGTATCGAATCCAGAAGTAGGATTGCAGCGCCACGATCTTGTTGAAAGACAGCCGGGGTTCGGAACAATACGATTGGATGAATTCGTCGATAGAGTGCCGATATCCCCGCTTGGACTCGGGCAACCGAAGGCCGTCGAGAACCGCTCCCTTGCTGTAGTCCAAATCTGGAAGACCGAGCTTGGCCTTCGGGCGCGTTTCGTTCGGCTTCCCATTACTTTGCCTGCTCATCTGCAACCGACTCCACGCGGCTAAAAATGAGCCTATTTCGAAACACGGTCGAGTCGGACGTTATACGGCGAACGGACAGGAGGTGAAATCCTCATTCCAAAGGGGAACTCGCCGGCAAGCGTCTAATTTGGACGAGTTACGCATCCATTACGAATACCTTATCCTTAGAAGCAATGGAGCACTTCTTCGTATGCCCGAACTGCGGTGAGAGGATTTCTATGGTGCTGGACACATCGGTCAACGGACAGACCTATGTGGAAGACTGCGAAGTGTGTTCTGCCAGCCGATCGAGGGTGGTTATATCGTGAAGGATGACCAAGTGTGTCACTTGACGCCAAATCGATTTGAGTTGCCATCCACTCCAGTGGGCGACTGGCAATGAAGAGTGTGGGAGGCAAGTCGAAGTTTCCCGTCGTTTGCGTGGGCGGTTCGGCCGGCGGCCTTGACGCATATACGCGTTTACTTCGTAATCTGCCCGCCGATATGGGTGTTGCGATCGTCATCGTCAATCACCTGAGAAGAGTGGCCACTCATCTCCACGAGATTCTGCCGCGCTACACGGACATGCCGGTTGAACTGATCACGGAACGACTGGTCATCCAGCCCAACCACGTGTTTATCATCCCGGAGCAGCGGGATTTACACGTGCTTGATGGCGAGTTCCGTCTGGAGCCGATATCTAAGCCCAGGGGATGGCCAGACGTGATTACGGTCTTTCTGCGTTCCTTAACGAAGCACTGGGGTGGCCAGTTGATCGCGGTCATCGTTTCTGGATATGACGGGGACGGGGCAGCGGCGCTCAGCGGCATAAAAGAAGTGGGGGGAATTACCATCGCTCAGAAGCTCGACACTGCGTCGCAGCCCGATATGCCGGAGAGCGCGATCGCCAGCGGGTATATCGATTTCATTCTTTCGCCCGAGGATATCTCTCACCAAATTGTGCGAATTGCGAAGGCGTCGGTGGGGACTTAACCGCGCAGCCGCAGCGCGAAGATGCCTCTTACTCCAAATTCGGTGAGTAAGGTGATTCGCATTCACGGCCTGGTTACGTTAGCCTTGGAGGCTGGATCCAATCCACAAGAGCGTATTGTCGGCATGCCGTACTTGTGCTCCTGGATTGGTCCCAAAGCACGCACTACTCGGAAGTTGCACCAGCACTCGACGGTTCGGTCCTGACCAACGGCATAGCGTTTACGAATCCAAGTTGCTGTGATGTCGCCATGTTGGGATGTGGCTCGAATTGCAGCTTCTCATATATAAACCGGGCCGTTCGCGTACACCGAGCGTATAGTTTCATTGCGGATCACGCGGTCAACCGCCATGATTAACGCAACGATACCGTCGATACGTTTGCCGGACTTGCCACGATCTGGTTTGACCGGTTTGATATTGCCGGCCGGGTCTTGCTTCACATCCATACTGTCGGCCATCCATCTCAGGACAGGGTTGCCGCCATGCCGGATCTGCTTCGATATGACCATGTTCAACAATTCCTTGGTCGGTGCGCTCATGGACGCATAGCCTTGGCCAAAGGGGACCATCTTGAATCCGGCATCGGTGAGGTCCGTGCTCAACTTCGTCGCTCCCCATCGGTCAAAGGCGATATCCAGGATTTGATATTGCTCGCTGAGTTCCTCGAGTTTCTTCTGGATCGCCCCGTAGTGGATGATGTTGCCTTCCGTCGCGTTGACCAGCCCTTGATCGATCCAGGCGTCATATGGCACCCGATCCTTTTCCATGCGGGCGCGAAGGTTGTCGCCCGGTATCCAGAAATGCGTCTCGATATCGATCGTTCCATCCTCATCTTTGAAGACAAGAACGAGCGCAGTGATATCTTGCGTACTGCTCAGATCCAGCCCGGCATAGCATTCTCGGCCGGCGAGATCCCGGACCGGTTCGTCACAAGCGTCCCAGGCCGACATGTCCAACCATCGAGAGTGCTGCTTCACCCATTGATTCAGACTGAGTTGGCGAAAAGTATTCTGGTATGCCGGAATGTACGCAGCCTTGGTAGCATCCGTGCGGAGAGCTTCAATATCGAGGAACGCCTCCCGTCGTTCGATCTGTTCTCTTGTGCCTAGACCTGGGTTCGCGAGGTACCACTTGGTTTCGTCCTTCCAGTCCGCGTCCTCGGGCACCTCAGAGATGTAAGCGAAGAACGAAGGATCGACCACGCCGCCGTTCAGAACTCGCTTTGCGTAGTCGTACTGTTCGAAGCAAATCGAGTTTTGGTCGTAACCCGCGGTTGTGATCGCATAAACGAGGGGCTGCCGTCGCCCTCGCGTTCCAGTGGTCAGAACGTCCCACAATTCGCGCGTACTCTGACAGTGAAGCTCGTCGAATACAACACCGTGAACGTTGAATCCGTGCTTTGAGAATGCCTCAGCTGACAGCGCTCGGTAGACCCGATCCTTGTAGAGAATTCGTTTGGTTGAGTCAATCACACGACATGCTTTCGACAGCACCGGATCGAGGCGAACCATCTGCGCCGCGACGTTGAAAACGATGGCTGCTTGATCCCTGTCCGCAGCCGCGCTATAGACCTCGGCACCTTGCTCACCATCACCACAGAGCAAGTACAGAGCAATTGCCGCACCCTCCGCACTTTTTCCATTTTTGCGGCTTCGGGAAACAAACGCGGTCCGATACTGGCGCAGCCCATGCTCGTTGACGGTTCCGAACAACGGACGGATGATGCCTTCCTTCTGCCAATCGGTGAGTTTGAAGCGCCGGCCGGCGTATTCACCTTTGGTATGGCGGCACCGGCCCTCGATGAATCGGACTGCCTTCTCAGCGTGTTCTTCGGAGAACGGCATTAGTCCAGGAAAGTATCTCCACGTTGTTCGTCGTCCTGCCCGGTGACGATCCGGCTACGCGAGGAAGGCGTCAATCCGAATTCCCGGCAGAGCCGGTTGATGATATCGATTTGACTGTTCACGATGCCGAGCAAGGGACTCTGCTGGACATACCCGCTTTTGGTCTTGTAGAGAATCCCGGCCTTGTTCAGTTGCTCCTGGGCCTTGGTCTTAGTGCTGTATGCCTGACACAGATTTGCCAGCGCAATGCCGTCCGCTTCCGTGACGACTTTCATCCGTACTAGAATCGGCATCAGACGTTTCCACTCCTTCTGCCCGGCCTCATCCAAGTAGGTCGGGCATTTGGGGCGTACCGCCAGCGGCTTCGGTTCCCGATTGTTGATGGCATGGTGAGAACGCTTTCCTTCAAACGCCAGGATGCTCGTCGGCATCGGTGCTGGTCCCCGTAGTCCCATCAGGTTGATAGCACCTCTTCCTTGAGGGCATCCTGGCTGCCCAGGTTCAGCAGGAACCGCTCGTTCTTGATGGCCTCAAAAGATCGACCGTCAGCTTCGAGCACTGCCTGCCCTCCGGCGAATTCCTGCCACCGCTGAACGATTACATCGGCGTACTTGGGATCGAGTTCGATAAGCGTGGCATTGCGCCCCAGTTTCTCGCAAGCGATCAACGTCGATCCGGAGCCGCCGAACGGATCGAAGACCAGATCACCGGCCTTGCTGCTGTTTACCAAGGCGCGTTCGATCAGTTCAACCGGCTTCATCGTCGGGTGCAATCGGTTGGCCGCGGGCTTCTTCTCCTGCCACAGGGTCGATTGTGATTTATCGCCATACCAGGCATCGCTCTGGCCGGTAGTGTGGCAATAGAAGATCGGCTCGTGCTGAAACTTGTAACGGCCGAAGCCCCAAGCGAACGTGTTCTTCGCCCAAATGATCTGGCAGCGAACTGAGAAGCCACTTGCCTCAAGTGCGTTCTGAAACTCGCGCTGATAGGACGATCCGTGGCAAATATAGACGGACGCGCCGGCCTTCACAGCTGTCCGGCAGGCCTGAAAAGCCCGTTCCAGGAAGTCTCGGAAGGCATCGGGGGACAATTTATCGCCCTGAATCTTGAGTTTTTCTGCAGTATATCCCTCATAATTGCAGTTATAGGGCGGATCGGCGAAAACCAAATCCGCCCGGGAATCGCCGAGCAATTTGCCGACGCTCTCGACGTTGTTGCTATCACCGCAGAGCAGTCGATGACGCCCGAGAATCCACACGTCGCCGGACTTGGTAACCGGCTCTTCCGGAGTGTCCGGAACGGCATCGTCGTCGGTCAAGCCTTGTGTGACAGACTGCTCTGCGAGCAGCTTTGCGATCTCGTCCTGATCGAAGCCGGTCAAGAGTAAATCGAGGTCAGAAGCCTGTAAATCCACTAGTTCGGCACCCAGTAGCTCCATGTCCCAGGTTGCTTCTTCATGGCTGCGGTTGTCGAGCAACCGATAGGCCTTCACCTGACCTGGGCTGAGGTTCGAAGCCACATGCACCGGCACCATTTCCAAGCCCAACTTCCGGGCTGCAAGGAGCCTCGTGTGACCGCAAATAATGACGCCTTCCTCGTCGACAACAACGGGTTGCTGCCAGTTAAATTCCTTGATCGAAGCTGCGACTTTGTCGATCGCCGACTGAGGGATATTACGGGCATTTCTGGCGTATGGAATCGGTCTATCTATCGGCCATTCAACAACTTGCATCGAATACTCCTTAATACCCCTACCCTAAAATGGGGCGTCTCCTACGTGACTAGGCAGCAACGGTATTTAGAATCAATAGCTTAGAGACTTCTTAGCCCCCCGGACCCTCTGGCCACACCTCAAGCATGTGACTGCCTTCTCTACCACCGTCTGACCCTCAACCGACGTGGGCCTCGCTTCTGCTCTTGACGCGTTCGCCAGCGTTCGATCAATCCTGAACGTTTCTTTCATCAGTCGTCAACAGTTAAGTAAGGGGAGGTGCCGATAAGGGTCTATTTGAGCTTAAGGCTGACCGTGTACAAGCCGAGTCCAGTGCCCGCTTGCCCCTCTCCGGCGCTGGCATTGCGCAGGGTCACATGCGCGAGCGCACGGGCAAGCTGTTACCGTGGGGATATCGATGACCAAGAACAATCTGATTGACCGCGTAAGCGAAGCGACAAAGAGCACGAAGAAAGATGCCGAGGCTGTGGTCGATACAATCATCGACAGCATCGCCGAGGCTCTCACGAAGGGTGAGAAGGTTGACCTTCGCGGCTTCGGCATCTTTCAAGTTAGCGGAAAGAAGGAACGCCAAGGTCGGAATCCAAGAACGGGAGAGGCCGTGACCATTGCTGCCCGTAACGTGGCTGTGTTTAAGCCGAGCAGAGAACTCTCAGCGAGACTCAACGTAGGCCTTCAAGGCAGCGGTGCCGCCGTTGATGCCGACACAGCCCACGCTGTTGCCCAACTGAGCGACGAGTCTACGAAGGTTCACGGCGACAAGATCAACACTTAGGCAAACTCGAACACGTACTCGCTTCTAGATGGAAGATCTCCGGTACGCGGCGTGTCGCAGCATGGAGGCTGCGAGACGGCAGTGGGCCAGGGTAGCCGCGTCGCTTCGCCGTGAGCCGCACGTGGGCCAGCGCCGAGGCTTTAGGCGCGAGGCTGCTGTTTAGCCGTTCCTGGGCAACATCCTTATAGGGAGTTGAATGTTGTCGTCTCCAGCGAACAACAACAAAAGAAACGGTGCCCACAATGCCCATTCTTCGTAACGTGCTCAGGCCTAGGAACAGATTGTGGGCAGTGACTAAGATTGAAACGGTGCCCATACAGCGCGGCAAGCGGCTACGCTCGCGTTTCCAGTGGCCACAGCCGACATGTGAAGTTGAATTTTGAGTATTTTGAGTATTGTGAGGACAACTAGCGATTACAGCGGTTGCCCAAACGTAGTCGGAAGTCGTACCCGTCACCGCCGGCTATGCAACGAACGCCACCGAGAACCGAATTCTGAGGATTGTGAGGATATTGAGACGCCAGTAGGGCTGTAGGAAGGCGGTGTGTTTTGGCGGCGTCCAAAATCACACGCTGAACACTACTATTTTTGGGGTTTGGACTCCAGTTGGACTCCACCAGACACACTTTCGGCCAACCGAGGAACTGTAAGTCTATGAAACGTTTTGGTGGACCTGAACGGGTTCGAACCGTTGACCTCTTCCATGCCATGGAAGCGCGCTCCCAACTGCGCCACAGGCCCACTGTGTGAGGCAGTTTCATGGTAACACAGAAAGGATGACTCGTCCCGAAGCAATTGAACTTCTCTACGAATTTACGAAATCGGAAAGCTTGCGCAAACACGCCTTAGCCGTCGAGGCGTGCGTCACCGCCTACGCCGCCAAATTCAGCCAGGACGAAGACACCTGGTCCGTCACTGCGCTGCTTCACGATTTCGACTACGAAATCCACCCCGAAGCCCCGGATCACCCCATGAAAGGCGAGCCCATCCTCGCCGCCCGCGGCATCAATGAAGAGATCCGCCGCGCCATTCTCTCCCATGCCAACTACAGCGGAGTCTCGCGCGACTCACTGCTCGAAAAAACGCTCTTCGCCTGCGACGAACTGGCAGGCTTTCTGACCGCCTGTTCCTATGTCCGTCCCAGCCGCAGCATCGCCGAAGTGGAAACCAAGTCAGTCCGAAAGAAACTCAAGGACAAAGCCTTCGCCCGCTCGGTGAGCCGCGACGACATCACGATGGGCGTGGAGGCCTTGGGCATCGACCTGGACGCCCACATCGATTTCTGCCTGGCTGCCATGCAGAAGCGCGCCGCCGAGTTAGGTCTCGACGGCGCAGCATCCACTTAGTTCGTGGCGAAACAATAGAAACGCCCGGCGCCGCCGGTAGCTACCAGTTCCTTCTGGCCGCAGCCCTTCGACCCGTGCGCCGCGTTCCACGAAGTGGGAACGTCACCGCCGCCCTGCCTGTCGTGATGGCCCACTTCGGCGCTGCCCTCGGCTCCGCTGCTGGTCCAGTTTCCGCATGTCTTGTCGGCGCCGGCGGGATAAGCGGTCCCATTCAACTGCGAGCCCGTCAGAATGTCGTGCTGGTTCGGTGTGTCGCCGCGGCCGTTCAGCACCGCGCCCTTCTCGCTCAGCGACGTGTCTTTCTTCAAGTTGTTATTGTCGCTGTGCAGGTCGTCCACATTCTTCGCCACCATCACACCCTTCGCGTTGAACCACGGACCTTTGCCAATCCGGTCCTTCGCATTCACCGCCGGCTTTCCGCTCGCCTCACTGGCGCTCAGGTAGGCGTGCCACTTGCGCTTGCCCGCGCCCGCCGCCTTGGCCAGCATCTGGCAATGTTGATCCGCTCCCGCCAAACCACCTAGGTCGGCGCCCTTGCCGGACCCATCGCTGGTGATGAAATACGTCATCTTCTTCGGTGTATTCTGGGCCAGGGCCGGCAGCCCAATCGCAAATACTATCGAGCATGTCAGAACACGTGCTGTCAGGTTCATGGTTAATCCTCAGGTCATCATGATATACCGTCCGCCGCGCCGTAGCATAATGAGAATCTCCCTATGCTGAAAGCGGCAATCGCAGGTGTTCTTCAAGTGAAACTGATGGTGCTGGATCCCGGACATTTCCACGCCGCCCTAGTCCAGAAGGATATGTACCCCGGCGTCTCCAGCCACGTTGCAGTCTATGCACCCCTCAGCCCAGACGTGCTGGACTACCTGAACCGCATCTCCCTGTTCAATGCGCGCAAGGACAACCCGACAGCCTGGGACATTGAGCTTCACACCGGGCCGGATTTCTTCCAGCGCATGTTGCAAGAACGCCCCGGCACCGTGGTGGTGATGACCGGGCGCAACCGGCCCAAGATCGACCGCATGCAGGCCTCGGTGGACGCCGGCTTCCACGTCCTGGCGGACAAGCCCTGGATCATCAACTCCGCCGCGATGACAAAATTGCTGCAGATCCTGGATCGCGCGGAGCAGAAAGGCGTCGTCGCCTACGACATTATGACGGAACGCTTCGAGGTCCCCTCCATCCTCCAGCGGGAACTCGTCAACGATCCTGACGTCTTCGGAAAACAGATCCCCGGCACGGAAACCGAACCCGGCATATCGGCCAGAAGCATCCACCATTTGATGAAAGTGGTGGCTGGTGTTCCGCTCCGCCGTCCCACGTGGTTCTTTGATGTGGAAGAGTACGGAGAAGGTCTTGCCGATGTGGGCACCCATGTTGTCGACCTGATGCAATGGACCGCGTTCCCCGAACAGAAGCTCGATTATAAGACCGACGTCCGCATGGTGGCTGCGCGTCACTGGCCCACGGTCATCTCCAAGCCAGACTTCCAAAAGGTAACCGGCGAGGCTGAATTCCCGGCATCGCTAGCTCCCCACGTCAAAGACGGCAAGCTGGAATATTTCTGCAACAACCAAGTCTCGTACGCGCTCCGCGGCGTCCACGTAAAACTCGACATCCTGTGGAATTGGGAGGCGGCGGAAGGCGGCGACGTTTACGAAGCAACCTTCCGCGGCACCAATGCGCGCGTTGAGATGCGGCAGGGGAAGGCCGAGAAATTCGTTCCGGAGTTGTACGTCGTTAGCAGTAAAGGCGCCGGCGCTCTTCAACGCAAGATTGAATCGCTAAACTCCAAGTATCCGGGCTTGGCCATTGTGCAGAACGGCAACGAAGCGCGCATCGTTATTCCTGACCGCTACCGGGTGGGACATGAGGATCACTTCGCGCAGGTGACCAACCAGTTCTTCGGATACTTGAAGTCGCCGAAATCCATGCCTGCCTGGGAAAAGCCGAACATGCTGGTCAAGTATTACATCTCAACCAAGGGCGTGGAGATGAGCCGTCAATGAACGTCGCATCGCGGCGCGAATTCATGCGCGCCATGGCCGCACTAGCCGCAACGCGCCCCCCGAACATTGTCTATATTCTGGCCGACGACCTGGGCTGGGGCGATCTCAATTGTTACAACCCGCAATCGGCCGTGCCCACTCCGAACGCCAATAAATTCGCGGCGCAGGGCATGCGCTTCACAGACATGCACTCGCCATCGGCGGTCTGCACACCCACCCGCTACGGCATTCTGACGGGCCGCTACTGCTGGCGCTCGCAATTGAAGAAGGGCGTGCTATGGGGCTATTCGCCGAACCTGATTGAAGACAACCGGCTCACCGTGCCCTGCATGTTGAAGCAGAAGGGTTACTACACCGCCGGCGTTGGAAAATGGCATCTCGGATTGGGCCGGCAGGAGAAGGCCGATTACAGCCAGCCCCTACACCCGAACCCCACGGACCACGGCTTCGACTACTACTTCGGTATTCCGGCCTCGCTCGATATGGACCCATACCTCTACTTCGAGAATGATCGCGCGGTGGAGAAAGCCACGTCGAGCACCGCCGGGCAAATCGAACCTCGCGGCGTATTCTGGAGGCCCGGCCCCATCGCCCCACACTTCGAAATTCCAGAGGTGATGCCCACGCTCACAAACAAGGTAATCTCCATCCTAAAGGAGCGTGCCGCAAAGCCGGAGAAACCGTTCTTCCTGTATTTCCCCATGACCGCTCCGCACACACCATGGGTTCCCAAGAAGCCGTATGAAGGCAAATCGCAGGCCGGGCTCTACGGGGACTTCGTGGCGGAAGTGGACGACATGCTGGGCCGCGTCTTGCTTACCCTCGATGAAACCGGGCTCGCCTCCAACACGCTGGTCATCTTCACCAGCGATAACGGAGCCGATTGGAAAATCGCGGACAAAGCCAAATACAAGCACCGCGCAAATGCGAACTGGCGCGGGGAAAAAGCCGACATCTGGGACGCGGGTCATCGCATTCCATTCATCGCCCGCTGGCCGGGCCGTATCAAGCCGAATACGGTTAGCGATCAACTGGGCTGCCTGACAGACCTGATGGCAACCACAGCCAATATCGCCGGCTACAAACTTCCTGACAGCTCCGGCGAAGACAGCTTCGATCTTTTGCCCGCTCTGCTCGGCACCGCTACTAAGCCAATCCGCGAGGCAATCGTCCATCATTCGTCGGAAGGCATGTTTTCCATCCGGCAAGGCGAATGGAAACTGGAGCTCGGTCTGGGCTCGGGCGGTTTCACACCGCCCGTTACCGCCGCTCCTGTGCCGGGTGGACCGGCAGGGCAACTCTACAACCTGACCAAAGACCCAACGGAATCCGACAACCTATGGCTGAAGCACCCTGACGTAGTCCAACGGCTAACCGCATTGCTCCATCAATATCAGACGCAAGGCCGCAGCCGGCCAGTCTAAAAGAGCAAGTACGATTTCGCCAACTCGCGGAACGCGAGAACTTGTTCTTCCTGCCAAGCTGCGTCGCGGCCCAACTCCCGCGCCATCAACTCCGCCACTTGCGGAGCCATCGCAATCGCCGCGCGCGCATTCAACAGCAGCGCCCGCGTGCGCCGGGAAAGCGAATCTTCCAACGTTCGCGCCATCTCAAATCGGGCCGCGAACACGTACTCCGCCGCGCAATACGGAAGCGCCGGATGCAGCGGGACACCCAGGCCCGCATCCGCTCGAATCAGATCCTGGATCCACATCGCATCCGACCCGTAGACGGCAAGCGATCCGAATTTCTCCGGATGCCTGTGGAATCCGTGGATATTCAACTTCTCCGTTGGACACGCCTTTTCCGGCAACTTCGCCAGTATCGACGCCTGATTCACGCAATCCTCAGCCATGTGCCGGTAGGTGGTCCACTTTCCTCCGGCAATCGACAACAGCCCCGAGGCATCAATGTGAATTGTGTGGTCGCGCGACAGCCCCGACGTGTTTCTCCCCGCCCCGGATTTCACCAGCGGCCGGATTCCGGCAAACACACTTAACACGTCGCTGCGGGCAGGCGCCTTGTGCAAGTACTGCGCAGCAGTGGATAGGATGAACTCTATCTCCTCTTCCATCGCCACCGGTTCTAGCGAAACCTCGTTAATCGGAGTATCGGTGGTGCCCACCAACGTATGCTCATGCCATGGAATCGCGAACATCACCCGGCCGTCGCTGGTGTGGGGCACCATGATGGCACTATCGCCGGGAAGAAAGGACCGGTCCAACACCAGATGAATACCTTGGCTGGGCGCAAGCATCGAAACGGCGCCGGGTTCGGCCATCCTGCGCACGGCGTCCCCAAACGCGCCAGTCGCATTGATCACAACCTTCGCCCGCACAGCGAACGCATCGCCAGATTCCAGATCCAACGCGGACACTCCGTTCAGAAATCCATCGGCGTCCTTCGAAAATCCTGTCACCCGCGCGTAGTTTAAAAGCGCCGCGCCCTGTTCAGCCGCCGTCGCCATCAGATTGATCAGCAAGCGCGTGTCGTCGAACTGGCCATCGTAGTAAACCACGCCGCCGCGCAAGCCTTCCGTCTTGATGCCGGGCAGCCGCGCCAGCGTCTCTTCGCGCGACAGAATCTCCGAATTGCCAAAGCCGTACTTACCCGAAAGCAGATTGTAGACCTTCAAGCCAAGCCCGTAAAACGGCGCTTCCCACCAATCGTAATTCGGCACCACGAACGCGAGATTATGCACGATGTGCGGCGCATTTTGACGCAGAATTCCGCGTTCCTTCAGCGCCTCCATCACCAGCGAGATATTCCCCTGCTCCAGATACCGCACGCCGCCGTGGACCAGCTTCGTACTGCGGCTGGAAGTGCCCTTTCCGAAATCGCTCTGCTCCAGCAGCAGTACCTCGTAGCCACGCGATGCCGCATCCACCGCGATGCCCGCTCCGGTTGCGCCGCCGCCGACAATCACCATATCCCACTCGTCCGTTTGCGCCTGCACTCGGCTCAACATTTCCGCCCGGTTCATATAAGCACTGTCGCACGCCTGAAATGCACGAACCAATTTTGCAACCAAATATTCACGCTTTTTAAACGAGACGTTGTTGTTAACTCGCTATGCTCTTGGCTGACGTTTTTCATTCACCCTTGGGGAGGTACGATGAGTCGTACGAAGAAAGCACTGCTGAAGTGGGCCGGTGTTGCGGCACTAGCCACATCGGGAGCAGCCTACGGACAGAGTCTGTCCATCGCGCTGCCGGAGAGAACCCGGCTGTTGCAGGATCAGAGAATCGATCTGGTGGTCGAGCTACGCAAAGCCACGGTAGGCGCCGGCTTCAAAGTCAGCGCCAACGGCCGCGATATTACCAGTCAGTTCAAGGCCCCGGCTCAGGTGGATCTGGACTGCGACGGCACACCCGATACGGTTTATCGTGCCGACCTGGTGGGCTTCAATGACATCGGCAACGTACGAATCGTCGCCACCGCCACCGCTGGTGGACAAAGTCTGGAAGCCATCAAGGATATTCAGGTCCGGCCGTTCAGCGTTCCTGCGAAAGGGCGCAATGTAGTGCTATTTATCGGTGACGCAATGGGCACTGCCTATCGCGATGCCGGACGCATCATCTCGCGTAGCGTGGAAACAGTCCCCGGCGTCCGCGGTTTCCGCGAAGGCTTCTTCGACAAGCTGATGGAGATGGACAGAATGCCAATCAGCGGCATGGTGATGACCTACGCCTCCGACCGCGTCATTCCAGATTCGGCCAACACCGCAACCGCCTGGGCTACCGGTAATAAGACTTTTGAAGGTGCGCTTGGCGTATTCGCGGATGGCACCGACTGCGTTTGGCGCGCTGCCGCGAATTCCTCCACCACCGGTTCCGCCACCGACAATCCTCGCGTCGAAACTCTATGGGAGTATCTGAAGCGCAAGTACAACTACCGCACCGGCATTGTTTCCACGGCCTTCATTACCGATGCCACCCCGGCCGGTCAAGGCGCGCATACCGCCAGCCGCGCCTATACCTTTGAAGTCGCCCGCCAGTACTTTGAAAACCCCATGCTCTCCGGTCAGCCCGGCTTCGACCTGATCCTCGGCGGCGGCAAGGAAGACTTCGACCCCGATATCCGGCTCGACGGGCGCGACCTGGTGAAAGAGTTCCAGGGCAAAGGCTTTAAGTTCGTGTCCACCGCCACCGAGTTGAAGTCGATCACCGGCGCGGACTCGAAGGTGCTGGGTCTGTTCCGGCGCCCGAATACGGTGGCCCGGGCGTCCACCGGCATCCGTCCGACGGCGAACGGAAACATGGAAGTCGCCTATGACAAACTCCTGCTCTCCCGGCCGGCCAGCGAACCCGCTCCGGCGTTCGGCACTTGGACCGACCAACCGTTCCTCGATTTGATGACGCAAAAAGCGATTGAAGTCCTCGGTGGCGCCGACGGCAGCCAGCCGTTCGTCCTGATGGTGGAAGGCGCGTCAATCGACAAACAATCCCACCCCAATCACGCCGCAGGCACGATCTGGGATGTGATCGAACTTGACAAATCAGTCGGCGTAGCCCGTGCATGGGCAAGCAAGCGCGCCACGCAGGACACGTTGATTGTGGTTTCCGCGGATCATGACCAGTCCATGTCCATCATCGGCACCAACGTCATTGACGATGCCGACTTCACAGACCACAACACCGTGCTCAACGTGACCGTAAATCAACCCGTAGGAGAACAGAAGACCACCGTCATGAAGGATTCCTACTCGAACGTGCGCGCCTCGTACGGGTATTTCAATTCGGGCGGCGATCCGAACACCAGCGGCATCGAAGGCCCCTTTGGCTTGACATATCAGAACATCTCCAGAGAAGGCTTCCCGGACTACATTGACCAAAATGGAGACGGTTACCCTGAGAACCGCAAGGTAGGCGACAAGGGAACTCTGCGCCTCTCCGTCGGTTTCCGAACTGGAAATCACACCGGTTCGTCTGTTCCAGTTACCGCGGAAGGCCCTGGAGCCTTCCTCTTCACGGGATATATGGATCAGTCCGATCTTACGTTCAAGATGGCGGCCGCACTGACCGGCGATACGGCGGAAGGCGATGCCTTCGTCAAGAACGTCCTGCAGAATCCCAAGTACCCGGCAACCTACGGCAAATGAGACTACTCTTACTCCTGGCTTCACTGACTGTACTTCTTGGCGCGGAGGAACACTCCGCGCCGTCTTTATCTCAATTCACTCTTCACGAATCCATGGCGGACATTGCGGCCAGGTTCGGTAGCGGCGCGCATTCAGTGCGGGGCAATGGATTTGCCATTCTTGAGTATGGTGACGATTCGGCGGACCGTACCGAGCTAGGCTACGAATGGGTCTTCTACTTCGACATGCCCGGCGGCGCCATGGTCAGCGCGGCCTACAACACTGTTGCGGGAACCAGTATCAAATCGTACTTCCCGCCCGGCGCAACCAAAGTCCATCTCTACAAGAACGGAACTTCCTCAATGAGTGCCCTCTCACGCATTCTTCCCGATAACCGGATCCTGATCGCAGTGGGCGCCGCAAATCCGGAAAGCCGCTGTTCACAGTTAGTGTTGATCCGCCGTTCGGCGCTGGAGCGATTCTATCCCTGGATTGCAAAGGACCTGGAATAGCTCACTGCCAGTCGGCCGCTGTCTGCGTTTGCACAGCAGACAGCGTTCCATTGGAATTGCTGTGCAACGCGATCCCGGTGAATGTAAGCTCGTCATACCGGCCTGCTAAAGGGAAAACCACGGAGCACTCAACGGTTCCCCGTAATTCGACCAATTGCGGATACCTGGCGCCCAAGTTCAGAATCAACTGCGACGGGTTCTTCTCGTCGCTCAAAATCAACTTGTCACTTAGAATAATATTCGACTTCTCGTCGCGGATGATCACGCTCACCGACGCACCCACCGTCTCGGAAACCAGAGCGATACGAGTGCCGCCGCCATTTGTATGGTCGAACGGTAACACAAATTTACGTTCCAGCGCCGCCGTCATGGGCATTGTCGTTTCCGCCGGTGTGTGTTCCGGCTGAGAGTACCGCAAGGTGATCGACGCCGCCAGCTTCTGACCGCTGATTGAGAACACTTGCCCATACCCGATTGATAACTGATCCGCCGCGCCAGGCGTGGTAATAGTGATAGAGCCACCGCCCGGAATGGTTCCAAGTATTCCGTCGCTTTGGACGCGGATGCCGTCCCCAGTCACTTCCAATCCCCAGTTGTCGCCAAGGGATGTACCCGGATTAAGATTCATCTGAAACAGTGCCGGATCCCGATCTAGATTCGTCACGGTAATAATCGATTTCCATCCGCCCCCATCCATGACAAACGGAAAATAACGGTCGTTTGGGCTGACCGTTGCCGCTGGCAGCAGCGCCGTCGCGATCACGGCCGCAAAGATACACTTGGCATTTATATTGAGCATCCCGGCAAGTATAAACGTCTAAAGTTACGTAAGCATGTCGATTGCATTAAAACGAAAAGGCCGCCTCAAATCGAGACGGCCTCCACATTCACAACCCAGCGGTTCTTAGTAGCGATACGTATCAGGCTTGTACGGACCCTCTTGCGGGACCCCGATATAGTCGGCCTGCTGCGGTGTCAGCGTCGTCAATTTCACGCCGATCTTCTCCAGGTGCAACCGCGCCACTTCTTCGTCCAGGTACTTCGGCAGTGTGTACACACCCACCTTGTAGGTGTCCTTGTTCTTCCACAGATCCAGCTGAGCGAGCGTCTGATTGGCGAAACTGTTAGACATCACAAAGCTCGGATGCCCAGTGGCGCAACCCAGATTCACCAACCGCCCTTCCGCCAGCATGAAAATCGCATGGCCATCGGGGAACGTGTATTTATCAACCTGCGGCTTGATGTTCAACCGCTCCACCCCGGCAGCCTGGTTCAACCGGTCCACTTGAATTTCATTATCGAAGTGGCCGATGTTGCAAACAATCGCCTGGTCCTTCATGCGACTCATGTGTTCCAAAGTCAGGATATCCACGTTGCCGGTACAAGTGACGTAGATGTCGCCAAGTCCCAGGGTGTCTTCCACGGTGGTTACCTGGTAGCCTTCCATCGCCGCTTGTAATGCATTGATCGGGTCGATCTCAGTCACAATTACCCGCGCGCCCATGCCCCGCAGCGATTGCGCCGAACCCTTGCCCACATCGCCATATCCGCAGATCACCGCGACTTTACCGGCCAACATCACATCGGTGGCGCGCTTGATGCCATCCGCCAACGACTCGCGGCAGCCATACAGATTGTCGAACTTCGACTTCGTCACCGAATCGTTCACATTGATGGACGGCACCAGCAGTTTGCCTTCCTGTTGCATTTTGTACAAGCGGTGCACGCCGGTCGTCGTCTCTTCCGAAACACCGCGCCATGCAGCCACCATGGTGTGCCAGCGGGTAGGGTCTTCCGCATAGACCTTCTTCAGCAGGTCTTTGATTACTTTCTCTTCGTGGCTGCCCGACGGAGTATTCACCCAATCGCTGCCGTTCTCCAGTTCATATCCCTTATGCAGCAGCAGTGTTACATCGCCGCCGTCGTCCACAACCAACTCAGGGCCTTTGCCGCCCGGATGACTCACTGCTTTATAAGTGCATTCCCAATACTCTTCCAGCGATTCGCCCTTCCAGGCAAATACCGGAACTCCCGCCGCCGCAATCGCCGCTGCCGCGTGGTCCTGCGTAGAGAAAATGTTGCAGCTGGCCCAACGCACATCGGCGCCAAGGTCCACTAGCGTTTCAATCAATACGGCCGTCTGAATGGTCATGTGCAGCGACCCAGTGACGCGCACGCCAGCCAGCGGTCTGTCCTTCGCGTACTTCTTGCGGATGGACATCAAACCGGGCATCTCGAACTCAGCGATCGAGATTTCTTTTCGGCCCCAATCGGCCAGATTTATGTCGGCCACCGTGTACTCGGTAGCCACAGGGGTAGTGAGGACAGTGCTCATATGTATGATCTTGCTCCGAAGAATAGAATAACACATCAACGAATCATGATTTGTTGATACACTACTTTTACAAGTGGCAGGATTTTTGAAAGCATTGCGACTGTTGGGCGACGAAGGGCGCGTCCGTATTCTGCGCCTCCTCGACAAAGAAGAACTGAGCGTGGCTGAACTACAGGAGATCCTCGGTATGGGCCAGAGCCGCATCTCCATGCAGCTATCGCAATTGAAGCAGGCCGGCTTTGTAGATGTTCGTCGCGCAGGCCAGAAGAGTCTCTATCGCCTGGCTGCCCCCAACGGATCAAAGGCAATCCTCACCGAAACCCTGGAGCGCAGCACGTCTGAAATCGCCGATGCCCGCCAGGACGATGGCGCTCTGGAACTGATTCTCAGCAAGCGTAAAAACAAACTGCGCAGCTACTTCGACGAACTCGCCGGCCGCTTCGGACGCAACTATGTTCCCGGCCGCAGTTGGGAAGGTTTGGCGGAAGTTTTGTTGCGCCTTCTGCCTCCCTTGGTAATAGCGGATCTCGGCGCGGGCGAAGGCACCATCGCACTTCTATTGGCCCAACGGGCCGAGCGAGTGATCGCCGTCGATAGTTCCCCCAAGATGGTGGAATACGGAACAGGCTTGGCGCGCAGCAATGGCGTGAAGAATCTGGAATACCGGCTCGGCGACCTGGAAGAGCTCCCCATCGAGAATAGCCGCGTGGACCTGGCGCTCCTGCATCAGAGCCTGCATCACGCCATGCATCCCCAGAAAGCCATCGAAGAAGCGAGGCGCATACTCCGGCCCGGTGGGCGCATCGTAATACTTGATCTAGTGAAACACGGCTTTGAGGAAGCCCGGGATCTCTACGCCGATGTCTGGCTGGGCTTCTCGCAAATCGAACTGATGGAGTTGCTCCGCAAAGCGCATTTCGAAGACGTCGAAATCTCAGTGGTCCATCGTGAACCGGAGGCGCCACACTTTGAGACAATCATGGCTGTGGGAATTCGCCGAAGATGAAACTAGTCACCATTGCACTGATTCATTTGACTTCACTTGCAGCCGCCCAGACGCCGCCTCCAAACACCTACACCGGCTCCCAAGCGTGCGCCACGTGCCATTCCGCCACCTTTGAGCGCTGGAAGAAGACGCGGATGGCCAATGTGGTGCAAGATCCGAAGGTACACCCTGAGGCCATTATTCCGGATCTGTCCAAGCCGGATCCGCTGCTGACGTTTAAGAAGGAGGACATCGCCTTTACGTACGGTAGTAAATGGAAGCAGCGCTACTTTACAAAAATCGGCGACGACTACTTCGCTTTCCCCGCACAGTGGGACGTCAAGAACGCCATCTGGCGGCCCTACTATGCGAAGCCCGGGACCGATTGGTGGGTGCCGCACTATCCTGCCGATCAAATGCAGCGTCCCACCGGGCCGCTGTGCGATGGCTGCCATTCCGTGAACTACAACGTCGCCACGAAACAAGTCACCGAATGGAACGTGGGGTGCGAGAAATGTCATGGCGCCGGCGGCGCGCACGTCAAGCGCCCCTCCCGCGTGAACATCGTCAATCCCGCCCGGTTGGACTTCGTGCGCGCGAACGACGTTTGCCTCCAATGCCACACCCAAGGCAAGCCGAAGAACAATCCGATCAACGGCAAATACTACGATTGGCCCGTGGGCTTTGAGCCAGGCAACAAACTAAGCGATACCTGGGAACTGGAAGAGCACAAACTGGGCGAGACCTCGTTCACTCACTTCGCCGACGGCTCGGCGCACAAGAACCGCATGCAGGGCAATGAATTCGTCACCAGCCGGATGCATGCCCGTGGCGTAACCTGCTTCAGTTGCCACGACGTTCACGGCACCGCCAACGCGGCCGATGTCATCAAGCCCGGCAACGCCATGTGCCTCACCTGCCACGGCCCGAACTCGCCCAACGGACCGTCTGGAACCCTGGAACAGCACTCACATCACAAAACCGGCAGCACCGGCAGTGAATGTATTGCCTGTCACATGCCAGCCATCGCCCAGACCATTGCCGATGTCAACGTCCGCACCCACACTTTCAAATTCATCACGCCCGCCGCCAGCGAGAAGTACAAAATCCCGAATGCCTGTGTAACGTGTCACAAGGGCCAGAACAATGCCTGGGCAACAAAGCAACTGGAAAGTTGGCCCAACTTTTCATCCTGGCGTATGGCGCAATAAACTGGGATATGTTGCCATCCGGCCTCCCATCCCGGGCATATGTATAATCGTGAACGTGGCAATCGCATCGGCTACCGGCAGCCAGTTGGAAGATTCCCGCCAATCGACTTGGAAGCTCCTGGTGGAGCGCATGGCGCAAGGAAATCACGCGGCTCTTTCCGACTTGTACGATCAGTCCAGCGGCATCCTATACGCGCTCGCACTCCGCATTGTCCGGAATGCGAACGATGCGGAGGAAGCCGTGCACGATGCCTATTGGCGCGCGTGGCGCTATGCAGGCGTCTACAACGCCGAACGCGGATCGGTTCTGTCGTGGCTCATATTGATGACGCGCTCCAGCGGTATCGACCGCCTTCGCGCAACCAAGCGGCATCTAGCCGCGCATTCTATCGATGACCATTTCCAGGCCGAGTCTCCACTCGATTCTCCCGAGACCGAAGTTGCGTCAAACCAGAAGCAGCATCGTATTCGCGCCGCCATCCGTCAACTATCGGAAGACCAGCGCGAGGCAATCGAACTCGCCTTCTTTGGCGGGCTCACCCATGCTGAGCTCGCCATGCAGCTTAACCTGCCCCTGGGAACCATTAAGACTCGCATTCGCACCGGGCTCCAACGGATGCGCGCCGCTCTGGGGGACCTGAGCATATGAGCGGCGTGAAAGATAACCAGATGCCCGAAACCCCTGACGGTTTGGAGAACGAAGCCGCCCTTTACGCGTTGGGGGTGTTGGACTCGGAGTCCGCCGCGCGCTTTGAGGAACTGCTGTCGCGGGATGCAGCTGCGGAGGCGGCGCTGCGAATGTACGATTCCGCCGCCGCTCTCCTTGCCGAATCGTTAGAGCCGGTGGCCCCCCCGCCGCAATTGAAGCAGCGGCTTCTCGAACGAATCCAAGCCGCCGCCGCGCCTCACGTGGACGCTCCCAGCTTGGGCGCGGTCCGCGCGGACGAAGGAAAGTGGAAGCCGGCCGGTGTACCGGGCGTAACTTATAAGAAGCTGTATCTGGACCGGATCGCGGGCCTGGTGACGACGCTGGTACGAATGGAACCGGGATCAGTCTATCCTGCTCATCGCCATTCCCGCACTGAGCAGTGCCTGGTGCTGGAAGGCGACCTGATTCACGACGAACACGTCTATCACCCGGGCGACTTCACCTGGGCCCAGGCCGGAACCATCGACCCCATGCTGCGAACCGAACACGGTAATTTGCTGTTCATCATCTCAGGAGAGGAAGACCAACGGTTGTAGAGAGACCTGAATCCCACCCATATGCCTCGACTCATCCCGCAAGCCACCCGCATTGAAGCGGCCGGCAACAAACCTAAACTCATTGATGAATACATCGGTCGCGTCAACACCGGAACATCGACCGCCAGCGTGGCCCACATGCGCAGCCCGTCGGGTTGGGTGGAGCCCGGCCAAACGCCCGCATTCGAAGAATTCACCATCGTTCTGAAGGGAATGCTCCGCGTGGAGCACAGAGTAGGAGTGATTGATGTGCGTGCCGGCCAAGCCATCATCACCAGTCCCGGCGAATGGGTCCGCTACAGCACTCCCGAACCAGATGGCGCCGAATATATCGCTGTCTGCCTGCCGGCCTTTTCCATGGAATCGGTCCACCGGGATGCACCGGGCTGATCAACGCGACAATCTGATACCGCGAATAACCTCGCCCAGCGCACGTTTCATAAACGCCACTTCCTCGCGAACATCCGTAAGCATCGCCGATGACTTTGCTCTGGACTTCTGCCGCCCTAATCCCGGAGTTCGATCCGATCGAGCGCGTATGGAAACTGACCCTGAGCCGTTGCCTGCACAATGGATGTTTCTCAAACCGCGACAAAGTGATTGCCGCTGTGGAAGCGGAGTTCGGCCACTTCACCGTCGATAACGATACTCTCCGACGAGTACGCGGAATTACCTAAGCCGCTGTGTTTACGAAGGGCAGGCCGCCATGGAACTGGAATCCATCGCCACTCCGGGTGGCTATCCTTTTGATTTCGACGGCTCCATCATCGATTTCCGCCAGACAGTCCGGCGCGTGGCGCAAGATCGCAAGCATCCGGCCCTTGCTTCCGCGATGTTTCACAACACCGTCGCTGCAGCCATTGCCGAAGCCTGCCGCAAAGTCCGGCACCAGGAAGGCTTGGACCGTGTCTGCCTCTCAGGCGGAACCTTCCAGAATCTCTACTTGCTTCAGCGCACGGTGAAGCTGCTGGGCGACGACGGCTTCACCGTCTTTCTGCACTCGAAGTTTCCCCCCAACGACGGAGGGCTCTCTCTGGGGCAAGCCGCGGTCGCCAACGCTCGATTGTCACGCGGACTGCCGCATTGTAAACTCGGTCGAGGACAAAATCTTGCCGACGCTCAAACATCAGGACGCTCGCGTCTTTTCAGCGAATCAGATTCTCTTTCCAGAGATCTCCTACCAATCCTTTACCTACCCTGGCGACCAAGAGGCGTTGAACGCCTTGAAATCGGTACCCGGCGCGGGTCCGTTGCTGACTTGGCTGCAGGAGAATTTCACCGAGCAGATCGTTTTCCTCAAAAACAACGAGCAGATGATCAAGGCAAGTAAAAGCAGCTTTCCGTCGATCTATGCGCTTACGGAGCGCTGCGCTGAGATTCTGTCGTGCCCGATGCCCGAGTTGTATATCACCACGAACCCCGTACTCAATGCTTACACCGCCGGGCAGCGCCGTACGTGCATTGTGCTCCACAGCGCGCTGATTGAGTGCCTGACGGCCGACGAGCTCTCCTTCGTGATAGGCCACGAGATTGGACATATCAAGTGCGCGCACGGTCTTTACCGCCAGCTGGGTGACATCCTCATGCGTTACTGGGATTTGCTGGCATCCATGATTCCCATCCCAGGCGTCGGCCTGCTGCGTATGCCGTTGATGTTCGCCTTCTGGGAATGGTATCGCCGCGCCGAGTATACCTGCGATCGCGCTGCCCTGATCTGCGTTCAGAATCTGGACACTGGACTGCGTGCGCTTGGGAAGCTGGCGGGAAATGTGCGGGGCTACGAAGATGAGTTCGATGTCGATTCGGCCATGAATCAGGTGGAGGCGCACAAGGATGTAAACAAGCTGGTACTCGTGGTCGCCATGCTCGAAAACGCCGAGAATACACATCCGTTCATTCCCGTCCGGCTGAAGGCTCTCAAAGAGTACGCTGCCAGCGAGGAATACAAGAACATTCTGGCGGGCGATTACAAACATGATGTGCTTGGGCTGCATGAAGGCGGTGAGCGAATCAAGTGCCAGTGCGGAACGCTTGTTAATTCCAAGCTGACTTTTTGCCCGGAATGCGGACGCTCAATGCAAGCGGCAGCGGAGTTGGCGCCCGCAGGCTGTTCAGGTTGCGGAACCCCGCTCCCGGCGGAAACGAAATTCTGCCCCAAGTGCGGCGCGAAACAATCGGCGGCGGACGTCCCGCAAGTTTCGCAGGTAGATAAATGGAAGAACACCGCTGCCAGTGTGTTCAAACGCTAGAAGTTAGAATTTCCATCCAAATTCGGCGTCAATGTAATGACCGGGCTGCGCACCAGGTAGTGGGTCAGCTTGCCGGTGGGAGCGGCGAAACGTCCTGGGTCTCGATCAACCGGTGCCGAGCGCAGTCCAGCAGCGCCGGTTCAAGAGCCGGCTTTGGGCGCGGCCGTTTCCGCTTGAACCGGGCGATCTGCAGCCGGAGGGCGAGAATTTCACGGACCGTAGCGCTCCGGCTGCGAAAAAACAACTCGACAGCGGATTGGCCAACAGCTTTCGACCGCGAACTATCGGTCTTAGGACATTGGTGTCCTTTTTTTGCAAAACCTCTAGCCGGCCTACCAGGGCTGCGGCCGTTTCATATACTTCCTGCCGATTTCGGCGGCTTGAGCGCTTCCGGCGCCGATCATAGCCCCCTCTTTTATTACATCGATCACGTCGTTAGGCAGCATGGTATTTAAGAAGAAGATCTTGTGGGCCTTGCAAGCCGCCAGGACTTTCGCTCGCGCCGCAAGCATCGCCGGCGGATAAGGCGCATCGTGGTTCTCAGGAAAGCCGAGCGAATAACCCATGTCGCCGGGCCCCCACTCAGCAAACGCAATGCCCGGAATCTGCAAGCTCTTTTCAACGTTGGCGAGGGCCCGTTTGTCTTCAATCTTCAGTCCCAGTAGGATCTCCCCGTTGGGGTTTAATGGCCAGACATCCGCCTTCTCGGCGTATTCTTTCGCAGTGATTCCCCAAATCTCCCCGGCGGCGGCCGAAGCATGCGCGCCGCGGCGGCCCTCGCCAAGCCCTTCATTCACGCCGATGCGCTGGGAGGGGTAGCGCGCCGATTCGACAAACGCCTTGACTGCCCCAGGATCGTCGGCATGGCAAAGCAAGATGCCGTGGACCCCTGTCGCGAGCACCTGCTTGACCATCCATGCGTTGGCGAGCATAACCGCCTCGTTGGTTCCGTCAGTGGGCAGGGTCACGATTACCGTTGGTGTGCGGTGCCCGCTCCTGGTGGGACCTCCCTTGACCAGTCCGCGCATGAACTCCGCCAGTTTGGCGACATCGAATGGGCCGTGTTCCATGTCGTACGTAATGTAGTCGGCCCAGGTCTGGGCCATCTTTACGCCCTCATCATAGCCGCCGTGCCCGCTGTCATACCAGATGGGCTGGCCTTGCGAGAGCAGGTCGATTGCCTTATTGATGCGCTTCGTTTTTGGGCCTTGGGCGCCAGCAGTCCTAACCGCTAGCAGTAGGACCAGAACCGCACCCGCACGAATCCAACGATTCATGTTAAGTCCCTCCAGCTTTCACAGCCAGGATTCAATTTTGGCGTCCTGGATGAGGAGAGTATACGCTCAACATCCCTCGGTTACAATGCAACTGGGCGGAACATGCAACTGGGCGGAGCCCCCCAGACGGAGCAGCGGTCCTCCTTACCCCCGCGGGGCTACAGCGTCCGAAGGCCTGCCGCTTTCAAGGGCGTTGATGTTCCGGATGGTCGCAGCCTTTAAATTGGCCAATCGCCGTGTCGCCTGAATACCGCAGAAAGGTGCGCCCCTCCGGTGACATGCAGTAGGCGTCAATGGTCATCAGTTTCAAGCGCGAAAAGAAGGACCCCGGCTTGCGCTCGTCTTCCGCCAGTTTCCCGATCGCGGCGTCCAGCGCATTCTTGTCGAGCCCCAACAGTGGCTGCAAACCAGCCTTGAATCCAGCGCGGTTCGAATCTCCCGTACGGAACAACACCGTGTCGATGTAGAACGCCGTGCCGGCATCTCCGGCGCCTACTGAGGTTTCGTCCGCTGGGAGTATCAGATTGGCCAACACTGTGACCAGATCGTATTCGGCCTGCGTCAACGCCCGAGGCTTGTATCCGGCGGGCACAGAGGCGTCAAGTCCAAGCGGAGCAGTCGCCGCCGCAGCGAGAATCGGAAAGACCTCACGACGTCTCATTCCAGTTCTCCTTTGCGCATCTTTGCCATTAACCGGTCGCTCATCCGCCACGACAATGCGATGTTTGTCAACGTCGGATTCTTCTCTGGATACCTGGTGAATACCGATGAATCGCCTACAAACAGGTTGACAACATCGTGGCTCTGGCCGTCGGCATTCAGCACGGATGTCTTCTTGTCCGCGCCCATCGGCACCGTGCCCACCCAATGGTTGAAATCGATCTGCAACTTCTCAGCGGTCGCCTTGCCCGGAGTGGACCAGACTCGCCCGCCGGCGCTGCGGATGATTTCCTCGCAGGTCTCGATCATGTCATCGGCCATGGCAATGTCGCTGTCCGAATAGTGCAGATGGATCTTCGGCAGCGGCAAGCCTAGCCTGTCCTTGCGGGTGCTGTCGAGTTCTACGAAGTTGCGCCCTGTGTATTGCAGTGTGCCCTGCATGTTCATCGATGCGTGGGTGGCATTGATTTCCCGAAGTTGCTTTTTGAAACCCGCGCCGTAGCCTGGGACGTCGCGGACGGGCAAGCGGAGCGGATGCAGTCCGCCGCCGGACTGTACTTGATAAGTGCCTTCGAACTTGTTACTCGGCTTGTCCCAATAGAGGCCAGTGAGCAGGCTGTGATAGTAATCAGTACCGTCGTCGTTGGAGGCATCGCGGCCTGCGAGTTCCGGAAAGACGCCGAAGACCGAAAGTCCGAAATGGCTGGTCAGATTTTTGCCGACCTGTCCGCTGGAGTTCGCGATCTGGTTGATCAACAGGTGGCGCGCCGTCTCGACGGTACTGCAGGCGAGCACCAGCACGCGGCAGTCAAATTCGACATCGGCTCCCTTCGCATCCACGCACTGGATTCCCGCCACATGCCGCGGATCCTTCATGCGGATTCGGGTCATCGTCATTCCGGTATGGACGGTCAAGTTCCCCGTGCGCAGCCCCAGCGGAATCGGCGTGTTGGCCGAAGTGTACTTCGAATCCACCTCACAGCCTGCCATGCAATGCCCACAGTAATGGCACGGCGTGCGGCCTTTGCCGGGCAACGTGGGAATCGCCTTGCGCTGGTGGACCAGTTCCATCGCGCGGCCCTTGGCCTTCAGCCGTTGGACTCCCCGCCATAGCATCCGCTCATTGCAGCGCATCGGCACGCCCGGCAGGAAGTCGCCATCCGGCATGTTCGATAGACCGTCCTTCATCCCGGAAACACACATCAGGCGCTCCGCTTGCGAATAGTAGGGAGCGACCTCTTCGTAGCGGATGGGCCAGCCGCGGAAATCGAGAGGCCCGAAACGCAGACTGTGTCCCGCCCAGCAGAGCGAGCGTCCGCCAAGGGCCTTCAACAGCCCATGATTCGGGCGGTCACCCACGCCGGTGTAGTGGTCCTTCTCGGAATAGTCGGTTACACGAAAGTAGGGCGAGCGTCCGCTCGCCAGCCGGGCGTCGAGTTGCGAGAGGTAAGGGCCGTGCGCGTTGTAATCCATGCCGGGGCGTAACCGTTCGCCGGCTTCGATCAACGCGACCTTTGCTCCCTGCTTGGCCAGGACGTAGGCGGCGATACCGCCTCCAGGTCCACTACCAACAATGCAAACATCAAAATGTTTCGCCATGTCTTAGCACGATTATTCCCGAAAGCGACTACCCGGAGCAAACTTTCGCGATCAATTTGTCGCGGCGTCGCGCGACACACGAGCTGTGACGGTTTCCGATCTATTACTCCGCACCTCGACGAAATCTCCGTCCGCCACCGGATATAGCGGCAGCGGAGATCCCGTGAGAACGATCTGGTCTCGCCGGAGACGCTGGCCGAATCGCGCCAGATGGTCAACCAACTGCAGCAGGCTGGCATACGGGCCTCCCGGTAGCGCGCCCCCTGTCGCACTTCCCAACTCGCTGCCGTTCTTCGATACTGTAATTGATGCATCAAGCATCTCGTCCGGGCTTTCGAACAGCGTTTCCCGCAGCGGCAGAATCACGCCGGCGTGGATGGCGTTATTGGCAATCAGTTCAGCCGCCGTGTGCGGGAAGTTGCGGAACACGAAATTGTGCAGCTCGATGACGGCAAGAGTCGATTCGATCGCTTCACGCGGATGGACGCGAAGCCATGCAGCGTCCGGGATATCAGCGGCCAGCCGCACAGCGAACTCTCCTTCGATCGCCAAGCTGTTGAATCGTTCGGGATCGAGCACCACGCCCGACGAATGCAATTCAGTGGCATACACGTAGCCGAAAACGGAGCCGCTAATCCCAAGCTGCGCCTGCATGCTGGGACTGACACAACCTACCTTGTACCCGGCCAGCGGCTCTCCGCGGGTCTGCCGCAGCCGTGCCACTTCCACCTGCAATTCGTAGGCTTCCCCGATGGTCAGCGTCAGCGCCTTGTTGGCGAAGATGAGCCCGGGTTGGTGGAGATCATAGCCAGCCAACTGCTTTCTTGCCAACTCGTGAAAATCCACCTGCACCTCCGGTATTCAGCATCTGATCCTATCTTGATTTATTCCCGGCTTACATCATTTCAGATTCGCGAAGAAGTGCGTCGAACCCATAACCGGTATGTTCTACCGGCTCCTTCTAGCTGGCTACCGAATATACCGATGTGTCGATATGCCGTATCTAGCCACATCGAAACAAGTTAACGATCCTCAGGGTTTGGCAGCGCGCGTGCCTCAATTCCGGTATGAAGAAACGGATTGTCAGCGCGTTGTTGTCACTTGGGTTGTTGCTTGGATCTGTCGTGCCTGGCGTAGCTGCGACAAGGCATCGGTCTCACAGAAACCGTCGTCAGGCCATCAATCACAAGCGTCACGTTGACACAGCTAAACGAGTCGGCATCGGCGCTGGCGGTGGAGCCGCGATTGGAGCACTTGCGGGTGGGGGGAAAGGCGCAGCCATCGGAGGCATCGCG
>JBBRNO010000050.1:0-38811 GCA_038230275.1 Bryobacterales bacterium
CGGCTGCGCGATGAAGCCGGTGGCCAGCGTCAGCGGCACCGTCGTGCTGGTGGTCACCGTGGAGGATTGCGCAAACGGCGGCTGCGAAGCCAGGCGCGCGGGAAATTGATTGAAGATGGAACCGTTGTAGTAGATGCCATATCCGGAACGAATGAGAAGATCTTTCTTAGGCCACGGCTTCCAGGCAAGACCAATGCGCGGCGATACGTTGTTCTTATCCGGATTCACCAGTCCGGCCGGGAACTTGCCGCTGAACCTCCCTACTTCGCCTGGTTTTACTGCCTGAACGGCCGTGAAGTCGGGCGCGATATCCAGATTCGCGATGCGGTTGTATTTCTCGGTTAACGGCGCGAAGTATTCATAGCGAACACCGAGGTTAAGACTCAAGTTCGCTCGAACCTTAAAATCATCCACGAAGTAAGCGTTATAAACGTTGCCGCGGTAGTAATTGCTGGTGCTGCCATAGCGGATGGAACTCGATTGCGGCGCGCCCAGAAGAAAGTCCGCGAAATCGAACCCGGTATTTGCCAGCGGTTGCCCGCCGGCATCGAATGCACTGGTGAGAAGGCCGCTGAAGGTGAAGCTGCCCCGGCCATTGGAATCGGTAAGGGTATTCAATTGCACCCTACGGAATTCTCCGCCGAACGTGAAGGTTTCCCTTCCCTTCACAATCGTGAATCCATCGGTGATGGATGACGTTTGATTCCGCACCAGGATCGGACTGGCATCTGACAGACTGCCAAAATTTGTGAAGCTCAAGTTTGGCGGTCCATAATTTATCGGATCACTGGATGTTCCCTGAATGCCCAGCGATGCCGCCACATTCGACCCGTATGCGAATGCCGGCACAGTTTCATTGGTGCTGCGCGTAAAAGTCCAGCGCACATTGTTGATCAAGCGGTTAGTGAAGTTGTGTGTCCAGCCGATGCTTCCGCTAACGCCGTCGCCATCCTGCGCATCGCGAAATCCGAAAAGCTGCGCACCGGTCCCGTTGCGAAACTGGAATGAGAATGCCACATCGATGCGGTCTTTCCTGCTGACCGATTGATTCACGCGCAAGCTCAAGTTCTGGCTGTTTTGCGGTACCGAAGTGACGTAGCGGTAATTTTGAATTCCCGCCCCCTGATTCGGTGACGGAACGTAAGTGAGAAGACCTTTCGCAATGGAGCTGATCCGGTCCGCCGGAATGCGGTTGCCTGGAAAAGGCGCATTGGTGGCTGGATCATAAACCACGACAGGTCCGTTCACATGCGATTGCGAGAAATCGCCAAGCCTTTCCAGAGCCGTTGGCACGGTGGATAGCGAATCGAACGGATTTGAACTCGTCGACCCGGAATAGTTCAGGAAAAAGAACGTCTTCTCCGCTTTGATCAAATGCGGGATAACCAACGGCCCGCCCACGGAGACGCCGTAGCGGCTTTGCGAATAGGAAGCCTTGTCTGCTTTCACGCCGGTGAGGGAATAGGGCCTGGCATCGAAGGCGGAATCATGCAGTGAGTAGGTGACCATGCCGCGGATCGTATTGCGGCCGCGGTTAGTGCGATTGCCGAAATTGCCGTTCCGTGCGATTTGGCCCGGACCTCCGGGGCCCCCACGTCCGCCTGGGCCGCCGCGTCCACCCCCGCCAAATCCGCCGCCAGGTCCTCCACGTCCACCACCGCCGCCAAACCCGCCACCGCCTTGCACAGCGCCGCTGCCGAAGCCGGGCAACGACGTGCCGTCAGCGGCGCCCAGACTCCCCTCCCCTCCGCGCAACTGGTCCATTCTGGCGCGCGCGAAAACATCCTCCTGCGGAATCTCCTGCACGCCGCGGCTAACGCTTCCCGAAACCAGAAAGGAATCCCCACTGTCAGGCGCGGCTGCCGCCGCATTCTCCGCCGTGGGCGCCACCAGCGTGGCCAACTCCGCGATGTTTGCACTCTGATTCAAGCTGAGATTCTGAAATCCACCGCGGCCACCGCCCGGTCCGCGCTGGGCAGGACGGGGACGCAGCTCCAGCGTCCAATCTTTGGTCAGCGGATCGGCTGCTACCGTAGCGGTGCCTTTTTGCGAAACGAAGCCAAACATCTGGACTTCAATCTGCCACTCCCCAGGCGGCAAATCTGCGAACTGGAACCGGCCCGCCTCGTCGGAAAGCGCGGTCAACACTTTGCCACTCTGCGACGCGGTAACCGATGCGCCAGGGATGGGCTGGTTCGCCGACCGCACCAGGCCGGAGTAAGGTGCCGCGGACAATAGACCGCCGGACATTAGAAGGAATAGAGCAACGCGACGCGGCATGATAGAGTTCAACAAAGTGACGGTCCTGCCAGGCCTCAATGTTACTGAGACCTCTCGATTGCATAAAATACAAAAGACACAATGATCACAAATGTAGAAGGCCTGACCATCACGCCCGGCGTGACCGGCGAGTACTTGCGGATCTTAACACCCGAGGCGCTCAGATTCCTCACCAAACTCTCAAGAAACTTCGAGGCGAGGCGGCTTGGCCTCCTGGAGCGGCGCATTGCCCGCCAAAAGGAGATCGATCACGGCGCTTTGCCTGACTTCCTTGCGGAGACGGCTCATATCCGCGATTCCGATTGGAAAGTAGCTCCCATTCCAAACGATCTGCTGGACCGCCGCGCCGAAATCACCGGACCGGTGGACCGCAAGATGATGATCAACGCCCTGAATTGCGGTGCCAACGTATTCATGGCCGACCTGGAAGACGCCAACTCCCCGGGTTGGGATAACAATATTCAAGGCCAAATCAACTTACAGGACGCGGTAAACGGCACCATCACCTTCGTCAATCCCGACGGCAAGAACTATAAGTTGGCGGAGAAGGTAGCAACGCTGCTGGTGCGGCCTCGTGGTTGGCATCTGGTGGAGAAGCATGTGTTGGTGGATGGCAACCCGATCTCAGGTTCTCTCTTCGATTTCGGCCTGTACTTCTTTCACAACGCCAAAGCGCTGCTGGCGAAGGGATCGGGCCCCTACTTCTATCTGCCCAAACTGGAGAGTCACCTGGAAGCCCGATTGTGGAACGATGTTTTTCACTTCGCACAGCAGGAACTTGGCGTGCCGCAGGGCTCGGTTCGCGCCACCGTGCTGATTGAAACAATTCTGGCCGCTTTTGAAATGGATGAGATTCTCTATGAATTGCGCGACCATTCAGCGGGGTTGAATTGCGGCCGTTGGGATTATATTTTCAGCTTCATCAAGAAGTTCAGCAGCCGGCCCGATTTCGTGCTGCCGAACCGCGCACTGGTTTCCATGGACCGGCACTTTCTGGATTCTTATGTTAGGTTGCTTATCAAGACCTGCCACCGCCGCGAAATTCATGCAATGGGCGGAATGGCCGCACAGATCCCAATTAAAGGCGATCCGGAAGCAAACGACAAGGCCTTTGAAAAGGTTCGCCTCGATAAGCTGCGCGAGGTGAAGGCTGGGCACGATGGTACGTGGCTGGCGCACCCGGCCTTGGTTCCGGTGGCGAAGGAAGTGTTCGATGAATACATGAAGGGACCGAATCAGATCGACAACAAACGGCTGGATGTTCATGTCACCGCCGCCGATCTGCTGCAGGTGCCGGAAGGGGAGATCACCGAGCAGGGGCTACGTCTGAATATCGACGTGGGGATTCAATATATGGCCGCCTGGCTGAAAGGCAACGGTGCGGTGCCAATTTACAACTTGATGGAAGATGCAGCCACGGCGGAGATTTCCCGCTCGCAGGTGTGGCAGTGGGTAAAGCACGGCGCGAAGCTGAGTGACGGTCGGACCGTGACCGCGGATCTGGTGCGAGATCTGATTGCTCTTGAAACGGAAAAGCTGCGAGACAAGCCAGGAGTTGCGCTTGCTTCGCAGCTTTTTGAATCCATGATCACCAAGCCGGAGTTCACGGAATTTCTAACGTTAGTCGGCTACCAGCACATTGCGTAATGCCTGATTTGTCCACCGCTCCCTTACGGTCGCGGCTCGGAAGCCGCGACGCTAAGAAAGCAACCGTTAGAAAGAGAATCGCAGCTGCAGGTCGATTCGGCGGTTGTTGGCAGAACCGCCACCGCCGCCGCCGGGCCCGCCGAATCCACCGCCGGCAATCGAATTCGATGTTCCAAACCGCGAAGAACTGAGGTCTCCAATCGGTGCGCCTGGGTTCACGTGGTTGAATAGATTGCGCGCCGAGACCGAGAGAGTAACGGTATATTTCTTTCCGCTGTTGCCGCCGTCGAACCCGCCTCTGCCACCGCCTCCACCACCCATTCGCATTCCGCCCCCACCACCTGGGGGACCGTGCCCGCCACCGCCACCTCCATGCATTCCTCCACCGCCACCAGGTCCGCCGTCACCGCCGCCCACGGCTGCGGCACTGGTGTTCTTTTCGCCGAATCCCCATGTCCGGCCGACACGCAAGTTCACCGTGAACTGCCCCGGACCATTACCGTAATTTCGCGGGATGATCGCCGCCCCAGCCGCGGGATTCGTATCAAAGACCCCAAAAGCAGTCGTAATGGGATGCAGCGTAGAGGCCGTTGCAAAAGCCGGCCTATCAGTGTATTGGAGGTCGCCGTTAAGATCCTGTCCAGTCGTAATGTTGAATGGAGATCCGGAGCTGGCAATCACGAACGGGCTGAATCGAAGCTGGAAAGGAGCCACCAGCGACCCTCCCAGAACAAACCGATTCCGCACATCAATGGAAGACCGCCCATATTCAGAATTCGTGTCGTACTGATTGGCTGGAAACGATCCCGCTCCGTCGGTATCGCTCTTAGCGCTATTACGCACGTAGAACGTGAAGATGGAGATCTTCGGATTGATACGGCTATTGAGATTCACGATCATCTGGTTCTGATTCATCCTGCCGCTGCTCTCATATTCGTAAGTGCTGGTGAGCGTGTTGAGGACCCCAGGCTGTGGCCTCAGAACCAGGGAGCCTGGCAAGGGGGCAGTGATATTTCGCGATCGAAGTACATGCAAGGCGTGCGAACGCGTATAAGTCACTGCTACCGTGGTATTCCTGGGCAACTGACGCTCTACTCCAATCGCGGTCTGCATAATGTACGGAGCCCGCAAATCGTTTTCGAACTTCCGGATGGTCTGTCCAACTTGCTGATCGCCAAGTGATTTTGGAGTTGGGATGCTCGGGAAGAAATCGGGATTGAATACTGTATATTGCTGCTGCAGCTTCCCGTCCTGCCGCTTCGTATTCAGCGTCAGGCTTTCAGAGATGCGATCGTAGAACATTCCGAAGCCCCCGCGAATTACGGTCTTACCAGCTTTGCCGCCTTTCGAGCCCGGCGCATAAGCAAATCCCAGCCGAGGGGCGATGTCAGACCAATCGTGAATGTTCGTCTGCGTTTCATAGCGCAAGCCGAGGCTGAGCGTGAAGTTGGGCTTCCAACGCCAATCGTCCTGCACGAAGACGCCAAGATCCACTTGATCCACGTCCGCAATCGGGTTGCCGCCGGAGATGGAGAACTGTGTCGCTCCAAAGCCGTAAATGCGCCGGATATCCGCCGTGCTTAGTCCCTGTTTCATCAGCAGCAGAGTTTGCCGGTAGTTATCGATCGACTGAATGAGCCCGGTGCCGATAATCTGGTTGTTCGCATCCAGTATGGCGCCGTTCTGAACGCCGCCGAAGGTGTAAGTGCCTCCAAAATTCTGCGGAGAGTTAGTGTCGTTGGTAACCGTCCGCACCCTGCCGCCAAACTTGAAAGCGTGAGTTCCGTGGTTTATCGACACGATATCGGTGACTTCGAAATGATTTGAGCCGCTGAACGATTTGCCGATTTGCGCGCCGCCCCCGTTGAAGGCGCCCCCTACATTGATACTTGGATCCGAGCTGAGGGCCGTTTGGTAATTGGCGATGTGTAGATATTGAAACCGGACCTCGTTGATCGACTTGGCATTTAAAACCGCCGTTTCCGTGATCTGAACCGTGTGTTCCCTCATGCTGGTAACGACTCCGCGGGAAGCCAGAGTCAGATCGCTGACGCCCGAAGACTGATTGGACGAATCCAGAAAACCGTAGCGTCCGACAATCGTGTTGTTCGCATTGATCGCGTAGTCGATTCTGGGATTGACGTTTAGACGCCGGTGCGGGGTTAGCACCGCTTGGCGCAAGTTTGTGCTCTTCAGATTGCTATCCAGAATAGTCGCGTTGATTGCCGAATTGTCGTCAATCTCACGGCGCTCGACATCCAGAAAGAGCGAACTCTTCTTGCTCAACGGCCCGCCGAAATTCCCGCCATACTGACGCTGCTGAAACGATGGCTTGTTGTCGACAAATGGATTGCGGGAGTTCCAAATACCATCGCTGAATCCGAACGACGCCGAGCCGTGGAACTTGTCCGTGCCAGGTTTGGTGAAGATCTCGATACGGCCAAAGCCCAACCGGTCGTACTCCGCTGAGAACGGATTCGAATTGATGCGGATCTCGCGAATCGACGACTTCGGCGGAAGCTGCGCCCCGGAAAAACCGTCGATGAAAATCTGCCCGCCGTTGGGCCCGGCCGACGGACCAGCCAGTGCCTGCAGATCCGCCGCCAGATCGTCTGGATCGTCCGACAACGCTTCCAGGTCTTCTCCGCGCAGCACCAGGGCACCGGCATTGGCGCTTGGATCCGTGGAAACCGCGTTAACCTGCTCGCCCTTCACCGTTACCTCCTGCTTGGCCAGCGCCACCTTGAGCGGTGCGTCAAGCGTGACCGGTCTGCCGGCGGAAATTTCGACTCCCCGCTTTTCAAATGGCGCGAAACCGGTGGTGGTGATGCGAATCGTATAGATGCCCGGTGCAAGCCCATTGATGGTGAAAGCGCCGTTCTCATTCGTTCCGGCAGTTTTCGGGATGCCGCGCGCGTTCACAGCCGAAACCGTGGCCCCGGGAATAATGGCTCCGGTGTCATCGGTGACAGTGCCCTGAACGGTGCCCACGTTTTGCGCGAATGCCACGCTGGCCAACAGCAGCAGGCACAACATCGATAGCATTCTAAAGTGAAGCTTGCACAAAACAATCATTCGTAAGTTCCTTTTCAAAATTTGTCATTCCCGCTATTGCACGATGTTGATATCGAAGTTCCAGGAAGCATTCAACTGCCGGTTTGCCTGCCCCGCGGGAGCGGTGAGCAGCGGTTCCACTCCAGCTAATAGCGTGATGGCGGTGATGCGGCCCGGATCGGGACCGGCTGAACTGGCAACGATGATGGCATCGCCCGGTTTGAGTTCAGCCAGAGTGAGTACCGGCATGCGCTCCACCATCTGGGAAAAATCGCCGCCTCGGCCGCCGCCCATCCAGCCACCCGGGCCTCCGCGACCGCCAGGTACCATCCCCATCCCTGGAGTACCGCCCGGTCCGCCGGGACCACCGCCCTCATGCGTATGCGGACGATCGCCGCCAGCCGCCGCGCCCGGTCCTGCGTGCGCTCCGTCCGGTCCACCTGGAAGATGTCCTGCTCCGGGTGCGGCGACAGTGTTACCGCCTTGCGCCATCCTGGCCAGTATGAAACCCATTTCCTGCGGCACTCGCTTCAACGTGGAATCGGCATTCACCTTCACAATTACTGGTTTCTTCGTTTGCAGATTGTTGATTTTTAACTCGCCGTTCGCAGCGTCGATCGTGGTCACCGTCCCGGCAATGTTGTGAAACGATCCGGAAACCACCATTTCCGGCTTGATCCGTGTCCCGTCCTCGTTTTTCTCTCCAAGAACGCGCATTTGATCTCCAACCTTCAGGTCGGCGAAGACACTCGGCTTGGCATCGGAGAATCGGATGGAATCCGGAGAATACCGGCGGTATTGCGCCTTTTCGGAAGCTTCCACTACCACTGCTTTCGTTTCTCCGCGGACCCGCGCGCTTACTGTCGCTTCCTTGCTATCGGCATTGACAGCTGTTATCGTTCCCGAAACACCCCGCCGCTGCCACTCTAACTTTTCAGATTCCTGTTTCTTGGCCAAGTCCGCCTTGCTCATCACCAGAACCGAAATGGCAGGGCCTGGTTTCTGCTCGTCGCCTACACGGCTACGAGTCCGAACACGGTCCCCAACACCAACATCCTTCAATTCGATCTTAGTTACCTTCGTCACATCGGTCTCGCCTGGCGGAATTCGCTGGAAGACGGTTTTTTGATCGAGTAATACGGTGGCTGGTGTGCCTGCGTCGGTCTTAATGGTCAACGAAGTTCCATCGGCTGCGGTTACTTCTCCAATCACGCGGACCGATTTTGCAGCGGGATCTTGCGCCACTGCAGCGCTGGCGGCCAACACCGTGGAAAGCAGCATTCGTGAAAGTCTTGTCAGCTTCGTTTGCATACACACACCTTCCCTTACAATTCAAACGTGGAATACCGTGGATCTTCAGCCCTTCTCCAAGCGGTTCTGCGGCCAAACCGTAAAGGGCTATGTACTCAAGACGATCTCGACCCGGTAAACGTAACCGTCATTTGTAAATGTGCGTAAACATTCAGTTAAGCGTATGTAAAGAGCAAACCGGCCTGAATACGGGGTATCCTGTAGGAAAGGTTACGGAATCAGGAGAAGTTTGGGCCTGGTGAGCCTTTTCTCATTCCCGATGCGCCTTATTCTAATGGGGATGCATCAGATATAACATGAGGTTAAGGTTCTTTTATCAAACTAGAGCGTTGATTGTCGTTTGCCTGTTCACTGGCAGTTTGACTGCCGCGAGCGTCGAATTCCCTCACGCCGAGGAAATGTACAATCGTGCGCAGTATCGGGCGGTGATTGAAGAGGTGAAGCCGTTTTCGGCGCAACCCGAAGCCCTGCGGCTCACCGGAAAGAGTTTCTTTATGTTGGGCGACTTCAAGAAAGCTGCCGAGTATTTCAACAAACTGGTGCGCATCAATCCACTGAGCAGTATGGATTTTCAGTGGCTTGGGAAGGCATGGGCTCGCCGCGCCGACACGTCGAATCCCATCAGCGTGCCGGGTTATACGGCGCAAGCGCGAGAGTCGTTCGAGCGTGCGGTTGAGCTCGATCCGCATAGCGTTGGAGCGTTACAGGAATTGTTGGATCTCAATCTGCAAGGCCGAAAGTTGGACAAGGCACAGTCCATCGCCGATCGCATCAGCCAGATTGACAAGCTGGAAGGTGTCCGCGCACAACAGAAGATGCTGTTGCGGCGTCAGGAACTGAGAACACCTGAGGAACAAGTCCGGATGGCCATCGAACAGATTCCCCACCAAGCCGGACGGGCGATCACGCTGGTGCGGCCGAACTAAAGCAGAATTAGACCCAGCCGTACGCCGATAGTCACCGCTTCGGTGCGGGTCGAGACATTGAGCTTCGAGAAGATGGAAGCGACGTGAAATTTCACGGTGTGTTCGGAGATGCCCATCTTCCAGGCAATCGTTTTATTTCCGTGCCCATCGGCCAGCATACGAAGCGCTTGCAACTCGCGAGGGGTGAGCGGCTGTTGCGGGGCCGGCGGAAGCTCTCGGATGTCATTGCCCGAACTGGGGACGACCAGCGCGATGGCCTCACGATGAAGCAGCACCAGACCGGCCGCAACCGCCTCCAATGCCGCGACGATTTCCGCGCCACTGGCAGTGCGCGGTAATATAGCGCGAACTCCGTCCCGAAGCGCTTGGGCCAGCCATAGCGGATCAGCGGAATCGGTCAGTACCAACGAACCTGGCGGTGCGTCGTCAGGCCCATCCAGATCCACTAGAAGAATGGAATCACCCGCTTCCTCTCCTACTTCGCTGAGGCTGGAATAGCTGTGCGTAACCGCGATCGACGGGCTGGCACGGAGCAGCGCTTCCAGTCCGGCGCGAACAATGCTGGAAGCGGCAATAACGGAAACGAGAATCACTACCCGCTGAACCTCGCAGCAAACTCTGCCACGGCGGCAAGTGGAACGGCGAGGCCCAGTCCTCTGGCAATCATGCTATTGATTCCCACCAGCCGGCCCTGGGCATCCGCCAGCGGCCCGCCGGAGTTGCCAGGCGCCAGCCGGATGTCGGCCTGAATCCAAGACGCCGTTCCCAAATCCTCCACTGGCCCTACTTTGTGGACAATGCCGGTGGCGAGTGCGCCGGTCAAACCAAACGGATTGCCCAACGCGAAGACCAATTCACCGGTGCGTGGGATGACGCCCGGCCTCATTGGCACAGCCGGTAGATCCAGCCGCTCGATGACCAGCGCGGCCAGATCGCGGGCTGAGTCTCTAACCTTGACGTGCGCGGCAAACGTGCGGCCATCCGCAGTTTCCACCGTAACGCTCCGCCCACTGACCACATGCGCGTTGGTGATCACCAGTCCTCCCGCGTTCCAGATGACGCCGGTACCGATGCCGTTTCGGCCTTCTCGTATTTTCACCGTGGAGCGGGCTAATCGTTCGGCTGCCATGGCCAGGTCGGCGGCCAGTGAACCAATCAAGGCCGCTCTCCAACAGTTACTGAAATATCCGCGGTCTGTCCGCCCCGGATGATGTGCAGCATCACCGCTTTGCCAATCAGGTCGGCGGACAGTGCCGTTTGCAAATCGCCGGTATCGTGCAGCGGTGTTACCTCCAGGGCAATTAAAATATCCCCAACCAGCAGTCCTGCTTTGTGCGCGGGACCATCCGGTTCCACGCTTAACACGATGAGCCCGGAAATGGACGCGGACAGTCGTACCGGCTGCATTCCGATCCCCAGGTAACCGCGCGCGATCCGTCCCCGCTGCAGCAGTTCGTCGCAGACGCGGCTGACCGTGGAGGAAGGTAGCGTCAGGCCGCCGCCGCGCGAAAGTCCAGAAGTATTCAACCCGATTACTTTGCCCGCCGCATCAATCAGAGCACCACCGGAAAAACCGGTATAGATTCCCACATCCGGCCGAATAAATGAATCGATGGAACCGCCGCGCCACGTGCGCCAGGCGCCGGACAGCGAGCTGACTGCGCCCAGGCTCGCCGTGATTCCCCGACCGATTGCCAAGACAATATGCCCTACTTTCACAGATGCGGCATCGGCTGGTTCGGACACAGGTATCTGCAATCCAGGGACTTTCAGGATGGCGATGTCAGTGCCGGGGTCGCGGCCCGCGACGGTGGCCGGCAGAGTCTCCCCTGCAAGCGTGGTGACGGTGATGTCATCTTCGTGTTGCAGTGTGTGATTGGTGGTGACGATAATTCCGGCACGCCAGTGGATGCCGCTGGAAGGAGTCCGCGGCCGTCCGTTCACCGCAACTATGGACCGCCCAGCGGCCTCAACGGCCGAGGCCAGATCGTTTGAGAATGTTTCAAGAGTGCTTGCCATGTCTCCATCATGAGACAGAGAGCATGTGCGCGACATCGGGAGAACGGGCGGGAGACGGCCTGGATGATTGGCTAGTGTACTGTCCTACAAATCACTGGACACAAGAAACGGCTTGCTCACGCGCGCGGCTCGGTCTCGAACTCGTTGCTGCAACCGTAGTTTCCGAGCCGCGACTGTAAAGGAGTGTTTTCCGGTAGTGTCCACCCAATTCGCGGACACTATACGAGTGCGGGGAAAGCAGGAGCGGGCCCCGAAGGACCCGCTGGCGGGCAAACTTCTTAAACCTTATCGGTTACCAGATACGGCGCCCGATAATCGCGCGTCAGCATCTTGTTCGCTTCCGCGTCACCTGAAAAACGGCCGGTGGATGGATCGAATCCCAGCTTACGGCCCAGGCGGTAGCTGATATTCGCCAGATGGCAGAGATCGGCTGAAGTCACTCCAATTTGTACATCGGCGTTGAGGTCATGATAGTCCCGGGACTTCACGGCCTTCAGGAAATTCGCCATATGCGGACCCGTGTCGCCAGTATCTTTCTTCTGGTCCATGATCAGCTCGCGTTTCTCACCTTTGTAGACCTGGAAACCATCGCCGTCGACAGCCATATAGCCATCGCTGCCATAGAACAGATTGCCGATGGTGTTGTTCCCGCGAACCTTCAAACCTCCCTCGTCTCCCGTGATCAATCCGCGTACCTCAAACACAAGCTCGCTATCGCCGTAATCGAACGTTGCCAGCTGTGTGTTGGGGGTTTCCTGATCGTCGGTGTAGGCGTATTTCCCTCCGCTCGACACCACGGATTTCGGCATGTCCTTGCCCAGGCCCCAGCGGGCGACATCCATTTCATGCACACCCTGATTGCCGATGTCCCCATTGCCGGTGTCCCAGAACCAGTGCCAGTTGTATTTGAACCGCAGTTCGTTGAAAGCCCGCATCGGCGCCGGGCCTAGGAACATATCCCAATCCACACCGGCAGGCGTCGGACTATCGTCCTTATGTCCGATGGTGACGCGCCGTTTGTAACAGAGGCCCTTGGCGAGGTAGACCTTGCCGATGATACCTTGATGCAACAAATCGATCGCCTTTTGTTTGTGGGGCATGCTGCGGCTTTGCGAACCGATCTGCACCATGCGCTTATACTTGCGCGCGGCTTCCACCATCTTCATCCCTTCGTACGGGTTGTGGCAGGCAGGCTTTTCAACGTAAACGTCTTTCCCCGCCTGACATGCCCAGATGGTGGCTAACGCATGCCAGTGATTCGGAATCGGCATGGACACGGCATCGATGGACTTGTCGGCGAACACCTGACGCATGTCCGAATATCCCTTCGGCTTGACGCCTGTAGCTTTTTCGACGAACGCAATTCCACGTTCCAGGGCCGCCTGATCCACGTCGCACAGCGCGGCTATTCGCGCCTCCGGCAGCTTCGCGTATTCCGTCATGTGGTTCTTGCCGCGGCCGCCAAGTCCAATGACGGCGACGTTTACCCGGTCATTCGCGCCCAGCGCCCGGAGCGACGCCACGGCTCCAATCGTCGCAGTCTGCAAAAACATCCGCCTGTTGGGATCCATGCTCATCGAAATCATCTCCTATTGATTCATGCCGGAGGAAAGAAATCCTCCATCCACCGCGATGCACTGGCCAGTGATAAAGCTGGCCGCATCGGAGGCAAGCAGCAGCGCCGCGCCAATCAATTCCGATGTCTGGCCGAAACGTTTCATCGGAGTGCGCCACAAAAATTCCTTCCCGCGATCGGTACCATCCAGCAGCTTCGCGTTCAGATCCGTCCGGAAAACTCCAGGTGCGATGGCGTTTACATTGACACCTTCGCGAGCCCATTCCACAGCCAGACTCTTGGTGAACGAAAGCACGGCGGCCTTGGACGCCGCGTAAGCCGCGACTTCATACAAAGCGACGAAGGAACTGAGCGAGGCAATATTGATCACGCGGCCGTGGCCGCTGGCCACCAACGCATCATGAAACGCCTGGCAAGTGCGCAGCATGCCCGTCAGATTGGTGTTCATCAGGTCATCCCATTCTGCTTCGCTGACGTCCTTGGTAGGCTTGCGAAACGTCTTCCCGGCGGCGTTCAGCAAAATATCCACGCGGCCGAATTTGGCCAGAACCTCGTCGCGGAATCCATCCACCGAAGGGCGGTTCAGTATATCCACCGATTTCCGCAGCGTCTTTCGGCCTACACCCTCAATTTGCGAGGCGACCTCGTCCACCATGGCATCGCGCCGTCCGGTGGCAATGACGTCGGCGCCCGCTTCGGCGAATCCCACACTCAAGGTGCGCCCAATGCCCGAGGTACCGCCAATGACCACGGCAACGCGGCCAGTCAAATCCATGAAGTTTTTGCTCATATTTGGTTGGTTATTGCGCCTTCACCGGCATCACGCGAATGTTGCGGAAATCCACCTTCGTCCCATGGCCCAGAAAGCCGATCCGTCCGGTGGTCCGCGTCAAGCCGGGGTGCTTCTTCAACACGGCCGGATCCGTAATGCTGTCCAAGTCGGCATCCACGATAGTGACCCCGTTGAGAATCACTTTGATCTTTTGCCCGACCGCGGAAATCTCTTGCTGGTTCCATTCTCCGGTCTCTTTCAGAAAGCCCGTTTTGGCCGGAACCACATCGTAAATTGAGCCGTGATACTGCGCCGGCTTCAGCTTACCTTGATAGACGGGGGCGTCGTGATCCAGAATCTGGATTTCCATGCCAGAGTAGGCAATGTCTCCCGCAAGGGGAGCGCGAATGCCGACGCCGTTATTTGCACCTTCTGTGAGCTTGAACTCGAAGCGGAAGACGAAATCTGAGTATTCCTGATCGGTCAGCAAATTGCCGCCGCCATCGGCGGGACACACCAGAATTCCATCCTGAGCGAGGTAACCCGGTCCTTTCCCGCCAACCAGCACCCAGCCGTCCAGATTCTTGCCATTGAACAACGATTGAAAGCCTTTCTCCACCGCGCCGGCAGGCAGCGCGAGAAGGGCGAGTAGTAGCAGTTTGTTTAGTCTCATTAAACCTTTCGGAGCTTCGTTACACGGCCCACGTCCACCCATTCCACCACAAAGATGTTGCCTTTGTGGTCCCAGCAGGCGCCGTGCGGACAGACGAATTTTCCCGCAATGAATTCCTCGCGCGGCTTGCTGCGGCGGGCCCGTGCTTCTATCGGATCGTCGGCGCCCAGGTGCAAGATCACTTTGTTTTCCTTATCCAGCAGCGTGACCCGGGCATCCAGGTCGGGAATCACGAAAATTCCTTTGCGCTCGCTGAAGTGGCACGGAGAACTTACGCCGGTCACAAAATCGATGTGCTTCCCGCCGAGTGTAAAATTCTGAAGCCGTTTGTTTGCGCGATCCGCCACCGTCAGTACCGGTTCGGCTCCTCGTAAATCCACCGTAATTCCGTGCGGACAGGAGAGCTGGCCGGCATCCGCGCCCACCCCGCCGAACGTACCCAGGTACTCCGCCTTCGCGTTGTAGTGATTGACGTAGCTGGAACCATACCCGTCGCCCACGTAGAAGTCGCCGTTTGGCGCCACCGCCAGGTTGGTCGGACTGTACTTTTTCGGCTTCCCTTCCGCATCCGGTTTATATTGCTCGGATTCCTTCGGATAGCCAATCGTGAAAACTTCCTCACCGTTGAGGGTAGTTTTCACCACCAGTCCGCGCTTGGTGTCGCACAGGTAGAGAAACTCCTGCTTGCCTTCTTTCCGGATGTGCAGCCCGTGCGCGCCGCCTTTAAAATCCCTGCCCCAGGACTTTACAAACTTCCCGGAAGCATCGAATACCACCATGGTGTCGTGGCTCTCGCTGGCCGCGTTCACCGTGTGGTGCACGTAGATGTGGCCCTGCGAATCTTCGCACACGCCATGGGTAGCGCCGTACTTGATATTGGCGGGCAGTTTACCCCAATCGTGGATCACTTCGTACGTGTGGGCGCCCTCGCCAATGACGGGGAGCCTGCTTCCAGATTTGTTTGCGGCACCCAGAATCATAGGACCTCCCATCGCAGCGAGGAATCCCCTGCGGGACGTCGTGCTTTCCATACGTAGCAGTATATTGCGAATGCGGCCTGGAATGCTACTCAGCGTACTTCGCGGCCAGTCTGGCAATCGTCTTAACGCTACGAAAGGTGGCTGGACACTTCATCGCCCGCTCAAATGGCTTATTCATGAACTTCGAATCACTCTGCCTTACGCGGCACATCCAATACACTTCGCGGCCCTGCACATGAAAATCGTCGATATCGGAACGGAAACTCATTACCGTACCCACCGCGCCGGCGCCCAAAGGCTCATGCAAAAAGGCGACATTGAGGGCCTGTGCCGTCGCTAGAATCTCATCACGAAACGGCTTATAGATGCTGATGGCGCGGACTTCTTCCACCGTTCTGACAAACGTGCCCACATCATAGCCCAGCGCGGATTCCAGCAACTTCTCAATCTTTCTTTCCAGCACCCTGTCTGCCGCTGCCTTCGACTCAAAAATCACATTTCCGCTGGCAATAAAAGTCTCCACATTGGAAAAGCCCAGCTGACAAAACAGCTCCCGCAGAGTTTCCATCTTTACGGTATGGCCGCCAACGTTGATTGCCCGCAGAAATGCGATATACTGCTTCGCCGGCATTAGTCCACCTTGACCAGCATTTTTCCCGTGTTCGCCCCTCTCAGCATGCCCATAAACGCCTTCGGCGCATTCTCAATTCCTTCCACGATCTCTTCGCGATATTTCAGCTTGCCCTCTTTGATCCACTGCGCCATCACGGGAAGCGCTTCTTTGAACCGGTCCGCGAACTGGGTAACCAGAAATCCTTCCGCCTTTGCCTGCTTGACTATCAGATTCCACAGCAGACGCGGGCCCATTTCAGGCTTCTCCGCGTTGTATTGCGAAATTTGGCCGCACACGGAAATGCGCGCTCTGCTGTTCAGAAGGGTGAATACGGCGTCGGTAATGGAGCCGCCTACATTGTCGAAATAGACATCCACACCGTCCGGGCAAAGTTCGCTCAAGCGAGCCGCGTAGTTCTGTTCCGTCTTGTAATTGAACGCCCCGTCAAAGCCCAATTCGCCTGTCACGTAGCTGACCTTGTCATCTTCCCCGGCGATTCCAATCGCGCGGCATCCCTTGATTTTCGCGATCTGCCCTACCAGGGAACCGACGGCGCCCGCGGCTCCGGAAACTACCACTGTTTCACCGGGCTTCGGATTGCAAATGTCCAACAGGCCGAAATAAGCCGTCATCCCGGGCATCCCCAAAACGCCAAGCGCGGTGCTGATAGGCGCAATGGACGGGTCCACCAATGTGACGCCCTTGCCACTTGAGATGGCGTACTCCTGCCATCCGAACATGCCCGCAACCACCGCTCCGGCGGGAAATTTCGGATGATTGGAAGCTTCCACGTGGCCGACAGCTCCCGACTGAATGACAGCATCGAGTTGAAACGGCGGCGAGTACGATTTCACGTCGTTCATGCGGCCGCGCATATAGGGATCCACGGAGGCGAAACTGATGCGAACGCGAAATTCTCCGTCATGTGGTTCCGGAATTTCGGTCTCAATCATTCTGAAGTTGGTTTCTTCCGGGTATCCGCGGGGACGGGCCGCCAACAAGATCTGCCTGTTCTTCATGTGGCGAGAGTAGCATAGTGCGTATGACGTTTCAGCCAGTGGATGCAGGGACGCGGATCGGCCATGTCCATTTGAAAGTTGCCGATCTTTCGCGGGCAATTCACTTCTATCACGATGTACTTGGGTTTGAGGTGGTACAGCGGCTGGGCGATAGCGCAGCGTTCCTCTCCGCGGGCGGCTACCATCATCACATCGCTCTGAATACGTGGGAAAGCGCCGGGGCTCGCCGCCCGCTCCGGGAACCACTGGACTTTATCATGTCGCCATCCTCTTCCCTTCGCGCGCGGCTATGGCGGACGCGCTGCGCCGGCTGATCGCGGCGGGCGTGCCGCTCGAAGGCGCCAGTGATCACGGAGTGAGTGAATCCCTGTACCTGCGCGATCCGGACGGCAACGGGGTGGAGGTCTACTGCGACCGGCCGAAGGAAAGTTGGCCGCGCACACCATCCGGAGAACTCACCATGTTTACGCGGCGCCTGGATTTGGATAAGTTGCTGGCCGAAGGCTAGTGTACTGTCCAACAAATAACTGGACACAAGAAACGGCTTGCTCACGCGCGGCTCGGTCTCGAACTCGTTGTTGCAACAGTAGTTTCCGAGCCGCGACCGTAAAGGAGCGGTTTCCGGTAGTGCCCACCCAATTCTCGGACACTACACTAGGGAAATCACGCAGCAGGATGGTAAAATCCAGAAGCTAGTACGGAAAAGAGGGAAATCCCATCACAACTTCCCTAAAGTATCCGGTCCCGGCGAATGAAGCGGAACGGCTGGCGGAGCTCCACGCGTACGCAATTCTGGAAACTCCACCGGAAATCGCCTTCGACCGGATCACGCAGTTGGCCGCACGATTGTTTCAAACACCGATCGCGGTGCTGAGCTTTATCGCCGAAGACCGGCAGTGGTTCAAATCGTGTATCGGGATGCAAGTCACCGAGACTCCCCGCGAACTCTCCCTCTGTACCTGGGCTATCTTGAGCGCGGACGTGATGGTGGTGCCGGACGCTCGCGCCGACAATCGCTTCAGCGACAACTGCTTTGTGACTGTCGAAAATGGAATCCGCTTCTATGCCGGAGCCCCACTGATAACCTCGCGCGGCAACAATCTGGGGACACTTTGTATCATCGACACGGTTCCGCGGCCCCAGGGCCTGACCGGCGAAGAGAAGCAGACGCTGCGGGATCTTGCCGATCTGGTGATGTCGGAATTGGCACTGCGAGCCTCGGTCCGCCAGGCTGAAGCCGCACGCATCGCTGTGAGTGAGACCCAACAGCAGATTCAAGACGCCTTTGCGAACGCCGCGATTGGCATGGTTCTCACCGATATGGACGGGCATGTGGTGTTATCCAACGAAGCCAACTGCCGTATCACGGGATATTCAAAAGAGGAATTACCGGCGGTCCGTTTCCTCACGATGACCCATCCGGACGAAGTGGAAAACAACACCCGGCTCTTCCGGCAGTTGATTGCCGGTGAAGTGGCATCGTACGTATTGGAGAAACGGATTTTCCGCAAGAGCGGCGAACTCCTGTGGGTACGGGCCTCCGCCACACTGCTGCGGGATTATTCGGGAAAGCCCACCCACGCAGTAGGACTGGTAGAGGATATTTCGGAGCGAAAGGTGGCGGAGGCCCAGCTGCTGCAGTCGCAACAAGATTTGGAGACTGCTCGCGACCTGTTGCAAACCACCCTGTCCAGCATCGGCGATGGTGTGATCGCCACCGATGGCGCGGGCAGGATTACCTTCGTGAATCTGGTGGCGCAGCAATTAACAGGCTGGTCCGAACTGGATGCTATCGGCAAGTCGATACCGGAAGTGTTTCGTGTAGTTGACGAGGCAACCCGTTCGGTGGTTCCCAGTCCGGTGGAACTGGCACTTCGGGACGGCGTGATAGCAGGACTTGCAGACCATACCTTGCTGCTGGCGCGCGATGGGCGCGAGATTTCAGTCGACGACAGCGCGGCGCCGATTTGCGGGCAAAGCGGAGAGGTGGTTGGAGCGGTGCTGGTCTTCCGCGATATCACCGCGCGCAGACGGTCCGAAAGGGCGTTGGAAGAGAGCGGCGCGCGGTTCCAGGCTGCCGTCAAGGCGGTGAGCGACATCATCTGGACGAACAATTCCCGCGGTGAGATGGAGGGCGCCCAACAGGGTTGGGGAGAATTCACCGGGCAGACTCAGAACGAATATCAAGGCTATGGCTGGTCAAGAGCGGTGCATCCGGACGATGTGCCGCACACTGTTGAGGAATGGCAAAGTGCCGTGCTGGAACGGCGCCCCGCCGTATTTGAACATCGCGTGCGAAGACGCGATGGACAGTACCGCTCATTCGGCGTGCGCGCGGTCCCGGTGTTCGAGCTGGATGGAACCGTCAGGGAATGGGTGGGCGTGCACAGTGACATCACCGAACGAAGCCAGGCTGAGAAGCAGCGCATGGCATTGATAGAGGCGCTGCGGCGGTCCAATGAAGACTTGCAGCACTTCGCACACGCCGCATCCCATGATCTACGTTCTCCTCTGCGCACAGTGAACACGATGACGGCGCTTCTGGCCAAGCGGTACAAGGGCCAGTTGGACGCCGAAGCCGACTCGATGATCGAGTTCATCACCGCGGGCATGAAGCGGATGGACGCATTGATCTCCGGCTTGCTCGCCTTCTCCGATCCGGCCGAGTTTAAGAATCCGCCAACGCGCGTGCGGATGGCCGATGCGCTCGCGGGAGCACTTACCAATTTGCAGTCCGCTATAGATGAGTGCGGGGCAGTGGTGACTGCCGGCGCTCTCCCTGTCGCCTACGTGCACGAATCGCCGATCTCGCAGGTCTTTCAAAATCTCATCGGGAATGCACTGAAGTACCGCAGCAAACGATCGCCTAAGATTGACGTCACCGCCATTTACGAGAACTCCGAATGGGTGATTCGTGTGCAAGACAATGGCATTGGGTTTGAGCCGCGATACGCGGACGAAGTGTTCGGAGCGTTTCGCCGTCTGCACGGGCAGGAAATCGCCGGAAGCGGAATCGGGCTGGCTACGTGCAAGCGAATTATTGAACGCTACGGTGGACGAATCTGGGCCCAATCTGAACCGGACGTGGGTTCGATTTTCAGTTTCACCATTCCAGGTTCAGCAATCGACGATTGATCGTGGCAAGCGCCAATGAAACGTTGGCATCTGAATTGCATCTACTTAGAAGAGGAGACAGTAGGTGGAGATGGAAAGCGGTCGGTCCCAATCGCATGTTCGCAGGTGGCTAATTGCCGGCGCAGTCTTACTCCTGATTCCCATCCTCACGCTTTTTATTCTGGCACGCCGGTTGAACCCCATGGCGCGCGAACAGGTGGTGAAATTTCTTCGCCAGAAGTACCAGAGCGAAGTTGAATTGCAGGATTTGAAGATTTCACTTTTCCCTGGAGTCCGCGTTACCGGCGCGGGATTGGTGATGTACTATCACGGGCGCACTGACTTGCCTGCGTTCGTTAAGATCAAATCGTTCCAGGCAGGCGCCTCGTTCGAATCGCTGTTGCAGGACACAAAACACATCGGCACGCTGCGTCTGGACGGTCTTGAAATCACCATCCCGCCCAAGTCCGAACGGCAGCCCAAGCCGAAGAGCGAAGCCGCGAATTCCGCCGGCAAAAGAATCGACGTCGTAGTCGATCGCGTGGTTGCCGACGGAACAACGCTGGTGATTTCGCCGAAGCAGGAAGGAAAAGTTCCGTTGCAGTGGGATATTCATAAACTCACCTTGCAATCGGTGGGGGCCGGCCGGCCCATGCAGTTTGTGGCCACCCTGGCGAATGCCAAACCGCCCGGTGACATCCAGAGCAGCGGCAACTTCGGTCCGTATAGTCCGGATGAGCCCGGCGATACTCCCGTTTCCGGCAAATACACGTTCAAGAACGCCGACCTTTCGGTGTTCAACGGCATCTCCGGAATTCTCTCGTCCACTGGCGAATACAAAGGCACACTGCAAAGGATAGAAGTGGATGGCGGAACTGATACCCCGGACTTCACGGTCCGCGTAGCCGGCAATCCGATTCAACTCAAAACGAAATTCCATTCCATCGTCGATGGCACAAACGGCGATACCCTGCTGCAGCCCGTCAGCGCGGATTTTCTCCGTTCAGCGGTGCTGGCGAACGGAGGCGCAAGTGGTACCAAGGGAGTGAAAGGCAAAACGGTCGCCCTTGATATTGTGGTGAATCAGGCGCGGCTGCAGGACATTCTCAAACTCGCCATCAAGTCGAGCAGTAATCCAATGACCGGGATCATCAGCTTTAAGGCGAAGATGATCATTCCACCCGGGGACAAGGACATCGCGGATAAGCTACAACTGGATGGCCAATTCGGAATCGGCGCGGCAAAGTTCACCAGTCTGGATGTGCAAAGCAAAGTGGACAAGCTGAGTGGGCGCGCCCGCGGCGATACCGACGACAGCGACGCGGAGAGTGTTGTATCGAACCTGAAGGGCCGCTTCAAATTGGCGGATGGGAAAGTGACTTTCACACAGCTCTCGTTCAGCGTACCGGGGGCGGAAATCCTTCTGGCCGGGTCGTACGGCATGCGGAGCGGCGAAATCGATTTCCACGGGACCGCGCGCATGCAAGCCAAAGTTTCTCAAATGACAACTGGCTTCAAATCGATCCTGCTGAAAGCGGCCGACCCGTTTTTCAATAAGCAAGGCGCCGGCGCCGTGATCCCCATAAAGATTACCGGCACGCGCGAGCATCCAGCGTTCGGATTGGAACTTCGCCGCAAGAAACCGTAGAACTATTTCACCGTGGCCGTTGGTCCGGCGGAGCTGGTGATGCCGTTGATGATCACTGCCAGGAGGGACGGCGTCGCCGGACGGCGCGTCCATCGGGAAGCGGATGTTGACTTTCAGAAATAGATTCGCGTAATCCATTCGGCGGCTACCGCCGGTTTGGTCGAATTTTCAAGCTCGATTTTCATATCCCAAGTGCACTCCACTCCCCCTTCCACGTCTCGCAACGATTGCAACCCCGCACGCAGACGGACCCGTGCGCCAGTGCGCACCGGAGATACAAAGCGGACGCGGTTGAATCCATAGTTGATCGTCATCTTCTGTTCGCCTTCAAAGCGAAACGTCTGGCGGAATAGATGGCTCAACAGCGATAGAGTGAGAAAGCCATGGGCAATGGTTGTTCCAAACGGAGACTCCCGTTCCGCCCGCGGCGTGTCGATGTGAATCCATTGCGGATCCTGCGTCAGCTCGGCAAAAGAATTCACCATCTGCTGCGTCACCGGGAGCCAATCGCTTACACCGATTTCGGCGCCTGCGGCGGCGCGCAGTTCCTCTATGTTCTGAATCACTCGCATGAAATTTGATTCTATCCGTTTGTGATAGCATTAGCGGCCTGTGAGCGCCGATCCCACCGCATCGAAGAATCGTTACGCACTGGCCCTGCTTGTTGCCATCAACGTATTAAATTTCTATGACCGCAACATTCCGGGTGCACTGGCCGAGCCCATCCGCAAAGAATTTGCACTTTCCGACACGCAATTGGGCCTGTTGGGTAGCGCTTTCATCTGGGTATACGCGCTGATTGGATTGCCCATCGGCCTGCTGGCGGACACAGGCAGCAGAAAGAAACTTCTGGCCGCAGGCATGGTGGTGTGGAGTGCACTCACCGCATTTGCCGCTCTGGCCACCAGCTTTTCGTTGTTGCTGGTTTCCCGGCTGGGCGTCGCCGTTGGAGAGGCAGTGGTGGCGCCCACCGCCACCAGCATGCTCGGCGATCTGTTTCCAGCCGGCAGGCGCTCCCATGCCCTCGGCCTCTTCATGCTCGGCGTGCCAGTGGGAGGGGCGCTGAGTTACCTCTTCAGTGCATCCATCGCTCACTCCTTCGGATGGCGCACCGCCATGGTTACCGCGGCGCTGCCGGCGTTGCTTCTGCTGCCCGCCCTAATCGCACTGCGCGAACCCATGCGGGGAGCGTCGGAAGCCGCGCAAAGGAAAGTGGAGAGCCCATCGATTTGGAAGATTCTCCGCATCCCGACAATGTGGTGGATTATCGCCTCCGGAGCACTGGTGAATTTCAATCTGTATGCGCTTGCATCGTTCCTGCCGTCATTCTTCATCCGGGTTCACGGCCTCTCGCTGCGCGAATCCGGTGTCGCGATGGCAATCATCTACGGGATTGGGGGAATTTGTGGCGGCGTGCTGGCCGGCAGGTGGGGCGACCGTACCATCAGGACGCGTTCGAATGGACGCCTCCAACTGGCGGCGGCGCTCTCAATGGGAACTGTGCCCGCCGCGTGGTTTGGCATCGCATCACCCGCGGGAATGGTAGTGCCGGCTGTCCTGTTCTGGATGCTTGCATTGGCAACCATCAATACTTACTACGCTCTTGTCTATGCCTCGATCCAGGATCTTGTTCCACCCAACGCTCGCGGCACTACCATGGCGATTTACTTCATGGCAATGTATCTTTGCGGCGCCTCGTTCGGGCCGGTGCTTACGGGAAATTTGAGCGATCGCCTGGCGCGCCACGCAGCCTCCGCGGCGGGATCACCAATAATTACGGATCTGTTCCGGGCCACCGGCCTGCAACAGGCGATGCTGGTCATCCCCATCCTGTCTATCGCGCTGGCGCTGGTGTTGTACGCAGGCTCCCGCACCATCACAGCCGATGCGCGCCGCCAGGATGAACTACGCTATTCGCGTGCCGGAGCGTAACTTGCCCATTGTGAATAACCAGACGCCCACCACGGTTCTGGCTGATTGGCCGTCCTTCGTACGTTCAAAAATCCGTTTGGCCGTAACGGCGGATTCCTGCAAGGAAAGTTCTCCCAGCGCCTCCAGGCCGTAGCAACGCTTCGCACGCCCGCCACGTAAGCAGAGCCCAATGACGTCGGCTTTGGGTGTGCCAACTCGCCCACCTTCGTTTGGAAGTCACCCTTTACAACAGGCGAAGAAACGGCGAAGATATGGCTATGTCCACGCTCTTCCAAATTGAACCCCTGCCCGCACCAGGGCTCATTGGCATCGCGAAACTGGCTGCGTCCGGGCACACACTGGAGCTCAAGCGCAAGGTGCAATATCGCGATCTACCCACGCGCCGTTGGCTCACCCGCTGTTCCACGGAGCGAATGCCCTTCACTTGGACCATCAATCCATACCGTGGTTGCGAGTTCGGCTGCAAATATTGCTACGCCCGGTACACGCACGAATTCATGGAACTGCGCGGCATTGACGACTTCGAGACGCAGATTTATGCCAAGCACTGGCACGCACCCCACTTCGCGGCGGAAGTCCGGCGCTTGGACGCAGCCGAGACAATCGCCATTGGCACCGCTACTGACCCTTATCAGCCAGCCGAACGCCGCTACGAGTTGACGCGAAAGATGCTCGCGGTATTTGCGCAGGAGCGTGGGCGGCGCATTTACTTAATCACCAAATCCGATCTGATCACACGCGATATCGATCTGTTGGAGAAGATCGCGCTGCACAACCGCATCGCTGTGACGATCACCATCACCACGGCGGACGCGTCCCTGGCACGGCTGCTGGAACCCATGGCGCCCCGCCCTGACCTGCGCCTCCGGGCGATCAAACGCCTGGCGGCAGCGGGGCTTACCGTGACTGTCAACGCCAATCCCGTGTTACCGATGATCACCGACAGTGAAGTAAATCTGGATCGCGTCGCCGCGGCGGCGGCGCGCGCGGGCGCTATCGGTTTTCATGGCGGATTGCTGTTTCTGAAGCCCTGTGCCCAGCGGGTCTTCTTTCCATTTCTGGAGGCGGAGTTTCCAAGCTTGCTGAAGCGCTATCGCACGCGCTACGCGAAATGCGCCTACTTGAAAGGTGAATACCCTAAGTTGATTCAAGATCGGGTACGCGCCATTCGAAAGCGCTACGGGCTGGAGAACAACAGCCTGGCGTGGGAATCGGACCGCCCTCAACTTGGCGAGCAATTGAGCTTGTATTAAACCAATTACTGATGAACGACAGGAATGGACGCCGAACCATAAATGCGCCCCGCCTTCACCACCGCCGCGGGAATCAGCTTGCGGTGTCCCAATCGCCGCTCGCCAACCGAATCCGCAAAGTCGAAATCGCCCTCAGCCAAGGTGAATACAGCCACGTCCGCTTCAGAGCCTACGCGCAGCGTCCCTAAACCCTTTGGAAAGCCAAACGTGTTCGCCGGATTCGCCGTACACCGCTCAATCACCTGCTCCAGCGTCAGACCCATGTGCAGAAACTTCGAAAGCGTGGTCACCAGATCGAACACCGGCCCATTGACGTTGAACTGATGCACGTCGCTGGAAATCGTGCCCGGCAACAGATCTTGTTTCAAAGCCTTTTCAGCCACGTCGAATGAGAAGCTGCCCGCGCCATGGCCGACGTCCAGATGGATTCCCCGCGCCACCGCGGCGCGCACGGAAGGCAATATGCGCCCCTTGTCGTCCAGAATGCCGCCGCTGCCGCCACGATAGCAATGCGTGACCACATCGCCCTTCTTCAGGACAGCGAGAATCGCATCGAGCGTGGAATGCGTGCCGCCGATGTGGACCATCAACGGCAGCTTCACCGCGTCGGCCGCTTCTCGGGCCAGATGCAGCGCCTCCAAATCGTGAGCGTCCGCGATGTTCTCAGTGAGCCGGATCTTCACTCCCAGAATCACGTCGCGGTTTTGCTCAATGGTGCGGATGGCAAGTTTTGGATTGGCGTAACGCAGGTCAATCAGTTCGCCGTGCGGGTTGTCGTCAGACAGCGTGGACTGGCCCACCACGGAAATGTTCAAAAGCGCGAAGACCCGCGTATCCACGACGTTGATCACATACTTCCGTAGCCCGGGAAACGTATGCGCCCCGGCGGAGCCCGCATCCAGCACGGTGGTCACGCCCTTGGCGATGCAGTTCGGGTCCGCGGGAATGCCCAGAGGAGCCACGCCGTCGTAAACATGCGTATGAACGTCGATCAAGCCGGGCGTTACAATCTTGCCTTTGGCATTGAGTACGTTTCGCGCTTCGCTGGATGGAATATCGGCCGCAATCGTGGCAATCTTACTGCCGCTTATGGCAACGTCGCGAACCGCTGACAGAGACTGCGACGGATCAACCACGCGCCCGCCCTTCACAATCAGGTCGTAGCGAGGGGCGGCCGCCTGCTGCGCCCGCAACAAATCTTCCCAGCCTGCCGCCAGACCGCACACCAACGACGGGGTGATCGCCGTCCGTTTCAGAAATTGCCTGCGCGTGTGATGGTGCATGGCTAGCGTTTCGGACGCGGCGTTGCGTCAGCCTCAGTTAGACCCAGGGCCCATTTCACGCCTTCAATCAGCATCTTCTGAATATCCGGCCTGTCATACGTTTCTTCCCGATGCCCCAGATTGGAGTAGTAAACCCGGCCCTTGCCGTAACTCTTCACCCAACCCACCGCGAAATCGCCATCCTTGCGATGCACTCTCGGATTGTTCATATCCAGCTTGCTCGCGTCCAGACTCATCAGCACCCGCACCTTATCGCGTGAGTAATTTTTGTACTGATAAATTTCGTCCAGAATAACAAACTGTTCCGGAAATTGCTTCATGCCTGGAAACTCGCGATCCTCCACAATCACCGGAGCGTTGAAGGTTCCCCACGGATGCTCGTCGAAGTAGCCGCCGATCATCTCGCCGTATTCCGGCCATTGATAGAACGTATCCGTCGCCGAATGGATGCCAATAAATCCTTTCCCGTCTTCCTTCACGAACGAAAGCAAATCGGCCTTCTGTTGGCTGTCCATTTTCAGCTCGCCGGTAGTATAAAACACCACGGCGTCGAAGTAGTTCAGATTATGCGCGTTGCCCGCCTCCAGCTTCTTCTTGGTGATCAGTTGCGCGTCGGTGCGGATGTAGGTGTCCCACAGCCCCGTCTCGCGGCCCAATCGCTCTATGGTGGCCAGCCCATGCGATACCGAATCATGCTGATAACCCGCCACCTCTCCAATGGCGAGAATCTTCTTCTTTTTCGGCTGCGCCTCCAGTGATAGAGCAACGCAGCAAAATACCAGTAAGAGCTTTCTCATCCGTCTTCCTTCGAAGTCTTCTGTGTGCGCCGTAAGGTGTAAATTTCCCGGCTCACGCTGGCGTGTTCCAACTTCTTCCAATCGTCGTTCACGTGCAACAATTTCCCGCTGATATGGTTTGAGGCTTCGGAGGCAAGAAACAACGCCAGTTGAATCTGTTTCTCCGGTGCGATCCCGCCGGTCAGCCGGACCTGCTGCGCCTCTTCGTTCTCTTTCCAGCCGGCCCGGTCACCCGCCTTCAGAATCTCGTCCGTCATGCTGGTGTAGGTTCCGCCAGGCGCCATCGAATTCACTTGAACATTATGATCGCGAATTTCCTCGGCCAGCGTCTCCACCATCCGCACCACCCCGGCCTTTGATGCCGCATAGGCGGAAAACCAGGGCCGCGGACCGGCGCCGCCCCGGCCGCTCAGTACGATGATCTTCCCGGATCGCTTCTCAATCATGTGCGGCAGCACCGCGCGGCACGAGTTCATCACCCCGATCAGATTTATTTCAATCGTCTCCGCCCATGCTTTTGGCGACGTCTCCGCCAGCGGCGCAATAGGTCCTTGCACACCGGCCGCGCAGATCAAAATATCCATCGTGCCGTAGTGCGTCTTCATGCGATCCACGGCGGCGGACATCTGCTCGAAATCGCAGACACTCGCACGGATTCGCAGCGAAGTACCTCCGGCGTGTTCGATTTCCAGGTTCGCCAGATCCAGTTCCGCTTTGCTGCGCGCCAGCAAACCAACTCGCGCGCCTCGGGCCGCAAAGCCGATGGCCAGCCTTTTTCCGATCCCGCGCCCGGCGCCAGTGATCAGTACACCCTTGTCTTTAACCTTGTGCATCAGCCTTACATAGGGTACATGAAATCCAGCGGGCCGTCTGTAACTTCTTCGCGGCCCTTGATATCCTAGGGGCGTAACACAACTAGGAGACCCCATTCCATGACGGATGACTTTTCCCGCCGCAACTTTATGAAGACGGCCGCGGCAGCCGCGATAGCCGCCGCTCCGGCCGCGATGCCGGTCCTGGGCGCCAACGATCGTGTGAAGGTTGGTTGGATCGGAACCGGCTCCCGCGGCTACCACGTCATGGGTCAGATGTATCAGGGCAGCAAGGACCTGGTTGAAGTGGCAGCCGTCTGCGACACCTTCAGCGGCAACCTGGCCAAGGGAAAGGATCGCGTTCAGACCATGGGCGGCAACACTCCCAAGACCTACGTCGACTACAAGGAGATTCTGGCCGACCCCTCCATTACCGTCGTCTTCATTGCAACGCCTGAGCATCTGCATTACGCCATGGCGATGGCCGCGCTGAAAGCCGGAAAGAATATTTATCTGGAGAAGCCCATCGGCCACACCATTGAAGAGGGCGCGGAGATTGTGAAACTGGCCGAGAAGACTGAAAAGGTTGTGCAGGTTGGCACGCAGAATCGCAGCAACAAGCTCTATATCCGCGCCAAGGAAATGTTCGAGCAAGGCATGATCGGCGAAGTGCATTACGTCCGCGCCTTCTGGTATCGCAACTTTGACCCCACCGCGCCAATCCCCGCCGCCTGGCGCTACGTGATTCCACCGGACGCCGACGAAAGCAACTCCGATTGGAACAAGTTCCTCGGCAGCGCCCCGAAACGCCCGTTCGATAAGCACCGTTACTACCAGTGGCGCAATTACTGGGACTACTCCGGCGGCATTTCCACCGATCTGCTGGTGCATCAGACGGATATCTCGAACTTCGTGCTGGGCAAGGTTCTGCCGACAACATGCATGGCGTCCGGCGGAATTTACATGTGGGGCAAACCGGACGACCGCGAAGTGCCCGATACGCTGAGCGCCATCTATGAGTACCCGGACAACTTCCAATTGAACTATAGCTGCTACTTCGGCAACGATCAGTACGGCTACGGCGAACAGTTCCTCGGCTCGGAAGGGACCATCGAAGTGCTGGACCGGCAGAAGCTGCATTTCTATCCGCAGAAGTTCAACAAGAAACCCATCAAGGACCGCCAGGAAGTTCACCTGGATTACTTGAAAGATTTCAATCAGGCGGACGCCACTGAGGCGCACGTCAAGAATTTCATTGAAGCCGTGCAAGGGAAAACCAAGGCCATCGCCCCGGCCCGCGCCGGACAGATTGCCGCCATTCCCGGCCACATGGCAACGTTGTCGTATAAGAACAACAAGAAGATTTACTGGGATCCGAAAACCGAGAAATACCACTTCTCCTAAATCGCAACACGGCCGGTTTCCCGCCGGCCGTTTGTCATCGCATTCGCTGCCAGGCAGCCCGCTCAGGGTCGAACGGAATTGCGTGAGTGACGTCAACGCAGCTAGCCCAACCACTTCCTTTTTTGCAAATTGATCAGAACCGCTTCAGTTCGATCTTCGCAATCGCCTGCCGGTGCACTTCGTCTGGGCCGTCCGCCAGGCGCAGCGTCCGTGAGTTCGCCCACATCGCAGCCAGTTCGAAATCCTGACAAACTCCAGCGCCGCCATGCGCCTGAACAGCGCGGTCAATCACGCGCAACGCCAGATTCGGCGCCACCACTTTGATCATCGCGATCTCGGCTCGCGCGGCCTTGTTCCCCACCGTGTCCATCAGGTGCGCCGCTTGCAGTGTCAGCAATCGGGCCTGTTCAATTTCAATTCGCGAGTCCGCGATGTCGGCCAGAATGGTCCCCTGCTCCGCGATCGGTTTACCAAAGGCCACGCGGGCTCTCACGCGCCGGCACATCATCTCCAACGCCCGCTCTGCCTGGCCAATCAACCGCATACAGTGATGAATGCGCCCAGGCCCCAACCGCCCTTGAGCGATTTCAAAGCCGCGCCCCTCGCCCAGTAAGATATTCGACACCGGCACCCGCACATTCTCGAATACGATTTCCCCATGGCCGTGCGGGGCGTGATCGTACCCGTAGACCGTCAACATCCGCGTGATGGTAATTCCAGGGGTATCCAGCGGAACCAGCACCATCGACTGTTGCTTGTGCCGCTCGGCGCCGGCGTCGGTCTTACCCATGAAGATCGAGATCTTGCAGCGCGGATCGCCCGCACCGGAACTCCACCATTTGTGACCATTGATCACATAGTCCCCGCCATCGCGAACGATGCTTGCCTGGATGTTCGTCGCGTCGGAAGAGGCAACGCCGGGCTCAGTCATGCAGAAACAGGAACGGATCTCACCGTTCAGCAGCGGCAGCAGCCAGCGTTGCTTCTGCTCCTCGCTTCCATAGCGCACCAGAACTTCCATGTTCCCGGTGTCGGGCGCGGAGCAATTGAATGCCTCCGGCGCAATGCTCGAACGGCCCATAATTTCGCAGAGGTGGGCATACTCTAAGTTGCTCAACCCCGCGCCATATTCGGCCTGAGGCAAGAACAGATTCCACAGTCCCGCGGCTTTCCCCTTCCGCTTCAGCTCTTCCACTATGGCGGTGGGTTGCCAGCGGTCACCTTCGGCCACCTGCTGATAGAAGAGGGCCTCATTCGGATAAATGTGTTCCTCCATGAAGCCGAGCAGCCGTTGCCGCAGTTCCTGAACGCGCGGAGAATAATCGAAGCTCATCTATTTTCCGGTAAACGCCGCGGGGCGTTTCTCCATGAAATGCGCCACGCCTTCCTTGAAGTCCTCGGTGCCAAAACTGCCGAACATCTCCGTGGTAGCCAGATCCACAGCCTCGTTTAACGACTGCCCCTGCGACTTGTAGAGTTGGTTCTTCATGATGCGCAAAGAGCGAGGCGACACAGTTGTTGCCAGCTCCATCGCATAAGCCTTCACTGCGTCCAGAAAACCATCTTGCGGAAACACACGATTGACCAAACCGAGTTGCTGCGCCTCGGCGGCGTCGAACGTTCGCGACGAAAACAGCAGATCGGCTGAATTCGCCAAGCCAATGATGCGCGGCAGCATCCATGCCATTCCATACTCGGCAACCAGCCCGCGCCTGGCAAAGATGGTGTTGAATTTAGCTCCCTCCGCCGCAAAGCGAATATCACAGTAGAGCGGAATCACCAGCCCCAGGCCCACGGCCGGCCCGTTAATCGCCGCGATGATCGGCTTGGGAACCTCCAACAGCCACGAGTGCTTCCGCTGGTGTTCCCCAAGCTTCCTGGCTTCCCCGCCCTTCTCCACCACCGCGGTCAGCAGACTCATATCCGCACCGGCACAGAAGCCGCGTCCGGCGCCGGTCACAATCACCACACGCACGTGTTCATCGGATGCGGCCTCGCGGATGGCGTGGCCGAACTCCTCTTCCATGTGCATTGTCCAGGCGTTCAATTTATCGGGACGGTTGAGCGTAATGGTTGCGACTCGGTTCTCAACCTGATACAGGATTTCGTCGTAAGGCATGGCTGATATCCTACAAGACGTCAGACGCGGAAGTTATCGGCGCGCCAATTCACGATCGACTTCTTGATATCCGCCGGCGAGAGCTGATTCGAAAACGTCAGCGCCACCAGTCCAGGAATTTCAGCGTCGGAGGCAAAGCGGAGTGAGATCAGTTGCCGTTCGGTAAGTTCCCCAATGCGCGATCGAAGAGGTTCCTGCAATAGGTTGGCTAAGCGGAGCCGCTCTTCCAGCCGGATCAAGCGGTCCTGCACTTTCAAAGAGGTGATGCGCCCCTGAAACGTTACCACCGCCAAGCCGAATGCGATTATCATCATCCATCCGGCCTCAAGCGAGGGATGCCTGACCAGATTGACGATAGAGCTAACCGCATTGATGAGGAATACCGGAGCGGCGAAAAAGTGAAACGGTGGATCCCATTTTGTGTGGTGGGCTAGATCTTGCGTTGTCGGCATATCGATTGAGCTCCTATTCTACGCTTCATGAATGATACCCGAGTTAATCAGGTTCTGAATCAGATTCTTGTCGCATCCCAAAAGATCCATCAAAACTTCGCGCGTGTGCTCGCCCAATCGCGGTGCCGTGGATCGCTCGGCGCTGGACGCGGATTCCATCTTGATTGGCAGTCCGGTAATCGGAATTGGGCCCGTATGCGGGAACATCCGGCGAACGGCCGATTGGGGATCCCGGTAGACGTCTTCAAGAGTTCGGACCGGGGAAGACGGCACGCCGGCCGACAGTAACCGGGCAGCCCAGTTCGCTGCTGTATCCATCAGGAATATCTCCGCCAGCAGCGGCTCCAGAACCTTTCGATTTGCTACCCGATCCGCGTTCGTCGCGTAGTCCGGGTCAGCAGTCAGGCCGGGACGTTCAATCGCCAGACAAAAATCCTTCCAAAGCTTATCGCTGGCAACGGCGATGGCGATTTCCCTGTCGGCAGTGGCAAATGTCCGGTACGGAACAATCGAGCCGAACGAAGTTCCAAGCGGGCCCGGCACCTTTCCCGATCCCAGATAGTAAGCAAAGTTCGAAGCCATGGCGGAAATCATGGAATCGAACATGGATATGTCCACATACTGCCCCAAGCCCGTTTGATCGCGCGTCCGCAGTCCCATCAAAATGCCGATCACCGCGAACATGCCCGCCGTGATGTCCGCTACTGAATGTCCGCAACGGACAGTCTCTCCGCTTTCCGTACCGGTAATACTGAGCAGTCCACTGGCGGCTTGCATAATCAGGTCCATTGCAGACTCATCGCGCGACGGCCCGTCCTGTCCGTAGCCGGAGATCGAACAATAGACCAATCGCGGATTCAATCGGTGAACGTCCTTGAAACCGAAGCCTAACCGGTCCATGGTACCGACCCTGAAATTCTCCACCAGCACGTCCACCTTCGCAATCAGACTTAGACAAAGATCGCGGCCTTCCGGCTTCTTAAGATCGATGCATATTCCTTTCTTGCCGGCGTTGATGCCCAAAAAGTAAGATGCCTGCGCATCCGAATAAGGCGGTCCCCAACCCCGTCCCATATCGCCAACCGGCGATTCCAGCTTGTAAACCGTCGCCCCATAACCGCCAAGCAGCAGCGTGCAATAAGGGCCGGCCAGGGCATGGCTGAAATCGAGTACCTTCACATTTTGCAGCGGCGCTTCCATGGCGAGCTTGTATAATAACGCGCTCAAAATATTTCTGGATCGCGCGGGAAAACTGTTACACTTGCAAGAACGTTGCTTGATATAGAATCGAAGCATTAAGACCCGAAGAGGCCGGAGGAATGGACATGGAAAAGCTGGCACAGCAAAACATCCAGGAAGCTTTTCTAAATAATGCGCGCAAGGACAAGACGTTCTTGACCATTTACCTGATGAGCGGCGTGAAGTTGTCCGGACGGATCAAGAGCTTCGACAAGTACTCGGTCATTCTGGAAGCCAGCAATCAGGAACAACTCATTTTTAAACACGCAATCTCCACTGTTGTCGTTTCGCGTCCGGCGCATATCTCGTCCGGTCCCCATACATCCGCCGCTTCCGCCGTTGCGCATCCGGGCGGCAGGGCAGGCGAGTCCGAAACCACCGAGGAGTAGATTTTCCCATTGCCTCCAGCCGTCCGCGAGCGAGCTATTCTGGTAGGACTGGAAGTGAAGGGCCGGTCATCCAGACGGCCAGTCGCCAATCCTGAAGCAGCGGAATACGATTCCGAAGAATCCATCAATGAACTGGTGGTGCTGGCCGAGAGCGCTGGTGCGGAAGTGGTTGATCGCACCGTGCAAGTGCGCCCGTCGGCGGAAGCGGCCACGCTAATCGGTTCCGGCAAAGTGGAAGAACTCACCGCCGCCGTGCAGAGTTTGAACGCGGGCGTGGTGATCTTCGATCGCGATCTCTCCCCCACCCAGCAGCGGAATCTGGAAAAGATCCTGCAGTGCAAAGTGATTGACCGCACCCAGTTGATTCTCGATATCTTTGCTAAACGCGCTAAGACTCGCGAAGGCCAGCTACAAGTGGAACTGGCGCAATTGAATTATCTTCTGCCGCGCCTTGCCGGACACGGAATTGAGATGTCGCGGCTGGGCGGTGGAATTGGAACTCGTGGTCCCGGCGAAACGCAGCTTGAGACCGACCGGCGAATGATCTTCCGCCGTATTCGTAAGATCGAACAGAGTCTGGAAGGGGTTCGCAGCGGACGCACCGTACAACGGCGTCAACGCCAAGCGGTGCCGCTTGCCACCATCGGGCTGGTTGGCTATACGAATGCCGGAAAGTCCACTTTGTTTAATCGCTTAACCGGGGCCGGCGTACTGGCGGACGCAAAGATGTTTGCCACGCTGGACCCAACGGTGCGGCACCTCACTTTGCCTTCCCGCCGCCGCGTGCTGCTCAGCGATACAGTGGGTTTCATTCGTCACCTGCCCACTACGTTGGTTAAGGCATTCCGCGCAACGCTCGAAGAAGTTACCGAAGCTTCCCTGCTGCTGCATATAGTAGATGTCTCTTCGCCGCACGCCGCCAATCATACGGAACACGTTCTGAAAGTACTTGCGGAAATCGGCGCTGAGGCTACACCGCAGTTGCTGGTGTTTAACAAGCTGGATCTGTTGCCGGAAGCCGATGCCGATCCGGAGACGGTTTGTAGCAGAGTGCTGGGAAATACCGTGGTCTCCGGCGCACCGCCCCAAGCCGTGGCGGTCTCTTCAATGTCCGGCGAAGGGTTTGACAAACTTCTGGCACGCATCGATCAGATGCTTCCGCTGGATCCGCTTTCCAAGGTGAAATTCCGGTTTCCGCATGCCGATGGCGCACCGCTGCACTTTCTTCACGAGTATGCACGGGTAATCGAGAAACACGTTGGCGAAGAGTATTCTGAAGTTGTGGCCGAAACTCCGGAATCGATAAGAAAGCGGCTTGCGGCGTACGTAGTGGATGAGCATGCCGGAGCGAACTAGGAGATTCCCAGGGATCGCGCGACCCGCGCGAACCTGAGAACCCGCGGCATATATTTCCTCGATGAATCTGCCCAACGCACTCACGCTGCTTCGAATCTTCTTCGTGCCACTGCTGGTAGCGGTGCTGGTGCAGGAAAACTTGCGGCTTGAGGCAGCCGGGTTGATCATTACGAACGAGTGGCTGGCCCTGTTGATTTTTTGGGCAGCCGCTCTTACCGATCTTCTCGATGGGTATCTCGCGCGCCGCTGGCACCAGATAACCACGGTCGGCACCTTGCTGGATCCCATTGCCGACAAATTGCTGGTATCCGCGGCGCTGATCTCATTGGTACAGGTTCACATGGTCCCTGCCTGGATGGTGGTGATCGTCATAGGCCGGGAGTTTGCCATCTCCGGCTTGCGCAGCATTGCGGCGGCGGAAGGCTACATCATCAAAGCCAGCGATCTGGGCAAGACGAAATTGGTGACGCAAGTAGTGGCAATCAGTCTGCTGGTTTTGAGCATACATTGGAGTTGGCTGAAAGATGCCGCATTGCTGGCAATGTGGGGGGTCGTCTTTTTCGCAACTCTGTCGGCGGTGCTCTATTTCCGAAAATTCTGGAAGGAAGTGGACGGCAAGATCAAGCTCAGGCGGCGCCAGGAGCTGCTGCTTCTTCAGCGCCTGCAGCGGAGGCGAGAGCGGGCGGCTTCGCGGCCGGCAGCGGCCCGGGACTGATAATCCGGTAGAGCTCCGCGGCATCGATGGGCTTAGCCAAATAGTCGTCCAATCCAGCAGCCAGGCACCGTTCACGGTCGCCGGACATCGCGCTGGCGGTTACGGCAACAATCCGCAACCGGCGTGTCGTTCCTCTCTCGCGTTCACGAATCACCGTCGTCGCTTCGAAGCCATCCATCTCTGGCATCTGCATATCCATCAGGATCAGGTCGAATTGCAGTTTTGCCGAAAGGTTGACTGCTTCCTTGCCGCTTGCCACCAAGCTGACCAGGTGGCCCTTCTTGTGCAAAAGCGCCGACATCAGCCGCTGATTTACCGGGTTATCCTCGGCCACGAGAATTCGCAGTGACCGCGAAAGGGTTGCCCCTCCATCGCTTCCAGACACCTTCGTCGAAATCGCTTTCTTCGGCTGCGCACGATTGAACCGCGCCGTGAAGTGAAAGGTGCTGCCCTTTCCTACCTCGCTTTCCAGCCACATTCTTCCGTTCATCAACGACACCAATTGCGTACAAATGGCCAGGCCCAAACCCGTTCCGCCATACTTGCGCGTAACGGATTCGTCCGCTTGCCGGAACGGCTCCAGAATGATGGTCTGTTGCTCCTTCGGAATTCCAATGCCCTGATCGCTTACGCTGAAATGCAACAGGACACTATCGCCCGCTTGCGCCTCATCGGCAAACTTGGGCTCGCTCACGTGCAGCAGCACCTCGCCAGCGTCGGTGAACTTGATGGCGTTTCCTACCAGATTTACCAGAATCTGCCGCAGGCGGCCGGGGTCGCCGGCAATCGCATTGGGAACACCACCATCAATCTTGCAGTGCAGCAGCAGACCCTTTTCGCGCGAGCGATACGACAACATCGCCAGCACGTTGTTTACGTGTTCGCGCAAATCGAAGTCGATATTCTCCAGATCGAGTTTGCCTGCTTCCACCTTGGAAAAGTCGAGAATATCGTTGATGACCGACAACAGCGACTTTGCCGACGATCGGACGAGTTGCAAATTGTTTCGTTGTTCCTGATCGAGCGCGGAGTCCAGCGTAAGGTCGGTCATTCCGATGATGCCGTTCATTGGCGTCCGGATCTCGTGGCTCATATTCGCCAGAAACTGACTCTTAAACTGCATGGCGCGCTGCGATTCGTGAAGCAGCCGTTCTATCTCCACCTTTTGGGCCTCAACGTTCTTTTTCTCTTCCACTACTTTCGCTTGTGCGCGGACCAATTCGGCGGTGCGCTCATCAACGGCCAGCTCTAATATGCGTTGAGTCTGGATAATCCGCCGGAAGCGCCACATCCACAACATGCATGCCACACTCAACAGCGCGATGAAACAGGCAAGCCGGAAAGCCCAAGTTTGCCACCATGCGGGAAGAATGGAGAAGGAAACGATGGCCGGCGTTGTGCTCCACCCCCCGGCCGAATTTCGCGCCATCACCTCGAAGGTGTAACTGCTGGCGGGAAGGTTAGGGTAGCGGACCTCGCGCACCCGCGCCTCCGTCCAATTCTCTTCCAGTCCTTTCAGCCGGTATCGGAACCGTACGGCGGCTTCATTCACGAACGTAAGCGCAGTAAAATTCGCGGTGAACGTGCGGTCGGAATAAGGCACTGCGGGTGTGTCCTGCAATCTCTGAGGGCTCTCACCAAGCGAGTAGGAGGTGATGATCGCCGGCGGAAGCTGCGCCAGTTCTAGCTTGGGTAGTCGAAAATGCGAAATACCCTGGCTGGTGCCGATCCAAACCGTTCCATCCACATCGCCATAAAATGCATTCCCATTGCAATCGTCCCAGATCAAGCCATCCGCACTGCCGTAGTGCCGCCATCTGGTACCGTCCAGGAAATCCACGCCATCGTCGGTAGTCTGCCAGAGCCGTCCGTAGATATCGGTATCCAACGCGATCGCCAAAGTGGGTATGGTGCCCGGGCGGGGTTGCACGGGTTGGATTAATAGCCGGCTGCCGTTGAAGGTAATTTTCGCTATGCCGGAACCGCCGCGGAAGCCGACCCAGATGCCACCATCGGCGGTTTGGGCCAGCCGTTCAAAGCGATAGTTCGGGAGTCCGTCCTTGATACTGAATTTCTCCCACTTGTTCCCGGTCAGGCGAAGCAGGCTGCCGCGGCCTCCTATCCAAAGTCGATTCTGCTTGTCCAGCAGGAAACGATCAAAGGCTGCCGCCGGTTCAAAGCCGGGTGGTTCGGTGTATTCAAAGTAAGGTTGGCCGTTCTTTCCGATCCCCCGGTACAATCCGCCGCGCGTCGCCAGCCACAGCCGGCCCTCTCCATCGAAAGACATGTGGAAAATGTGATTGCTGGTAATTCCGGATTCCTCGCCGAAGATCCTGGTCGATCGAGATCCCGGATTAATTCGGGCCAGCAGACCGGAGGAACTCCCAATCCAAAGTGAGCCGTCAGCCGCGGGGAGTATGTGGTCGATGGTCATCGCCTTTCGGCCAAGACCCCAACTTTGCCATCGCGGTGGGCTCCCTGGCTTACCGGCTTTCAAATAATACAGGCCCATATCGTTGCCAGCCCACAAAGTCCCATTGGCATCGCGAACAATGGCCCACACGTTCGCATTCCCCAGGCCGTCCGCCTCGCTATAGGATTCCCATTGCAGATACCCCTTCCATCGCGCAAGCCCGGCACCGGCCACGCCCACCCATAGGGAGCCCTCGCGGTCTTGAAATACCGCGGTGATTGAATCGGCCGCAAGTCCCCGGTCTTTTCCCACCAGATCCCAAGCTCCTTCCAGCCGGCGCGCGAGTCCCAAGTCGGTAGGAACCAGCAATGTGCCCTCCCGGTCGACATAGAGCGAAGAGAACGCATTCGAGGACGGCAAGTCGCCGGTACGGTTCTGGAAAGCCGCTGTACCCTTCTGCAGAATGAATAGTGAATCGGCGCTACGCGCCCACAAATTTCCATTGAGGTCGGTAATCAACGATGCCGTCCGGTTTGGAGTCACCTTCAGGTCGCCGCCGTAGGGAACGATTGCGCTTCCTTGAAACTGGCAGATTTGGGTGCCGCACCAGAGCCATATCTTGTCGGAAAGATCGACGTGAATTCCACTGACCGCGGGTATCTCACCGGGAGGAATGTGCAACTGGAACCGGTAGCCGGCTTTGGCGGGAAAACCTACGAATAAACCCTTTCCCGTGCCAACAAACATCCTTCCCTGGGAATCCGATGTGATGGCGTTCTGTCGAACTGCTTCTACGGCGGTGTCTTTCATCACGACTCGTTCGAACTTGATCTGTCCGAAACCAGTGTCGTTCCGTTTGGCCAGACCAACGGTTGTACCAATCCAAAGTGCGCCGTCGCGCGTTTCATGAATTGATTCCACACTCGGGCTTGGCAGGCCGGCCTCCAGGCCGAATCGGACGAACTGTGAGCCATCGTAACGAAAGAGTCCGTTCTGTGTCCCCACCCAAAGGAAG
>JBBRNO010000051.1:0-38347 GCA_038230275.1 Bryobacterales bacterium
CACCGACCGTTTCGCCGGCTTCCAGGCCCAGTGCCTCAACGTTCACGTCGACTTTCCACTGCTGCAACGTCTGGCTTTGCCCATCACCGCCGGGACCGCGAAGTTCCCCGGCATCAAAATCCACGACACCCGCATGATCCGTCCGATGGAGGTTTTGCTGCACGGCGGCACAACGGTGGGTGGCTGGCGAGCAAAAGACATCCACGCCGCCGTGATTACTACCTTCGGAATCGCTGCCGAGCGATACGGACTCAATCCACTTCGCTACGATCTGCGCAAACTGAAGGCGCACGGACTTCTGGAACGCGACGGCAAACGCTATGCCTACAGGCTCTCCGAGAAAGGAACCAAGGTCGCCCTCATGTTCGTGCTCTTCCACAGACAACTCTGCGGCCCTCTTGCCAACAGCCTCTTTCCCCATCAACCAGATGCCGCGTCACGCCCGAAAAGCAAACTCGAAACGGCTTTTCATCTAGCTGACTCTTCCTTTTGGAACATCATTCAAATTCTGGAGGCCGCCTGAAAGTGTTGGACTCTTTTTGTTTAGCTTTCAGAACGTAAGAAGCTAACTGCGGAATCAGGGCCAAAATCTGACTGAAAATGCTGCATACTCGATTCGAGGTGGAGTCTCCGTTTCGTTGTGATTGGTTCTGCCGAACCCAATGCAACGTACGGCGAGGTTCCACCACTTCCGGCTAACCACCTGCCTTCGGTGGACTCAAGCAAATTTGGACAAGAGTGCCATGAAATCCATCCCTCTGAATATTGATTTGAGCCGATTCTTTGTCCGACTCGGCGTACGCGAGCGCGTTCCTTCACGCATACTGAGCGGAGGCGGCTTCCGTTGTCTCAGGCGTAGTTTAGCTTGTTAAGCTCTCCGAAGGCGCAGCCGTTTTCAGGGAAGCGAATTTGTAAAGGCAGGGCGTTCAGGCCATCACGCCTTTTACGACCTGGCCGTGCACATCGGTTAAACGGAAATCGCGCCCGGCATAACGGAATGTGAATTTTTCGTGCTCAAAGCCCAGTAAATGTAGCAGTGTCGCGTGCAGGTCGTGCACATGCACGCGGTCCACTTCAGAGCGGAAGCCGAATTCATCGGTGGCTCCGTACACGGTTCCGCCTTTCACGCCACCACCGGCCAGCCACACGGAAAAACCGTATGAATTGTGATCCCGGCCCGCGGTGCCGGCATTCGATCCGAAGGCGGGTAACTCCACCACCGGAGTGCGCCCGAACTCGCCGCCCCAAATCACCAGCGTATCGTCCAGCATCCCCCGTTGTTTCAAATCCGTGAGCAAGGCCGCGATGGGCTGATCCGACTCCTGCCCCAACTGCTTCACCCGCTTGGCCACATCGTCATGCGTATCCCAAGGCTGCCCAGCGCCATGCCACACCTGGACCACGCGCACCCCCTTTTCCAACAACCGCCGGGCCATCAACATCTGGCGGCCGTGCAGGGTGTCGCCGTACAGATCCCGAATGGATTGCGGCTCCTTCGACAGATCGAAAACATCTTCCGCCTCCAACTGCATGCGGAAGGCTAACTCAAATGACTGCACCCGCGCCTCTAGCGCCTCATCTTCCGCGCGCGTCTGCTGATACTCACGGTTGATCGCCGCCAGTAACTCCAACTGCCCTTGCTGTTCCTCCCGCCGCGTCAACCGGTTCTGCACGTTTTCCACTAGCTTGTCCAGATCCGTTTCCCGTGTGTCGATGTGAGTGCCCTGATAGGTCCCGGGAAGAAACGCAGACTTCCAGTTCTGCGACCCGCGGATGGGCAGTCCGCCGGGACACAGCGATATGAAGCCCGGCAGATTCTGGTTTTCCGAGCCAAGGCCGTAGACTACCCACGATCCGAAGCTTGGCCTGCTCTGCTGCTGCGCGCCACAATTCATCATCATCAGCGAGGGCTCATGATTTGGCACGTCGGTGTACATGGAGCGGATCACGCACAGATCATCGGCGTGCTGGCCGACCTTCGCAAACACATCGCTGACTTCCGTGCCGCTTCGCCCGTACTTGTGGAATGCGAATGGTGAAGGCAGCGCCGTCCCGGTCTTTCGCTCTGTCCGTAGATGCACCGGCAGCGGCTGCCCCGCATACTTTTGCAGCGCCGGTTTAGGATCGAACGTATCCATATGCGATGGTCCGCCGTTGGCGAAAATATGGATCACGCGTTTAGCTTTCCCGGGGAAATGGGGCTGGCGCGGCGCCAGCGGTCCGGCCAGACCCGCCTGCTGAAAAACGCTCGCCATGCCCACTACGCCCATTCCCGCTCCGACGCGGCGAAACAGGTCCCTACGATTCAAAATGTTCATATCCTAATCCAAGAATGCGAATTCATTGGTCAACAACAACACTTGCGCCAGTTGTTCCCGCGGCGTCAATTTCTTGATTACCGGTCCGGCAAAGTCCTTCCGCGCATCCCACTTCTCATCGCCTACGGTGATGACAGGACTCCACTGAAAGTCATCGGCTTCGTAGTCTCCGTCGGAATCCACTACAAAATCAATAATCTCTCCACGCTGGACGGCGATCCCTTTCAGATCCGTAGTCACGCTTGGACTTGGCGCATAGGTGATTCCGTCTTTCGGTGGGGGCGGCGAATCTACCCGCCACTTCCCTAAAACACCTTTCCGGCTCGATACGACCCAACCGCGGATTCCGTTGCTCAAATGGAACCGCTGTTCAAACGGCCCAACCGACAACACCAGCTTGCCCTCGACATTGAGTACGCAGTCCGCCGGCGCTACCCAGCGCCGCGCAACTGCGCTGGACAATCCATCGCCTGGAGCGCCGCCACTGGCCGTCAGCTTCGATACGCCGGTTACGACGTCGATTCCGGCCGAAGCATCCTGCCAGGACTTGCCGGTGTAATACCGGAATGGCTTAAACTGGCTGACCTTCCCGCTCTCCGGATCCAACGTGGCTGTCCCATAAAGCCACGGACCGGCGTGAGGAGCGCTCTGCGCTTCCGGCCGGGCGCGCCAGAGTGGTTCTGCCCGTAACACTTCTTTTACGGTCGCCTCGCGGCCCAAGGTCAAGCGGTATAGCTGTTGGACGCTGCTCGCCCGCGCTGCCAGACTCTGCGCCATCTCGCCGACGAATGGACTGTTCAGCAGGAAGAGCCCCTGTTGGGGAACGGTTGTCTGATACCGCTGCGGCGAATGTTGTTCCGGGTCGGCCACGTCAAAGGTTTTCAAGAGCGCCAGCGGGCGCTCGCGTTCGATCATCGTGTACAGAGTGCGGCGGGGGTCTGCCGGAGTGGCCACGATCGAAATCGGCTGGCCGCCAATAGTTTCGTCGAGCCTTCCCGCAACGGTCAACATGGCATCTCTTAGGGACTCGAAGTCTAACCTTCGCCGGGGCATGCGCCACAACAGTTTGTTCTCCGGATCTTTCTGGCGCGCCTCCGCTCGATCGGCACTCGATTGCAGATACGTTTCAGAGAGCACCATCCGCCTGATCAGCCGCTTCATCGACCAACCATCCTGCATGAATTCCGCTGCCAGCGAGTCCAGCAATTCAGGATGTGTGGGCAGATCTCCGCGGATACCGAAATCGCTGGGCGTCCGCACCAGTCCTTCTCCAAACAAGCGCTGCCATACTCGGTTCACAAAGATGCGCGCCGCCACCGGGTTGCGCTCGTTCGTGATGGCCTGGGCGAGTTCCCGCCGTCCCGATCCTTTATCGAAACAGACCGGGCCTTTCATCAGCACCGACGGAAAGCACCTGCCCACGGGGTCGCCAAGATCATTCTGATTCCCGCGTGTAAATACAAATGCCGGCTTCAATGGAGACCGGTCTTCGGCTCCCAAAAGAATTCCCTTCGATCCGCGATACGCTGCATCGTTCAGTATCTGCTCGTATTGCCACTGCAAATTCCGCGTGGTGTTGGAATCCCCTTCCGTCATGATTGATGGAAAGTCCACCAAGGGAACCTCCGGCGGCGCGTCCGGTCCGTAGAGCAGCCCCTTCCATTTTGGATCTACCGGAGGAGTTAGCCGCTCGACATATTTTTCGCTTGGATTGCTCTCCGCCGCGCGCCATTCGGCGAACAACGGATCGTCTGCATTCGCAACAAGAATCCGCGCGGCCCAACGCGTGAGCACCAGTGAATTCAAATTCTTTTCCCGGGCGAGGCTTTCCAGCCGGGCCCCGCCCGATTTTCGTCCTTCCCACACAGCGTCTAAATAGCGCCGGATCTCCTTCGGGTCGCGGAACTCCGTTCGTAATACTTCCAGACGTTCCCGGACATATTCCTGGCGGATCCGCTTGCGGTCGGCTGCGCGCTTCTCATAAAAATCCGGCAACGCACCGACGCGTACCGGTTCCACGCCATACCTGGTATTCGCGAATACGCCGTACAAGGAGTAATAGTCCTTCGTGGGAATCGGATCGAACTTATGGTCGTGACAGCGGGCGCAACTTACGGTCAGCCCTAACAGGCCGCGTGTTACCAAGTCAATTTTGTCGTCGACGACATCCGGCAGATCCACGGCGCGATTCGGATTCACACCGAGCGATAAGAATCCCAACGCCGCCTGGTCCTGCTTGCTCGCGTCATTCATTTGATCCGCGGCCAGCTGCAGCGCGATAAAGCGGTCATACGGAACGTCCCGGTTGAAGGCGTCAATCAGCCAATCGCGGTATCCAAAGGACACAAGAAATGCGCGGCCGAGGAATCCGGTGTCGGCATAGCGCGCCACATCCATCCAATGCCGAGCCCAGCGTTCGCCGAATCTGGGTGAAGCCAGGTAGCGGTCTACCGCTTGCTCCGCGGGTAACGCAAAGTCCGCGGCGGCAGGCGGCAAGCCTGTTAAGTCAAAACTCAAGCGGCGTATCAGGGTTTGCTGGTCTGCCCGCGCCGCTGGTGTCAGGCCATTCTGCTGCAGTTTTGCGCGCACCTGCGTATCGATGGATCCGGCCCCGGGCCGTAGCGGTTGCCACGCCCAGTGATTCACACCGGCCTTTCCGGGTACGTCCCGAGTGACCGCTACCTCCGGCACCGGGGCGCCCATTTCCACCCACTTCACCAACGTGGCGATGTCATCATCTTTCAACTTCCCGCCTGGCGGCATACCGATGGTCTGGTAGCGCACGGCCTGAATCATCCGGCTGGCGTCGGCGTCGTTTGGCTTCACCACCGAACGCAACACGCGGGAATCGTCGAACCGTAATCCCCCCATTGGCGATGCCAGTTTGGCGCTGTGACAGGCGTAGCACTTCGCCGCCAACAGCGGGCGAACTTTCGTTTCAAAGTAGTCGACGCCGGGATCGCCAAACAGCGGCAACACGGCAGTCAGGCCGGCCAGCCAAACTCTCATGTTAAATAGCATATGACATGTCGACCTTGAGCGCGGGTTTGCCAAGAAAGATGCCGGTGGAGCGAAATTGATAACATAATGATCTCTATGATTTCCCGTAGTTTCCACGGGCGTGCTGTGGCAGGTGCGATGGTGTTGGCGTTTTCGGGCGTTTCGGCCGCGCAACAGGTTTCCGGCGATCCCTTCGCACAGTCCATCCGGCCGGTGCTGATGCAGAATTGCGCCGCCTGCCACAATCCGGCAAATCCCAAGAACCGGATCCATTTTCTGAAGGCTGTCAGCGGCACCGACCTGCAAGGCAATCGCGGACTCTGGCGCGATGTTGCGCAGCAATTGCGCAATCGCACCATGCCTCCCGTCGATTCCAAACTGGCGGAAGACGATCGACTGCGGGTGGCCACGTGGATTGACGACCGGCTGCGGCAAACCGCTTGCGATGCCGGGGACTATGCCGGCGCGGTTGCTTTGCGGCGGCTCAACCGGCGGGAATATCACAACACGATTCGAGACTTGCTGGGCGTGGATTTCAACGTGTCTGAACTTTTTCCCGCCGATGGAACTGGCGGCGCGGGATTCGATACGAACGGTGAGACGCTGTTTATTCCGCCGCTGCTGATGGAACGTTATATGGAAGCGGCGCAGCAGATTGTGGATCGAGCGCTGATCACTCCGGATCTGGTGAGGGCTGTCGCCGCTGCCCAGCTGCTGCCCGTGGATGCCACGAAAGCAACGTCACGCGTCTTGAGTGCCGGCGGCGAACTGTCGGCCCCTTTTTCGATCTACGTCAGTGGCGATTATGCGGTGCGGGTTGCGGTGGAACGCCAGGAAGGAATGGGTTCGCTGGCGCTGAAGGTGGACGGCGGGACGGCGGTGCCGCTGGCTCCACCTGTGCTTCGTCCGGGTGCGCGCCCAGGAGTTGGCCGCCCGCCCACGTATCAAGTACAGGTGCGGCTGGCACGGGGCTTGCGCGTACTGTCCATTTCCGCCGAAGGCTCGCCGGTTTCGATTGTCAGCCTGATGATCGAACAGAAACCAGTGGAGCCGGCGCCTGAAAAGCTGGCCTTGCACTACCGTCTGTTGGGCTTGGAGCCGGGCGGGGAACTCTTGCAGCCGCGAAAGGTGGCTGAACATACCCTGCAAGTATTTCTGAATAAGGCGTACCGGCGTCCGGTGGATCAAGCCGATGTCGTCCCCTTTCTGAAGCTATACGACCGCGCGGCCGAACGGGGCGATCCGTTTGAGGAACGAATGAAGCTGGCGCTGAAGGGCGTACTGGTCAGCCCGCAGTTCTTGTTCAAGATCGAGCACAGAAGCGACAAACCGGGTATCTATCCATTGGGACAGTATGAGCTGGCATCGCGTTTGTCGTATTTTCTGTGGTCCACCATGCCCGACGAGGAATTGACCAGGCTGGCGGATCAGGGCAAGCTGCAAGATCCGCAGGTGCTGACATCCCAGATGGAACGAATGCTGGACGATCCGCGTTCGCGCACCTTCAGCAGCACATTTATCGGGCAGTGGCTGGGCACCCAGGACTTGGGTGGACGGGCGGCGCCGATGCTCACCGAGCTGCAAGCTTTCTATACGCCGCCGGTTGCGGCCGATCTGCGGGCCGAACCCATACTCTTGTTCCAGCGCATTCTGGGTGAGAATCGGAGCCTGCTGGAATTGGTAAGCGCCGATTACACCTATATGACCGATCATCTGGTGAAGTTCTACCAGTTGGAAGCCAACTTCAAGGATTTTCATTCGACCCAACCGAAACTTGTCACTTGGCCGGATGGACGCCGCGCCGGCGTGATGAATTCAGGCGCTGTGATGGCGATGACGTCGCATTACCGGCAGACCAGTCCGGTGCTGCGGGGCGCATGGGTTCTGGATACGCTGCTGGGAACGCCCGTTCCTCCGCCGCCCCAGAACGTGCCGCCGCTGGAGCCTGTGAAGTGCCTGGAGAATTGTATAACCGAGGCGAAGACCGCGGTGGGTATGCGGCAGAAGATACTCAGCCACCGCGTGAATACGGCTTGCTCGGCTTGTCACAACCTGATGGACCCGATTGGCTTCGCGCTTGAGAATTTCGATTGGACGGGCCGCTGGCGGGATAAGGAATTCGATGGCTCGGCGATCGACACGACCGGCGTTCTGCCGTCGGGCGAGAAATTCGATGGTCCGGCTGAGCTTCGAAAAGTGCTGCTTGAGAAGAAGGACGATTTTTTGAGGCACGTCACCGGGAAGGTGCTGGGTTACGCATTGGGGCGTAGTCTGCAGGACGGAGATAGTTGCACAGTGCAGCACATGGCGGACGCGTTGCGCAAGGAAGATTACCGCGCGCGGACGCTGCTTCGTGAAATTGTTCTGAGCGTCCCATTCCGCAATAGCCAGGGCGGCGTGGTGAGAATGGAATTGGCGGCGCCTCCGCGGAAGCGGGTTGGTCCGATGGTTGTGAAATGAGGATTGAGATAAAGTCAGAGGTGAGGTAACCCGGATGTCCAGGAAGATATCGAGAAGAACAATGTTGCGCGGCGCGGGTGCTGCGATGGCGCTTCCGTGGATGGAGTCGATGGGGTCCGCGGCGACGCCGGGAACGGCTGCCACTTTGGCTGAGCCGCCGCTGCGCTCGGTCTTCATGTACATGCCGAACGGTGTGTGCCCGGAGCATTGGACGCCGGCCGGGGACGGCGAAAATTATGAGATCACGCCGCACCTGAAACCTCTTGAGGGGCTGCGGGACGACTTCCTGCTGTTGGAAAATTTGTGGAACGCCAAGACCGTAGGCCGCAATGGCCACTGGCCCAAAGTGCCCGCGTTTCTCTCTGGCGGTTATGTGGAACGGACGTCCGGAGACGATCTGGATTCGGGTGGGACTTCGGTGGACCAATTGGCGGCGCAGCGTATTGGCGACCGAACGTTATTGCCGAGCTTCGAGTTGGGCCTGGAATCGACGCGCAGCGGAATCGATACGGCAGGTGGAGGCTTCGCCCGCATGTATGGATCGTTCATCTCATGGCGCGATCCGCATACGCCGGTGCCGAAGGAAATAGTTCCGCAACTTGCGTTCGACCGGTTGTTTCGTTCGAATAAAGCTCCCGTTATCTCCAGCGTTAACCCGGACGATCCAGCGGTGCTGAGCGCGTTGCAGAGGGACGATAGTAGCATTCTGGACATTGTGAAAGACCAGGCAAAGATCCTGCGCAAGGAGGGCAGCTCCAGCGACCGCGTCAGGCTGGATGAGTATTTCGAATCGGTGCGGTCCGTCGAACAGCGGTTGGCGGCGGCGCTTCGTCCGCAGAAGCGCTGGATCAACAAAGGGAAGTTTCCGCTGGAACGGCCCGGACCCGGCATTCCCGCGACACGCCCGGAACACATGCGATTGATGATGGACATTATGGTTCTGGCGCTGTGGAGCGACACGACGCGAATTGGTACTTTCATGACGGCGGATGCGCAGACCAACGAAGATTTTTCGTTCCTGCCGGGGGTCAAAGGCGGCTTCCATTCCATTTCGCACCATGCCGAGGAACCGGTCCGCAAGAAGCAGTACGAGGCTTGCGTCACTTGGCATGTGGAACAAGTGGCTTACTTTCTGAATAAGCTGAAGAGCCTGGACGAAGGCGGAAAATCGCTGCTGGACAATTCGATGGTGATGTTCGGCCACGGGATCAAATGCGGGAATCTGCATCTTGAGGAGAATCTGCCGATTGCTTTGGCCGGTGGCGGGAAAGGTACGCTGCGCGGTGGACGCCGTCTTCGCTTCGAGAAGAAAACGCCGTTGTGCAATCTCTACTTAAGCATGTTGCATCGCATGGGGATCAAGGAAGAATCGTTCGGAGACAGCACGGGCGTGCTGCAGGGTCTTGCCGGATGATTACTTTTTTTACCAGAGCGCTGGGGATTGCCGGAACCGCTGCATTGCTTTTCGCACAGACACCTGCGGCGCAGGTTCCCAATCCGAATTCACAATATCGGATTGGTCCGGATTCCATGCCGCAGGAAGGAGTGCCGAAGGGAGAGATCCGCGGACCATTCACGCTGCCCAGCAGTGTTTATGCGGGCACGCAACACACATATTGGGTTTATGTGCCGGCGCAGTACGATCCTGCCGTTCCAGCGAGCCTGATGATTTTCCAGGACGGACAGGCATTCAAGAACGAAGATGGCGATTTGAGGGCGCAGAACGTGATGGACAACCTGATTTACCGCCGCGAGATTCCGGTGATGATTGGCGTGTTCATTAACCCCGGCCGGACACCGGAGCAGCCCGAGCCAAACCCGAAGGAATGGGGAGATCGAACCACCAACCGGCCCACCGAGTACAACACGCCGGACGATAAGTACGCGCGGGTGATCACCGAAGAACTGATGCCGGCGTTATACAAGGATTACAAGATTTCAAAAGACCCCGAGCAGCACGGAATCGGCGGCGCCAGTTCCGGGGCAATTGCGGCCTTCGCGGTAGCCTGGGAGCGTCCGAACGAGTTTCGAAAAGTATTGAGCATTGTGGGCAGTTTCGTCAATCTGCGGGGCGGGCAAGTCTATCCGGAGCGGGTGCTGGAGAGCCCGAAGAAGCCAATCCGTATCTTCCTCTGCGACGGGCGCAACGATAACCGCGGGATGGGCCGGGGCGGCGCTGGCTACGATGAGAAGCGGGACTGGTTCTTTCAGAATGTCCGGTTGATGAAGGCGCTGACGCAGAAGGGATATGACGTGAATTACTCCTGGGGCATGAATCTTCACGGGCAGAAGTTCGGCGGCGCCATACTGCCCGAGATGATGCGCTGGCTATGGCGCGATGGTCCGGTTTCCACCGATCCGAACGATGCCGTGGAGCGGGGATTCCGCCAACCCACGACATCGAAATAAGACTGCCTATTTGACTGGTTTAGCCTTGCCGGGACGGGCATCTTCTTCGCCAGGGGGCGGTGCGTTCACACTTCGCCCGCCGCCAATCATCAACGGTTTTGTTTCCCAGTTGTAGTCGGGGCGCGGGCCGAAGTTCTCAGCCTTCCATCTCCAGGCAATCTCCAACTGCTTTACGTTTGAGGCGTTGATTTGGTCAAGCGGCGCATACTTGGTGCTGCCGGCGTCTCCGCCATAGAAGCGCCATTCGCCCTTTGTCGCGCCTTGTTGCGCGTAGATATGGGGAACCAGCAGGACGGACAAGGTCAGCAGGCGCAATCGAGAAAGTTTCATGGTTTTGGTTCGATCAAAATATCGTTTAGGACTGTTGCGTCGGATTCCAAATCAGTTTCACCCGCCGGGAAGCCATTGGCGCTTAACAGGTAGGCAATCAATTCCGTGCATTGCCGGCGGCTCAACTTGCCTGGGCCATCCGATGGCATGGTCTTGCGTGTGAAGTCGACCAGATCGCCCACGGACTTACCGTTCCACCGATCGAGAAAATCCCGATCCACCAGCGGCGGAGAATTTTCACCCCCAAGTAACGCTTCGCCATGACAGCGGGCGCACTGGGTGTTGTAGGCCTGCTGTCCGCGGCTGGCCTGTTCCCTGGAATAAACGCCTTTCCATACGGAGCGTGAAGCGCCAATCGCGGAGCTAACCAGAATCAGCAACAGGCCGAAGTGGCGTTGAAGCGCATGAGGACCTCAAACCAGGAAGTCGAATTACTTCGCGGGCGACATTCCTACATCGCCCATCCAGTCCTGCAGACGCAACAGCCAGCTGGATTTGATCACCGCGGTAGCGCCTGGCCGGTATCCGAATCCGTGTCCGCCGCTATTATAGATGTGCAGTTCGGCAGGCACGCCCGCCTGTTTCAAGGCCAGATACAAACTGGGAATCGCGGTGGATGGTCCGTGATCGTTGTCCGCGCACAACATGAATGCCGGCGGCGTGTCTTTGGTGACGGTCACACTCTCAGCACGGATTCCGGGATAGATCAGGATCTGATAGTCGGGCCTGGAACTTTGCCGTTCAATGGGGTCGGCCGCGCCGGCCTGGCCCGCGTCAAAGCGAGTGGAAGCCATCACGGCTACTTCCCCTCCGGCGGAAAAACCCATCACGCCCACCTTGGCCGGATTCACGCCCCATTCCTGCGAATGCGAACGCACCAGGCGCAATGCCCGCTGAGCGTCGGCGAACGGGTGCTCGGCGATCTTGTAAGTCGAGTCCGGTTCCCGGGCCAGGCGATACTTCAACACGAACGCGGTGACGCCGATGCCGTTCAGCCACTCCGCCACGTTCGTACCTTCGGTATCAATTGACAGGAAGCGATGTCCGCCTCCTGGCGCGATAATCATGGCCGCGCCAGTCGCCTTCTCTTTCGGCGCCAGATAGATGATCAACGAAGGGTTGTGAATGTTCGAAACTTTGAGTGAATCCCCGGGCTTGGCCGGTGCGGTGACCACTTCCTTCCTCTCGGCCATGCCTTCGGAACCAGGGGCGCCTCCGGACCAGAGTGGCAACACATCGCCGTTCTTCCAGGCAAAGGCGCAAGGGGCTAGCAGAAGCATTGTTGCAAAAGATATTTTGAACATCGGAGTTTTCTCTCTATTCCCGCCACATGAATCGGCCCAACCTGGAAGTATACACAAATCGGCCGCAAAAGACCCGCTGAGATACACGTTTATAGCGGAGATGGGGTGCCGGGGAAGGGGAGTGGAGGCGCATCGGCGTCCGCGCTGAACTGGTGGGAGGGAATATGCCCTCCACTCTCCCCGGTCTCTCCGGAATTTGCGCCGCTCGTTTGTCCTGGTGCTCACGCGGCGGGCGGAACAATCTGACGCGACGATCACTGCCGGCCTAATTCTCTATAAGCAGAAATGCGAAGTGTGTCATGGGTCCGACGGCTTCGGAAAGTCGTACGCAGGCGCGGGCCTGTATCCACGACCCATCGATTTGCGGGGGCCGGAAATTGCGAAGAGTACCGACGGAGAACTGTTCTACTTCATTCAGAACGGAATTCGCATTCAGTGCCATTCCCAAGGAAAATACTACGATTGGCCGGCTGGCTTTCAGGTTGGCAAAAAGCTGGGAGAGTTTTGGGAACTGGAGGAGCAGAAGCTCGGAAAACAACGCGCTACTGAGAAAGCACGCGAATGCCTTGTGTCTCGATTGTGGTGGGCTGGCGTCGCCGAACGGACCGCGCGCAGCGACAATCGAACAACAGACGCATCACAAAGTGGGCAGCCCGGGCAATGAATGCAGCTCCTGCCACATGCCCAAGATTGAATAGACGCTTGCCGACGTCAACCTGAGGAGCCACACCTTCAAGTTCATCCCGCCTTCTGCGACTGAAACGATGAAGATTCCCAATTCCTGCAATACATGCCACACAGACAAGACCGCCAAGTGGGCCGTAGACGAGCTCAAGAAGTGCCCGGAGGTTTCGCCTTGGAGAATGGCACAATGATTCCAGAAATCTTATTTGTGGTTGCCGGGATGTGGATGATCGGCTGCGGTCTGTCACGGAAACCCACGGTCACAGTTTACGTCAGTGAAATCCAGGTCTGCGCTTTCAACCCCTCGATGGGAAATGGGCTACTGTAGGTTGTGTTCTCCGCGAGCTGTCCACATTGCAGATCCGTCGATTTCAGAAGCGTCGGCGCGCGCAACTCCTTCGAAAAAGCGCTGCAATGGATACTGCTTCCTTATCGGTGCTCCCTGTGCGGCAGGCATTGCCTGGTGTTTCGATGGCTGGCTCCTACTGAGGGTACGGCGTAACGTCAACATTTTCTCATTGAAGGATCAGTGTGGAGGCGGTAGCGCCGCGCGGCTAGGCATCCTTCTTTGGTTTGGATTTGGTCTACTTCTAAAGCACCCTCGATGCCGACGAAGGGGAGGCGCAGAGTGGTAAACGCTGGCTCACGCAATCCGCCTTTGTTGGAACTTCAAGGAGAGCTTTTGCTTGGACTTTTGCATTTCCTCGGCCGCCCGGATGTCGGTCTGGTCTCGCGCCGTTTGCTCTAATTGCTGGATCGTCACGTCTCCTTTCAGTTGACCGGCCAGCCCAGGCAACTGGCGCAAAATCTCTCATGGTGTCGCATACCACCGGTACACGCTCTTGATTTTGCCCTTGGCGTTGACCACCTGCTCAGGGACGGCGCAGGGACGGCGAAAGTTCACGTAAGGATTGAAGTACTCCTTAGAGAATGTCTCGATCGCTGCCGCGAGCGGCGCCGCGATATGGGTGTAGCGCATGTGTTGCTGATCACTGCCCCATACTTGGTTTCGGCCAAACCATTGCCGTTGCCGCGACTTGGTCTGCTCGACCAGCAGTTTCTTTAGCAGCCCATTCCCCGTACGGTTGATGAACTCGCTCCCATTTGGGGAATGAAAATCCTGGATGCGGAAGGGAAACTGTTCCAGCATTGCTTTCAGCACTGGCAGCAACTAGGCCTCGCTTATCTGGGAAGTGACTCCCAGGGCCTCCCATTGCGTCAATTGGTCAACGGCGTTGCTATGATGCACGCCATTCACTCGTTCCTGTGTGGCTGGCCCGCTCAGGGTCTCGTGCGCCGTATCCACTGCTGCCAGCAGATTGACATCGTCCCGCTTGTAGCGCTGCGGAAACACATGTCGCCTATAGGCCTTAGTCTTGACCTCCTCCCCGCTCAATACACCGTGATCCATCGCGTCGTTTGCGCCCGGCTCAATCCCGTCGTCTTTTCGAGGTACCGCCTCACTAACCCTTGCCCGCTTCGCTTCAACTTGCCGTAGCCTTGCCGACGCAACAGCTCATTCGCGGAGCTGTACACTTCGCCTCGGCTCCGACCCTGAAATTCCAGATCATCACTGGCCTCTCAGAACGCCTGAATTCCTTCCAGGCTCAATCCATCTCCTGCTTGCATTGTGACTATCAATGTTCAGCATGGCCGGGCTCATCTTTTGTGCGATTAGACATTCGTCTAGCGCATTGTATTGGCGTAGCTTATCCTAGTACCTGCTGCTTCCCGTCACCAGCAGCGCGCTCCCTCGAATGGGTGTGAACGCTCCGTCAGCGAATAAAGGTGTCGTTGACCGAATCATGACCGAATTATTGCGGCCGAGCGCGAGTTTTGACGAATGGGACAGGAGAGAGGGAACGCCGGGACCCATGGGGGTGACGTGGGTATCCTCCTTGAATGCGTGGAATTTCGCCCTCTACACGCGGCGGGCGACTAGCGTCACGCTCTTGCTCTACACGGCTCAGGATCCGGTGACACCGGTGTTTGAAGAGCGCCTCAATCCACGAACGGGGGATGATCGCATTCCGTAAGAGTCATCCGTCCATAGCGCGCAGCCAGTTCTGGCGTGAAGACGTCAGTTGGTATGGCAATGGTGGTAAGGATCCCGATTTTTCTCCTGGCGGTCAGACGCTTGCCTATTGCCTGCGCGGAGGGAGCCTGAACGACGACGACATCTACGTGATGGTGAACGCCGGGGCGAACGAGGCGCGCTTTCAAATTCAGGAGGGGAACGCCGGCGACTGGTTGCTTGTAGCCGACACCAGCCTTCCCAGCCCGCGCGATTTCGTGGAGCCCGCCGACCGGAAAGGCTTGAAATCATCTGCTTATCTGGTTGGCGCAAGATCCACCGTAGTGCTGTGCAAACCGCCCAGGCCTTCATGAAATCGCGAGAGTCCACTCAAAGCGATGGAAGAAACGCGGCTAGCCGTATGTTTCACCCCTGCAATGTCGCGCTCGGGGAGCCAAACTATTTCTCTCCTAACTCAAACTCGCCTTTTGTCAACACCCTCGGCCGTCGACTGTCTGCCGTAGCCTCGCAAGATAGCCCTGATCCCGCCACACATTTCCGGACGATCGTATTCTCTGCTTCCGACCTCGGAGAGCTATTGTAGTTGGTCCGGCCGGTCCACGGCCCGGCCGTTTCGCCTTATTTCTCTGTCTCTCCGGAGCACGCCCCCGGGTGGTTAACTAGGCAACTTCGTACGGCTTGTATCCGTTCTTTATTAGAATGTCGCGCGCAACATCGAGACGATCAGGCGCCACATACAGGAAGGCCCCAATCCTCTCCGATGCAAAGATCAAGCCGCCTTTGTACGCATCCGGCTCCACCAGATATTCAATCGAATAGGCAGTTAGCAACTGCTCCAATGCCAGCGCTTCTTTCAGTTTCTTCGCAATGTAGAGCAGGGACAGCTCTGTTTCGCCGAAGAATTCCGGTTCCCGCCGCACTTGTCTAACCGCGGACCCGGGCGGAAAATGCAGCGTAGGCACCGGGGCTAGTCTTTTCCAGATGTTGAATCAAACGGTTTGAGACGGTCTCTAGATTCTTGTACAGGTTTTCGTTCTTGAACTGCGCACGCGCCTCCGGCAGCAGGTCCCGAATACGCTCCCAGCAGAACAACATTTCCAAGCCGCTCTGAAAAAACAATTCCTCGTTCAACACTCCGCCCGTGATGAAGGATGCCACCATTTCCCAATAGCTGACGACCATCCGATAATAGGCGTTTGTGTCGTAGGCCGGCGGGCAGAGCTTGTTGAATTCTTCCATCGATTTCACTTTGAAGGATTTTGCGAACCAATCCCGCGCCTGGCGAAGCTTTTCCTCACGCCGCATCTCGTAGAGGCGCAAGATCAGATTGACGTCGTCGTAGGTAGCAGTATTAGCCATGTTAAATCTCCTTGAAGGAACGGTGATCTTTCAGGTTAGCACTCACCTGGCGGCGGAGCGTCCGCAGAGCCTTGCAGCTTCGCCAGGACTTCGCCATGCCCGCGCCTTTTCGCCCACGCAGCGGGATGTGCCCACGGCCGCTCCGCCGGAACATCGCGGCGTGCGCCCTTTTCCAGCAGCCAGTCCACCATTTCCGTCTGCCCACAGCGTGCCGCCCAGCCCAGGGGGGTGGAGCAATACTCATCGTCTAGAGCGTTGATATCCGCACCGAAGTCAAGGCAGGCGGATGCCTGTGCGCGGTCGCCGGTCATTGCCAAACGATGCAGCGGCGTGATACCCAGCCAGTTGGCGCGATGGGGATCGAGCCCCCGTTCCATCAGCCACCGCGCGAACTCCGGTGTCTTGGCGGCCAGGAAGCTCGTCTGTTTCAGGATGTCCGGCTGATGGCGCAGCAGCAACTCCATCAATTGCTGATGGCCCTTTTCGATAACTTTGCTCAGCGATGCTTCATCAATGCGTAGCGCCGGGTTGGCGAAAAGCATCGCCCCTACCAATGGCACATCACCCTGGTAGCAGGCGATCTCCAGTCCCACGACGCCGCAGTAGGAAGCGAGTAGATTGAGGATCTCCGGCCCACCATCCTTGGCTGCCCACATGCAGTTGCCGGAAGATTCCACCATCGCGTTTGGGTCGGCGCCATCCTCCAGCAGAAGTCGCGCGATCTTGTAGTGTTCGCCTCCGATGGCTTCGCGTAACGCTCCCCCCCTCGGCGCGACCGGCTCTGGTTGGCTGGGATTGGCGCCGCGATCGAGCAGCAGTTTGACCACTTCCAAATGCCCGGCACCGGCGGCGCAGCGGAGCGGCAGGCCGGAATAGTAAGTCGAATAGGGCGGTACTTCATTCGCGACTGCCGGATTCTGGTCCAGAAGTTCACGCACGCGCTCGACGTCGCCGATTTTGGCGGCCACGCTGATATCGTATTCGGCGCCCCGCGCCAGCAGGTAGCCGATCAACACTGCCGGCTTTTGTAGCGCCTGTGCAGGAACATCGCGCCAACCGCGATACCAGTAATCCCCGTTTGTGAGGTCCAAAGGACGGGCACCATCGGCTCGCCTGGCATTCACATCCGCACCGCTGTCCAGCAGCAGGTCGATCATGCGCATTTGTCAGGTCATCACCGCCCAATGGATCGGCTGGTTCCCGCGCTCATCCGCGGCAAAGATGAGTTGCGGCTGCGCGGCTATCGTTTCTCTCAGCCTTAAAAGATTACGGCTGTGAATGATTTCAGCGATCGGACCGCCCTCGGGAACTACATTGTATTCGCTCTTCAGCTTCTGTTCCAGCACTGCGAGAACGTCCACGTAGCCGCGATCACGCGCGATGGTGAGCGGCGACTCGTGCCAGCTGGAACCGGAGGTGTACGCCGGATTGGCGCCTTTCTCCAGCAGAAATGCCACCACTTCGCGGCGATTCTCGCGCACCGCGAAGTGCAGTGGCTTCCGGTATTCAAACTCGCACTCGACGAGATTCGGATCCGTCTCCGCCAACAACTTAACGGTTGCCAGATCCCCGTCGATGGCGGCGCGAAACATCGCCCAGACGTCTGTACCGTGTGCCCGCGACCACGGCAGAAAGCTGGCGCTCTTGAGGAGTTCGGGTTGGGTCATCGTTTCCCTCGGAGGCGATCGATCGCACGGCGATCCCGGGTGGATGGTCTCCCTTCGCGCAGCGTTTCGAAATTCGGCATCGCCTTGCGCTCTTCCGCCAACTTGAGCCGCAGCTCCCGGCTTGCCTCTGTTTCCCGGTAGAGCGTTTGTGCAACCGCTGCCGGGCCGCGCATTTCGCTCAGACCCAGAACCTCCACTTGAAAGTCGCCGCTATCGTTCTTGACTTGTAAGAGGTCGCCAGCGCGGACTTCGCGCGAAGCCTTGGCTTGTTGTCCGTTGGATGCGATGCGGCCGAGTTCACAGGACCGTGCGGCAAGTGCGCGTGTTTTGAAAAATCGAGCGGCCCAGAGCCACTTGTCCATTCTTACGCTGGTCATGTCGAAGGGTTAACTGCCAGGGAACGAATCGCACTCATCCGGCTCACCGTCTTTCGCGCCAGCAAATCGGCTTCGGAATGGTGGGCAATGCGATTTCGCTGATATTGCCGTAGGGCCACCAGGAAGACAGCAATCTCCCACACCAGCCAGATCGCGCCGAAGATTGCGAAGAACATGGCCCCAATGGCACGGCGTGCACTCATGGCGGATGCCTGAGCCATAGAACATGATGCAACCCGCCTGGCCGGGTTTATACCAGCTTGGTGTTACGAATTGGCAGGTCGCGGACTCGCTTGCCAGTGGCGGCGAAGATTGCGTTGCAAATCGCCGGAGCAATGGGCGGAACGCCGGGCTCACCCACACCCACCGGAATCGCGGTGCTGGGAATGAGGTGCACGTGCGTCACGTAAGGCGCTTCGTTAATACGGGCTACCCGGTAGTTGTTGAAGTTCGATTGCTGGATCTGCCCCTTGGCCGCGGTAATTTCGCCCAGCATGGCGATGCTGGTGCCGAAAACGGCTGCGCCTTCCAGTTGGGCTTTAACGCGATCCGGATCGATAATCTGGCCGGCGTCGATGGCAATGTCGACTCGCGGAATTTTGACCTGTCCTTTGTCGTCGACCTCCACTTCCACCACTGCGCAGACGTAGGCCAGGAAGCTGCGATGGGCTGCAATGCCGAGGGCACGGCCTTTCGACGGCTTCTTCTTCGCCCAATCGGATTTCGCGGCGGCGACCTCAATCACATGGCGAAGGCGGCCGGTATCGAGCGGATACTCTTTAATTGGCTTGCCGTTGTTCCAGTACTTCACCCCTTGTGCTTCCAGGTCCAAGTGCCGCGGAGTGCCGATTACATCGAGCAGATACTCGACGCGGTCACGCCCGGCCGACGCGGCGAGTTCATCAATGAAGGAGTGAATGGCGAACGCATGATAGATATTCGCAACCGCGCGCATCCAGCCTTGGCGGACGTGATTCCTGGCCGGTCCATTTTCAGCGCGATGGTTCGGAATGTCGTACGGGAGGTCTACCCAACCCATGCCCATTTCGAATTCCTGACCATATTCAGCCGAGGCATCAAAGGTGGATCCGATGGTGGGGAATACGCTGCGCTGCAGCCACGCCGTTGGGCGGCCCTTGGCGTCGGTGCCGGCCTTCATGTGCATGGCCGCTACCGCGTGATAAAAGTCGAACTTGATGTCTTCTTCGCGGCTCCAAACCACCTTCACCGGCTTGTTGAGCTTCTTTGAGAGGATGGCCGCTTCGGCTACGTAATCGGGTTTGGACTTGCGGCCGAAACCTCCACCCAGCAGCGTGACGTGGCAGATGACGTCTTCCTTCGCAATGCCAAGTGCCGCGGCCACGGTTTCCTGCACGGCCTGTGGATTCTGCGTCGCGGTCCAGATGGTGGCCTTGCCATTCTTCACGTCGGCCACAGCGGCAGGCGGCTCCATGGGGGCGTGCGACAGCATAGGAACGTAGTATTCGGCTTCGTGGACTTTGGTTGCCTTGGCGAAGGCTGCGTCCACATCGCCGATGTTGCGGACCTGCTTTTGCGGTTTGCGGGCGGTTTCGAAAAGAGATTTCTTGTAGTCTTCCGAGTCGAATGACGCGTGCTCGCCCAGGTCCCAATCCACTTTGAGTTTCTTGCGGCCTTGCATCGCTGACCAAGTGTTGTCGGCGATGACAGCTACACCACCCAATGCCTGAAAGTTATGTGGCGGCTTGAAGCCATCGATCACTACGGTTTGCGTGACGCCCTTTACAGCGAGTGCTGCCTTGTCGTCGAAGCCTTTGAGTTTTCCACCGTATACAGGCGCGCGTTCAATGGAGGCGTAGACCATGCCGGGTACGCGCGCGTCCATGCCGAAGGTGCCCTTACCGACTACGATGTCGTTTAGGTCCGTGGACGGGACGCCTTTGCCGATGTAGCGGAATTCAGAGGGTGATTTTAGCCTGAGCTCTTCCTTTTTCGGGACGGGCTGCAGGGCCGCCAGTGTCGCCAGTTCACCGTAGCCGAGCTTCTTGCCGCTCTTGTGAACGATTTGGTGATTGACGGCTTTGCATTCCGACGCGGGCACTTTCCATTTGTCGGCAGCTGCGCGTTCCAGCATCAGACGGGCGGTGGCGCCGGCCTCGCGAATGGTGACGATGAAATCGCGAATGGAACAGGAACCATCTGTGTTTTGGGAACCGTACTTGGTGTCGCCGATGGCCTGTTCGATCTTGACGCGCTTCCAATCGGCCTCTAACTCGTCGGCCAGGACCATGGGCAGTACGGTGCGGATGCCTGTTCCCATTTCGGACCGATGCGCGAGGATGATCAAGGTGCCGTCAGGTTCCAGGCCCAACCAGATTCCGGGATGCCACGCGGCGTCAGCGGCTAACGTCGCTCCTTCTGCTTCAGACGGAAGTACTTGCGAGGCGAGAACAAACGCTCCGGCTGAGAAGATGGTGCCGAGAAAACCGCGCCGGCTAACAACTTGGATGTTCTCCGTGCTGATTTTTTGGTTCATGCTTTCACCCCTGCTGCCTGCTTGATAGCTTGGCGGATGCGCTGATAGGTGCCGCAGCGGCAGATATTACCCTGCATGGCGTCATCGATTTCGCGGTCGGTTGGCTTCGGCTTCTCTTTAAGCAGCGCGACGGCCTGCATAATCTGGCCGCTTTGGCAGTAACCGCACTGCGGAACGGCGTTCTGTTTCCATGCCACCTGGAGCGGATGAGTACCGCTGGCGCTAAGACCTTCTATGGTGAGAACTGTCTTGCCGGCGGCGTTTTGCAGCGAGGTTTGGCAGCTTCGCGTGGCAACGCCGTCCAGGTGAACAGTGCAGGCTCCGCAAAGTCCCTGGCCGCAGCCGAATTTAGTGCCGGTGAGCTGCAGCAGGTCCCGGAGGTACCAGAGGAGCGGCATTTCCGGGTCGCCTTCAAACTGTTTTGCGACCCCATTTACTTTTAGTTGAACCATATTTTGTCTCCCGGAATAGCAAGTTTACACCAGTGTGTTTGGTCTTGGGGGAATCGGTTGTATGATGGCTCCCATGCGAAACGTTTTATTGCTGATTGTGTGCGTGGCAGCGCTGGCTCAAACGCAGGATATAAAGAAGACCACCTTTGAAAGCCAGCCCAGCATGGTGCTGGCCAACGGCAAACTGGAAATGACGGTGTTTGAGCGAGGGGCAACGTTTGCGAACCTGGTGCTCAGCGATGACGCCGAGAAGTTGAGCCCGATTTGGAACCCGGCGCGAATGGCGCGCGAGTCTGGGCAGCCGTCGCAATTCGGCGCCAGCTTCGGGCACTTCATCTGCGTGGATGGGTTTGGGCCGACCTCTAAGGAAGAGGAAGCCGCCGGGCTTACGGGCCATGGCGAGGCGCACATTCAGAAATTCGAAGTGAAGTCTTCGCGGCGCGAAGGCAAGACTGCGACGCTGGTGCTGGCGGCGAAACTGCCGATCGTCGAGGAACTGTTCACGCGCACTATTCGCATGGTGGACGGGGAGAACGTGATCTACGTGAACAGCGAACTGGAGAACCTGTTGAGCTTCGACAGGCCGGTGAATTGGGCGGAGCACGCGACCATCGGTTCGCCGTTTCTTGAACCCGGGGTGACGGTGGTCGACATGTCGGGCAAACGCGCCATGGTGCGGCCGTATGATCCAAGCGACCGCGGACTGCCGCATCGAATGGCATCCGGCAAAGAGTTCACGTGGCCCGATGCGCCGCTGGAATCCGGAGGCACGGCGGACGTGCGCAGAGCACAATCTCCGCCGAATTCCGGCGGACACACCACCACGCTGATGGACGCCGGCAGAAAGTATGTTTACGTGACCGCGCTTCATCCGGGGAAGAAGTTGATTCTGGGTTATGTGTTCCGGCCGGACGAGTACGCATGGACACAGAGCTGGGAGAACTACCCGCCCACCGGGAAACTAGCCCGCGGACTGGAATTTTCCACGCAGCCGTTCGATGTTTCACGGCGGGAAGCGGTGACTACGGGAACGATGTTCGGTGTGCCCACTTACCGCTGGCTGCCGGCGAAGGCAAAGATCGAGAGCCATTTCCTGATGTTCTATTCGCGCGTGCCGGATGGCATGGTGCAAGTGGACGATGTGCGGCTGGAGAACGGGAAGCTGACCGTGGAAGACCACAAGTCAGGCAAGAAGTTCGTACTGGATGCCTCGCTTCCGCTTTGAGAGTTATTCGTAGCGCAGGGCTTCCACCGGATCGAGCTGCGCCGCCTTGATGGCCGGCCAGACTCCGAAGAATAGTCCAATCGCCACGGAGACGGAAAAACCCGTGAACACCGCCCAGACCGGTACTTGCGCCCGCAGGCTGGGGAAGATGACGCCGACAATTAACGTCACGCAGATTGAAAAAATAACGCCCAAGATGCCGCCCACGCCGGTCAACGTCACCGCTTCACTCAGAAATTGCAAGATGATATCGCCCGAACGTGCGCCTACTGCTTTGCGGATTCCGATCTCGCGCGTGCGTTCGGTAACGCTTACCAGCATGATGTTCATTACACCGATGCCGCCTACCAGCAGACCCAGGCCGGAGATTGCGATGGAGACCAATACGATCATGCCGGTGATCTTGTCGAAATTCTGGATGATGGAATCGGCGGTAGAAAGGGAGAAATCGTCTTCATCCTTCGCCGGAGTGCGCCGTAGCTTTCGCAGGGCCGAACGGATCTCTTCCATGGCGTCGGCACGGTAGCCGGTACGCGCTTTTGCGGTGAGGAAATAATTCTCCGACTGCGGATAGCGCAGGTGCGCGGTTTGGAATGGAATAATAATCTGGCGGTCCAGGCCGTTCTCGCCAAAGAAGCCGCCTTTCGCCGGAGCGAAGACTCCAACGACGGAATAGTCCGCACCATCAATGAAGACAGTCTGCCCGATTGGATTACCTCCAGGGAAAAGGGCCTCGGCAATGCTGGAGCCCAGCACCGCCACCCGTTGCGCCCGCTGCGCTTCCTCCTGCGTGAAGATTCTACCCACTGACACTTCACGCGGTGAAATGACGTAAGAGTTTGGCGTGGTGCCGGCCAGCGTCATATTGTCGGACTCGAAGCCGGATACCTTGGCATTGAAGAATTTGCCCGGCTGCGGATTGATAAAAAGGCTGATGCCGACGTCGTCCACGGACCGGCATACCGACTTCAAGTATTCGGCGTATTCCGGGCGCATGGGTTTGCGTTTCAATTCCTTGGGCCGGGCACCGCCGCCGCTGGGATCGCCGCTGGCTTTGGCGATAAATACATTGTCGGGGCCGAATTCCTGAAAAAAATCGACGATGCCTTTGCGTAGACCCGTGAGAAGCGAACTTACCGTCACCACGGTGGTGATACCGATGACGATGCCGAGGATGGTAAGGCTGGAGCGGAAGCGGTGCGACCAGACGGCATCCAGCGCCATGGTGATGGTTTCTCGTACGCTTACATTAACCGGATTGATCAATCGGCACGCAGCGCCTCGACCGGGTCGAGCCGCGCCGCCCTCCTTGCGGGATACCAGCCGGATACGACGCCGACGGTGGTGGAAACAAAAATCGAGAGCAGGACATACGGCAGAGTGACTTTCAGCGTTGCACCGAAGGCAACGCCCAGAAGCAGGGATACGGCGGTTCCCAACGCGAGCCCGATGAAGCCGCCGGCGAGTGACAGGATTACGGACTCGGTGAGGAACTGCATCATAATGTCGTTTTGGCGCGCTCCCAGGCTCTTGCGGATTCCGATTTCCCGCGTTCGCTCGGTGACGCTGACGAGCATGATATTCATGATGACAATTCCGCCGACGATCAGCGAGATGCTGGTGACGGGAACTACGATTGCGGCGATTATGCCAAGGATGGAATCGACAAACGAGCGGACCGAATCCGGTGTGAGGGTGTCAAAATTATCCTCCTGGCCAGGGGGCGTATGAAAGTGCGTACGCAGCGCCGCGCGGGTCAAGTCAAGCGAGGCGTCCATGCTGAGACCGGTCCCAGGACGGGCCTTCCCGAATACCGCTGAGCCATTTCGGCCGCCGAACAACTGCTGATAAACCGTGATGGGAATATAGACGGGGTTGTCCAGACTCCGCCCGAACGATGAGCCTTGCCGTTCCAGCAGACCGATGACGGTGAAGTCGTTTCCGGAGAGGCGGATCTTCCGGCCTATCGGAGAGGCGCCGGGAAATAGGGCCGTACGGATATCGTCTCCAATGACAGCGACGTGCTGGTGCATGCGCTCCTCCGTCTCAACGAAGAAACGGCCATCGGAGATCGGCACGTCGCGAATGTCGGGCAGGGAAGCGGAGGCGCCCAGGATGGCCGCTCCTTCAAAGGTCTGATTGTCGCCCTTAACGTCTTCACTCCGCTGTTGATACGGACTGTAGAGAATCGAGTCCCCGGTGACAGTGCGCAAGTAGGCGACGTCCTCCGGACGGATCCGTTTGTTGCGGCGCTGCTTGTCGGCCAATTGCTTTCGAGTGAGCCGTCCCACCGACGCGATTTGAGCAACCAGATAGCTGTCAGTGCCAAACGCCTTCGCCGTGATTCCTTCCGCGTAGACGCCGAGCCCGTCAATCGCCGCGCCCACTAGAATCACGCTGGCCACTCCGATGATGATTCCCAGTAGCGTGAGGAAGCTGCGTAGCTTATGCGCACGGATGGAATCAAGCGCCAGGGAGATGGCGGTGGAGATGTTGTAGGACAGATTCATGGCGGCGTTTCTACTATCATGGCATTGCTTAGACGGCGATTTGGAGAAGAAGAGCTTGTAATGCAAGAAGCCTGGGCCTTCGAGAATTCCATGGAGTGGAGGATTGTGATTGTCAACGCAGAGCCAAAGGCGCTATTGGAAATATCGATGCCTGGCGTTTCGGTCCTAATTCGCTGGATGTTCCAAGATTTGGGCGGGCGTAACCGGGTCACGCAACGGATCAGCATCGCAGGCGAGAAATCTGCTTCTCTGGCGGACTTGATGGCGGGCCCTTTTGAAAGCGGCGCTCCGGCCGGCATGAAGAAGCTCTGCTAAACAATGGAGAAAGCGGCGGCTAACGGTTGGCGGCCTTCGGCGCTGTGATGCGGCCCGGCTTGGTGACTTGCACACTCCACAGCGACCCGCCGGCGGTGATGAAAAGCGTTTTTAAATCGGGACCGCCGAAGGCGCAGTTGGTTACTTCATCGTTTGGAATGGCCACGTACTCCAGTAATTTGCCTTTTGGTGACAAGATATAGATGCCGCCTTTATACTTTTCATTGGTCTCATTCGGAGCGTTGTTGCGCGTAAGACCCGCGGCCACAAAGAATCTGCCCGCGGTGTCCATTTTGAAACCGTCGGGTCCTCGCGCAGTGCCCCAATCGAAAATCAGTTTGCGGCTATTCGCGGCCACTGTTCCATCGGGCTTCAGATCGAACTGCCAGAGTTTGCGTGCGCCGCCTACTTTGTTGTTATTGTTGTCGGCCACGAAAAGATGTTTGTCATCGGGCGAAACCAGAATGCCGTTTGGACGTTCGATTTCGTGGGTGAGGATGCGGGTGACTTTTCCCGGTGCGTCGATACGATAGACACCCTCCACCAGTTCGCCTTTTTCGTCGTTTATCTCCATACTGTCGCGGCCGCCGTAGCGAGGGTCGGTGAAATAGATGCGACCTTTGGAATCGATGGTGAGATCATTCGGCGAGTTGAATTTCTTGCCTTCGTAGTTCGCCGCCAGCACGGTGATGGCGCCGCCGGTTTCGGTGCGGGTCACCTGGCGGGCTTGCGCTTCACAGGCGATGAGGCGGCGTTGCGAATCGATGAGCAGGCCGTTGGCGCCGCCCGACGGCTGGCGGAATACTTGCGGCTTGCCCTGAGCGTCCCGGCGCGTGATGCTGTTGCCGCCAACGAAGTAGAGGTCCGTCGGCGGGAGCCACGCAGGCCCTTCGCCTGCGTTCATTTCGCCTTCTAGTTTCGGCGTTCCGACAGTGATGCGCTGTTGGGCATCAGCGGCAGGTGCGCAGGCGGCCAACAGGATTAGGGTATATGCGGCTTTTGAAGGCATTCCCCATATTCTATCCGCTATGCCGGCAGCGAGCCGCGCTGGATGATCTTCTCCATCACTTCAGCGAAGGTGTCAATCTCTTCCAGCGTTGTGTAGACGTTTGGCGTAATGCGCAGACCCTGATATTCACCCTCGGTCACAATCCCTACCGTCCAGATGCGGTGCTTCTCCCAGAGGAACTTGGATAGCTTCGGCGCATCGAAACCGTCGATACTGATGAAGCCGATGCCGCAGGACTGCTCCGGGTCTTCGCTGTTCAAAATCTTGACCGCAGGCAAATCGCGGAGCCGGTTCGACCAGCGTTTGCGCAGGTAGCGCAGGCGTTCGGCCTTTCGTTCCACGCCGATGCTTTCGTGAAACGTGAGTGCTTCGGTGATGGCATTGCGCTGCGAAGCCGGGTGTGTGCCGATCTCCTCGAACTTGCGGATATTATCCTGCATGGAATCGGGCGCCGGCATCATGGGCCAGATCTTCGGGATCTTCGACTTCTTCACGTACAACATGCCGGTGCCGATGGGGGCGAGCACCCATTTGTGCAGCGACGTTCCATAATAATCGCAATCCAGGTCTTCCTGCTTGAAGGGGAATTGGGCGAAGGCGTGCGCGCCGTCCACCACGACTTCGATGCCACGGGCGCGCGCCATCTGGCAGATCTTCTTCACTGGAAAAATCTGTCCGGTGCGATTGGTGATGTGGCAGATGTGGATCACCTTCGTCTTCGGAGTGATGTTGTCTTCAATGCGCTTGGCCAGATAATCCAGGCTGGGCGGCGGCACTGGGAACGTGATCTGGCGTAGCACGATGCCGTCGCGCCGTTCGCGCTGCTTCCAGGTGGTGATCATGCGCGGGTAGTCCTGATTGGTGGTAAGGACTTCGTCACCCGCTTTTAGTTCCATGCCGAGTTGTACGATTTCGAGCGACTCGCTGGCGTTGCGGGTAATGGCGATCTCCTCCGTATCGCAACCGAAGGCGCGCGCCAGGCGGCGGCGAACCGTTTCAATTCCCGGATCGAGCACGTTCCACATGTAGTAGGACGGGTTCATGTTCTCGATTTCGAGATAGCGCTTCTCTGTGTCCATCACCACCTTGGGGGAAGGGGCAACACCTCCGTTGTTGAGGTTGATCATGTTGCGGTCTACGGTGAAGGCGTGGCGGATGTTGAGCCAGAAATCTTCATCGCGGGCGACAGCATCGGCCGGCCGGCCTGAAACGGATTGAGCGGCAGCCTGCACCAGTGCGACGGGGGATTGGATTGCAAACGCGCCGGTTGATGAGGCAAGAAAGCGGCGACGATCCATAAGTAAAGATATGCCGAATGGGGCAGTCGGGTCAAATGTTACTGCCCAATCGAAGTTTGGGCGATAGGCCAGGCTTGGGTGGCGCCGGCTCAGATATGCCAATGCCAGACCGGCGGATACTTCGATCAGGCGCATTTCGTCCATGACTTTCGGGCGTTTTCCGGGATCACGCCGACCGCGTATGCGGCGCACACAGGTCCGTACAGCAATCACGTTCCGCTGGCGGAGTAGGGCGTTTTTTTACAAGACATCTCTGTTGGTGTTCGGTGAGAATAGGGACATGAACAGCAAGGTGAAACCCATTCCTGACGGTTATCGCGGCGCTACTCCCTACCTGACAGTGAAGAATGCCGCGAGTGCGATTGAATTTTATCGGCGGGCGTTCGGGGCTACGGAACTATTTCGTATCGCCGCGCCCGACGGAAAGATTGGACACGCCGAGATCAAGATCGGCGAGGCAGTATTGATGCTTTCCGATGAGTATCCTGAAATGAACGTCCTGAGTCCGGAAACAATTGGAGGCTCGCCGGTTACCATTCACATTTATGTGGAAGATGTGGATGCCATGGCGAAGCGCGCGATGGAAGCCGGCGCAAAAGAAGTGCGGCCAGTGGCAGACCAATTCTACGGCGACCGCGGCGGAAAATTCACCGATCCTTTCGGACACCATTGGTGGTTAGGGACGCACATTGAGGATGTGACGCCGGATGAGATGAAGAAGCGCGCAGCCGCATTGTTCGGAGGGAGCGAGAATGGCGCATCGTGAGGGGTTTCATACGGCGACGCCGTACATGGTGATTAAGAATGCAGCCGCTGCGATGGAATTCTACAAGAAAGCGTTTGGGGCCACGGAACTGGGCCGGCACGCGGACGCGGATGGACGAGTCCGGCACGGCGAAATCAAAATCGGCGATTCCCCGATCATGATCTGTGATGAGTTCGGCGATTTTCCGCAGATGCGCAGCGCGCAGGCCCTGGGTGGGTCGCCGGTGCAAATCTTCCTAAACGTCGACGATGCGGATGCGCTTGCGGCGCGGGCACAAGCCGCCGGCGCGACGCTCTTCCATCCGATGCAGGATCAGCCCTACGGGCGCAGCGGCGGATTGCAAGATCCGTTTGGATACACGTGGTGGATTTGCACGCACAAAGATTAGACGATGGCGATAGTGCGGCGCTCAATGGCACTGCGCGCGGCTGCTTCAATTACCATCAAGCCATCGCGTGAATCAGCAGCCTGCACCGGAATGGGCGCTCCGCACTGCAGGTGCGCTGCGATTCCAGCGTAATATTCCTGATAGGCGCCGCGGAGCGTAGGGATGGTTAGACGGCTGCCATCGGCTGCGGTGAGTTGCCCGTAATTACAGGAGACATCGTCGCCATAGCCGGGCTGACCCGGGCGGAGGCCGGCTTTCAGAGCCTCTTCCTGCGAATCCATTCCATACTTGAGGAAGCTGCCGCCGTCGCCATGGATTAAGAAGTGCGGGCCTGGATCGCGCACCAGATTGGCGGCGTGAAGGATGGCGCGGCAAGGCCCGTAGTCGAGTATCAAGTGAAAGTAGTCGCCGGTTGTTGCGGCATCGCGCTGTGAGAGGACATCGGCGAATACCGCTTGGGGCATCCCGAATAACTGCAGAGCCTGATCGATTAAATGGGATCCCAGGTCGTAGAGCTGGCCGGCTCCTTTAATAGGTGCTTCCCGCCAGCCGCCTCTCAGTTGCGGGCGGAAGCGATCGAAGTGCGCTTCGTAATGATAAACGTTGCCAAGCGACCCTTCGGCAATGCATTCTTTCACCGTTAAGAAATCGTTATCCCAGCGGCGATTTTGGAAGACGCTGATGGACTTGTTCTTCGATTCCGCGAGTGCGATCAACTCGTTTGCCTGCTGGACCGATGCCGCGAAGGGCTTGTCCACTACCACGTGCTTGCCGGCGTGCAGGGCGGAGCGAGCGTTCTCAAAGTGGTTGGGAGAAGGCGAGGCAACAACTACCAGATCGATGGCCGGGTTGGAGAGCATTTGGGCAACACTTGCGGTGACCTGAACTCCGGGCAGATCCTGCTCTACAATCGCACGGCGGCTGGTGACTATGCTCGCCAGATGGAGTTCCGGGATGGCGCTGATGAGCGGGGCGTGAAAGACTGCTCCGCCCAGACCATACCCGATGAGCCCGACGGTGGTTTTTGCCATTTTTCCAGTGTAGTGGATGGGCCGGTCCTACTCAGTCGCTTAGTGCAGAGAACTTATTACGCCGGCCGCAACCGGAGGGCTGCTGGCGCTCACTCCGCCAGCGGGGATGGAACCGCATGCCCCGAACCGCTTGGAAATGCTCAACCTCAAAGGCGATTCTCGTGCTGGAGTAGAATAACGGCATGCGAAAAACGCTTACAGCCCTGCTGCTGATTCTCTGCGCCTGTGCACTTGCTGCGCCTCCATCGAACCATGACGTTTCCAAAGAGACGGTTGAGAAGTGGATGACCGAGCTTTCCAATTGGGGGCGATGGGGAAAGGATGATCAGTTGGGCGCGCTAAACCTGATTACCCCGGCTAAGCGCAAGGCCGCGGTGGCTTTGGTTCGCGAGGGAATTCCGGTATCGCTGGCGCGGGACACCGAGAAGGACAAGGCGAGCGACAACCCGGATCCGTTTGAGCACAAGATGACGTGGACCGGGAAGACGACTCCGGGGCAATTCTCATTGGACCACTATGGCGTTTCCTATCACGGCTACGCGCACACGCACATGGATGCGCTTTGCCACATGTTTTACAACGGCAAAATGTTCAATGGCTATTCGCAACAGGAAGTAACGGATAAGGGCGCGCAAAAGCTGTCGATTCTGAACGAGAAGAACGGTATCATGTCGCGCGGGCTGCTTATGGATATCCCACGATTGAAGGGCGTGCCGTATCTGGACACCGCCGTGGCCATTTATCCGGAAGACCTTGAGGCATGGGAGAAGCAGGCCGGCATCCACGTTGGCAGTGGGGATATTGTGTTTATCCGCACTGGACGCTGGGCGAGGCGGGCGGCCAAAGGGCCGTGGGACGCTTCTAAGAATTCGGCAGGGCTTCATGTCTCTTCGGTGAAGTGGCTGAAACAGCGGGATGTGGCCATGGTTGGCAGCGACGCGGCCAGTGATGTAATGCCGTCGCTGGTTACGGGCGTGGCGCAACCGGTGCATCAACTTTTGTTGATCGCAATGGGCACTCCGATTTTCGATAACTGCGATTTGGAACGTTTGAGTGAAGAGACGAACAAACGCAAGCGCTGGGAGTTTCTGCTGACGGCTTCGCCACTGGCCGTGACCGGCGGTACGGGCTCGCCGATCAATCCGATTGCGACGTTTTAGGATTTCCGGTAAAACGTGACCCTGTTCATTAAGCGTTTCGGCTGAGAACGATACGGTGCGGACCGAAGGGTCGCACTGGTCAATAGCGATGCTCTAGCTTTCCCGCAGCAGCCATTTCGCGGCGTTCTTTTGCATCTTTTCGTACTCCGGGTTCCAAAGCACGCTCACCATGTGGCCGGGCGCCATGAAGCAGACGCGACCCTTTCCGTAGTCGTATGCCCACACCGCTTCGGCGCTATTGCTCCGGCGTCCGGCGGTGTCGGTAAAATCCAGTCCGTCCTCATTGACGCTTCTGGCCAGCACGTACTTTGGGTCTTTATCGTAGGTCATGTAGTGCTGCTCGTCGGTGACCACGAAGTCATTGACATCCTTTGTGATGGGATGGTCGTGGTTGACGATCTTCACTTTGAACGGACGGATCGCGGGATGACCGGTGTAAATGGCCCCTTCCACATCCCGATAGTCCTTGTTCATGATGGAGGCCTGGCTATTGTTGTGGAACGCCCAGAGGGATCCGCCTTCTTCCACCCACTGCTTGATTCCCTTGCCTTGCTCTTCGGTCATCCAGCCCACCCGCCCTTCGCCGATCTTCTTCTGGATTGGAGGCACACTGACGACATTGTTTTTTCGCTCGTTCCAATACATTGCATACCAGTAGCCATTGGGAAAACGCAGGCCGTCGCGGAACATGATCAGAATCTTGTACTGGCGAAGGCTCTCATAGCTGAGAGTCTTTTCTTCATCGGTGAAGTCTATGGACAGGCCCGCATCCTGCACCAGCGTGCTGGTGAGGGCAGAGCGGATGTAATCGGAATTGTGCGACTCGTCGCCAACAAGCGCAAACGCAGCCGCCTTCTTTCCTCTAAGAGTTTCAGCCGCGAATGAGGTGCCACAACCCAGGCCAAGTCCGGCCATCCCGATCGAACGCAACGCCGAACGGCGAGTCCATTTGCTTTCAAAGCTCATCGCAATTTCATATCACATTGGCGGACGCCGGAGCACCTTTACTTCAACCTCGTGTTCTTTGCGGTCGTCGGCCAGGTGGACAATGTTCTGCAACGCAACGCCTGCATCCACCTGGGTAATGGTAATGTGATACACCGTCTCGCGATACCGGTAGTGAATCCGAAAATCTTTCCAATCCGCGGGCAGGCACGGCGAAAAGACCAGTTTGTCCACTTCCAACGTGACGCCCAGGAGCGATTCCAAAATGAGCCGGTACATCCAGCCCGCCGAGCCTGTGTACCACGTCCAGCCGCCTCGGCCAGTGTGGGGCGGCATCGCATAGACATCGGCCGCCACGACATACGGCTCCACTTTATAGGTGGCCACCGCCTGCAGGGAACTGGCGTGATTCACAGGGTTGATCATCGCCAGAAGTTCCCACGCCCGTTCGCTGTCGCCCAACTGGGCAAACGCCATGGTGGCCCAAATGGCCGCATGGGTGTATTGACCGCCATTCTCTCTTACGCCCGGAACGTAGCCCTTTATATAGCCCGGATTCATTCTCGAATGATCGAAGGGAGGGTCTAGCAACTGGATGAGGGAATGCTCGCGGCGCACCAGGCGCTGGTCTACCGCATGCATGGCCCGGCGCGCTCGCCCGGGGTCGCCCGCGCCCGAAAGCACCGCCCAGCTTTGCGAAATAGAATCGATCTGGCATTCCGGGTTGCTTGCGGAACCCAGCGGCGTCCCATCGTCGAAGTAAGCGCGCCGGTACCATTCTCCGTCCCAGCCATTGTCCTCGATGTTGTGCCGCAGGGTCGCCGCCTCGCGTTGGCACCGGTCGGCGAACACTGCGTCGCCGCGCCCGCGCGCCACCCCGCCAAATTGCAGCAACACGTCATACAGAAAGAAGCCTAGCCAAATGCTTTCTCCCTTGCCGCGCTCGCCCACCAGGTTCATGCCGTCGTTCCAATCGCCCGATCCCATCAGCGGAAGTCCGTGCTCTCCAAAGCGCAGGCCTTTCAAAACTGCCTGCACGCAATGATCGTAAAGTGTAGCCGTCTTATGCGAGGGCGCCGGAAGATCGAAGTACGAATCTTCATCCGTCTTGAGCGGCCGGCCTTCAATGAACGGGATGGATTCCTCCAGTATGCCGGTGTCTCCGGTGGCCAGCACGTAACGGCAAGCGGCTAATGGGAGCCAGAGGAAATCGTCCGAACACGTGGTCCGCACACCCCGGCCCAAGGGAGGATGCCACCAATGTTGGACATCGCCTTCGACAAATTGACGAGCCGCGCTGCGCAGCAGATGTGCTCGTACCAGGTCGGGCGTGGTGTGAATGAGCGCCATCGTATCCTGCAACTGGTCGCGGAAACCATAGGCGCCGCCGGACTGGTAGTAACCACTTCGCGCCCACAGGCGGCAGGAAAGTGTTTGATACACCAGCCATCCGTTCGCCAGGACGTTCACCGACGGATCGGGAGTTTCCACGTGCACCGCGCCCAGTGTGTGTTTCCAGTATTGCCAGACAGCTTCCAAGGCCCCTCGCGCGGCGCCCGCTCCACGGAACCGGCGCACCAGCGTTCTTGCATCCTCCGTGTCGCGCCCCACGCCCAGGGTGAACACAATCTCGCGCTGTTCGCCGGCTGGAATCACAATCGGCACCTGTACCGCCGCACACGGGTCCAATGCCACGCCCACCTTTCCGGAGAGCCTGGCTCTGGACATGGCATCGGGATTCGAAAGGCTACCGTTGCGGCCCAGGAATTCGGCACGGTCGCCGGTTACGTTGCGGCTCTGGTCATCCGTATCGAAGAAAGCGACCCGCCCCGGCAGTTCGGCCCCGTAGGGATTGCGCGCGAAGACGGCGGACGTCTTGGTGTCCACTTCGGTACAGATATTCATTGCCGTTTTCGGGCGCAGATCCCCCAGTACCCACTCTGCGTATCCGGTGACGGAAATGCGCCGCGGCCGTCCCGAATCATTTCGCAGCTTGAAGACGGTAAACTTGACTGGCGCGTCAACGGCCACATACACCCAGACTTCGGAATGGATTTCGGCTTCCGTATGTTCGAACACGCTGTAGCCAAAGCCGTGCCGGGTTGTATACGGAGTAGCGCCGCGCGCGGGAAGTGGCGTCGGCGACCAGAAGTATCCGGTCTCTTCATCGCGTATGTAGAAGGCTTCGCCGCTGGGATCTCCGACGGGATCGTTGTACCACGGCGTCAACCTGTATTCATGGGCATTTTCACACCATGTGTAGGCGGCTCCACTCTCTGAGACCACGGTTCCGAAGTAGGGATTGGCCAATACGTTCACCCACGGCGCCGGCGTCACGTGTCCGGTCGCCGTCGTAATTACGTATTCGCGGCCATCGGGTGTAAAGCCGCCGAAGCCGTTGAAGAAGATCAGGTCGCTGCGTGTCAGCTTCACCGCGGCCGACGGCTCCACGCGGTGCGTGCGCGCCGGAGCCAGCCGTGGGACTAGTGCCTTTGCCAGATTTCGCCCCTGCAATTGGCCTGAAAGCGTGCCACGGCTATCTGAAACAATGACGCGGGCCACTGTTTGCAGGAGGATTCTGTCCTCGACGGAAATCTGGTCGGCCGGCCGGACGAAGATTTCGCCGGGCCTTCCGCTCTGGCCGAATTCTCCAGACCCCGTGATCAGGCCCATAATCTGTTCCTGCAGCAACTGGCGGTAACCCGCATGATCTTCATTCCAGATCATCAGATCGACTGCCAGCCCCTTCAGCCGCCAGTAGGCGTGGGCCTGAACCAGTTGACGCACCAGTTCCAGATTCTCCGCATCCGCAATCTGAAGCAGCACAATGGGAAGGTCGCCGGAAATTGCATAGCCCCAGAGACCCGATTGGCCGCGCTGGTTTTGCAGAATGATGGCGGATTCGGCGCGCAACGAAGAATTGGCATAGATGATGGACCCCGCCAGACGTCCATAAAGCTGCGCATCGGCTTCGCTGGCGTTGATCTGCCGCAAGGTGACCTGATTGTGCGTCCATGCGAGTTCGAACACCCGGTCAGCCAGGTGGCGATCCAGATATTTTTCGACGAGCCCCAGACAGGCGTCGCGGTTCTCACCAATCCCGGACACGACATTCACTGTTGCAGTCTGGCCGGGTTCCAGTGTAATGCGGCAGCGAATCGCGACGATTGGATCCAGCACCGGTCCCTGCGTACCCGAAAGAGGTGCCGAAGTCTTCATCGCATCCGGGCTGGCGACCGTATTCCCGCGCCCGATGAACTGCAACCGATCGGTTTCGTAGGAGGCCTCCTCCACCTCGGTCGCGCCATGTACCACCATCAGGTGCAGCATCCACGGCGGCGTTTCGCTTGCCGAGCGCGGCCGGCGCGTGCACAAGATCGCCTGCCGGTGGCGGACAATCTCGGTGTGAACAAAAAGATTTCCGAACGCTGGATGTGCGGCGTCGGCGGCGGGCGGGTTGATCACTACCTCGGCATAGCTGGTGACATCCAGACTCTTGCGCGTTCGCGATGTGTTAGTAATGCTGATGCGCCGCAGTTCTATGTCGTCTTCCGGCGACACGGCGATCTCGGTGTAGGTGTCAACGTCAAACTCCGAACGCCGGAATTCAGCCCGGCCCTCTGAGAAAATAGCTTCGTACTTCTTCGGGCGTCTCAGCGTAGGTTGATAGGCGGTGGACCAGAATTCGCCCGTAAGCACTTCGCGGACGTAACAGAACGTTCCCCAATTATCGCGAGTGCTATCTTCCCGCCAGCGAGTGACGGCGATGTCTTTCCAGCGGCTGTATCCACCACCGGCGCTGGTTACCATGACATGATATCGGCCGTTTGAAAGTAACTGCACTTCCGGCACTGGGGTGTTCGGGCTGGTTAACACTCGCACTTCCGGCTGCAAATCGGTGGAGAGTTGCTGCACGCTCGCCAGCTCCGTCGTGTGCAGCGGGACTACGCCTGATTTGAGCACGCGCTCTTGCAGCAAGAGCGTCGTCGCCTGAAACGACGGGTCGGATTCGAAGCGTCTCTGCATCGGCCGGTTTAGCAGCAGGTACGAAAGCGAAAGAAAACTCATGCCCTGGTGGTGGGCCATGAACGAACGGATGACGGCGCTGGTCTGCCCGCGCGGTACGCGGAGAGGCGTGTAGTCGATGGCCTCATAGAAGCCGAATCTGCCCTCAAATCCCTCCGCACTCAGCCGTTGCAGATTGAGGCAGGCTTCTTCCGGAGCCACCATCAGGGCCATTGCCGTGGCGTACGGTGTCACAACCAGGTCTTCCGCCAATCCGCGTTTCAGTCCCAAACCGGGCACGCCGAATGCCCGGTACTGGTAATTCAACGAAGCATCGGTAATGTTATATGCGGATTCGGAGATGCCCCAGGGGACCCCGCGCTGTCTGCCATATTCGATCTGCCGCTTCACCGCGGCAATGCAGGTTTGATCCAGCAAAGTGTTCTGGTAGGTGGGCATCACCAGTAGCGGCATCAGATACTCAAACATCGAGCCGCTCCAGGAAACCAGAATCGGGCCGGCTTTCGAACTAGTCAATAGCCGTCCCAGAGCGAACCAGTTCTCCTGTGGAATTTCGCCCTGTGCGATTGCTACGAAGCTGCTTAATCTTGCTTCCGAGGCCAGCAGATCGTAGCAACTCGGGTCGCAACGCCGGTCGCCTACGTTGTAGCCAATGGACAACAGGTTTCGCACTTTATCGAATAAGAAGCCATATTCCATCACCGAAAATTCGGCGGCTTGCGCGCCAATTGCATCCAGCGCCGCGATTCTTGCGGACGCCCGCTGGCTGGCCAGGTTAACCAGGCGTTCCACTTCGTCAAGCCAGTTCTTCTCCTGGATGGTGGCATTCACGCCCAACTCTTGGCGAAGAACCGGCAGAAGCTCCGCTTCCAGTTTTTCAATCTCACGCAGAGACGGAATATTGTCCAGCGCGGCAATTCCTCTCATGCGGTTCGGAGGCGCTACACCCGAGCCACCCATGGAAACCCACGGAGCGAGATACGCCAGATCATCCGCTGCCCCGCGGCACTGGCGGGCCAGCGCACGTGCCCACCAATTCACTTGATTTTCCGAGGCGGCGGCGTCTGTCGGGCCCGGGTTGACAGTGGCGAGAATCGCTACCAGGTCCGTGGATGCAACGGCCAATCTCTCCAGGCAAATCCACGCTGCGTTCAAAGATGTTGGCTGGGTTCCGGTGGCCGCTTCCAGATACTCCTGCAGTTGGACCAGCTTGGTTGCCGCCGCCGCTCCCAGCGTCATTCGCGCCGTCGTTCCCACCAGAATTCTTAACGTGATGGAAATGCCATCGTACACAGCAACCCTGAAAACCCGGTGATTCGGCAGGTCGAACAGGCCCTGGCGTAGAGTCATCAAATGCCCCGCCAGATTGCCGCTATCCACGGTGGAGATGTAGCGCGGTTCCAGCGGTTTTAGCGATTGCGAATCGTACCAGTTGTAGAAATGGCCGCGATGGCGTTCCATTGATTCCAGCGTGCGAATGGTGTTTCCGGTCCGCTCAATCAGATCCCCCGAAGCGATATAGCCGAAGTCGTACGCCGAAAGGCTCGACAGCAGGTACAGGCCGATATTGGTTGGCGAAGTCCGATGCGCAATCACCTCGATCGGCTGTTCCTGATAATTGTCCGGAGGCAGCCAGTTATCCTCCAGGCCCACAAACTCCTCAAAAAACGCCCAAGTTCTTCTAGCCAGTTTTCGCAGAAATAGGACTTGCCCGAAGGAGAGTCTGGCCTCCCCCCGCCGGATGCGCCGGCTGACCCACCACGCAATCGCCGGAGATGAAAACCAGAGGCCCAGAACCGGTGCTGCGACCGTCAAGGACTGCGGCCGGAAATAGAAAAGTCCCAGCCAAACCGCCGCGGCGAAGAACGGCGCGAACCACATGGCGAGCCACTCGCTGGCCGATTCCGAGCGCTGCTTGCGATCCTGGCCACTGGCCGGGTTCCATTCCAGTAACCGTCTTCCCGAGATCAGCATGCGGTAACAGGTCCGCAATACCGCGTCTAAACTGAACAGGGCTTCGTAGGGAAGGCAGGCGAACGTAAATGCATACTGCAGGAACTGTTCGCCCGCCGAAATCATGGCGCCCGTCAGATGTTGTCCCATCTGTACGTCTGCCGGCTTGCGCACGATTTCCAGAAAGGACGCCGTCAGTGACGGAATCAGCAGGATTCCCAGAACGGCAGCGGTCCATAACCAGCTGGGTGAAACCACCATCCACCCCAGCAAAAGCAACGCCACCAGCGCTGCCGGCACCAGGCTGCGGCGAAGATTGTCGAAGATTTTCCAACGGGACAACCCGGAAAGCGGATTCTTCAGCCGCGCGCCGCCAAGCCCTGGCGTGCGCGGTAACAGCCACCGTGCGATCTGCCAATCGCCGCGAATCCATCGATGCCGGCGGCTGACATCGGCGCTGTAGCGAAGCGGATACTCTTCGTAGAGTTGCACGTCGCTCAGCAGCGCGGCACGCGTGTAGCACCCTTCAATCAAGTCGTGGCTCAGAATGCGGTTCTCGGGAAACCGCCCGTTCAGGCATCGCTCGAAGGCGTCTACGTCATAGATCCCTTTGCCGATAAACGAGCCTTCCCGAAACAGGTCCTGATAGACGTCGGAAACAACGCGGGTGTACGGGTCCATTCCCGGGGAGCTGCCGAACATGCGCGCATAGCGGGACCGGTTGGTACCCGGCAGGCTTACAGACACACGAGGCTGCAGAATACCGTAGCCCTCGGTTACGCGCTGTTGTTGTTCGTCGTAGCGGGGCTGG
>JBBRNO010000052.1:0-36924 GCA_038230275.1 Bryobacterales bacterium
CTGTTGTCGGCATTCTTTTGGACCTACGCGTTGTTTCAAATTCCAGCAGGCTTCATTGTGGACCGCATTGGAATCAAGCGCGTCTACGCGGGCGCATTCCTGGTGTGGTCGCTGGCTTCTGCTGCCATCGCCATGAGCCGCGGCTTGCCCGATATCCTTGGTCTTCGGCTTGTTCTGGGGCTGGCGGAAGCCGTTGGCCCTATCGCGAGTCTATCTTTCATACGACGGAATTTTGCCGGATCGGAACAAGGCCTGCCCACGGCCATCTACATCGCCGGGCAGAATGCCGGACCTGCAATTGGAACGCTTCTGGGCACTCTGCTGATTGACCGGTTGGGTTGGCGCTCCATGTTCGCTATCACCGGATTGGGCGCGCTGCTATGGCTCCCGTTCTGGTTATGGCTTGCTCCTAAGGACCGCGTGGTGCCGGTGCAGCCTGTTGTACCGCAGCCGGAATTGAAGCCCGCGGACATGCCGTGGCGAGCAACGATGCGGAATAAAACAGTCTGGGCCATGTCGGCCAGCATCTTCCTCACTTCCTACTATTGGTTCTTTCTGCTGACTTGGGTGCCCACCTACCTCACCTCTACCCGCGGCTTTACTACGCTGGAGATGGGACGCGTGCTATCCACCCCGTTGTTCATCATGGCGGTGCTGAACATTATCGCTGGATCGATAGCGGACCGCGTGGTGAAGCGCGTGGGTTCGGTGTTCAGGGTGCGGGTGCTGTTCGCCGCCGCCGGATATACCGGTGCCGCCGCGGTCTTATTGCTGCTTGTATTTCCGGGCCGCGAAGCGGTACTTCCCATTCTGCTTATCTCCGTTTGTTCTACCGGCATCGGCAATTCGAATTTCTGGGCCATCTCTCAGCATGCCCCGCCGGCGGGGATGGTGGGCCGGACCATCGGTTATCTGAATACGGTGTCGCAGATGGCAGGGGCCGCGGCCCCGCTCATTACTGGCTGGATACTGGGGCCGCAGAAACAATTCGGCATTGCGCTTTTTATTGCGGGCATTTGTCCGCTGCTGGGCGCGATTTGCTTGCTGCTAGCCGGAGCGAAAGGCCTGGAGCGCTTCAAGTCGATCTGGGCCGGTGATTTGGAACCAGCGCCGGTGATGAAATAAAGCGTGTCCCCGTCCACCCAAACCAGCCGCCGCAAGTGGATCGTTGTCGGCTTGCTCAGCCTGGGAATGGTGATTGCATACGTGGACCGGGCGAATCTATCAGTCGTCCTGACGCTGCCCGAGTTCCGCAACGCTTTTCACCCCACCGATGCGGAGCGCGGGTTCCTCAACTCGGCCTTCTTCTGGACCTACGCGCTGTTGCAGATTCCGGCCGGCTGGGTGGTGGATCGATACGGAGTGAAGATTCCGTATGCCATCGGTTTTCTGCTGTGGACGGTGTTTTCCGCGCTGACTGGAATGGTGCAATCCACCGGCCAACTCATTGGACTGCGATTTCTTCTGGGCGCCGGAGAATCCATTGTTGGCCCCGCAAGTCTGCGCTGGATCCGCTTCCACTGTCGCGAGCAGGAAAGAGGGCTGGCGGTCGGGATCTATCTTGCAGGCGCCAAGATCGGCCCCGCCATTGGTGTTCCAGTAACCGCGTTGCTGATCGGCTCCTTCGGCTGGCGGATTATGTTTTTGATCGCCGGCGGTGCAGGCTTGCTGTGGCTGGTTGCGTGGCTGCTACTGGTGAAGGACGACGACCGGCAGTTGGAAGCGGCGGCGAACTCTGCATCCTCCACCCCATCCGTTCCTTTCGGGCAACTAATGGCCAGCCCGGTAATGTGGGGCATTCTGTTAGGCACGTTCTGCTACAGTTACTTTCTCTTCTTCTGTGTCACCTGGATGCCCGCGTATTTTGTGGAATACCGTCATCTCTCGCTGAACTCCATGGGCCTTTACACCATGTTCAGCTTCGGCGGAATGGCGATAGTAGCCACGCTTTCCGGTTGGGCGGCTGACCGCATGATTCAACGCGGCAGCGATGCGGTGAAGGTGCGCAAGGGGTTCACCATCATGGGATTCGTTCTTGCGTCCACGGAGTTGATCGGCGGCATGACGGAATCGCAGCCGGTAGCGTTGTTTTTCGCCATTTTTTCGCTGGCCGGACTGGGGCTGGCGACCGCCAACTTCTGGGCGCTGACGCAGACGATGATTCCGGGAGCCGCCATCGGGCGTATTTCCGGTCTGCAGAATTGCGCTTCCAATCTTTCGGGAATTGTGGCGCCCATCCTCAGTGGCTGGCTCAAGCAGACTACCGGAAGCTACACCGCCCCCATGCAGGCCATCTGGATTTTCCTGATCGTAGGAATCTTTTGCTACTCCGTGCTGGTGCGTCCGCGGTATTTGCCCGCTACTTCACCGCCACAATCGAAATCTGTTCCAGCGTAGGCCAGCGCCCTTCGGCATCGGCTTTGCGCTCGCCTGGCGGCGCTTGCTGCACGGTTGTGCGCGACGGCATCACGCCGTCCACGAAGTATTGGGTGTACACGCGGTTCAGCGCCGGGAAATCACTCAGGTTATCCAGATACACGTTGCTGGCCACCACGTTTGAGAAGTCCATCCCCGCCTCTTCCAACCCGTCCAGCAGATTGCGCATGGTTTGCCGCAGCTGGTGCTCCACCGTGGACGCATAAATTCCACTCTTCGGCCCGGGAATGAAACCTGATTTCGCGGAACAATACAGCGTGTCGCCCGCAAAGACGCAAGGGCTCGCCGTGTCGCTGGGGGGCATGTTCCGGGGCCTCACGGCGCGCCGCTGCTGCAAGTTCCGCACAGCGATGCCGCTGAATTCGATGTTCGCGCCATTCGGCAATTCGTTCACGCGGATGGTTGCGCGCGCCGGTGTATTGCCGAACTCGAAATGGCTGGCGTACACCTTGTTCATCACGCCCATCGGCATTTTGTCGGTGAGGTAAGGATTCACGAACACCAGGTTCTGGTAATCCATTCCCGCCGCTTGCAGTGTCTGGCGCATGCGATTCATGGCTAGCTCCACCTGTGCGGCGGGGTCTTCCGGTATCGTTCCAGTCTTAATATCCCGGCCCAGGAAACCCGAAAGAAACAACCTCTCGCCTACCAGAATGCCCGGAGCCAGCGGCGAGATGGCCGGGTAGCCGGCTGGCGCCACCCTTATCTTTCGCGAAAGATCCCGCACTGCCACCGCACTCACTTCCACCGGTGTTCCGGGCACGGCCGCTACTCCAATGGTGGATCGCGCAGGTGGATTAGTGGGGAAAAACTCCTTCCATACCAGATTCAACGTGTCTTCTTTCTTGGCATCCGTCAAATAGACCTGCGCCATCACGACGTGCTCCATCGTCAATCCGGAGCCTTCCACAATGGCCTTGATACTGGTGAAGCACTGGCGCAGTTGATCGTCCATGGATGCGGGTATCGATCCATCCGCCTTCTTTGCGCCCTGCCCTGAGACGTAGAGGAATTCTCCAACGGTGAGACCCGGGCTGTAGGGACCACCCGTGGCGCCGAACACTTTCTTCTCGGCGGCGTATGCCGGCAAGAACAACGCGAGGATACAAATGAGTAATCGCATGACTAGGCCTGAGGATACAAAATCGCGGCGCGTCGATCAAGTTTCGATCAAGTTGGCACTTTGCGCTTCCAGTTTGATACCCTCGATCTATTGTGTTTTCGAATCGACGCACATTTCTAGCGCAAGCGGCGGCTGGGCTCTTGGAAGGGCAGAAGAACCGTCTGATTATTGATACTCATCTGGAAGTCTGGACCTTCGATCCCAAGTTTCCGTTCCATCATCCCGAACGTCCTGACCTGAAGCGGGTTCCGGTAGAGGCGCCCATCGAGAACCAGGTGCAGCAGATGAAGGATTTCGGGCTACGCTACACGGTGCTGGTGAATCCACGATTTTTTGGTTGGGACAATTCGTACATCGATCACTCACTGCATCGCTATCCAAATCTGTTCGTCGCGCATGGGCTGCTGAATCCGGAAGATCCGAAGATTGTAGATAATCTGCGTTACTGGATCAAGGAGCGCGGGTTTCAAGGGATGCGTTTCAGTCCGATCTATCACCCCAAGTCCACCTGGCTGAACTCAAAAGAGCACTATCCGTTATGGCGGGAAGCGGAAAAGCTGGGAGCAGTTTTCAACTATTACATCCTTCCGCACCAGATGCCGATGCTGGAGGACATGGCTGGACGTTTCCCGGGAGTGAAGATCGTGATCGACCATCTGGGCAAGCCGGATCTGCATTCGGCCGACCCGTGGCCGGAGTTCCGGAATATGTTCCGCCTGAAACGATTTCCGCAAGTGTGGGTCAGCGCGTCAGAGCCCTATGAACTTTCCCTGGGCAAAGACTTTCCCTACACAGACACGATTCCGTTTTTCAAAGCGACGTACGAAGAATTCGGCGGGAAACAGATCATCTGGGGCACCGGCTATCCGCGCCCGCGCTGGGAATTGCCGATGGATAAAGAACTCGAATTTGTAGACAAGGCCCTCGCGTTCTATTCAGACTCAGATCGAAAACTGATTCTAGGTGAGAACGCGTTGCGCATCTGGAAGTTTCCGGGCCAACCGAAATGAAGATTGAAAGCGTAGTGCTAACGCACGTCACCGTGCCGCTGGTGGAGCCGTTCCGCATCAGCTCCGGCGCCGTTGCATCCAAGGATGGGATTGTCGTTGAGTTGCATTCCGGCGGATTGACCGGCTATGGAGAATCCTCGCCCATGTCGGGGAGCTTTTATTCGGGCGATACGCCGGCGCAGTCGTGGCAGGAACTCTGCAACGTGGTGGTGCCGGCCATCATGGGCCAGACGTTCGATGGTCCGGAAGAGTGGAATGCGGCGCTGGACAAACTGCCCGCGGGCAACTTCACCAAGACCGGTGTAGAGACAGCGTTCTGGGACCTGGCGGCACAGGAACAGCAAATGCCTCTGCATACGCTGTTGGGCGGCACTTCCGCGCAAGTGAAGTCAGGACTGGCAGTGGGTCTGTATGAGGATTTGGATAAGATGCTGGCCACCATGGAGCGATATCTGGTGGATGGCTATCATCGGGTGAAGCTGAAGATTGAGCCGGGGCACGACGTAGAAATTGTAAAGGCCGCCCGGAAGCGCTTTGGGGACATCCCGTTGTTCGTGGATGCGAACGGCGCTTACTCGCTGCAACATTTGGACGTGTTCCGCGCGCTGGATGAGTTTGATTTGATGATGTTCGAACAGCCATTTGGCAAGGACGCCCTGGAAGACATGGCCATATTGCAGCGGGCCGTCCGAACGCCTGTCTGCCTGGACGAGAGCCTGGACACCGCGGAACAACTGCGGCGCGCGATCGAGCTAAAGAGTTTTCGCATTGCGAACTTCAAAATTCAACGGATCGGTGGATTTCACAACGCTCTGCGGATGATCCGAATTTGCCGTGAGAATGGAGTGCAGGCGTGGGTGGGCACCATGCCCGAATTAGGCATTGGCCAAGCGCAGGGCGCCGCACTGGCTTCCCTGGACGGCTTTGTTTTCCCCACCGATGTGGAGGCCAGCACGCGCTGGTTTCAAGACGATATTATTTCCCCGTTTCTTCAGGTCCGAAATGGATACATTGATTTGCCGGCAGCCCCGGGCCTGGGCTATGCCGTCGATCCGCAGAAGCTGTTGAAATACCAATTGGCGCGCCGCGCATTTCCCTCCTAACCAATATGAAAAGACGAACGTTTCTCGCCTCTCTCGCAGCCACGATGGCTTACACCGCCAACCGGCTTCCAGCAAACAAGAATATCAAGTGGGCCGTCAGCGCGGGCCTGTGGTCGCACTATCCGCCAGGTCCATTCACCGACATTCTGGATGTGATGCGCGACACCGGCTTCATCGGCGTCCGGCTCACCGGCTACCCAGGCATCCTGAAGACTTACAGCATGACTGCGCAGCAGTTGGAGAAGGAGATTTCGAAGAGAAATCTCTCCGTAGCCACAATATCCTTTGGCGGCCCGGTGCATGATGCCTCCCAGCACAAGAAGGTTGTGGCTAATGCGCGTGAGGCGATGAAGTTCCTGGAGACGTTCGGCGCCAAGCACCTGGTGGTGTTTCCCCCAGGCCGCATGAAGGCCGGTGAAGACGTGGATACCGGGTTTCGCAACATGTGCAAGGGGTTCAATCTGATTGGCGAAGCGGCAGGCGAGATGGGATTCCGCGCCGGTGTGCATAATCATCTGGACGAGATGGTGGAAGGTCCGGCGGAGGTGGATAAGTGCATGGAGCTTACCGATCCGAAGCTCTTCAATTTTTCTCCGGATACGGGACATCTGCACCTGGGCGGTTCAGACGTGGTGAAAATGTACCAGAAATACAAGAGCCGCCTGATCTTCATGGATTACAAAGACGCGCGTTGGACCAAGCCCGCCGAGGACCTGGTGCTTCCCAACGGGAAGGTTCACAAGAAAGATTCCTCAGAGGCGAAGTTCTTTGACAGCATTTACGACCTTGGTGATGGCCAGATCGATTTCCCCGCCTGCCACCGTGTGTTGAAAGAGATCAACTACAAAGGTTGGAACTGTGTGGACTTGGACCGCACGCGGAAAGGACCGCGCGCCAGCTATGAACATTGCGGCCAATACATTGTGAACCGGCTGGAATCGATCTACGTCTAGTCCGGCAACGTAAACGCGTACACGTGATCGACGGCCGCGGCCAGCACATACTGCTTGCCATCCAGCGTGAAGGTGATGGGAGGATTGGTGACGCTGGCCTGCAGCTTGGCGTGCCAAAGCGGCTTTCCGTTTGCCGGATCGAAGGCAACCAGATTCTTGGACGGATCGCCGGAAAACAGCAGGTTTCCCGCCGTGGTCAGCAAGTTGGATATCGAACCGCCAGGCCCTGGAAACGTGTGTGTCCAGCGGACGTCTCCGTTGCGATAATCAATGGCGCGCAGAGACGACTTCGCAAACACGCTGCTTTCCCTGCCCCCATACCCTTCCGGCTTTTCATCGGTGTCCGTCAAATAGTAAACGCTATGAGATTCCACAGCGCTTACATAGAGCAAACCGGTGTCTGGATTAAAGGCCGGCGACTGCCAGTTGGTGCCGCCGGTTCCATTTGGACTCACTAACGTTCCGTCCGTTTTCGGATCCTTGTCCGGATTCGGAATCGGCTGTCCCCGTTCGTCCAACCCTTTAGACCAGTTGATGGAAATGTATGGCTTCGAGATCAGGTTCTTGCCAGTCTCGCGGTCCAAAAGGAAGAAGTATCCGTTGCGCGCCGCCTGCGCCAGCAGCTTCCGCGGCTTGCCCTGAAAATCCGCGTCAAAAATTACCGGTGTATTCACGCCATCCCAATCGTGTGTGTCATGTGGCGACGTTTGAAAATACCAAACCAGCTTGCCGGTATCGGCCTTCAGCGCCACAATCGAACAGGTCCAAAGATCGGAGCCTACCCTGCCCTGCCCCGCGTGGACAGGGTTCGGGTTGCCCGTCGCCCAATAAAGCAGATTCAGCTTTGGATCGTAGGTGCCAGGCATCCACGTCATTCCACCGCCGTGCGCCATGGCCTCGGGATTGGGCCACGTTTCAGACCCAGGCTCTCCGGGTTTCGGCGACGTATTCCAACGCCACAACACTTTGCCGTCCTCGGGGCTGCGCGCTTCCAGAAAGCCGGGTACGTCCAGCGAATCGCCTCCGACGCCAACAATTACCTGCTCACCGACAACAAGAGGCGCCGGCGTGGAAAAGTATTGCTGCTTCACATCCGCAATCTCTACGCTCCACCGCAGCTTGCCTGTGACTTTGTTCAAGCACACAAGGTAGTTGTCCGGGGTCTCAAAGTAAACGCTGTTGCGGTAGATAGCCACGCCGCGATTTCCAATGTGAATGCCGCCTTTGGTCTCCCATCGGAAGTGCCAGATTTCGCGGCCCGTGCGAGCATCCAGCGCCCAGGCGTGGTCCGGCATGGTGATGTACAAAATGCCATCCACCATCAGCGGCGTGCCTTTGATCTGAACTCCAAACGGATTGCCCCCCGATCCAACATCGGTCCGCGCAACCCACGCCATGCTCAGGTTCTTCACGTTGCCGGAATTGATCTGTTTCAGTTGGCTGTAGCGGCGGCCGGAATAGTCGCCATTGAAACTTGGCCAGCTGCCGGTCAAAGGTTGCAGCAGCCGGGCCGGGTCAAGCGGCTGCGCCGGCAATGTGGCTGCGATGGAAAGTAATAGCGAAACGGCCGAAATTGATGCCCTCACTTCAGCGTCACCAGGTAAGCCAGAATGTTGTGCATGTCTGTATCGGAATATTGCTTTAACAGGTCCTCGTGCCCCTTCAGCGGGTCGTTTACTTGCACCTTGATTCCGTTCGATTCATTGAGTGCCCACGATTTGTATTGACCGCTGGAATCAGTAAGGCTCACGCTGAAATCGTCGATCTGATCCAGCATTCCTCGAAAGGTTTCACCGGAAGGCAAAGTCACCGCCACCGTGGTTTGGCCTTTCGGCGTCAGCCTGGTTTTCGGGTAAAGAAAGCGGTCCTGCAAGGCAACCGGACTGTACTTGCCCGCAAGGTGGGCCAGATCGCCGCTGGGCGAATGGCAGTTTGCGCAATGCTTATCAAAGTAGGCCTTCCCGCTTTTCGCATTGCCGGTCACTACGTCCAATATTTTGTATTCGGCCCGCTTCACAGCCCCTTGGCTGAGCGAAAGCAGATAAGCCGCGATGTCTTTGATTTGCCCGTCCGTCATGGAGAACTTCGGCATCCCCTTCGCGGGGCGGCCATTGAGGATGATGGGTCCAAGTTCTTTCGCCGAGCCCTCGTCGTGCAATACAAGCACGGATCGCACCAGATCCGGACCATTGTTTCCGCCCTTGCCGCTGGAACCGTGGCAGAATCCACAACTGGCCACAAACTGCTGCTGCCCGCGGGCAACTGCCTGGGGATTGGGCGGCGGCGCGAGTCCGAAGAAATTCGGCTTCGGTGCCTGCGGCTCCTGCGCTCGGGCGGGCACAGCCAAAGTTGCTATCAAAATAGCTATGGATAGTAGAGCCAGTTCAGTATTTCGCAAGGCCACTCCGTTCCTTCCAGTATCGCCTCACTTCACCCACACCGACTGGATATTGACAAATTCCAGCAACCCTTCCACGGACAACTCCCGTCCATAGCCGCTTCGCTTGATGCCGCCGAACGGCAGCCTTGGATCCGACGCCACCAGGGCGTTCACGAACACGGAGCCGGCTTCCAGATTCTGCACCAGGTAGTCCTGCTCCTCGGGATCGTTCGTCCAGACGCTGGCGCCTAGACCGAACGGAGAGTCGTTGGCCACACGAATTGCCTCCGCCGCATCAGCCACCCGGAAGAGCATGGCAACCGGGCCGAAGATCTCTTCGTAGAAAGTAGGGGAACCGACGCGCACTCCGGTGAGGACCGTTGGCGCGTAGTAGTTGCCCTTGCCGTTTAGCCGCCGTCCCCCGGTCTTAATGACAGCGCCGTCCGCTACCGCATCGTCCACTTGCTTTTGCAAGTCATGCACGATCTGTGCAGTGGCAAGCGGCCCTACTTCGGTGGAATCCGCCATGGGATCGCCTACCCGCAGGGCCGCCATCTTCTCTACGAACAAACGCTCAAACTCTTCATAGATCGCATCCGCCACCAGGAAACGCTTCGCCGCAATGCAGGATTGGCCATTATTGACCGTCCGCGCTTTCACTGCAAAGGTGGCGGTCTCTTCCAGATTCACACTCGGCATTACAATGAACGGATCGCTGCCGCCAAGCTCAAGCACGGTCTTTTTTATCTGGCTGCCGGCAATGCCGGCGACGGACCGCCCCGCCGCCTCACTTCCGGTCAATGTGACGGCTACAATTCGGTCGTCTTTCAACAGCGATTCCACTTGCGCTGATTCCACCAACAACGTCTGGAAAACACCTCGAGGAATTCCAGCCCGGATGAAAATATCTTCAATGGCGAGGGCGCATTGCGGCACGTTCGAAGAATGTTTTAGCAGCGCCGCGTTTCCGGCCATCAGCGCGGGTGCTGCGAATCGAAACACTTGCCAGAACGGAAAATTCCAGGGCATCACGGCCAGAATTGGACCCAGCGGCCGATATTGGACAAAGCTTTTGGACGCGCCGGTCACTACGTGGCGGGGTGCCAGCAGTTCTTCTGCATGCTCAGCGTAAAAGCGGCACGCCAGCGCGCATTTCTCAACCTCTGCGATCGCCGAACCGACGGTCTTTCCCATCTCGCTGGTGAGCAACTCACCCAGTGTTCGCTTCTCCGCCTCCAGAATGTCCGCGGCGCGCAGGAGGGCCGCGGACCGTGTGGAGAAGGGCGTGACCTTCCACGCGTGGAACGCCGACTGCGCGATGCTGAGCTTCTCTTCCAGCGCCAGCGCGGATAATGTCTGAAACGTCCGCAGCACTTCTCCGTTCGCCGGGTTGATCGACTTGATTGCCATGTTCCTACAGTACTCGCGGTTTTTCAATCGCGGCAAAGTGTACCGTTTGTGTCCCATTTTTTCCATAATTTACGCTATTTTTCATAGATCCCGCGCAGAAGGAGCAATTTTCCGATGAATGAGCGTTCGCTTTTAGCTTTATTAGCCTTTCCTGTCCTTTGGGTCGCGTCTGCCGTCATGTCGTCAAGCGCCCCACCCGTGCCTTCACCCGCGCCGAAGCCTCCACCAAAAACGAATTTCGCCCCCACCCCTGGCGCGCAATCCCCCAAGGTGAAACAGCCGGTTCAAAAGCTTAAGCCTCTCAAAACCGCCTGTGACGTACTCTCCGACTACTTTGGGTTCCGGGATAAGGGTGCCGGCCCGGCTGCCCGTCCCAGTATTTCTTTCACAATTCAGGAGGGGAACGATAAGGCTTCCGTCAAAGCTACCGCTGCTGAAGACACGGCGGCTAGCGAGAGCTGCGATATGAATTCCGTTAGGAAGGAGATCGCCGGCAACCTCAAGACCGCTTTCGTTTTTGTTCCAGATCCCACGGCAAGCGCCCTCGCATTGGAAACCGACCGCGCCCTCGACGCGATTCGCCTGGCGCTGAGCAGGGGAGGTTTTGTGCCTTACAAATCGAATTCACTTCCCTGGAGCGGTCCGCGTCCCGCCGACGACAATGGCAAGAAGGCGTCTAGCGATCCCGATGAGTCCAGCAGTCTCGCACGGCCCGGAGTCTGGCTCTTTCGCAACGTAACGAAAGACAATAAGGGCAATTACCTTAGGGATCTCAAATTGCTTTTCCTGATCGGCGACAGCCCGACTGTGGGAATTTCGAAGCCGCAGTTCCAAAACGCTGTCGATCAGTTCAAGGCGTTGGTGGACTCCGATTGGGAAGGCTCCAGCCGTAGTTCGTGCGGGCCAACATACCCTTCGTTAGAGATCGTCGGACCTATTTTTTCTGGCTCCGTCGATTCCCTAGCCCACGCATTGAAGAACCTCTGCACCCCTGATCCGGCTAAGAATACGCCACCTCCGCATTGGGATGTGAAGGCGATCAGCGGAACCGCCGAAGTGCCCGACCTGCAAGAACGCCTGAAGAAAACCGTCGAGTCCGCCGCGAAGGTGGAGCTAGTGCAAATCGCAAAGCAAGGGGCACTCGTCGCTCTTTGGAACGTCCTCAAGCCCTTGGGAAGAACGGCGATTCTCTCTGAGGCGGACACAGTCTTTGGGTTGGATTCCACCCCAGGAGATCCTGATGACATCTTCCACTACTCCCATAACCTCCTAAACCTTCGCACCGCCTACGAGTCCGACAAAGATCTGATGGCGAGGATCTTTCCCAAGAGCCTGCGCCCGGATCAATTGGCGCTTCATTTTGGATTCACTCAAGATCCCAGCGATGCCTTTCCGAGTTACTCCCCGCAAAATCTCGCCGTTTCCCAACAACTCACCCTTCGGCATCTCGCCAGCAATCTGCACCGCCGCCATTTTGCCAATTTGGTCATCGTCAGTTCAGACAATCTTGACGCTCTTTTCCTCGCCAGATTCTTCCAGGAAGAAAGCCCTAATTTGCGGATAGCCCTCCTGAATTCCGATACCTTGTTGGACCGCGAGGCAGGGTCGGTTTCCTTGCGTGGTGTGATTACAATCTCACAGCAGCCCACGGGATCTGTCGCCATGAAACCGATGGAATTTCCGAATGAGCTAGTGAGTGGAATTTATCGTGCCTGCCGCCAGCAGTTATTCGCCGATGTAGCGAATCCCAACCGCGTAATCTCCGTGGTTGGGTTCGATGGCGAGTGGCCGATTAAGGTGTTAGGTCCCAAGAAGGAAGCGCGCCCCCCTGAGGTGTCTTCCGTATGGGATATCACAAAGTTCAAATGGGCCCCTCCCATGGGTGCTTTTTTGATCCTGCTGGCGTGGCTGGCGTTTGCCCCTGTGTTCGTCTACCTATTCCCCAAACCGACGCGGCTCACGCTAATCCCCTTCTGTCGCGCGATAGCTAATCCGCCTGACTCACCGGCGATACAATCGGAGCACTGGCGGCGCCGCTGGATATTCGGATGCGCAGGGACGGGAGCTGCCACTTTCGTGATACCCGGCGCATTAGGCTTCGCAGCCATTTTTGTCACCACCAGAAGCGCAGAATACCCGGCCCTTGTTGCCCGCTATTTTTATTTCGGAAATGGTGTATCCCCACTACTCCCATTAACGGCTCTGCTGCTCGCCATTCACGCATGTGCCTGGAGTCGCGTTCGCAGTTGCTATCTGAAATCCTACGCATTTCGCCCAGCTCCGTCCCCGCTCACCATAACCGCGCCTCACACGGAAAAAGACGGCTCTGACATTGAACTGCTCTTGAAGGCGGTGAGCCATTATGCCGAAACGTTCTTTGACAAATTCTGGATTACAGTCTTCACCGCCGCCGGCATAACGGCGGTAGTTACCTATAGTATGTGGGTTCACGACATCGAAATCGAGTTTGCCCACGAATGGTCGACGTTCATATGGACGCCGCTGTTTTCCGGTGTGGGGGTTCTCGCTGTCAATGCGTCCTGCCGCATCTGGCTGCTGTGGGTAAGCCTTCATAATCTCCTCCGCCGCTTGGAATTTCATCCCCTTCGGGTCGGCTTCACCACCCTGCCAGATCGAGTTTCATGGACCTCCATCTGGTCCATAGCCGGAACGCGCCCAACGATGGTCTCCCTTCAGATGAGCAGCGACTATCTGCATGCCATTGGAAGAGCGACCAACTCGCTTGCGGCCAGTGCAGACCTCAGAACGGACATCGATGCCTTCACCAAGTCCGTGCTGCAAGGTTCGTCCCTGATAGATTCAAGGACATTCCAGTCTTTACAACTCATTCATACGAGACTGGACAAAATAACAACAGACTATATCGAGGACTTGAGGGCGAACAACTACTGGAGTTCCCTGCGAACCGAGGGCTGGAAGCGGGGTGAAGCGGCGGATAGCTCAAAAGAAAAAGCTAAATCGTCGTTCCCGCTCCTCATCACCAGGAAGAGCGACGGATCCCGCTACGTCGATCAACCGCACGAGGACAACGAAACGCCAATCAACAAACTAAAGAGCCAGTTCATCGCACTGCAATATGCCGCTTTCATTCGCTATGCCTTTATGCAACTGCGCAACCTGCTGGGATTTCTGGTCACGGCAACCAGCCTGCTCTTCATCGCGCTGAATGTCTACCCGTTCGAACCAATTGGGACCTTGACCAATTTCGCCTCGTTCCTTTTCACGCTCACCGCCATCGTCGTGGTCACCATCTTCTATCAGATGGACCGCGACCCGCTGCTGAGCCGTCTCTCGAATTCCACAGCGGGCAAACTTGATTCAGGATTCGGTTGGCGCCTGGCGCAGTTTGGAATTATACCGACCGCTACTTTTCTCGCCACGCACTTTCCGCCCATTGGCCAGGGGTTGGTCAGGCTGGTCCAAATTATTCCGGGCCTGGCGAAACTGTAAGCGCGCAACACCCGTTTCGACCGTGCCGCTGTTGCATCTGCTTTTTTGAATCCTTTTGGACCGGCTGCAACTCTCTTGCAGGGTAGTTGGCAGCGATGCAAGCCGAACAGACCGCGCTTCATTGGATCTGGAACTAAGGAAAGTAAAGACGGGCCGGCTGGTCTGGAGCCAGGTGATGCCGCGTGATGATCCGGTCCCGGCGAAAAACGTGAGGCCACAGCCGCCATTGGCGTGTACGTCGACGCACACTCTCGGACGACCGACTGCTCGCTCAGCCTGGGAAGCTCACGATTTCTCAAAAACGGACACCTCGTGTTTCAACCCGCCGGAGGTAGCATCAGGGCTTTTTTGATTTTCCCAAATGCTCTTGCGCTTTCTCTGTTTGACCTAACCGGCGATAAAGCAGACCAAGCTGGTAGTGGGCGGTAGGGGCATCAGGCGCCAGCTCAACCGCCTTTTCCAGACGCTGCCGCGCGAGTTCCAATTCGCCGCGGGCGAAGTAGAGCTTTCCCAATTCCAGCATCAATTGAGCGCTTGCAGGATTGCGGCGTTCTGCCTCCCGGTATTCCCGTTCGGCCGCGATGTAGTCGCCGGTTTCCTTATAAACAATTCCCAGCAGCAGGTGTGCGTCGGCGGCCCCTTGTAGTGCCGCGCGTTGAAACGCGGCGATGGCTTCCTCCGTCTTCCCCTGCTTTCGATAGAGAAGTCCTTCGGCAAGCGGCACCCGCGCGTCATTGGGTGCGGCTTCTCTCAGGTTGCGAAGCGCCAATTTACTCAGCGGACTCTCAACCACATGGTGACTGGCCAGTGCAAATAGGAATTGAGTATCGGCGTGGTCGGGAAATTTGCGCTGCGCGCGAATGGCTTCCGCCAGAGCTTGCGGAGCCTGGTCCGTCTTGATGAGAAAATCGACCAGAAAGTCCCAATAATTCACATTGGCGTCATCCAGCTGAATGGCGCGCCGGACACTTTCGACGGCTTCCGGCATGTGGCCGAGCTTGCCTTGCGCAAACGCCGTCACTCCAAAATATTGTGCACCCTGACGTGCGCCGGCCGGCGGTTCAATCAACGCGAGCGTCCGTAATGCCTGGAGAGGATTTCCGGCCTCGTTCTGCGCCATCGAGAGTTCAACTACCAGGCGCTCGCGGTCGGGATAATTGCGTTCCATGGCCTTGGTGAGATAGGTGACCGCCTGCGCCCACTGTTGTTGATAGAGCTTTGCCTGCCCGAGATAAAAATACCCAAACGGATTCGTTGGTTCCAGCCGCAGGATGGTGAGGAAATGCCCGTTCGAGACCTCCCACTGATTCTTCTGGGCAGCAAGAACGCCCAGAATCATGTGGCCATGGACCGCCGATGGGTCGCGAGCGACAACTTGCCTGGCGAGAGTTTCCGCCTTTTCCAGTTCGCCCGCGCGGAATGCCTCGTCTGCTTGTTCGAGCAAGGCCCCCGACTGAAAGAAAAACAGCAGGGGCACAAGCAGGCAAATCATACGGCGGTCACTTTCACGGTTTGCCAGTCGTTCCATTCATAACCGTCAGATCGTTCAGCCGCCCGCTGCCGTGGTTGCTCGCGGCCTTTATCATCCTTTGCCCGAACGCTCAGCGTGTACTCCCCTGCGTTGGGAACCTTCCAATCAAAAGACCACGGCAGCCAGCTATATTCCATGGGCGTGGCATCCAGCTTCGCGGCCTGCCAGGTGGCGGCGCCGTCGACGCTCACCTCTACTTTCGCAACGGCATTCTCACCGGCCCAAGCCATACCGCGCAATGTGAAGCGCCGTTGCGTCAGAATGGCTCCATCCTGGGGCCGCGTAAACACTGATTTCACTTGCATCGCTGTAACGGGTTCAGCGTCTCTGACACCGAAGAACGAACTGACGCGGCGCACGTACGAATGGGACTGCTCTTCGCTCTCCAACAACTCTATCCGGCGTAGCCACTTTACCGCGTCCATTCCATACCAGCCCGGAATAATGGCGCGCAAGGGGAAGCCATGGGTCACCGGAAGCTTTTCGCCATTCATACTGTAGGCAACGATGGTATCGGGATGGATCCCCTTGGAACGTGGAATCGTGCGGGAGTAACCGTCCGTGGAAACCAGCTTCAGAAAGGGAGATCGCGTATCCCGCGGCAGTAGCGACGCCAGTGAGACGCCGCGCCATTCGGCATGGCTGACAAGCCCGCCGCCAGTCGCGTTTTCCGCGCATTCCAAGGTCACCGGAATCGTCTTTCCGGGCATCGCCGCCACCTCCTCGACAGAGAAGTCTCGTCCCGCTACCGACAATTTCCAGGCTGCCGCGGAGAGTGCATCCGGCCGGGGAAAGTGTTCTCGAATGAAGAAAAGTTCGTTTGGAACGGCAAGATCGTCGATCAGGGACAAATCAGCCGGGCTGACTTCCGGCTTCTGGGCTGGCGCTGAAGCCGCGAAGGCGGAAGCCAAAAAGACCCGGCGCGTCAACCGCTCACCATAATATCTTGAGGGCCATCTGCAAGATTCTTGGGTCACCATCCGTGCCGGTTATCTTACCGAAATTCGGATTCGTAAGACCCGTCACCGGATTCGCCATGTGCGTCGCGTTCGCTACGTTGAACCCTTCGAAGCGATACTCCAGCAATCCGGCCTCCCCAAAGAACGGTATCTTCCAGCCTTTGGATAAGGATGCATCAATGTTGGCGAAGCCCGGTCCAAAAAGTATGTTTCGGCCCAAAGTCCCATAGGTGCCCGGAGTGGCATTGACGAAGCGTGTCTTGTCGAAATACTGGGCTAGGATCGCCCCTTTGGAACGTCCCGTATCAAGAATTGGATATCCGGAGCCAACCAGAGCGGCCCGCGCCGTGCCCGCACCGGCGGCGGGGTTGTTGGAGGAGTTGATAGAAAATGGCCGGCCTGATTGAAGTGTCGTAATTCCACTGAGCCGCCAATTCCCCAAAACCGCCTTTGCTACGGGGCTGGTCTTCTGAAGCTTTGGAAGGTCCCACACGAAGGAAGTCACGAAGCGGTGAGTACGGGTCAAGTCGGAGTTCCCGCGCGAGAAGAAAAAGTTAAAGGGGTTGTTGATGCCGCGGCTGCCGCCGAATCCATTCCGCGAATGATAATCGAGGTTCTTCGACCACGTGTAGTTTGTGCTGAGCGTGAATCCTTGGCTGTAGCGCTTCTCCAGAGAAAGCTGCAGGGAGTTGTAGGACTGATTCAGCCCGTGCATCCATCGGGAAATGGTGAGGAAGTCCGCAACCGGACGCCGGTCGTCTACTGTCGCCCGATTCTGACTTAACGACAACTTCGGATTGTAGATCGGGGCGTTTTGATCGTATTCGCTCTTCAAGTGAGTCGATTTCGTTCCAACGTATCCAATCCGCGCGATCAGGTTCTTCGCCATTTCCCGCTCGATGGTCAAGCTCCAATTCTGCGTGTCGGGTGTAATGAACTTTTTGTCAAGAACAATCACCTCCAGCGGAGTGGGGAATGGCACGTCGTGGTTGGCGGCGCTGACAGGGAAAAGATTCAGCTTCTCGCGGCCCAGAAACGGATCGGCAAACAGACCATCGGTGAAATCGGTGTTGTAGCTGAATGGCGTAACGTTGTTGGCATCGTTTTGCGCGTTGAGAGAGGGAGCATCGAAGAAGATGGCGTAGCCACCGCGGATGCTGATCTTTCCATTGCGGAATGGATCCCAGGCAAAGCCAACGCGCGGCGCAAAGTTAATGTAGTCGGGGTCGGTCACAGTTTCGCCGAAAGTGTCGCCACCGCCATAGCCGGCAGGGCGCTTATCGCCGTGATAGAAGAGTCCCGGGAGAGCGTTCTTAAATATGGTGGAGCGGATGCCCGCCTTGTTAGCGGCAAGATCGAAGGTCTGATTGCGATCCAGCTTGTCTTTAAATAGGCCGTAAGGTTCATAGCGAACTCCCGCGTTCACAGTGAGGCCCGGCCGCACTTTCCAGGTGTCGCCAAAGTACCATCCAGTCTGCGTGCCCCGGCGCTGTTCGTACTCGCCGCTGTTTTGAGTGAAGAAAGAAAACTGGCCCAACATAAAGTCGGCTCTGTCAAAACCTTCGTCATCTCCGGAGCCGGTAGCGTGTCCATCGAATTCGAACTGTCCGGAACTGTGGTATTGGGTGTTGTTGTTAAACCGCTTGCGAACTACATTGAAACCGAAAACCATCGTATGGTTGCCCATGTTCTTGGTCCAATCATGCTGCAGTTCGAAGCTACCGCGCCCGAATCGTATGGGGTGTAGGGCCCGGTTGAAGCTGACGCCGCTGCCGACCATGGCGACGTCGATATGGTTTCCGTTAGGATTCAGTTTCACGCCCAGGGATGCAGTTGTAAAAGGGAAGTCAGTGCGAATGTCCGCGAGTTGGTGCGCCGCGGTGAACTGGGTATGGACAATAGTATTGGAGTTCATAACCCAGGTATGACCCAATGTGGCGCTGGTGGCTTCCCGAAAGCCGCCATAGCGAACGGCATGAATGTTGTCAGGCGCGGAGTGGAACGGATTGTTACCATCGCTCTCAAATATTCGAAATACCAAACTGTGTTTGCTACTAACGACATAGTCTAGCTTCCCAATTCCCTGAATGCCATTTTCCGGTGCGGAAACCGTATATCGCACGAACCCCTCCGCGTCCGGCAAGGGAGATAGAGAAAGCAGCTTCAACGATGGCGCGGAGAAACGGCTGGCAGGAATTTGATTGTTCGGAAACCGCTGCCCGGGATTCAGCGGGTCGTAAAGCTTGATTGGATTGGAGGAAAAATCACCCCGCCGTTCGGCGGCTGTCAGCGATAGATCACGATCATTGCCCGCGGCTTGACGAATGGTGAGCCGCTGATAGCCCATGAAGCCGAAGACCTTGTTTTTCAGGATCGGCCCGCCGACCGTGAAGCCGAACTGATTCCTTTTCAACAAGTCCTTCCGGCGGGAGAAGAAGTTTGTTGCATTGAGTTCGGTATTGCGCACGAACCAGAACCCATCGCCATGAATGCGATTCGTTCCCGATTTGGTTACTACATTCAGCGCGCCGCCGGACAGGCCGCCCTGCTCCACGCCCATGTTGCTTGTCTGCGCGCTGAATTCCTGAACGGCATCGGGGAAAGGAAAATCCAGATTGCTGTTCACCAGGTCGTCCATATTGGTACCGCCGTCGAGCGTATAGCGCAGATTGTTGTTGCGCGAGCCGTTGACGGTTATTTCCTTCTGTCCTTTTGGCCGCCAGGTGCTGCCGCCAACATCCCCGCTGTTATTGCCGGCGCCCGAGGCGACGCCAGGAGCGAGGAGCACCAGATCGGCAGGGTTCCGTCCATTGAGCGGCAAGTCGACGATGCTCTTTGAATCCACCGTGTGGTTCAGTGTGGCCGCGCGCGTATCCACCTGCGCCGCGTTCGATTCAACGGTGACGCTTTCAGTCACGTTTCCCACATCCATGGTTGCGTTGGCGCGAATGTTCTCGTTCGCCTGCAAAATGACGTTCGTCTGTTGAAATTTACGGAAGCCGGAGATCTCGACCGTCAGAGTGTATACTCCCACAGGCAGTAGCGAGAACACGTAGTTGCCGGTCTGATCGGTAACCAGAGTCCGGGCTGCGGCCGTAGCAACGCTGGTAACCGTCACCTTTGCCTGCGGAACAGCGGCTCCCTGCGCATCGGTAACAACCCCCGACAATGCGGCGGTATCACGTGCCTGACCGAAAGCGGATTCCGCAACCACACCCAGTGTTGCGAAGAAAATGAGAAGACAACCTAACCGGCAGCTCATGATTCAAGAAACCCCTTCTAAAGAATCTGAAAAGAATTGCGACTCGGCGGATCGACTACGCTGCGTGGCGATGGCTGTGAGACGCCATCGATCTGTTTGAGAAGCTTAACCGATAAAAACCAGTTAGTCAACCTACAATTTCTTGATTTGTAACTCGTTATTAGACATGTCCCACGTTCCGCTCGTCAGAAGTGCCTTGGGCTTAGGACTGGTTGGCAGTGCGTCCCCGGTGAAAGTGATCGATCCCGGCTGCAAAGGTGCTAGGGCCTGGCGTAGAGCATAAATAGCCCTGCCATGGCATCGATCTCTTCCTTGGCGGGGTTGTCATAAACCGACTTGATGCGCAGGCTTTCTCCTGCGTGAACAACATAGCCTTCCACGCTGGAATACCATTCCATCGGACTCTCAGGCCCCCCGGTTCGCCTTCCTTTCCAAACCAATTCATTGCGTGAAAGATTGAACAGCTCCATCGACGCGCCGTACGGATGCAGGTGAGTTCCCAGGAAATGGATGGTCGCCTCAAAAGGCAGGTTGAATGTCACTGTGCGCTCGTCGTGGCCTGGAGGAACGAAAAACAAGTGAGGCACCTGGATGCTGCGCAAGCTGGCGTAAAGCGGTTTAAGCGGCTTTTTCAGGTCCTTTTCTCGAATCAAAGTAACCGCCACCTTCATTGCCACCAATGCCGGCTGATCGCCACGATTGTTAAACATCGGCATCCAATGAAGGGCTTCGTTAGCTGAAAAGTGTACGCCGAAGCCGGCGGGCAGATGCACTTCCGGTGTAAACGCATCGGAGTAGATTCCCTTCAGTTCGTTTTCCGGGTGCTGATCGACGTGTTGATCGGCAAGAAAGGTGTGGCAAAGAAAGTTCTGGCGGGGAGGCTGGCCTTGGGCGCCGATGATGCTGGTTTTGTACCCAATGACCCAAACAGGTTCCGCGAAACGCAGATTCTTCATCGACACCGGGATGTGGTGTGCCAGCGCGCCGGGTTCCAACTCCATTAGCGGCGTTGAGAATTCTACCTCGCTGGTGGTTCCATAGGCGGATATCTCGGAAGAAGGGTGGAAGTCCTTCAGGACTTCAGCGGCCTGCCCCATCCGGAGAAAAATTGCCAGCAGAACCATGAACTTCATATACCCGAGAATTATAAACCCTAATTGGAAAATCGGCGCGGAAAAAACCTTTGAAATACCGTTTGGCGGAAGAGGGAGTGCGGTAGGAAGGGGGATCGACTAGTGCCGCGGACGGCGGCCTAAATATCCGTCCCAACTTGGATCTCCCTGACGCTTGTAGCCACCCGGCAGTTTATCCCAGCGCTCTCGTGTAATGCCGTTCAAATCGTAAAGCACCCGTCCAGCGCGCACTGTCAATTCGCAAACGAGTCTCTGGTCCGCGTCCATGCGCGCGCCATTCATATCAACGAATCCGAATTTACCCTTCTCCAGGCGCAATACGGCAACATCGGCCACGGAACCGACGCTCAAGTTGCCAAGCTCTTCATGCTTGATTTCCCGCGCGGGGTTCCAGGTGCTCCGCATAATCAACGCGTCCATATCCATGCCCATGGCCAGAAACTTACCCATGACGTTCAAGAAGTCCTTCATGGAAGTGTTCATGCTGGCCGTGTGCATGTCGGTGGAAATCGAATCGGGGACAAAGCCGGCCTTCATCAGCGGCACTGCGATACGCCAAAGAAAGCTGCCATTACCGTGCCCAACGTCAAAGATGATGCCGCGCCTTCGCCCATCGGCCATGGCCTGGCTCGGACCGCCGTTGCCCGCCTGTTCTCCCCGAAGACCCGAATACATGTGAGTATAAATGTCTCCGGGCCGCAGCACTTTGGCGAACAGGTCGCTGATCGAACGTTCGGGGCGGTTGGATCCATAGTCAATCATGACGGGAATCTTAGCGATATTGCCGGCGATTACGGCCTGCTCGTACGGCTTCCACTCAGGACCGGCGAAGTGTGCGCTCTTGACACCGACGATGAGCTCTTTGTATTTCAAGGCGAATTCGCCGGTGACCTTGCCATCCATGTCGCTAAGATCCTGCTCATATTTTCCGCCGCGCAGGCCGTGGCCGACGATATTGACGAAGCCAAGCACGCGGGTTCGGGAATGGTCGATGATCCGCGTCTTGAAATCGTCAAAATTTCGCCAACCGGAACTGCCGGCGTCCACCATGGTGGTGACGCCTTCGCGCGGAGCAAAGCTATCCGGAACAATGGCGTGATCGTCCGCCCTGGAACCGTGGTTACCCGTGTAGGTGTAAAGGTGAGTATGGATATCCACCAGGCCCGGCGTTATGTAGAGGCCGGATGCGTCTACCGTTTTCGTCGCCAGAGAGGCGTCGATACCCGCCGCAACAGCCGCCACCTTTCCATTGGAAATGGCGACATCGCGGACAGCGCTGATCCGGTTTTTTGGATCGATGACGTGGCCACCTTTCAGCAGCAGGTCATAGTGAGGTTGGGCAGCCAGCAGACAGGACGCTGCCACTGATAGAACGAAAGTTCTTCTCATGGACCGAGTCTGATTTTCAGGCTCTTGCCGCTTTACTCAACACTTCGTGCAGACGCCTGGCGACAATAAGATCTTCACCGGGTTGGAGCATCCAGACCCCGACCACGATGGTGTTGACCCCACCCGGAAGACCCGCTGAACCACCTCTGCTGCTGCCGGTGGAAGGATTGAGTTCAATGCTGGGTGTTCCTTTTCGCAGTTCCTGCATCACTTCGCGCGGCGCAATCTTCACCTTCTCCCGGTCATAGGTGAGCAGCAGGTGAGGAACATGGTTGGCCAAAGGCGGCGTCATGATCTCCGCCTTCAATGTTGGTATGGATTTGAGTTGAGCCGAGATGCGATCGGCCCGCTTGCGAAACTCGGCGTCCATCCCCTCGTCCGTTTGGCTGAGCAACCAGTCGATGGCGGCCACCATGCCGACGATCTGTTCCTTGGCAACCTTCATGCCGCGTCCGACACCATCAAACGGATTGTTATTTTTGGTAGCCGCTGCGATCAGTTCCTTTTTGCCAAGCAGAAGTCCAGCGTTCTGCGGGCCGCGTATTCCCTTGCCTCCCGAGAAAATAACCAGGTCGAAGCCCATCGCCGTATAGTTCCAAAGGTTGGCAATCGGCGGCATATCCGCCGCTGCGTCATTCATGCAGGGGATGTTATGCTCGTGCGCCACCTTGACCCAATCTTCACGGCCGATTTCGCCTTTTTCGGCGGCGTTGAAGAATAGGGTGGCGACGGTCTTGCTGTTGAACGCCGCTTTGTACTCATCCATCGTGGTTACTTCAATGAAGCGGGTTCCGCAGCAACGGACGGCCTGGTCGTAACCGTAGCGGTGTCCCTTCTGGATGATCACCTCGTCCTTCATCTTCGGGATCTCGGTGGGGATGTCGAGAATGGTGCAATTGTTCGCGAGCATCACGCATGCCGCGGTTGCAAGCGTCAGCCCGGATGACGCGCCCGCCGTTACCATCGCCGATTCGCACTTCAACTTCCGGGCGAGATATTCGCCGGCGTTCTTCTGCAGTTCCGCCAGATGGACCGGGTGTTTCGCCGCCACAGCGACCGCGGCCTGAACGGACGGCGGCATGATCGAGGCAGTCATTGCCGTATACGTACCGGCGGCGTTGATTATCTTGGTGACGCCGAGCTTATCGTAGTAATCCTCGCCAGCGGCCGCGTGCGTGGCCTTCTCGGCCGGGGCAGCGTTCAGCTTGACCTGGCTGGCCAATCCGCCAACCGCAATTACGTTTTTCACGCTTGAGATGAAATCTCTTCGTCTGTTTGGTTTGCTCATTGGGGATGCTCCTGTGACATTGAAATCCTGGGTGAAGATCGATCTAACCACAAAAGAATATGGGAGGCAACGCTAGATACCGCTGGATCGAATCCAGAAACTTTCCGTCCATTTTCCTCCGGCGGGGATTGTCTGCAGACCCGGCCACTTTTCCGTCAGGTTCACTCCACTGATGATCGTGGTGAGCGGTTCAAAACAAATGAATGGCAAGGGCTGCCCGCTCCGGTCAGACGGCAGCCAGATTGTTGCGACGTTGAACTTCGGGCCAAACAGCGTTTCTACCGTCTTTCCTCCTGCTTCGATCCAAAAGTGGGCACGCCCCTCGGAATCCCGTTCCAAATCGGTGAAGCCGTCGTCCAGGCGCTGTCCTTTCAGCAAAAAGGGATTCGGGATATCGAGAGCGCGCATCTCACCGGTTGGAATATTGTGCTCATCGGCGATTACATGAACCCGGGCCGGAATATGCGCTGTCCACTCGTCGCGCGGGATGCCGGGGATCTGGAAAAATGGATGATAGCCGAGAATCAGCGGCATGCTCTCCGCGCTCAGATTCACAACCGTGGTTCTCACTTCCAGAACACCCGCAGCCAAGCTATAGGTCATCTCGTATTCATGAGCGAACGGCCATTGCGCCATTAAGTCGGGATATCTCCAAAACTCCAGCCGGCTGGTAACGTGCGCCGACGCAGCGTCTGCTGCGACTTCGGTTACGCGCCAAAGCGGGGAGTACATTAGCAGACCGTGACCCGGCATTTTACCGCGGACGTTTCCCAGTTCCATGTTGAACACATAGTGTTTGCCATTTGCCCGAAAGCCAGGCTCGTTCAAAAGGTCAGCCCAGGGCGCCAGAAACGGAATGCCGCTGAGTTTAGGATGTTGTTGGAAATCACCGGCGTCGGCTGACGCAAAGTATAAGATGTTTTTTCCGTGGACCTTCATTTCGTAGGCCGTGTTACCGATGGACGGCAAAATAGAGACTTCCACGTCGCGCGCGGCGTCCCGGAGGCGAATTATTTCGGCGCCGTGATCAGATACTTTGACGGCCGTATAGTTTTGAGCGAAAGCGGACGTCGAAACGATCATCCAAAGCATCGTGGCGGTGCGGCAGGAATGCATAAACAATAACTCCTGAACGCGTCGTCAAGGAGCGCGATCCGGCAACCATTATAGCTGGGGTCAATTTGAATCCTCTCCAAATACGTGCCATGATTTGGACAACTTGCCCTTGTCGACAGGCTGACAAAACCCATGATCAAAATCTTTGTTTTAGCGGTCGGCTTACTTCTCTGTGATTCTACCGGTGCGCAGACGCCTGCCACCGGGAAACAGCTTTATCAGTCGCGATGCGCCGGTTGTCACGGCGAGGACGGTCTTGGCGGCGGTCACGGGCCGAATATCGTCGAGCTTTCGCGCCCGCGTGCAGCGACCAAAGTAGCCGTTCGCGGCGTGATCCTCAAAGGAATTCCCGACGGAGGAATGCCTGCCTTCAAAGTTTCGACAAGGGAGGCCGATTTACTGTCAACGTTTGTGATGACGCTGAAGGCATCAGCGAAGGCCCCTGCGCCGGCTACATCCGTTGCAGTTGACGCAGCTGCGGGCAATCCGCAAGCGGGCGAGCGGTTCTTTTTCGGAAATGGCGGCTGTTCGACTTGCCATATGGTGCAGGGGAAAGGCGGCGTAATCGGCCCCGATCTTTCTGCTGTTGGACGCGACCGCCGGCCGGCCCAAATTGAACAGTCGCTGCGCGATGGCAGAGCGCCCGCCGCCGGGGGCCGCGGCAGGCGAAATGTTGGAAGAGGCGGCACATCTTCTTACCAGGCGGTCACCGCTCGATTGCGAAACGGCCAAACCCTTCGCGGCATCGCCAAGAATGAGGGACCTTTCGACCTGCAACTTCTCGGTATGGATGGCAAGCTGCATCTCTTGCTGAAATCCGAGTTGACCGAAGTGACCCACGAAAGAACGCTGATGCCGCCGCTTCGCGCTACTCCGGACGAGACTCGAGATCTGATTGCGTTTCTCCGCACGCTGGCCCCAGATCCGCTGACGAAGTCAGTCTTTGCCAAGAGCGAATTGGGACCGGGAGTGCCATTCGCCGATGTTGTCAGCCCCAAGCCTGGAAGCTGGCCCACCTACGACGGGAACCAAAGCGGCAACCGTTTCAGCCCCCTCAAGCAGATCAATACCAAAAACGTGGGACATCTGGCACCGAGATGGATGTTTACCCTTCCCGGGGCGCCGAGTTCGCTTGAGGTAACACCGATCGTGGTGGACGGCGTAATGTACGTCACCTCGGTGAATGAGGCTTATGCGCTGGATGCGCGCAGCGGCCGTGAGATCTGGCACTATAGCCGGCCACGATCAGAAGGTCTGGCGGGCGATGCGGCCAGCGGCATTAATCGAGGTGCAGCCATCCTGGGTGACCGGGTATTTTTAGTCACTGATAACGCCCACCTCATCGCACTGCACCGCTTCACAGGGCAGCTGATTTGGGATGTGGAAATGGCGGATTCCAGCCAGAACTATGGAGCTACCAGCGCCCCGTTAGTTGTGGATGACATGGTGATTTCGGGTGTGTCCGGCGGCGATGAAGGAGTACGCGGATTCCTGGATGCTTACAAAGCTTCGACGGGCGAGCGAGTCTGGCGGTTCTGGACAATTCCGAAGGCCGGCGAGCCCGGTGCGGAAACCTGGGTGGGCCGGGCAAGCGAGCACGGCTGCGGCGCTACTTGGTTTACCGGCACCTACGATCCGGCAACGAAGCTGCTTTACTGGCCCACCGGCAATCCCTGCCCGGACTACAACGGAGATGAACGTAAGGGCGACAATCTTTATACTTCCTCCGTTGTGGCTCTCGATGCACAGTCGGGAAAGCTGAAGTGGCATTACCAGTTCACGCCGCATGACTTGCACGACTGGGATGCCACTGAACCGCTCACCCTGGTAGATGCCGATTTCCGAGGGGAGCCGCGCAAGCTGATGGTGCAAGCGAATCGGAACGGCTTCTTTTACGTGCTTGACCGCGTGACCGGCAAACTTCTGCTGGCTGAACCATTCGTGAAGAGGATCACCTGGGCCAGCGGCATCGGTTCCGATGGCCGGCCCAAGCTGTTACCTGGTAATGAGCCCACCGAGGAGGGCCAGTTGGTGTGCCCGTCGGTGGCCGGCGCGGCGAACTGGCCGTCTGTGGCATTTAGCCCGGCTACGAAACTCTTCTACTTCTTCGCCGAAGAATCCTGCAATATCTATTCTAAGAATACGGAGTGGTGGGTGGCCGGAAAATCGTTTTACGGCGGCGGTACTCGCCGGCCTCCCGGCGACGCCAGTGTCAAGTTCCTGAAGGCCATCGATATCCAGACCGGCAAGGTTACTTGGGAGATTCCAGACATCGGTGGAGGGATTTTAGGAAGTGGCCTATTAGCCACCGCAGGCGGCCTGATCTTTTATGGAGACGCCAGCGGCGCCTTTGTTGCAGCCGACGCGAACGACGGAAGACCACTGTGGCACTTCAATACCGGCCAGAACTGGAAAGCCGGGCCGATGACCTACACGGTGGATGGTGTTCAATATGTTGGCGTGGCAGCCGGGTCGACAATCCTAGCGCTGAGTTTGAGATAGCCATGCATTGTAAAACTGTTTTCCTCTCTTTGCTCTTCGGATTCGGCATACTTTCCAGCGCGCCGGCATGGTCGCAAACGCCTCCGCGTCAATTTGAACTGAAGGCGGATTCGCCGAAATTCTGGACGCTGATTCCCAAGGACGCGCAACTTGAGAAAGTCGCGGGGGGCTTCGGTTTTACCGAAGGCCCGGTGTGGGATCCGAAAGGGTTTCTATGGATTAGCGACGAAGAGCAAAACAAGCTATCGCGGGTTTTTCCGGACGGCCGCGTGGAAACGGTGCTCGCAATCGGCGATCCGGATGGAAGTACGCTGGACGCCCAGGGCCATTTCATCACTACGGCGAGCGTGTTGCGGGCAATCATTCAGGTGGAAGCCAATGGGCAGTACAAAGTCCTGGCGGATAGATACCAAGGGGAAAAACTGAACAGCCCAAACGATATTGTTCTAGGTCCCGATGGAGCTCTCTATTTCACCGATCCTACCCTTGACCTGGTAAAGGGAGAGAAGCAGGAGCTGGACTTCCAAGGCGTGTTTCGCCTCGGCACTGACGGGTCGCTGCGCCTGCTGGTGAAGGATATGACCGCGCCTAATGGCTTAACGTTCTCTCCGGACGGTAGGCGCCTCTATGTCAACGACACCAAAACACGGGAGATTCGAGTTTATGACGTCGGCTCTGGAATGAGCCTTGGAGAAGGTAGAGTGTTCGCAAAGGAGGAGGCCGGACGGGGTGCTCCTGACGGAATGCGCGTGGACACCAAGGGAAACTTATACTGCACGGGTCCGGGGGGTGTCTGGGTGTGGGACCCGGACGGCAATCGCTTGGGCGTCATCAACCTACCTGAATCCACCGCAAACTTCAATTGGGGCGGGTCCGGCTACAGCACAATTTACTTTGCGTCGCGAACCGCCGTCTATCGCATGAAAACAAATGCGCAAGGATTTGTTCCAGAGGCTCCGAAGTAGACTATCGGAGCTTGCTTTGGCTAAAACCAGCTAATCTGGAGTTTCAGAGAATTTTCTTTTACGATTCACCGATTCGCTGTATACTGGCGGCCTATCGTCAGTAACGATTATGTAGTAACACGCTGGGTACGCGTCCCTAGGCCCCGACCGCCGCACGTACAGAAATCATTGTATTGAATCAATAAGGGAGAGCTTCCAATGACATCACGCCGTCAGTTTTTGGGAACAACCGCGGGAATGAGTCTTCTTGCCGCATCACGCGCCCAGGGGGCCAAGACGACATCCGACGTTTATCCGTTCGCGGAGTTCGAGGCGCGTATCGCCAAGCGGGACTTCCGGGACATGACCAAAGATCTTCTGCCGACTCCGTGCATGGTGGTCGATCTGGATATGTTCAAGGCCAACGTCAAACACATGGCCGACACGGCAAAGACTAACGGCATCAACGTCCGGCCCCACGTAAAGGTTCACAAGAGCGTGGATGTCGCCAAACATCAGGTGGCGCACGGAGCGGTCGGGTTGACGGTGGCGACCATCGCCGAGGCCGAATTGTTCTCTGGAGCCGGTATAAAGGGCGTCCTCTGGACCAAGCAGCCAGTCGGAATCAACAACACCGAGCGGGCCATCCTGCTGTCGAAAAAAGATCCGACGTTTATGTTCGTAGTTGACGATTCCAAGGTGGTGGGCTGGGTGGAAGAGGCGGCGGCGGCTCACAACACGAAGGTCAAGGTCTTAGTGTCGGTCTTTGCAGGAATGACCCGCCAAGGCATTGAAGGCGGGAAGCCCGCACTGGAGTTAGCCCAAAAGGTTAGTGCCTCGAAGCGAATCAGCTTCGAAGGCTTCATGGCTTACTCCGGGAGAGCGGCGCACACCAAAGGCTTCGAGGAACGGAAAAAGGCTTCCATGGACGTGCTGGCCGGCGTTCGCGAGAGCAGAGATTTGGCGAAGACGGCTGGATTGCCTGTGAACATCATGAGCGGTGGTTCCACGGGCACGTACAATATCGATCACGAAACCGGATTGACGGAGCTGGAATCGGGCACCTACGTATTCATGGACACGGAATATTTCATCGTCGGCGGAAAGGACGGTGACATGCAGCGATATAACGATTGGCAAGCCGCACTCACCGTAGTGACCACCGTGGACAGCCAACACCATCCGAATATCATCACGACCGACTACGGCAACAAGGTGCTGGTGAAGAAGACAGATGAAGTGAAAGGCATGCCATGGCTGGAAGTGGGATCGGGCGGAGCCGAGTATGGGGCGCTGCGATGGAAGGACGGAGAAAAGGCGCCGAAGTTGGGCGACCGGCTCGACGTGTATTGCACGAATCTGGACCAGAGCACAAACGCCTTCGACCGGTACTACATTGCACAGGGCGACAAAATCGTGGACGTCTGGCCAATTATGGGCCGCGCCGGCGCAGCGCAGCGTTGATCGATGCACCCCGTCGATTCGATTACTCTCTAATTCTATGGTCGGGGCGGTGAGGCGAACTCACGCCCCTGGCGCTACAGGCGTCAGAGTCCGGCCATACCTGGAATTGCACCAACTAACAATGCCACACCGATTTCAAAAGGAGAAGCGTGCCTGTCGCAGTCTCTGGTTGAGAGGTTCGGAGAAATATCTCGCGACGGCCCAACCAAGCCCGCCCGAAATTGCGATCATACCGAGGTGCCACGCTGGCGCCGTATTGAGATTTGCGCCGAGGGAGTAGAAGACATGAGCACCCGAAATCATCACGAAGCTGTGGGTAAGATATGTCTCGTAGCTGTTGCGTCCGAACCACGCCAAAGGGCCAGTCCAGACGGTGTTGGGCGCCCCAGGTTCTAGCGCCAAAAGAAATAGAGCCACGCCTAACGCGAGTACGGTGACGTCCAAACCTAATTGGCCAAGGCGCAGACCCGGCACGAACGAATAAACCGAAACCTGAAGCATGAAAAACACCCCGATCCAGCGAAGCATCCGCCTTTGATTCGCACTGAGGGCGCAGGCAGCTGATGCGATGGCGGATGCACACCCGAGTGCGATGCAATCGAACCCGGTCAAATAAGCCTTGTCTTCCGCAAGCTCGTTTCCGCCAGCCCATGTCGTTCTCGCAAACGGTCCGGCGGCAACTAGCGCCAGGCCGAGAAGCGCTAGCATCCAGCGGTTCGGAGAAAAACGGCAGAGAAGAGGGTAAGCAATGTAAAATACTTCTTCGACAGAGAGCGACCACAGCACGTCCCAATTCGCCGGAAGGTAGCCGGTCCAGATCTCTAGCCAATTAAGATGAAAGGTAAGCGCAGCAAATATCGAGCGAGCCAAGGTGGTTTGCGTGGAATCAATAACGAAGCCGCTACGATTCGCCGAATGCAGGACCGCGAGGACCGCCAGGAGCGCCAGTAGACACGGAGCGATCCGTGCAAACCGTAGCCTATAGAACGTTTTCAAATCAACATGATTCAGGCTGTTCCATCGGCGCAAAATATTTGTCGTGATCAAGAAGCCTGAGATCACGAAGAACACCTTCACCCCGTAGTAGCCGTTTCGGAAGAGGACCCGGCTGACGGCGTGGGGCAAATGTGTCCCAAACTCGCTCTTCGCAAACGGGATGCGGATATCAATGTGCAGAAGGATGACAGAGAGGATTGAAATGCCTCGCAGCACGTCGATACCGTGCGAGCGACGTTCGGATTTCAGCGTGCTGGCTTCAGGTGGAATGGTGCTCTGTCCTCCATCATGCTCTGTCATGGATTAATGGTAGTCGGTCTCCACCTGGGGCCGAACAATCTCCGCGAGCATTGGAAAGATGCAATAGCCGAGCACCGGCGGCGCGATCGCCATTCTTACACTCAGTACTCTGGCGGCCAACAGGTTTTCGACTATCGCTGTAGCGAATCGGACCGCACTGCATGAAAATGATCGGCTGATAGCCGTCCTTCCGAATCGTCGTCGCCTTGAGACCGATGACGTACCTGGCTCTGACCTGCTTCATTAATCGCTCGAAGGTGATTGCGAAGATGCGATTGCGTTTGGCAGCACGGCATGCCTGGGATTCTCAGGCAAACAAATCGATAACGGGCTTACCCTTGCCGTCTTTGGTGACATAGACGGGACGTTGGTCCACCTCATAGGCGAAGTCCGGCGCGATTCCCGCGGCGCGCAGGATCGACGCGTGAAGGTCAACCACGGGAACGGGCTTATCAACCACCTGCATTGGCCGCTCGTCCGCAGTGCTGCCGTAGACTGCGCCTGCCTTCATGCCGCCACCAAACACCAGGACGGACTGCGCCCCCGAGAAGTGCCGGTGCATGCCATAGTGATTGGGTTCAGACATCCGCTCAGGCTGGCGGATGGTGTTGTCTTCCTGAATGAACCGGCCCGGACGGCCTTCGATCATCATGTCCCTGCCAAACTCACTCGCGAGCACGACCAGCGTGCGCTTCAGCAGTCCCCGCTGATCAAGGTCGCGTACAAGTTGTGCGATGGGAGCGTCGATCTCGCGTTTCATCGCAACCAGGCGTTCGTGACCGTTCACATGGGTATCCCAGCGTTGGAAGGGGATGTATTCGGTGGTTACCTCAACGAACCGGACGCCGGCTTCCACCAGGCGGCGCGCCATGAGGCAACCTTGTCCGAACCTGCCGGTGTTGTAGATGTCAAAGCTGGCCTTTGGTTCGAGAGAAATATCGAAGGCCTTGGCCGACGGCGATTCCAGCAGACGGTGAGCAGTCTCCACGGATCGTAAAAGGGACTCCTGATGGTAATCGCTTCCAGCCGCGAGAATGGGACTGTCCTTAATCATCGCTCGATAGCTTTCGTGCCGCCGCCGGAATCGAAGGCCGTCCATTGACGTCCCGGCTACCACGGAGGCTGCGGCCGTTGCGGGATCGGGAATCAGGAAGGGAGCCCATTCATTGCCCAGAAAACCTGCCGCGTGAAACGTCTTCAACGTCTCGCTATCGGGGTTCCCTTCTATCTTCTGACCAATGTCAACAAAGGCGGGAACATCGGGGTTCCTGGAGCCTAGAGTTCTGGCGATGATGGAGCCGATGTGAGGGACAGCCACACTTTGAGGCGGCTCGTATCCGGTGTGCCAGTGGAACTGATGACGGCTGTGCAGCAGGCGGCCCAGATCGGGTGGTACCACGCTGCGGATGACCATCCCTTTGTCCATGACTCCGCCGACCTTCTCCAAGCCTTGCGATAGCTTCATCCCATCCACAACGGTATCGATGGCGGGGAAGGTGCTCAAAACGTCAGCGGATTTTACGCCGGCGTTGTAAGGGCGTTGATCTCCGGCCGCATGCCCGATTCATCCACTGCCGCCCTGGCGCGGAATTCCGTGAAGCCCTTTCCTCGGATATCGTAAGCAATCGATGACGGCGCCTTGGCGGCGAGGACATCGCGAGCCTTCTCGTCCTTCACCTGAATCGAACTCTTTGCGAAGCCGGCCGGCAGCGGCAGATCACTGAGTTTCATCACACCACTGGGACCATCGAACTCCGCGTCCATCCAGCCCGCCTGCACTTTGTCGCGATCGTAGGAGCCGAGGTCCGTGGTCACCAGCCAGATGCGATCGGCACCCCGGATGTCCGCTTGGATCTTCGCGGCAGTGCCGCGGAGTTGTCCGGAGTCAGCCAAGTTCAACGGGGGCTCGCTAAAGTTTCCAGTAAGCCGGGCGGCGCCGCGCCGTAGTTGAGATCGCAAGTCTTCCCCGTTAACAAGTTCAAGCGCCTGCATTGTGGTGGCGTCTGACGAACGCTCCGTCACCACTTGAATCCGCTCCGGCCTGCCGAGTGCCCTGGTTAGCGGATCGGACCGGAAGCGCCATTTTCGCTCGTAGGTGGCCGGCTTCCCGCTCAGGTCATCCAGAGGTTCCCATTCGCTCATGATTGCTGATACCGCGTCGCTGAATTGTTCCGCCGACAGCCTGCGGCGCAAAGGCCCGCGTAAGGTGAAGGCCTCTCCCACTCTTGGCGCTGCGCTCTCTGCCGCGCTTTCCATTTGATACGCGCACGAATTCATGACCCGTCTCAGCAGCGCTTGCATATCGTAGTTGCCGGCCACGAAATCCGAGGCTAGCCAGTTGAGAAGGTCCGCGTTCCAGGAGGACGCTTCGATGTCGTCCACCGGCTCGACTAGTCTGCGGCCGAGCAGCAGTTTGCAATAGCGGTTCACCAGTGTTGCCGCAAGCCGTCCATTTTCAGAGGACGTAAACATCCGGGCAACCTGCCGGCGTCGCTCCGCCAAATCAGCAGCAGCTTCGCCATCTTTCAATTCAGAAAAGAGAAAAGATGGCGTGGCCGACGCACCGGTCTTCACGTCGCAGCGGGCGATCTCCAGGCGGTCCGTGGTGAAGAACGCGGCTAGCCCGAAAGTCTGCTTCAACTTCCAGCGGCTGACGAAACTGTCGTGGCATGACGCGCATCGCAAATTTGCGCCGAGGAAGACCTGCGCGCTGTTCTGCGCGGCTTGCATCGCCGGCGACTGGCTAGCACTAACATCGCCTCCCCAATTAACACCGGCAATGAATCCACGCGGCGCATCGGGCCCTTCCGGAGCCGGAAGCTCCTGCACCATGCGATTGTAGGGCTTGTTATTTTGCAGGGCTTCGAACAGCCAGCGCGTGATCCATTCTCTCTTTTCGCCAGGCAGCGCCACGCCTTCTTCATTGCGCAGCATGTCGTTCCAATACGTCATCCAATGCCCGGCATAGGCTTCGCGTTTGCTCAGCAGCTCATCGATCAGAAGCTGGCGCTTCACAGGTTCGGTGCGTTTGACGAAGCTCTCCAGCTCTTGTGGACTTGGGGGTAGCCCGATCAGATCGAAGTAAACGCGACGGGCGAAAACAGAGTCGCCCGCCAGAGCGGGAACCGGCATGGCATCGCGCTGGAAATCGCGGTCCAGGAAAGCATCGATGGGATTGGCTTGCGTGCTTGAAGGAATGGCCGGACGAGTGAGCTTCACACGGGTGTTTTCGAGGTCTGGTACAGCCGCACTACCAGTCCATTCGGCTCCTTCGTCGATCCACCGGGTTAGCACGCTCAGTTCGGCTTCCGTCAGGGGTTTCTGGCCCAGCGGCATGCGCGCGCCGGCAGTGCTCACTCGCCGGATGAGGAGGCTTGCGGCGCTGGAGCCAGGCTGGATGGCGGGACCACCGATGCCTCCGCTTATCAAGGCGGCTCGCGTGAGGACTGAGAGACTCGCCTGCGGTTTTTCGCCAGAATGACAAGCGGCACATCGGGCGTGCAAAATTGGCTGGACATCGCGGGCAAAGTCCACTTTTGGAGCCGCGATCAGCACACCGCTGGTCAGTAGGGCGATCAGCGAAACTTTGTCTCGCACTGATAGAGGATAGCCTAAGGCCGGACCACAATGGACCACTCCTCATCGTGATTGTTCAAGTTTTTTAGGCGTTTTCGTCAATTTTCTCCTGATATCATAGGGCCTGATCGAGAACGCCACGTGACGCCGATTGTTGCCGAACGGAATATCGAAAAGTCCGAGAGCGGCAAAGTCTATACTGTCCCGTCGGTGGAAAAATGCTTCGAGATTCTGGAATTGTTTCAGGATGCCGGCAGCCAACTCTCCCTCACTGAAGTGACTAAGGCAACTCGCGTCCAGAAGACCACTGCGTTTCGCATTCTGAGTACGCTAGAACGATTCAATTACATCGGCAAAGATCCGGCAACAGGCAAGTATCATCCTGGTCTGCGGCTGATCGAACTTTCGGCCAGGTTTCTTTCGAGCCAGGGCATCCTGAAGATTATCAAGCCTTATATGGAAGAGCTGCAGCGACAGTTCAGCGAGATTGTTTGCCTGGCGCTGCGAAAAGGTGGCAAGCTCCTTTACGTAACAATTGTGGAGAGTTCTCTGACATTGCGCATGGTGGCGACAGTAGGCTTCACTGCGCCATGGCACGCCTCGGCCTTGGGCAAGGCCATTTCCGCAAATATGCCCGAACATGAGGTAGAGGCGCTGGTGCTGAAGCAGCCCATGCCGCGCTATACGGCCCACACCATCACGGATCCGTCCCAATTGCGGGAACAATTGCAATTGGTTCGGGAGCAAGGCTACGGCGAAGACATTGAAGAAGTGGAAGATGGGGCGTCCTGTTTGGCCGCCGCCGTCTTCGGCTATTTCGGTGATCCGCTGGGCGGGATCAGTATCTCCGGACCCACCAATCGAATGCGGCCGCAGCGGGCGGCGATGCTGGCGGCTATTACGGCGGCCGCAAAAGAAATCTCGGAGCGGATCGGCCTTGCTTTGCACGTCAGCATGGCGAAGCGCTAACGCGAGCGCGCGAACGCCGCGGCGTGAAACTGAAAGCCGTGCACGCCGGAGTGTTCGTAATATGCCTTCCCATCGTGGGCGACTCCCAGTAGAATTTCGTATTCATGGGGAATGCCACAATGCACGAGCCATGCATGCATAGCTTCAGCGTCCGGTAGCGATACGTCCTTGGTGCCGCCGATGAATCGGATCCGCAACTCGCCTAACCTGCCGAAATTCTTGTCAGCGAGCACGAAAGGGTCGTCTTCCGGCGAATACCATTGCGTCAGCTTGGAAATCCACACCTGCTGCTCCTGGGCGATCCCCGGAAAGTAGCCGTCCAGCGGCAAGCGTTTGTAGGAGCCGGCGTATGCCACCACGGATCCGAACAATTCCGGATACTTCAGCGCAAGCTTGAGAGCGCCGTTGGCGCCCATGGACATGCCTTCGATGGCGCGTCCCATCTTTGAGTTGATGGTGCGGAAGTTTGTGTCCACGTGGGTAATGAGTTCGCGGATGATCATTGTTTCGATCAAAATATTCTGATCGGGCCAGTCGCGATACTCCGTCTTTTTGCCGCCATTCGGAAACACCATAATTGCCGGAGGAACAAGTCCCGCCGCGATTGCCTTGTCGAGTTCGCCTGCAATCGACAGTCCCGAAGATTCGTCCCCACCCGACCCGTGCAGCCAGTAAATGACCGGATAGCGCAGTTGGGACGTTTCGTATTGCGGAGGAAGGTAGAGATTCCAACCCACGTCACGCTTCATTGACGGACTGTGTAGCACATGATGCGTAGTGAGTGTCGCTTTTGCGGGCGGATTGTCCCAGCGCACGTCGAATGTGAGCGGCTGCCGTTGCGCAGGGAGCAGCCACACCGTCGATAGAATCAGAAGTCCAGCACGGGGCGCGATGGTCATGAGTAGAGGAATTTCAGAGGCTTCGCGCCATCATCGGCGAGCTTGGTGGGGCGGCCGAGCGGGTTGACGTATTCCTTGGTGTAATCGATTCCCAGCTTGTCGTAGATGGTGGCCATGAAGTCGGGGATCTCAACAGGATCTTTCGTAACGTAGGCGCCGTTCTCGTCGGTCTCGCCGTAGACCTGACCGCCCGGTACGCCTGCACCAGCCATACAGAGCGAAAAAGCATTCGCCCAATGATCACGCCCGGCAAGGCCGTTAATCTCGGGAGTCCGTCCGAACTCACCCGTGACGATGACCAGCGTGGTCTTTAGAAGTCCCCGCGACTCCAAGTCTTCGACTAGCGTGGAGAAGGCATTGTCGAGTTCCGGAAGAAATGTTCCGCTCAGCGCGGGGAAGATATTCGCGTGATGGTCCCAAGTGTTGAAGCCACGGGAAACCGTGACATAACGGACGCCCGCCTCGACGAGCCGCCGCGCAAGCAATGCGCCCTGTCCTAACGATGTTCTGCCGTAGGCGTCGCGCAGTTTCTCCGATTCCTCGCTAATGAGAAACGCCTTCTTCGCCCGCGCCGATTGCATCATGCCGAACGCCGTCTGGTAGTACGAATTCATGTTCTCAATCAGGTTCTGCGAATCGTAGCGTCGAAACTGATCATCGGCGACTTTCAACAAAGATCGGCGATGGTCCATCCGAGCCCAGTCGACACC
>JBBRNO010000053.1:0-36881 GCA_038230275.1 Bryobacterales bacterium
CTCACCAACCGTCTGGGGGACGACGGAATGGAAGTGGCGGTTTACGTGAAAATTGAGCCGTCGGGAAAAGTGAGCGAGGCCAGTACCAGGCCGTACGCCGATGCCACGGAAGCAGCGCTGGCGAAGATTGCCATCGAAGCCTCAAGGGAGTGGAAATTTGAGCCCTTGAAGGGTGCTGGCGGCAACCCCATTTATCGCGATTTCGTCATCCATTTCCAATTTCCCAAGACTTGAGCTTTTTGGGTAGCATGACAGAAGACGCATGTTACTGAAAACCGCACTTCTCGCCACAGCTCTGCTTGTATCCGGCACGCTAGCGTTTGCCGATGAATATCCGCTGGGACCCGATTCGCAACCGCAACCCGGGGTGCCCAAAGGCACCATCACGCAGCACAACTGGACTAGCAAGATCTTTCCAGGCACCGTGCGCGACTACTGGGTATATGTTCCGGCGCAATACAAAGCGGACAAACCCGCATGCCTGATGGTGTTTCAGGATGGTGGAGGATTTGTAGGCGACAAGAGCACCTGGCACGCTCCGATTGTGATGGATAACCTGATTCAAAAAGGTGCGATGCCGGTGACTATCGGCATTTTTATCAACCCTGGTGTACTGCCTGCGCTGGCCGCCAATCAGCAGGCGCGATACAACCGCAGCTTCGAATACGATGCGCTGGGCGACCGCTACGCGAAATTTCTGATTGAAGAGATTATTCCAGAAGTGGGCAAGGAGTACAAGATTTCGGCGGATCCGGACGACCGCGGATTGTTGGGTTCCAGTTCCGGCGCCATTGCGGCGTTCAATGCCGCGTGGAACCGGCCGGATCAGTTCCGCCGGGTGATCAGCTTTGTCGGAAGCTACACTAACCTGCGCGGCGCGGAAATTCTGTCTTCCTTGATTCGCAAGACGGAGCCGAAACCGCTGCGGGTGTTTTTGCAGGACGGCAAGAACGACCAAAGCATTTATTCCGGGAATTGGTTTATCGCGAATCAGGACATGGCGTCGGCGTTGCAGTATGCGGGCTACGATTCTACATTCGTGGTAGGTACGGAAGGGCACAACGGGAAGCACGGGTCGGCCATTCTGCCGGACGCGCTGCGCTGGTTATGGCGTGAGTATCCGAAGCCGGTGGCGAAATCGACGGCGACGGTGGCACGCAATGTGACCAGCTTTCTGGATCCGGGAAAAGAATGGGAACTGGTGGGGGAAGGGTACAGATTTACCGAAGGGCCGGCGGCGGACAGCCAGGGAAATGTTTACTTCAGCGACATTCCGAATAATCGCGTCCACAAGATTGGGCTTGACGGAAAGGTGACTGTATTCAAGGAGGATTCGGGCGGCACCAATGGCTTGATGTTCGGCCCGGATGGGCGGTTATATGCGTGCCAGAACGGGCGCAAGCGGATTGTGGCGTGGGCCGCGGACGGCAGTGAGACGGTGATTGCCGAAGGCGTGAACTCGAACGATCTGGCTGTGAACGCGCGCAACGAAATCTACTTCACTGAGCCACCTACGAAGAAGGTCTGGTTCATTGACGCGAAGGGCGCCAAGCGCGTGGTGCATGAGGGGATTGCGTTTCCGAATGGAGTGCGGCTCTCGCCGGATCAATCGCTGCTGATGGTGGCGGATTCGCAAGGGAAATGGGTGTGGTCATTTCAGGTGATGCCGGACGGGTCGCTGGTGAATGGGGTGCCGTTCCACCGGCTGGAGACGATGGACGATTCCTCCGCCAGCGGCGCCGACGGGATGACCGTGGATAGCGACGGCTACCTGTATGTGGCGAGCAAGATGGGGATACAGATCTGCGATCAGGCGGGGCGTGTGATGGCGATTATTTCCAAGCCACAGATGGCGTCGCTATCGAACGTGGTGTTTGGCGGCGCGGATCTGCAGACGCTTTATGCGACCAACGGCGATAAAGTTTACAGGCGCCATTTGCGTGCGAAGGGTGTGTTTCCCTGGACGGTGGTGACGCCGCCTAAGCCGCAGCTGTAGTTCCTCAGCGGTTGAGAAAACGGTCGTCGATTTGCACCTGGTAACCGCTGGCCATACGGTTTGTCTCATTTGCCATGCCGACTACGGCCATCAATTCGACGAACATGGAATCCGTCATTCCCGCTTTTCGCGCCGCCGCTGTGTGGGATGCGATGCAATAGCCGCATTGATTGGTTGCACTGACGGCGAGGTATAGCAGTTCCTTGGTGAGTGGATCCAGAGATCCAGGGGCCATAATCTGCTTGATGCTTTCCCAGGTGCGGAGCAGCGTGGGCGGATCGTGCGCCAGGGCCTTCCAGAAGTTGTTGATGTAGTCTGTATTGCGCGTGGCCATGATGTCGTCATAGACGGCGCGGACTTCCGGGCTCGCGTCCGCGTACTCTATCAATCCTAGTGTTGCCATGGTTGTTCCAAGATACACTGAACTTTGCCGCCGTTATACATAAAAGTTCATGCGCGCGACAATGTCGCGATTGTTGTCAGCCCGGAAGGGTTGCCCGCGGGCACGGTGTGTCCGGACGGACCCACGCTGGCCGAACGCATCCCGCAATCGCACAAGGTAGCGCTGCATGATTTCGAGACCGGTGAGCCGATTGTCCGCTATGGCCAGGTGATTGGGTTGGCACTGCGGCCGATCCGTGCCGGTTCCTGGGTGCGGGAAGATGTACTGGAATTGCCGGTGGCGCCGCCGCTGGATCAACTGGCACTGGCGACGGAAGTGCCGGCCGCACTGCCTGCGCTGACAGGTCACACGTTTGAGGGCTTCCGCAATACCAACGGGTCCATCGGTACGAAGAATATTCTGGGGATTACCACGACGGTGCAGTGCGTTGCGCCCACTGTGGATTATGCGGTCCGCCGCATCAAACAGGAACTGTTGCCGCGCTTTCCCAACGTGGACGATGTGATCGCCATCACGCATACGTACGGGTGCGGTGTTGCCATCGATGCGCCTGGAGCGGCGGTCCCCATCCAGACGCTGAAGCATATCAGCCTGCATCCGAATCTGGGCGGAGCTCCGTTGGTGGTGAGCCTGGGGTGCGAGAAATTGCAGCCGGCGCGGATGTTTCCCGATTCGCATTTGCAACGAAATCTGCTGCCGGTGTTGGAAGACGATCCGTATGTGATCCGCTTGCAGGATGAAGATTTGCGCGGCTTCGGCGATATGATCGCGGCGATTCTACGCGCGGCGGAGAAGCGGTTGGAGCAATTGAACCAGCGGCAACGGACCACGTGTCCGGCTTCGGAATTGATTGTCGGTTTGCAGTGCGGCGGGAGCGACGCGTTTTCCGGCGTGACCTGCAACCCCGCTGTGGGCTATGCAGCGGATCTTCTGGTGCGTGCCGGGGCGACCGTGATGTTCTCGGAAGTGACCGAGGTGCGGGATGCGGTTCATCTGCTGACACCACGTGCGATCAATGTGGATGTGGCGCGCGCCTTGATTCGCGAGATGAAGTGGTACGACGATTATTTGCTGCGGGGATCGGCTGACCGTAGTGCGAATCCCACACCGGGCAATAAGCGCGGCGGTCTTTCCAATATTGTGGAGAAGGCGCTGGGATCGGTGGCGAAGGCGGGCAGCTCCGCGTTGATGTCTGTAGCCAGCCATGGCGAGCGCGTTACGGCGAAGGGGTTGGTATTTGCTGCCACGCCGGCCAGCGATTTCATCTGCGGTACGCAGCAGCTAGCGTCCATGAACATGCACGTGTTCACTACGGGCGAAGGGACGCCCTATGGCTTGGCGATGGTGCCGGTGATCAAGGTGTCATCACGCACCGCGTTGGCGGAACGCTGGCCCGACCTGATCGACATTGACGCCGGGCGGATTGCCACGGGCGTATCCACGATGGAAGAAGTGGGCTGGGAGATTTTCCAGCATCTTCTCGACGTGGCCAGCGGACGGAAGAAGACGTGGGCCGACCATTGGGGACTGCACAACGCCTTGGCGCCGTTTAACCCAGGGCCGGTTACGTAAGCTTTCGCAGTTTGCTGACGCGGCCTACTTCCACCCATTCGGTGACGAAAATGTTTCCGGCGTTATCGAAGCAAGCCCCGTGCGGCGCTACAAATTTGCCGGCGGTGAAGGCGTCGCGATTCTGGTTCCGAATGCCTTCGTAGGTTTTGCCATCGCTTTGTTGCCCGTCGCCCAACTGCACTATCGGCTTGTTGCGTGCGTCGAACAGAGTGACCACGGCCTTTAGATCCGGCATCAGAACGAGGCCTTGTCGGAATTCGAAAATACTGGGCCAGCGGACGCCGTCTTTCACGGTGTGCAGCGGCTTTCCGTCCATGGTGAAGTATTGAATGCGGCTGTTGGCGCCGCGCTCCCCCACCATTAGCAGGGGCTGGGGGCCGCGCGTATCCACGGCGATCGCATGCGGCCAGATGGTGGTGCCCGCTGCGGTTTCCTTGCCTGGGTTGCGGTCCATTTCCTCGCGCGAACCGCCGAAAGTGCGGATGTAATTGGTCTGCGCATCGTAATGATGGATGTAGAACTTGCCATAGCCGTCGGCCACGTAGATGTCGCCGTTCGGCGCGATGGCGAGATTTGACGGTTTGTATTCCCTGGCCGATTTATAGACGCCACTCATGAACGGGCAGTGCAGCACCCAGACTACATCGCCATCCAGAGTTGTCTTGCGGACGAAGCCCTTCACGTTATCGCAGTGGTAGAGGAATTCCTGGCTGCCTTCGCGGCGAATGGTCAAACCGTGCGCGCCGCCTCGCATATCGGCACCCCACGATTTCACAAACCTTCCCTCGGCGTCGAAGATCGCGATGGCGTCCGCGCTTTTGCTGGTGCTGTGAACCGTGTGCGTGATGATCAAGCGGCCCTGGTTATCGGCGACAATGCCGTGCGTGTTACCGAACTTGAGGTCATCAGGCAACTGTGGCCAATCGTGCGTTACCTCATAGGTATGTTCGCCGGCCCCCATCACAGGGGCCTTGGCCGCGCCCTTGGCGGAGGTGATCGCAAAGGCGGCGGCAGTGAGAAGGCCGCGCCGTGACAGGGAATCAGCAGGCATGGCGACAAGTATCTCAGATTCGTATACGACAAGTACTTTGTGATATAAAGTATCCATGACGAAATTCTGGTTCGATCACTTTCAGCAGAATCCCTGGCCGGCCATGCCGTGGGACGATCCTTATCGTTTAACGCTGGAAGAGCGGAAGGCGGTGGCATGCTCTATTCAGCAATTCCAGCTTGGGGAAGGTTCGGAAGGCAACGCATTCATTGAGCGTGCCCGCAGGTTCGCCGATGATGCGCTATTCATTCCGACGCTGCGTCTCTTCATTCAAGAGGAACAACGGCACAGCGCCAGCCTTGGCCGGTTTCTAGCACTGCACGGCATCCCATGGATAAAGAAGCACTGGCTGGATCAAGTGTTCCGGCGCATTCGCCGGTTGGCTGCGTTGGAGTTGATTGTCACGGTGTTGGTTACGGCGGAGATCGTGGCAGTGCCCTACTATCGTGCATTGCGCAAGGCGACACAATCGCCACTTCTGCGTGCGCTCTGCTCGCAGATTCTTCAAGACGAGGCTGCCCACCTCCAATATCAAGCGGGAACGCTGGCCAGGCTGCGTGGCGGACGGGCGGCAATTCAGCGGGCGCTTACTGATCTGCTGCACGCGGTGCTGTTACAGGGGACGGTGTTGGTTGTCTGGATGGAACACCGCAGCGTGTTCTTGCGCGGGGGCTACACATTGGACGCGTTCCGGCGCGAGAGCGAGATTGAGCTGAGTGCCGTGCAGACGGCAACCTACACTTGCAACGTTTTGGGGCAATTGAGCATCCAACCGGCATGGACTTGCAACTCAGAGGAAAGCCCCCTTTAGTGACGGGCTCCACGACCGGCATCGGATTCGCGATAGCGAAAACTCTTGCGGCGGAGGAGGCTCGCGTGATTGTCAACGGCCGTACTGCGGCGCGTGGACGAGACTGCCGCGGCTATCCGGCAATTTCCACCGTCGATATTTTAGACAACAATCTGGGGACGTATCAAGATGAAACCGTTCGAGGAGATCACCGATGGCGGCTGGACATCGATCATCGAGACGAACTTTCTGAGCAATGTCCGGCTGAGCCGGCACTACCTCCCCAAGATGAAGCAGGCGGGCTGGGGACGGATCATCTTTATCTCGGGCGAATCGGCGGTAAACGTTCTAACGGAGATGATTCATTACAGCGTCACGAAGACGATGCAGGTGGCGCTGGCGTGTGGTGCACGGAGGTGACGGTGAACTCCGTGCTTCCCGGGCCGACACGTTCGGAAGGAGTAGCGCGCTTTCCTGCGCCCCGGTTCGCTGCTGCAGCGTTTGTTGCCAGCCCTCTCTCCGCAGCCGCGAATGGCGCGGCGCTGCGGGTTGAGGGTGGACTTCTGCGCTCGATTCTGTGATGACCTGTATACTGCGGCATAAGCGGCCATGCAATCCAACATCGTGAAGAACTGCGGCTGGCGCCATGGCTAGCGGCGTAATCGTACTGCTGATTTGGCTCTACCTGGTGTTCGGCCGTGGACGGTTCTGGCTGGTGCGGGAACGGCGGTCCCACCGCCGCTTGCAGGCGAAGCCGCGGGTGGCCGTCGTGATCCCCGCCCGTGATGAGGCCGCAACTGTTCAGGCCTGCATCGCATCGTGCGCATCGCAGGATTATCCAGGGGAGTTTCGAATCTATCTGGTGGACGACCACAGCACGGATGGAACGGCAGAGTTGGCCTCCGCGGCATCGGGTGCGATTCAGATCGTTCCATCGAGTCCGCTGCCACCGGGGTGGACGGGTAAGCTATGGGCACTCCATTGCGGATTGGAACGGGCGCGTGCGTTTCAGCCCGATTACGTTCTACTAACGGATGCCGATATAGTCCATTCATCGGAAACGCTGACTGGCTTGGTCGAACGCGCCGAGGAATCGAATCTTGACATGGCGTCTTACATGGTCCAACTGCGATGTCAAAGTTTAGCGGAGAAAGCGCTGATTCCGGCATTCGTCTACTTCTTTTTCCAGCTCTACCCGCCGCAATGGATTGCAGACGTGCGGGCAAAGACGGCAGGGGCCGCGGGCGGTTGCATCCTGATTCGGAGCGCGGCGTTGGATCGCATCGGCGGAGTCGAATCGATCAAGGGTGAACTGATCGACGATTGTGCGCTGGCGTTGCGGGTGAAGCGGAGCGGGGGCAAGATCTGGCTAGGTGTCGCATCCGACTCCGCCAGCATTCGCGAGTACAACACGTTCGGCGAGATCCGCCGCATGATCTCGCGTACCGCATTCACGCAGCTCAACTACTCCGTATGGCTGCTGGCGGGGACCGTGTTGGGGCTGGCCGTGACTTACATCCTGCCGCCGCTGTTACTGCTTTCGCGCAACATACCTGGAGCCGTTGCGTACGCGCTGATGGTCATCAGCTACGTACCGATGTTGAGATTGTACCGGCGATCCCCGCTGTGGGCCGCGGCGTTGCCGCTACTTGCGTTGTTCTACACCGCGGCAACTATCGACTCCGCGATCCGCCATTGGCGGGGCGCGGGCGGGGAATGGAAGGGACGCTTCCGATCCTAACTAACCCACTTCCTCATTGGCACGGCGCAACAACGCCCGCATGTACGAGAGGATGTACGCGGTTCCGGCACGGTGCAGCCCTGTGTCGCCTGCCAGTTGCGGGACGTGGTCCGGCTCCGCCGCTCCATCGAATTTGACCTGGCGCAGAGCCCTCATCACCTGGTACATGTCCATGTAACCGTCGTCAGGGAACGTCTCGACAAAGTGCGGCATGGGCCCGCTGACATTGCGGAAATGAATCTCCAGCAGTTTCCCGCGGGTGCCGAAATCGCGAATCATTTCGAAGACGTTCTTGCCCATCTTATCGCCGCCCTCAGACCAGGTGCCTACGCAAAACGTGAGTCCCCAATACTTGCTGCCGGCAGAGATCTGTTCGGCACGGTGGTACCCGTCGTAGTGAGTGAAAATCTTGGCGACACCGTTCATTTTCGCTACCGGTGGATCGTCTGGATGCAGTGCCAGCTTCACCTTCGCTTCTTCCGCTACGGGCAGAACCGCCTTCATGAAATAGGTATAGTTGGCCCAGATGTCGTCGGCCGAATATTCGCGATCGAAGGCCGGCTTTTCCACCCTGGCGCGGAAGTCCGCAAGGTCAAACTCACGCGCCATGTAGCCGCGGCGCTCCACGGTCTTCGTGGTGTACGTATTGGCGGGGTGGAAATCATAGGACGAGATGGGAATTTCCAACTTTCCAATGTCGCGCAGGAATGTCCGGTAACGATCGATATCCTCGTCGCGCCCTGGTTGGCCGAGTTGCAGCCGGGTGGAGCGGTACGAATAGTGCACAGCGGAGTAGATGCGAATTCCAAACTTGGCGAACCGCTGCTGGGTGGCGCGAAGATGGTCGAACGATCCTTCTTCCGGACCGAATTCCACCCTCGCCCAGCGCAGGCCGATCTGCTTCAGAAAGAGCAGATCGTCGTCGGTGATGGATTTCGCGACCAAGCGGTGACAGATCTTCGTATTCGAAGCCGTGGACTCGTCAATAGCAAACAGAGGTGCGGCTGCGGCTGCGAGTCCAAGCTTCAAAAGACTCCGTCTATTCCGCATACAATGGTTCTGTCCAATGCTGCTAGCGATTCTCATCATGCTGGTTTCTCCCTTCGCCGCCGCCGCGGAGGTGGAATTCAACCGTGACGTGCGGCCTATTTTATCGGACAAATGTTTTACATGCCACGGTCCAGACCCGGCCAATCGTAAGACGAAGCTGCGTTTCGATGTGGAGAGTAGCGCCGCCGGCGTGATTGTGGCGGGTGACCCGGCCAAGAGCAAGCTATATCTGCGGATCAACTCAGACAACAAGGCTACGCGAATGCCGCCTGCCTACGCCGGCCACGACAAATTGCCACAGCCGGATATCGATGTGATTCGCCGCTGGATTGAGCAGGGTGCGAAATGGCAGGCGCATTGGTCGCTGATCGCCCCGGTCCGCGCTCCGTTGCCGGAGGTGAAACTTTCTTCGTGGCCTCAAAATCCCATCGACTACTTCATTCTGGCCCGGCTGCAGAAGGAGGGTTTGCAACCCTCGATAGAAGCGGACCGCGCCCGGTTGCTGCGTCGCGTGACCATGGATCTCACTGGCCTGCCGCCATCCTTGCATGAGGTGGAGGAGTTCGTCAACGACAAGTCCGCGAATGCTTATGAGAAGGTGGTGGACCGTCTGCTGGCCTCGTCACGATATGCCGAGCGCATGGCATTTCGTTGGATGGAGGCGGCCCGGTATGCGGATACAAATGGCTATCAGAGCGATGGTCCGCGCGATATGTGGCGCTGGCGCGATTGGGTGATTGAAGCATTCCAGAAGAACATGCCGTTCGATCAGTTCACTATCGAGCAGCTCGCTGGCGATTTGTTACCGAACGCAACTTTGGACCAGCGTATCGCCACCGCCTTCCAGCGGAATCACCGGACCAGCGCGGAAGGCGGCATCGTTCCGGAGGAGTTCCGCGTAGAGTATGTGGCTGACCGCGCGGAGACGACGGCGAACGTATGGCTGGGGCTGACTATGGGCTGCGCGCGCTGCCACGATCACAAGTACGATCCCATTCTGCAGAAGGACTTCTACCGCCTGTTTGCGTTTTACAACAGCGTGCCGGAGAAGGGTAACGTTTACAATTTCGGCAATGAAGAACCGTTGATGAAGGCGCCGACGGTGGATCAGCAACAGCGCCTGCGTGTGTTGGCCGCGGCTGTGGCCTCCCGGGAAATGGAGTATGCCGCGTTGCGGCCGTCGATTGCGAAGGCGCAGCGGAAATGGGAAAGGCGCCCTGAAATTGCGGATTGGAATGTTACCGAGGGGCTTGTGTTGCATCAACCGCTTGGAGGAGAAGCCAGCCGCTTTGACGGCAAGCGCGTAGTGGAAGCGGATGGCGAAAAGGTGAACTTCAACTACCAGGATCCGTTCACCTTCGCGGCGTGGATTCAGGCGGAATCGCCAAAGGGGGCCATCCTATCGCATTCTGACGATTTCTTTGAAGGGACCGGCCACGGCCTTTACCTGATTGATGGGAAACTGCGGCTGCACGCGATTTTCCGCTGGACAGATTTGGGAATGCGCGTGGAGACCGAGCAGCCGTTGAAGCTGCACCAGCGGCAACATGTGCTGGTGACCTACGACGGAAAGCGAAAAGCATCCGGCGTCCACATCTACGTCAATGGTAAAGAACAAAAGCTGAAGATTCTGTTTGATGAGATGATCTGGCCGATCAGTGCCAAAGTGCCTTTTCGTATCGGCGGCGGTGGCGGCTTGCGATGGGACGGCCTGATTGAAGACGTCCGCGTGTATAAGGTTGCTCTAACGCCGGAACAGGCTGCCGTGGTGCCAATAGTGAAATCGATTCAACAGATCGCCGCCATTCCAGCGTCGAAGCGTACAACGGCCGAAGCGGACAAGCTGACGGACTGCTTTCTGGAAAAGTATGCACCGAAGGAAGTGAACGAAAGCCGTGCCCGGCTATTGAAGGCGCACGCGGAACGCGACAGCTTCTATGAAACTGTGCCAACGGTTATGGTGATGGCGGACAGTGCAACACCGCGCGACGCTTTCGTGCTGAAGCGCGGAGCTTACGATAACCATGGCGAGAAAGTGACTCCAGGGGTTCCGGGCGTCCTGCCGCCGATGAAACCGGAGTGGCCGAACAATCGTCTGGGGTTGGCGCGCTGGCTGGTGGACCCGGCCAATCCGCTGACCGCGCGAGTCATTGTGAACCGATTCTGGTTGATGTATTTCGGCACCGGGCTGGTAAAGACAGTGGAAGATTTTGGATCGCAAGGGGAGCGCCCCTCGCACCCGGAACTGCTGGACTGGCTGGCACGCGAGTTTATTGAGAGCGGATGGAATGTGAAGGCGCTGCAGAAAACCATCGTGATGAGCGCCACTTATCGTCAGGCATCGAAGCCTACGCCGGAACTGTTGCAGCGCGATCCGGAGAATCGTCTGTTGGCGCGCGGACCGCGGCTGCGGTTGGGTCCGGAGATGGTCCGCGATCAGGCGCTGGCAGTGTCCGGCCTATTGGTGAACAAGGTGGGTGGACCGTCAGTGAAGCCAAATCAGCCGGCGGGCTTATGGCAGGAACTGGCTGGGGGCTCGGGTTACACGGCGGATACAGGCGATGGATTGTACCGCCGCAGCCTTTATACCTATTGGAAGCGGACGATTGCGCCGCCTTTCATGGTGAACTTCGATTCCCCCAGCCGCGAGACTTGCACGGTTCGCGAGACACGCACCGACACTCCTTTGCAGGCGTTAAACCTGATGAACGATGTGATTTTTATTGAGACGGCACGAAAATTCGCGGAGCGGATGCTGCTGGAGGGCGGGACCGATCCGCTGAGCTACGGTTTCCGGATGGCGCTGGCACGTGCGCCCAGTGCGGTGGAGATTGCGGTGCTGCGCGAGACTTTGGCGGGCTTCCAGAAACGGTACGCGGCCGATGGAAAGGCGGCGCTGGAATTTGTTAGTCAGGGAGACGCGCCGCGGAATGCAAAGATTGCGCCGGAGGAACTGGCCGCGTTTTCTGCGGTGGCAAGCTTGATCCTGAATCTGGATGAGATGGTGACCAAGGAGTAAATGGTGGACGAGCTGACACGCCGGCATTTCTTTGGACGCACCGCCACTGGCATTGGCGTCGCCGCATTGGCGAATGTGTTCGGTAAAGACTTGCGGGCGGCGGTTCACGGTGGTCTGCCCGGGTTGCCGCACTTCGCTCCCAAGGCCAAGCGTGTGATTTATCTGTTTCAATCGGGCGGTCCGTCGCAAATGGAACTGTTCGACTACAAGCCCCGGCTGAACGATTTCCAGGGGAAGGACTTGCCTGAATCGATTCGCAACGGCCAGCGCTTGACGGCGATGTCCGCCACGCAATCGAGTTTTCCAATTGTGCCGTCGAAGTTCACATTCGCGCAGCACGGCCAATCTGCAGCGTGGGTCAGCGAGTTGATGCCGCATACGGCGAAAATCGCGGATCAGTTGACGTTCATCAAGTCGATGCACACCGAAGCTATAAATCACGATCCCGCCGTTACGTTCTTGCAGACTGGATCGCAGATTGCGGGGCGGCCTAGCATCGGCGCGTGGCTTTCCTACGGCATCGGCAGTGAGACTGAGGACTTGCCCAGCTTCGTAGTGATGATCTCTCCCGGTGCGGGTGGCGGAGGGCAGCCGCTCTACGATCGCCTTTGGGGTGCGGGCTTTTTACCCAGCCGTTATCAGGGTGTGAAATTTCGTTCGGTTGGGGACCCGGTCTTATTCCTTTCCAATCCAAAGGGCTTCACGCCCGATGACCGGCGGCAGTTTCTGGACGCACTGGGGAAGATGAACCGGATCAAGTTGGACGAGTTCGGCGATCCGGAAATCGCAACGCGCATTGCCCAGTATGAAATGGCGTTTCGCATGCAGACTTCGGTGCCGGAGTTGACTGATCTTTCCAAGGAACCGGCCAGCGTCCTTGCATTATATGGTCCGGATGCCGCCAAGCCTGGAACGTTTGCGGCGAATTGCTTATTGGCGCGCCGCCTGGCCGAGCGCGGCACCCGTTTCATTCAACTGTTCCACCGCGATTGGGATCATCATGGAAAGCTGCCGCAGGACCTGCCGAAGCGTTGCCTGGAGACGGACCAGGCGTCGGCCGCATTGATCACCGATTTGAAGCAGCGGGGCATGCTGGACGACACTCTGGTTGTTTGGGGCGGTGAATTCGGCCGCACCGTCTACTGCCAGGGCAGGCTGACTGCAACCGAGTATGGACGCGATCATCATCCGCGGTGTTTTACGATTTGGATGGCAGGCGGCGGTATCAAGCCGGGCCTGACCATCGGCGCCACGGACGAGTATGGCTACAACGTGACCGAAGACCCGGTTCACGTACATGATCTACAGGCCACCATTCTGCATTGCCTGGGTATCGATCACACGCGCTTGACGTATAAGTACCAAGGCCGGCATTTCCGCTTGACCGATGTACACGGCAACGTGGTCAAGACTGTCCTGGCATAAGCTCGCCGACCTTGTCGACTTCCAGGATAATGTCGCCGCCGGAATCGATGTGGAATGCCGGCGCAAATCGGACTCCCCAAATCACTTCATCGTAGCGATAGGAATAGCGCGAGTGGACGGTCTGATTAAACGTGTCGTCGTAGCCCTTGATCAGAATCATGAACTCCGATTGCTGGCGTTCCAGGTCGGCAGCGGTCTTTCCGTAAAGCGGGCTGTCCTGATCGATGGGATGCACAATAGTCCAGGTGACGGGAAAGAACAAGACCTTGTCGCGCTCCAGTTTTAGCGGTTTGTAAACTCGCTTCAGGGCGCCGGACTGGCCTTCAACGTCCATCAGAACCATAGTCACTTCCAACTCCATGATGGAATTCCGCCGTCTGTTGACGACACGGAATTGCAGGCTGGTCCCATCCAAATAGGGGGCAACGGCGAGGTTCGGGCTGTAGCTGATTTTCGCGGAGGGGCGCGAGACGCGACCGTAAAGAAGACTGGTGGCGAGAGCGAATCCCATCAGTCCGCACATGGCTTCGAAGGCGGCCAGAAAATTCGCGCCCAGTCCCATGGGCCAAATGCTGCCGTAACCCACGGTGGTCAAGGTCTGCGCGCTGAAGAAGAAATCATTCATGAAATCGCCGCCAACAGCGTCTGAGATTCCGCTGTGCAGTTCGTTTGCGCCAAGCATATAGTAACCACAGGCAAAGATGGTATTGAGCCCCAGGAACACAACGAAAAGTATGCCCAGAAATTGTGGCCACGGCATGCTCACCAGGTGCAGGTACGGGTGAATGTCTCTCCACGTTGTGCCGCGGCGGCGCACGTTGAAACTACCATCCTTCTCAATGGCCCGCCGGAGTGTTCCCGTCACTTGCTGCGTAAGACCCGGATCAAAAGTCGGTTTCTGCATACTCTCGATATTAGGGCACGGCCGGGATGCGATAAGCTAATCCACCGTAGAGGAGTTTTGCGAATGACAAGATTTTTAGTAAGCTTGGCGGTCGTGGCCGGCATGGCAGTTGGCGCTGACGACACGGCTCCGCCGAAGGGCAGGCCCTCACCGGCGGGCTATAGTGATACGCCGATAATCCCGGGGCAGAAATGGCGCGTGCATGACATTTCACGGCCGCGGCCACGAGTGGTCACGCCGGCAACCAAGCCTGGTGGTGCACCTTCGGACGCCATTGTTCTATTCGATGGAAAGGATTTGTCGAAGTGGCTTTCGCACGGTGGCGAGAAGGGCAAGAGCCAGGTGGTAGCGCCGGCGTGGAAGGTGAAAGACGGCTATGTGGAGGTGGTCCACAACGCCGGCGACATCTACACCAAGGAAAAATTCGGTGACATGCAATTGCACATAGAATGGGCCGCGCCGGCCGAAGTGGACGGCACCAGCCAGTGGCGCGGAAACAGCGGTGTGCTGCTGATGGGCTTCTATGAAATGCAGGTGCTGGATTCTTACAACAATCTCACCTATGCGGATGGACAGGCCGGTGCGATCTATGGCCAATGGCCGCCACTGGTGAATGCCTCCCGCAAACCCGGCGAGTGGCAGACTTACGACATCGCCTTCGAGGCGCCTCGATTCGAAAACGGAAAGCTGGCGAAACCAGGCTACGTGACGATTTTCCACAACGGAGTTTTGCTGCATAACCGGAAAGAAATTATCGGCCGGGTGGAACATAGGAAAGTGGCAACCTATCTTCCGCATGATGCGGAAGAGCCACTGGCATTGCAGAATCACGATACACCCGTCCGCTACCGCAACATCTGGGTGCGGCGGCTGACCCCCTACGATCAACCGTAATGTTTGTTAGGACTGCTACTGGTCAGCGGAAGCGAATCTCGTATTCCTTATGCGCCCCAAGTTTCACCTTGGTGGAGCCATCCTTCGCAGTGGCAAGATGCAGATCTTCGCCGTTTCTGGACACCCTTGCAATTCGTTGGCCGGCTGGTGGTCTAAGCGTTTGGGGGCCACCAAAATCCGGACGGAGCAGCGCACGGGTAGCTTTCCCACCGGTCCATTGAAGATCCACGGCAAGCGCGCCCCGTGCACGCAGCCCGTTCACTGACCCCTGGGGCCATGCTTTCGGTAACGCCGGCAAGAAGCTGATTTCACCGGCATGGCTCTGTAGCAGCATCTCTGCGATGCCTGCGGTTCCGCCCAGGTTCCCATCAATTTGAAAAGGTGGGTGAGTGTCCAGAAGATTGGGCAGAGTCGATTTCGCAAGCAACGCCACTAAGTTCTGGTGCGCAAGCTCTCCATCTTCCAAGCGCGCATAGAAGTTGATGATCCAGGCGCGGCTCCAACCGGTATGGCCGCCGCCCGCGCCCAAGCGGCGTTCCAGCGTTATGCGTGCAGCTTTCGCCAATGCGGGTGTGCCGCGCGGTGTGATCTGATTGCCGGGATGCAAAGCGAACAGATGAGACGTATGGCGGTGCCCTGGCTCGGGCTCGTCGTAATCTACCAACCATTCCTGTAGTTGGCCGTGCTTGCCAACCTGAAAGCCGGGCAGCTTGTCGCGCGCCGCGCTCACCTTGGCGCGGAAGGCGGCATCAATGCCAAGGATCTCACTGGACTGTATGACGCGCGTGAAGAGGGCGTGTGCGATTTCCGTATCCATATAGGGGCCCATGCAGAGCTTGGCCTCTACTCCGGCCGCCGTGCGGTAACGGTTCTCGGGTGAGATGGACGGGCCGCTGATCAGACGCCCGCTTGCATCCACTGTCAGATAGTCGAGCAGGAATTCGGCAGCCTCTTTCATCACCGGATAGGCGCGCTTGCTGAGGAACACGCGGTCGCCAGTGAAATCGTAATGGTCCCATAGATGCAGGCTGAGCCACGCCGCGCCCATGGGCCATATTCCGGAACCGGCGCCGTCGATGGGAACGGCATCGCCCCAGATATCGGTGTTGTGGTGAAGCACAAAGCCCCGCGCGCCATAGAGAACCTTCGCCGTCTTCCGCCCTTCAGCGCGGGCGCTGTCGAGAAGATCGAAGAGCGGTTCGTGGAGTTCCGATAGATTGCACACTTCCGCCGGCCAGTAGTTCATTTCCGTGTTGATATTGATGGTGTACTTGCTATCCCACGAAGGCGCCAGCGAATCGTTCCAGATGCCTTGCAGATTTGCCGCCATGGTGCCGGGGCGGCTACTGCTAATCAACAGATAGCGGCCAAAATGAAAATACAGAGCTTCCAGTTGCGGATCTGGGGCTCCCGACTGCACACGCTGCAATCGTTCGCCGGTAGGCAAATCGGGTACTGGCCCGGCGAGTTGAAAATCCATCTGCCGGAACAGGCGCTGATGCGCGGCGATGTGACTATAGCGGAGAATCGTTTCTGGTTTTTGCGCGGCTGCGTCCAGATATTTTGCGCACGTCGCCAGTGGGTCCGCGTCGCGAAAGTTGGTGGCGGCCGTAAACAGCAGGGTGACCGCGGTAGCTCCCTCCACGTTGAGATTGGCGCCATCGATTCTTGAGCGTCCTCCCTCAGCCTGGGTTAGCAGTTCCGCGGCGAACCGCACTCCTACTTTTCTCTCGCCGGTGTGTCGGTCGTCGCGCACAATGGCCTGGCCTTCCATCAGCAAGCGGTCTGAGCCTTTCCCTCGCGTCGTGGCATCCTGTTCGCGCGTTAACGTGGCAACGAACGAAATGCGATTCGGCTTGTCGGCGGTCATCCGCACCACAATCACCTGATCCGTTAGCGAACAGAATATTTCCCGCGTGTACCGTGTATCTCCGGATTGATAGCTGATGCGGACCATTGCAGTATCAAGATCCAGTTCCCGGCGGTAATCGGTGAAAGCGTTTTGGTTCGAAAACCGCAGCTGCAGATCGCCAAGAGTCTGGTAAGGTGGCATGCGTCGCGGAGTGGCGATCATCGTCCTGTCAGCCAGTTCCTCCGCCTCTTTCGGTTTGCCGGCGAATAACAGCCGCTTCACTTCCGGTAGATTCTTTGCGCCTTCCGGATTGTTTCGATCCCGCTTTTCGCCCGCCCACACAGTGTCTTCGTTCAGTTGAAAATGTTCCGTGCTTACACCGCCAAAAACCATGGCGCCCAGCCTTCCGTTGCCGATGGGCATGGCTTCATTCCATACGGCGGCGGGTTGTGTGTACCACAGGACGAGTGGTTGCTTTGTGTCCGTTGCGGCGGATAGGTGGAAGGCGAACAGGAAGGTAAGATATCGGGTCTTCATAGGTCTGGTGCGATGGGCTACGGCCAAGTATAACTTTGATGAGTGAGACGGAAGCTGCGCAGAAGAACACTAACGTCACTGCAATAGCAGCAGGCTTACCTCAGGACGGCAGTTGAAGCGCACACCGTGCAGATTTCCCACGCCTGTGGTGACGTGAATCTGCCGGCCATTCCATCCCTTCAATCCTTCCACGTATCGGTGGTCGTGGACTGGCGCAAAAGGGGTGCCGAAGTAAGGTAGTGAAAGTTGCCCGCCGTGTGTGTGGCCGCTTAGCATCAAGTCCCAGCGGTAATTCTGCAACCGGTCTTTTGTATCCGGATTATGCGATAGCAGCACAACCCGATTGGAAGATTGAAGTGGAAACGCGAGATTGGCCTGCATCTCACCCGACCACAGGTCGCCCAGCCCGACCAGATGGAAAGTACGCCCCTTCGCAGCTACTTCAAAGTTCTCGTTGTGAAGCAATCTGGTTCCGCTTGACCGTACCAAATCCGCAATATTTGCCGTAGATCGGAATCCCCCATACCGGCCCGCCCATTTGCCGCCATCGTGATTACCCAACGAAGCGAACGCGGGCGCCGCGGCGGATAGACGGCGTAGTTGCCGCACAAGCCATTCGGCGTCGAAGCCCTGCTTGCTGGTAACGAAGTCGCCGGTGACACAGATGAGGTCCGGTTTCGTTGACAGACCGGCGTCGATCGCGCGTTCAATCAAGCTCTTCGGCACAGGCGGAGACGCGTGCAGATCAGACAGGTGCAACAAACGCACCGGTTCGGCTTGGCGGTCGGCGAAGAGCATGCATTCCACTTGGGAGAACTTCAACCATTCCGGTTCCACGAATCGGGCGTAGGCCGGGATAGTGGTTGCCACTCCGCACGCGGATATAAGAAAGGCCCGGCGATTCATGGCTCCCACAATTGTCCCATTCCGAAGAGCTTAAGCTGGAATGATGCAAACATGCAGCTATTGAAACGCATTGGGCGAATGTGTGCCCCCACAGTGTTCTATTGGATGGAAACTGAGGTGCACGTCTATGCGTTCTCCATCGCGGTAAATGTGTTGCTGTCCTTCTTCCCGTTTCTGATTGTGATGGTCTCTCTATGCCATTACATTCTGCACTGGAGAGGCGCCGAGGCGGCCATCTACCTGGCGCTGCAAGACTATTTTCCGGAGCCGCTGGGCGGCTTTATTCAGCGAAATCTGCGAAGCACGGTGGAACATCAGGGCCCGTTGAAATTCGTCTCCGTGTTTCTTCTTTTCTTCACCGCCAACGGCATCTTCATACCGCTGGAAGTGGCATTGAACCGGGCTTGGGGAGTCACCAAGAACCGCTCTTTTCTGAGAAATCAGGTGGTAAGCCTGGGTTTGATTTTCGCCTGCGGCGCGCTGGTATTGATCTCCACCGTGTTGACGGCGGTGAACAGGGATGCGCTGACTGAGATCACCGGAGCCAGCGGCAAGCTCAGCCTGTTCGCCAGTCTGGCGTTCTTCAAAGCGGCGGCGCTGCCCATGTCTATCCTGATGTTGTTTCTGGTGTATTGGATTCTGCCTAACCGGGAGCTTCCACCGAAGCAAGTGATTGTGCCGGCAATCCTGGTTGGTATCACGCTGGAGCTTCTGAAGTACGTGAACGCACTGACCTGGCCTTGGCTGCGCGTCAAGCTGGAGCGGGAATATGGGCCGTTCGCCTATTCGGTAACCATCATCCTTTGGAGCTTTCTGGCTGCGATGGTCATTCTGGCTGGAGCCCAGTGGGCGGCACGCACCCAAATGCTGAGGGAAACGCGGGAAACCTGATAGACTTTCAATTGAAACGCCCTATTTACTATCCTGAGAGGAAGTCCAAAATGGCAGAAAAGCGAGACCTCACGCGGCGTGAAGTCGTGCAGATGGCAGGCGCGGTAACCGTCGCTGCGGCAGCCTCTACGTTGCAGGGTGCACCCGGAATTCAGACCGTGAAGGCGGCCAACAACCAGGTGCAGTACGGCATGATTGGCACCGGCAGCCGAGGCACCTACCTGCTTCGCCATCTGAAGGGTTTGGACAACGGAAATTGCGTCGCGCTGTGCGATGTGTGGGATCCCAGCCTCAACGAAGCGGCAACTACCATTGGTACGAATCCCAAGAAATACAAGGACTATCGCGAGCTGTTATCGGATAAGAATGTCGACGCAGTGATCATCGCCACGCCTCTCTACAAGCATTTTCCGGTGACCAAGGATGCGCTGCTGGCAGGCAAGCACGTGTTTTGCGAGAAGAGCCTGGTGTTCAAGCCGGAAGAGATGGTGGAGTTGCGGGCGCTATCGAATGCGCGGCCAAAGCAGGTTTTGCAGGTTGGCTTGCAGCGCCGCTACAGCAAGTTCTATCAGGCCGTAAAGCAGATGGTGGACAAGGGCGAACTTGGCACCGTAACCCATATTCGTGGCCAGTGGCACCGCAACACCATCGCCAAGGATCCGTGGAACAAGCCTATTCCGCCTGGCCGCACGGACAAAGAACAGAACTGGCGGAAATACCGTGAATTTTCCGGCGGGCTTACGGCTGAGTTGGGCTCGCATCAAATGGATGTGGCCGATTGGATGTTCGGTTCGACGTTTGAGTACGTCATCGGCGTAGGCGGACAGGATTTCCTGCACGACGGCCGCGATATTTTCGACAACATTCAGTTGATTTTCAAGTATCCCAAAGGGCAGAAGTTTCTCTACAGCTCCATCACCACGAACGGTTCGCTGGACATGCTGCGGTCTGAGCGGCGCGAATTTGGCGAAGTGATTATGGGGACCGAAGGTTCCGTTCATATCACTTTGGGCGGTGACGATTTTCCGGCAACGGCTCTTTGGTTTCCGGAACCGCCGAAGCCGCAGGTTAGCGGAGCAAAGAAGGAGAACGTGAAAGCTGGCGCCACTATTGCAACCGGCTCGGCGGCCAAAGGGCTGCCCATCTTCTTAGATAAGGACCAGAAGAGCGACGCGGATTCCTTCGTTCAACGCGAGGCAAAATTCGCGCGCCGCTGGCTGGCCAATAAAGGCATCATGATGCCGGAGGAAGACCGCAATCCGGTGGACGTGGAACTGGAATCGTTCTTCAACGATACACGCACCGGTGGCCGTCCGAAGGCAGACCTGGAAGTAGGCCTGGCTGATTCGGCTGGCGTAATTCTGGCCAACCGTGCGATGTATGAAGAGCGGCGCGTCTACTTCAACGAGATCGATAAACCAGTTACACCGGAGCAACCTGGGAAGGCGAAGAAGGCCTAGTTTAGTAGCTGGCAGCGCCCTTATACACCAAGTCTTTCAAGGCGAACTCCGCTTCCCGGTACGGTCCTGTGATTGACGGTACGTAGAATTCGAAGTTCAACTTCTTAGCAGAATCCGGCACGTCGCGCGGAAACACGAACCGCAAATGCGGATCGGTGGAAGATGGCAGAAAGTGCATCGCCGCCGGATATCGTTTGCGCCCCATCCGCAGTGCTGTCTCCTTTTCCATGCGCTTCGATTCACTTTCATCGGTGAATGTGAACGATACCGGGACGTGTACCGCGAGCACTATGAATTTCCCAAGATTGTCCGCGGCCCAGGTAGTGTATTCTTCAGCGACGGGATCGGACTTCTTCTTCAGTCGGCTCCGCCGCTCTGCTTCGGCTTCCTGCATCGGCTTGGCGGAGGCCAGATAGACGAAAATCTGCGCCTCACCGCCAATTCTGCTGGTAAGCAGCGCCGTCTGCGCCCAGGGGGAATTGCGGAACATCAGCTCGAGATCGCCATTTGACCATTGCTGTGGTGGTTTCGCTTCCCAGAACGGCGCGGCCAGCAGCAGGAAAAGTGTCCAGAGTGAATGCATGTGTATTCCCGTTTCGGTGTATGCTACCTATCAAGTATGAACGAGGTAAAGTATCGGGATCGGCGCGCGGTCCAAATTGAGAATTCGCGCATTCGTGTGACAGTGTTGGCGGAGGGCGGCCACATCGCTGAGATTCTGCATAAGCAGACGGGTATCAATCCATTGTGGACGCCGCCGTGGCCGTCTATCGAACCATCCGCTTTCGATCCTAAGAAACATACGCAGTACGGCACCGATGCGGAAGCCCGTCTGCTGGCCGGCATCATGGGCCACAATTTGTGTCTCGATCTTTTCGGCGCGCCATCGGATGAAGAAGCGGCGGCCGGGATCACGGTTCACGGCGAAGCGTCCGTGGCAGCGTATTCCATTCGAGCGGACGGCGCGGAACTGGTTGCCAGCACCAACGCAAAGAATGCGCAGATTCATTTTGAGCGCCGCATCGTGCTGGACCCGGATGGCAAAACGGTGCGCATCTCGGAGACGGTGGAAAATCAGTCGGCGTTCGACCGGCCCATCGCGTGGACGCAGCACGTCACTCTGGGGCCGCCGTTTCTAAAAAAAGGATCCACGCAATTTCGCGCGCCCGGAACGAAATCGAAAGTATTCGACGCCGAGTTCGGCGATGGGAAGCTGAAGCAAGGCGCGGAATTCGATTGGCCGATGGCGCCGCGAATCGATGGTGGAAAACAGGACCTGCGCATCTACACCACGGCACCTGCGTCCAGCGCCTACACCACTCATCTGATGGACCCGCACCGCGAAGAGGCGTTTTTTGTGGCCTTCGCGCCCGATTCGAAAGTGCTGTTCGGCTACCGTTGGAAGCGCTTGGATTTTCCGTGGCTGGGGATGTGGGAAGAGAATATGTCGCGCACGCAAGCGCCCTGGGGCGGGAAGACGCTGACGCAGGGAATGGAATTCGGCGCGTCTCCCATGCCGGAATCGCGCCGCAAGATGATTGAACGCGGAACGCTGTTCGGCATGCCGGGCTATCGCTGGCTGCCGGCAAAGGGCCGGGCCAAGGCGGAATACTCGGCCTTCATCACCACCGCGAACTCAATTCCCGACGAGATCTAAATCATGTCAAGATCAATTACTTTTCTTGGGATACTTTCGCTCGCCGCATCAGGCATCGCATTCGCTCAACTCTCACCGGCGGCCACCTGGGCGGTGCAGTTCGCCAACAACTACGCCGTCACGCCGAACGTTACTTATCTGGTGGCGAACAACTATGAAGCGAAACTGGATGTTTACGCGCGCCGCAACACCACCGGACCGCAGCCCACGCTGATCCATATTCACGGTGGCGGTTGGACCGGTGGGACGAAGGAAGCGGCACTGTCGTTCCTGATGCCGTGGTTTGAAATGGGTTGGAACGTAGTGAACGTGGAATACAGGCTGGCCAAAGTATCGCTGGCGCCGGCCGCAGTGGAAGACTGTTTGTGCGCCCTGCGATGGATTGCCGCGAATTCCAAGCAGTACAATCTGGACACCATCCGGCTGGTGGTTACTTGCGATTCCGCCGGCGGTCATTTGGCGCTCACTACCGGCATGATTCCGGAGAGCGCCGGACTGGACCGCGAATGCCCCGGCGTGCCGCTGCCGAAGATTGCGGCAATTGTGAACTGGTACGGCATCACCGATGTTGTCGATCTGCTCGACGGGCCGAATCGCAGGGCTTACGCCGTTGCATGGCTGTCCAGCAAGCAGGATCGCGACGAGATTGCGAAGCGCCTGTCGCCGTTGACTTACGTGCGTCCGGGCTTGCCTCCCATTCTGACGATCCACGGCGACGCCGACCCAACCGTGCCTTACACCCACGCACTGCGTTTGCAGGAGGCATTGGAGCGGGCCGGGGTGCCGCACCAACTGCTAACCATTCCCGGCGGAATGCACGGCAACTTCAATCCGGAAGAACGCCTGAAAGTCTTCAGCACCATCCGTGAGTTCCTGACAAAGAACAATCTTCCGGCACAAAATCCATGAAATTCACTACACTCACGCTACTACTTACCGCAATCGGCTGGTCCCAAGAAGTGGCGGCTCCGACAACGCGACCGTCAGAGCTGCGACCGTAGTCTTCATCGGCGACTCCATCACGGACGGTTGGGGAAAGAAGTACGGCGGCCAGTTCTTCCCGGGTGAGCCCTATCTGAATCGCGGGATCGGTGGACAAACCACTCCGCAAATGCTGATCCGTTTCCGCCCCGACGTAATCGCGCATCATCCAAAAGTAGTGGTGATTCTGGCAGGGACGATCGACATTGCCGGCAACACGGGCCTCTCAACGCTGGAAGCGATTGAGGACAATTTAATGTCGATGGTGGACCTGGCGCACGCCAATGGCATCAACGTGGTGTTCTCTTCGGTGATGCCGGTTTGCGATTACATCAAACAGCAGACAGTGCGCCGTCCGCCAGAGCAGATCATCGCTCTGAACGTGTGGATGAAGGAGTACGCGTCAAAGCGCGGGCTGGTGTATCTGGACTACTACACGCCCATGCTGGACGACAAGCAGATGCTGAAGCAGGAGCTTACGTTTGATGGATCGCACCCTAACGACGCAGGCTACGAAGTCATGGTGCCGCTGGTCGAAAAAGCGATTGCCACTGCACTGAAGATGGGCAAGCCGCATAGATAGCCTGGTACCGCTCCCTGACGGTCACGGCTCGGTTCCACGATTCACGGCGCGATCCGATTCTCTTACCATCACCGCGTACCTACCGTCACACAATCCGCGCCGTGACCGTGAGGGAGCGGTACCTTACGCCAGCAATTGCGGCACAACATTGCCGTGCACGTCGGTCAAGCGGAAGTCGCGGCCTTGGAATCGATACGTCAACTTCTTATGATCGAACCCAAGCAACTGCAGGATAGTGGCGTGCAGGTCGTGCACGTGCACCTTGTCCTTCACCACGTTAAACCCTAGCTCATCGCTTTCACCTATTGTGATTCCGGGCTTCATGCCGCCGCCCGCCATCCACATGGTGAACGCATTCGGATGGTGGTCGCGTCCATCATTCCCGCCCTGCACCATCGGAGTCCGTCCGAATTCACCGCCCCAGATCACCAGAGTGTCTTTCAACATGCCGCGCTGCTTTAAATCCTGCACCAGCGCCGCGCAGGCTTTGTCGGTATCAATGCAGTTTTGCTTGATGTCCTTCACCAGGTTGCCGTGCTGATCCCACGCTTCATGGAACAACTGCACGTAGCGAACGCCGCGTTCCACCAACCGCCGGGCCATCAGGCAATTATTGGCGAAGGAAGGTTTGCCAGGCTCGGCGCCATACATTTCCAGAACGTGCTTGGGTTCCTTGGCAAGGTCCATCAACTCCGGCGCGCTACTTTGCATCCGGAACGCCATCTCGAACGAGTTGATGCGCGTGGCGATTTCCGGATCACCGGTTACGTCCAGCCGCATCTGATTCAGCTTCTTTACCGAATCAAGGGAATCGCGCTGCAATTCATTGTCGACGCCGGGCGGATTCGAGAGGTAGAGCACCGGGTCGCCGCTGCCGCGGAACTGCACGCCTTGATAAACAGTGGGCAGAAACCCGCTGCCCCAACAAGAGTTCCCGCCGCTGGGCCCTTTCTTTCCAGAGCTTGTAACCACAAACGCGGGCAAGTCTTGTGATTCACTGCCCAGACCGTAGGTCACCCACGAGCCCATGCTCGGCCGGCCGAATAATTGCGAGCCGGTGTTCATCAGGATCTGACCGGGTGCGTGATTGAACGCATCGGTAGTCATCGATTTCACGATGGCGATATCGTCCACCACTTTCGCCAGATGCGGAAGCAGTTCGGAAAGCTCAGCGCCGCTCTGCCCGTATTTGGCAAACTTGAACTTCGGCCCCAACAGTTTCGAATTGGGATTGATGAACGCGGCGCGATAACCCTTCAGCAAGTCTGCCGGAGGCAATGTGCCATCGAACTTCGCCAACTGCGGCTTATAGTCGAACATCTCCAAATGGCTGGGCGCACCGGCCATGAAGAGATAAATAATGCTCTTCGCCTTCGGTGCAAAATGCGGTTGCTTCGGCGCCAGCGGATTATCGGATGCCAGCCCGCTCACACCGCACAGATGGCCCAGTGCCATGGCGCCAAGCCCAACACCACACTGTTCCAGGAACCAGCGGCGAGCGATTTGATTCGGTTTCATATTCATCCTATTCCTTGGTGATGGTCTCGTCCAGATTCAATAGCACCCGCGAAACGGCGGTCCATCCGGCCAGTTGCGCGGGTGTCGTTCCTTTCGGCAAAGCGGGCGGCTTGGTTGGATCCGCCGCCGCCAGATTCCAAGGCTTCGCGTCACTGCTTTCGAAGTGCTTCGTCTCTTTCGTCAACAGGTTTGTGAGTTCCGCCGTCTCTGACGCAGTTGGCTTTCTAGACAGACAGCGACGCACCGCATACGCGATTCGCTGCTCATCGTTCTTTCCGCCTTCCTGCAAAGTGCGCAAGGCCAGTGCGCGGGCCGATTCCAGGAACATCGGTTCATTCAGCGTCGTAAGCGCCTGTAGCGGAGTGTTCGAACGGGATCTTCGCACGCAGGAGATATCGCCGTTGGGCGCATCGAATACCTGCAGCATGGGGTACGGAATCGAGCGATAACGGAAGGTGTACAGCGCGCGCCGGTAACGTTCATCACCTTTGGCCTCAATCCACACCTTCGGTCCGTAACTGGCCGGCGGAAGAAACAGGAATTCCGGCGCCGGTGGATTCACGCTGGGGCCGCCCACCTTCGGGTTCAGCAAGCCGCTTGCCGAAAGCGCGATGTCGCGAACAATCTCCCCTTCCACGCGGAAGCGAGGCCCGCGCGCCAGCAGCCGATTGTACGGGTCTTTCGTATACAGATCCGGCGTAACCTTCGACGATTGTTTATACGTGGCCGAGGTGACAATCAACCGGTGCACGGCCTTCATGCTCCAGCCGCGTTCCATGAATTCCACCGCCAGCCAATCCAGCACCTCCGGATGCGAAGGAGCTTCACTCTGTTTGCCGAGATCCTCGCTGGTGCTCACCAGGCCGATCCCGAAATAGTTCTGCCATGTCCGATTCACCAGCGCGCGCGCCGTGGTGGGCGCCTGCCGGTCCACCAACCACCGCGCGAACGTCAGACGATTTGCAGGCGCATCGGCCGGCAGCGGATTCAAGAACGACGGCACGCCGGGACTCACCTGCTTGGCCGGCTTAAGAAAATCGCCGCGCGTCAGGATGTGCGTTTCGCGCGGATCTTCCCGAGTTTGCATGACAAGCTGCGCCGAACCTTCCGGATGCTGTTTCCACAATCCGGCGATCGTTGCGTTGGCGTCTTTCCACTCCGGCACCGTCGTGCGCCAATATCCAAACACCGTCTGCGTCTGTGCCGGCTTCCGCAGTTCCGCCGGAATCAACAGGATTTCCCGGACGTTCTTCGGCAGCGGATCTGCTTCGGCATTCGCCGCAGTGGTAATGGACAAACGCATGCGGCCCAGATTGTGATTCTGGTTATCGTCACTGTTCCAGCCGCCGTGGTTCTGCTTCAGATAGAAAATCAGTACCGTGCCTTTCGGATTGGAAATAGGGGAAGCCGCGGTAAAAACAGCCTTGCGCGGTTGGTTGCGCAGGCCGGGTCCCGCGTCTATGCCCCATGCCGTTTCGTCTTTCCCGTCGATCGCAAATTCAATCGGCCCAGTGATACGGCGTTTATCTGTCTTGTCGAAAAACATCGGATCCAGAACGGTCTCAGGCAGGTTGATGTCGGCCGTTGCTCTTGAGAATTTGACCTTCGTGATCTTGTCCGGAGCATCCGCCGGCGCGGCCTCCACTTCAAACTCCGTGAGTGCACCCGTGCCCTTCAAAGAGCGGCCGGGGCCACCCAGCGGCAGATTCGGGTCGTTCAATAATTCCAACCGGAACGCGGTAATGTTCTGAACGTCCGTCTTCACCGTCATCTTCACTTTGTGCTTCGTCGGCGCGTACCCCTGAGCCAACAGGGAACCATCCTTCATCGGAATGTACTTCTGGCCGCCGTTGGAAATGTCGTCCACTTCCGGCTTCACCACTGTCCATTCGGGTTGCCCGGTTTTCACCTGCGTCTCCCAAGCCGCCATGCGGGTTTGCCAATCCGGGCTGCGATGCTGGATATCCGCTTCCATCTCATTCATGCGCCGGAACAGATCGCTGCGCATGCGCTGTTCATCTGGCGTGTACACCGGAATATTCGCCTCGTGCGAGTTATTCAGAAACGCGAAGATCTTGTAATACTCTTCCTGCGTCAATGGATCGAACTTGTGGTTATGGCATTGCGCGCACTGGATGGTGACGCCCAGAACACTCTTGCCAATCGCATCAATGCGATCGAACATCGCCTCCATACGGAACTGCTCCGGGTCCACGCCGCCTTCTTCGTTGATCATCGAGTTCCGCAAGAAGCCAGTGGCCACCAGTTGATCCTGCGTGGGATTCGGAAGCAGATCGCCCGCCAGCTGCTCGATCACAAACTGCGAATAAGGCAGATCGCGATTAAATGACTTGATCACCCAGTCGCGGTAGGCCCACACCTGCCGGATCTTATCTTTCTCATAGCCATCGGAATCGGCATAGCGCGCGGCATCCAGCCAGTGGCGGCCCCAGCGTTCGCCATAGTGCGGCGATTGCAACAGCCGGTCCACCTGCTTTTCGTATGCATTCTTGCTCTTGTCTTTCAAGAAGGCATCCACTTCCGCAATGGTGGGCGGCAGGCCGATCAGATCCAGCGAAACGCGTCGCAACAGCGTGACGCGGTCCGCTTCAGGCGAAGGCTTCAGCCCTTCTTTATCCAAGCGAGCCAGAATGAAAGCGTCGATGGGGTTCACCACCCAGCGCGAATTGCTGACAGCCGGTGCGACCGGACGCTGCGGCGGAATAAACGCCCAGTGTCTCTTGATCGAGGTGACCTCCACGGTGGCGGCGTCCGGCCAAACCGCGCCCTGATCAATCCAATTGCGGATGGTGGCAATCTGTTCTGGATCCAACTTTCCGCCCATGGGCATGCGGGCCTGATCGCCAATACCGGCCACGCGCTGATACAAAATGCTCTCGGCCGCGTTCTTCGGTTGAATTGGATTGCCAGACAAGCCGCCCGCAAGCGCCGCCTTTTTCACATCCAACCGCAGCCCGCCCATTTCCCGCTTCGGACCGTGGCAACCATAGCAGGACTTCGCGAAAATCGGCTGAACGTCCCGGACGAAATCGGTCTGCGCCGGCAAGCTGCCAAACAAAGCCAACCCAAGCGCGCCTGTCTTAAAAAAAGTCTTAAACAAGGATGTCCTTTATCACGCTTCCATGCACGTCTGTCAGCCGGAAGTGTCTGCCTTGAAATTTGAAAGTCAATTTTGTATGGTCCACGCCCAGGCAATGCAGTATAGTGGCGTGCAGATCGAAAACTTCCACCTGATCCCGCACCACGTTGTAGCTGAAATCATCCGTTTCGCCATGCGTTACGCCGCCTTTGATTCCGCCGCCGGCCATCCAAAGGCTGAAGCAGCGCGGATGATGATCGCGGCCATAGTTGTCGTCGGTAAGCACACCCTGCGAATAAACGGTGCGCCCGAATTCGCCGCCCCACACCACCAGCGTATCGTCCAGCATCCCGCGCTGTTTCAGGTCTTGCAATAGCGCGGCCGAAGGTTGATCCGTCTCGCGGCACTGTCCCCGAATCTCTTTCGGTAAATTGTTGTGCTGGTCCCAGCCGCGGTGGAACAACTGAATGAATCGGACTCCGCGCTCCGCAAGACGCCGGGCCAGAATGCAGTTCGCCGCATAACTGCCGGGCTTGCGTGAATCCGGACCATACATTGCAAATGTCGATTCCGGCTCCTTCGATAAATCCGCCAGCTCTGGCACCGAGCTTTGCATCTTATACGCCATCTCATATTGCGAGATGCGAGTGGCGATTTCCGGATCCTGATAGTCCTGCAACTTCAGCTCGTTCATCTTCGCCAGATCGTCCAGAAATCGGCGGCGCGCCGTGCCCGAATAGCCCTCGGGATCGGAGAGAAACAATACCGGATCGGCCCCGGAGCGAAACTTCACACCCTGGAACTTCGTAGGCAGAAAGCCGCTGCCCCACTGCCGCTCGGCCAGCGCTTGCGTGCCGCCGCTACCTTGTGAAACCATCACCACGAACGCTGGAAGGTCCTGCCCGATGCTACCCAATCCGTACGAAATCCACGCACCGATGCTCGGCCGGCCGGCGATTTGAAAACCCGTCTGGAAAAACGTGACGGCGGGGTCGTGATTGATTGCCTCCGTCTGCATCGACCGGATGACGCAGATATCATCCGCCATCTTCGCGGTGTGCGGCAGCAGTTCACTCAACCACATGCCCGATTTCCCATGCTGCGCAAATTGAAAGAGCGAGGGCGCGGTGGGGAACTTCGCCTGGTACGCCGTCATGCCCGTAAGCCGCTGACCCTTTCGAACGGAATCAGGCAGCTCTGCGCCGCGCAACTTCTGCAAATCGGGTTTGTAATCGAACAGATCCAGTTGCGATGGCGCGCCGTGCTGAAACAGGTAAATGACGCGCTTCGCCTTTGCCGGGAAATTAGGCAAGCTCGGCAGTCCGGTGCTAGCCTGTGCATCGCCCGCTAGCAACGACGCCAGTGCCGCCGACCCAATCCCGAGACTGGAGGACTTGAAAAATGTTCGCCTCGTCAGCATCGTCTATTCCTTCGTTACCGTCTCATCCAAATTCAGCAGCAGACTGCCGACGGCGGAGTACGCGGCCAGCTCACGCGCATTCAGCGCCGGATCCGATGCCGCAACGCCTTGCTTCAGGTAGGCGCCGCCTTTCCCGCCGCTAAAGTAATCCAGATGATACTGCAGACTGTCCCGCAGAATCTGTTGTTCGGCAGCGGACGGCAAGTGGCCCGTAACGGCACGGAAGCCGTACTGCAATCGCGAATCGGCACTGGCTCCGCCTTCCTTCAACATGCGCTGCCCCAGGAAACGCGCGGCCTCCAAAAAACTGACGTCGTTCATCAAATTCAACGCTTGCAGCGGAGTGTTAGTGCGAGTCTCACGCACCACGCAAGCTTCCCGCGAAGAAGAATCGAAGTTCGTCATCATGGGCGGCGCGATGGTGCGCTTCCAAAATGTATACAGGCTGCGGCGATGCAGATCCTCGCCCGCCCCCGGAGCGTAATCTCCATCCTGCATGTTGATTTCTTTCCACAGACCGGCCGGTTGATACGGCTTCACCGAAGGCCCGCCTACTTTGTCAACCAACAGGCCCGCAACGAACAGAGCCTGATCCCGCACCATCTCCGCCGGCAGCCGGTAGCGCGCTCCGCGTGCCAGCAATCGATTCTCCGGATCCCGCTGGGTCAATTCCGGCGTCACCTTCGACGATTGCCGGTAGGTGGCGCTAGTGACAATTCGCTTTTGCAGCGCCTTCACATCCCAGCCGGAGCCCATGAAATCCGTCGCCAGCCAATCCAGCAATTCCGGATGCGATGGCGGGTCGCCCTGCATGCCAAAATCTTCCGTGGTCTTCACCAGGCCAGTGCCAAAATACATTTGCCAGAATCGATTCACGGTCACACGAGCCAACAGCGGGTTCGCCGGTTCAATCAACCATTTCGCAAATCCCAGGCGATTGGCCGGAGCGCCTGCCGGCAATGGCGGCAGGGCAGCGGGAACCCCTGGCTCCACTTTCTCGCCCGGCACATTGTAGGCGCCTCGCACCAGCACAAAGGTATCTTTCCGCACCGGCCGCTCGTCCATCACCATCACGCTGGGAAAGGTTCTCTCCAGGGCTTCCTTTTCCTGAAGCAGCACCGCTAGCCGTTTGTAGGCGGCGTGTACTTCCGCCGGTGCGGTGTTTTCCAGAAAATACGAATGGATCTGCGCGGCTTCAACCGCGGTTCTGGCAGCGGCAGGTTTCTGGGCGATGGCTTGCAGAGATTCACCCAAAGCCAGCCCGGCAATTTCAGATTCCGGCAACACACGGCTGTAAACCAGCACATCGTCAATCAAGCCGTGGAAGCGGCGGTCCTTGCCCCAGCCGGCGCCAATCCGCAGCGGCTCTCGAAACCTAAACCCGGCGTTGGCGAAGGGACGGTACAACGAATCGAGCTCCACTTTTACTTTGGCCGGCTTCCCGTCGATATAAACATGCACGCCCTCAGCCATTCTGGATCCGGAATACGTTACCGCAATGTGATACCAGCGCTTTGCTTCCAGCGTGGTTTCTGTTTCCAGCCGGATTGCATCGTCTGCCCAGTTGTTGGTCACGTTCACATGAACCCTGCCTTGATTCACGTGCACACCATAGCCCTTGCCCTTTGGCTCGTCCCCCATCTTTGTGACGATGCTGCCGTCGGGCACGGCATCGGAATAAATCCACGCCGCCAGCGAGAACCGATCCTCAATATCGAAGGCGCCGGCTTTCAGAGCCTCCACTACCGTGGTGCCGTCGAAGGAGGCGGCCTTTCCGATCCGGCCTGGAACGGTCTCGCCCGATTCAAATGGAAAGGCGACGTCCAGCCCCGCGGAGGGTGCCCAATACAGCGGCTCCGCCTTGGCAAGAGTTTTCTCCCATCGCGTTTGCGACTCGGCAATCGTGGCAGCCTGCGTCTGCAAAACTTTTTCTGTATCGTGAATGTGCAGCTCTACCTTTTGCATGGCGGATTGCTGTTCCAACGTGGGCGCGGGCACCAGTGGCGGTGAGTTCCCATACTTCATTGCGCGGCCCATCTCCGGAACATTGTTGAAGTAGGCGAAGATCTGGTAAAACTCTTTTTGCGTAAACGGGTCGTACTTGTGGTTGTGGCAGCGCGCGCATCCCAACGTCACGCCCATGAAGACCGTCGACGTGGTCTCCACGCGATCCACCACATATTCCACCGCGTACTCTTCCGGAATGATGCCGTCCTCGGTGTTCGCGCGGTGATTGCGGTTGAATCCGGTGGCGATCTTCTGTTCGTTGGTGGCATTCGGCAACAAATCACCCGCGATTTGTTCCAGCGTGAATTGATCGAAGCGCTCATTGCGATTGAACGCGTCAATCACCCAATCGCGCCAGCGCCACATCACCCGCTCGCCGTCGAACTGGTAACCATTGGTGTCGGCGTACCGGGCCGCGTCTAGCCAGCGTTCCGCCATGCGCTCACCGTACCGGGGCGACGCTAGCAGCCGGTCCACGGCCCTTTCATAGGCCGCCGGCGACTTGTCGTTCAGAAACGCATCCAATTCGGCAAGCGTCGCGGGCACGCCGGTCAGGTCCAGGCTCACCCTTCGCAGCAGCGTCTCCTTGGAGGCCTCCGGCGAAGGCGGGAGACCTTCCCGATCCAACCGTTCCGCTACAAACGCATCGATCGGATTTCTTATCCACGCAGGGTTTTTCACTGGCGGAATCGCAGGCACCACCGGCGGCAGAAACGACCAGTGCTGTTGCCACTTAGCGCCCTGTGCGATCCACGTGCGCAGTGTTTCAATTTCCCGATCCGTGAGCGAGAGGCCGGAATACACGGGTGGCATGCGGACCGCTTTCTTCTCTGCCGTGATGCGGCGAATCATCTCACTGGCTGCCGGGTCGCCTTCCACAATCGCCCGTCTGCCGCCTAGATCCGATTTCGCGGCGGCTTCACGGTCCAGCCGCAATGGAATCTTCTTTGCCGCGGAATCAGGCCCGTGGCAGCGGTTGCACTTGTCGGATAGGATAGGCCGGATGTCGCGATTGAACTCCAGCGGCCGCTCCGCGCCGAACACACTTCCGGCTGGAACCAGGAACGCTAAAGCAAGGGTGAAGGATCGCATCTCAAACGCTCTCTAATTGTATACGCTACCGAAAACCATCTGCCCGGCGAAGCACTGCGGCGTGTGTGGGCGACATGGTAACGATTACAATGCTAGTGTACTGTCCGACAAATAACTGGACACAAGAAACAGCTTGCTCACGCGCGCGGCTCGGTGCCGAACTCGTTGCTGCAACAGTAGTTTCTGAGCCGCGACTGTGAAGGAGCGGTTTCCGGTAGTGTCCACCCAATTTGCGGACACTACACTAGTTTCCGGTAGCCCCGGCGTAAGGCATGGTAAAACAACCGTTAACGCTCACGCCGGACGACCTGGCGAAAATGCCTCGAGCGAAAAATCAACAAAAGTAGCGCGATCTTCTTTGGAGCAATCCGTGGACCCGGTTCCGTCGAGAGATCTCCAAGTTCCAAGCAGGCGGCTCGCTCTAACTAATGTGACAGTGCGAGAGCCCGCGTTTTTCCAAATATTGCTGATGATATTCCTCGGCGCGATAAAACGCGGACGCCGGCGTGATCTCCGTCACAATGGGCCCGTGAAGCTTGCCCGACTCCTGCAAACTATCCTTCGATGCGCGCGCAGCAGCCGCCTCCTCCGGTGTGTGGAAAAAAATCGCCGAGCGGTATTGCGTGCCAACATCCGGCCCCTGCCGATTCATCGTCGTCGGATCGTGATTCGTCCAGAAAACATGCAACAGTTCGTCGAATGATACCTTCGCCGGGTCATACTCCACCTGAACCACTTCGGCGTGACCTGTGTTGCCCGTGCAAACATCTTTGTACGTCGGGTTCTTGAGCGAACCACCAAGGTAACCCACGGCTGTGCCCGTAACTCCAGCCAACTGACGGAATGCCGCTTCGACACCCCAAAAACAACCTGCGCCAAATGTAGCGATTGCCATATTGATTGCTCCCGCTACTAGTGTCTCGCAGTTTTTTCTTACTCATACCGAAGTGCCACCACATACGGCAGCGGGCGCAGAATCACCGCGTTCACCACACTGAAGAAGGCTGTCGTCGCGCCAATGCCAAAAGCCAGACACAACACCGCGGCCGCCGTGAAGCCGGGACTGCGAGCCAGAATACGAACGCCATACCGAAGGTCCTGCAGCAGAGTTTGCATAGCTGTCCTTAGGAGGGCTATACGACGCGCGGGGACAAAGGTTCCGAAAGACGCTCGAAAACTTCACTGGGCCGCGTTGCCGGCTCGTCGAGAAGACTCTGCGCAAATTCCCGGATACGCTGCTTCGTCGCGGGATCTCTAATGTACTCCGCCGGAGACTTCCCGTCGATTCGCGCCAACAGCAACAACGGCAGCTGTTCGAAGGTACCCGCTTGCAGAATCGCCGCCGCCTGCGGAACTGATTGCAGCAGCTTGTTCCAATAAGCCTCGGCGGCCTGCCGATATTGCGCAGCAGCCCCAGGCCGGTGGAAAGCCTTCAGCACCAGGTGATTCAATAGAAACGCCGAATCGAACGACGGGTCGCCGTAGTGGATCACTTCAAAATCGATGGCCATCACGGATCCCGAATCCACCATCATGTTCTTCGGACTCCAATCGCCGTGCACCAGGCAAACTGGTTGCCCCGTGCATCTCTCAATCGCGCTCTTGAACTTTCCGGCAAGATCCGGGTGCCGTGCGGCGGTCACCTCGTAATACGGATTCAGCCGAAGCTGAGAGAACGCCGTTAAGTCTCCGAACTCCGCCGCCCATTCTTCCGCGCGCCAGCTTACCTGCATGATGGCGGCTTGAATGCGAGCCACCTTCTCTGCAATTGCCATATCCGCAACGCCACCCATCAATTGCTGTTTCCAAGTGACCGCGCTGGCCGGGGCGGCCGACATCGCGTAAGCGAAATTCCGCCGGTCTACGAACAACACCTTGGGCAGCCATCCATCGGGCAGCAGCGGAGCCAACTGGGAAAGCGAAGCGGACTCACGGAAAATACGTTCGCGGTCGGAGTACCAGTCTTCTTCGACGCGCAGTTTTGGCAGGGACTGCTTCAGCACAAAGCGGCGTCCCGGAACTTCCACCAAAACGACGTGATTACTGATGCCGCCGCCAAGGGAAGTAGCGGTGATGGAGGCGGCGTCAATTCCCAGCCGCTCCGCGATGTATGCCGGTGTTGCCTGTTCGTCTAATTCGAGCACTAAGCCATTTTGACTGATGGGGAGTATAAAATGGCTTCAACGTGAAACTCACCGCCGGATTACTGCTTTTCGCCGCGAGCCTCGCCGCACAGGACTACGTTCGCGACGTGCAGCCCATCTTCGCCAAGCGTTGCTATGGATGCCACGGCGGCAAGATGCATATGAGCGAGTTCCGCCTGGACCAAAAAGCGGATGCCCTGCGCGGCGGCGGCTCCGGCGTGCCGGCCATCGTTCCAGGCAACAGTAAAGACAGCCTGCTGGTGAAGTACATTTCCGGCGCGAATGCGAAGACGGTGATGCCGCCGGCGGGTGACCGGCTTTCCACGGAACAGATCGCCACCATTGCTGCGTGGATCGATAAGGGCGCCGTATGGCCGGACGAAACGACCGCCGCCGGGGACCCTGCCAAAAAATCGGCGCGCGATCATTGGGCATTTAAACCGCGCGGCAAAGTTACGCCGCCCATGGTGAAGAATCTGGTTTGGGTGCGTAATCCGATTGATGCGTTTGTGCTGGCGAAGCTGGAAGCGCGCGGTTGGAAGCCGGCCGCGGAGGCAAGTCCACGGCAGTTGATGCGGCGTACGTATCTCGATCTCACCGGGCTTCCCCCCACCATCGCCGAACAGGAAGCGTTCATCAAGAATCCCGACCTGAACCGGCTTGCGGCTGATCTGCTCGCCCGCCCCACCTACGGGGAACGTTGGGCGCGGCACTGGCTGGATCTTGTTCGCTTCGCCGAAACGAACGGTTATGAGCGCGACGCCACCAAGCCTTCCGCCTGGCGCTATCGCGACTACGTCATCCGCGCGTTCAACGATGACAAGCCGTTCGACCGGTTCACGCTGGAACAAATTGCGGGCGATCTGCTTTCCAATGCGTCGCCGGAAACCATCATCGCCACCGGCTACAACCGGCTTGGCCCCTGGGATGACGAACCTTCCGACCCGAAGACCGACCGCTTCGATCAGTTGGACGATATCGTCAGCACCACGTCGCAGGTCTACCTGGGCCTGACGCTGGGATGCGCTCGCTGCCACAATCATAAATTTGAACCGCTGACCGCAAAGGATTACTACAGCATGGTGGCCGTGTTCATCGGCTTGGAACGCCCGCGAAATGGCCGCACCGAACTGGACTTGCCGGTAGGCTCCGCCGCCGATAATGCCGCGTACCTGGAACACAGAACCAAAGTGGACGCGCTGGACAAACGGATAGCGGCCGCCAAGAAAGCGAAAGACGATGTCAAGGATCTTGAGCGCGAGTTGAAGGCTCTGCGCGCAGCGGCGCCCGATGTGCCGCTGGCCTATTACCTCAACGAAACGAAGCCATTTCCCAAAACCCATTTACTGATTCGCGGCAGTGCATCCAACCCCGGCCCCGAGGTTCAGCCGGCAGTTCCCGCCATCTTAGTCAAGGAGCAGCCCGATTTTGAAAAACCGCGTCTCGGCCTGGCGCGCTGGTTGGTGAATCCCGAAAATCCATTGGTTGCGCGGGTGATTGTGAACCGCATCTGGCAGTTCCATTTCGGCGAAGGTCTGGTCCGCACTCCCAGCGATTTCGGCGTCATGGGCCAAAAGCCAAGCCATCCGGAACTGCTCGATTGGCTGGCGAACTGGTTCATTGACAATGGCTGGTCCATCAAAAAACTGCACCGGCTCATCCTCGCCAGCAACACCTACCGCATGGGCAAACAGCGCAACTCCGCCTATGCCACCGAAGACCCGGACGACCTGCTACTTTGGCGCTTCCCCTACACCCGCTTGGAAGTGGAGGCGATTCGCGATTCCATGCTCTCCGTCAGTGGCCGGCTGAACACCAAGATGTACGGACCCAGCATGTATCCATTCGTTCCGAAAGCGGCGCTGGAAGGCAGCAGCGATCCGGATAA